>NZ_JBVJAM010000025.1:0-4334 GCF_055590565.1 Streptomyces sp. NPDC041814 | reverse complement strand
CTCCGCCGCGACGAAGGCACCCTCACCCGCTTCCACCACTCCCTCGCCCACCTCCACACCCACGGCCTCCCCGTCGACTGGACACCCGCTCTCCCGGAAGTCACGGACACCCCGCACGATCTGCCGACGTACCCGTTCCAGCACCGGAGTTACTGGCTGGAGGACGCCGCGACGGACGGCGATCCGGAAAGTCTCGGCCTGCACACCACGCAGCACCCCCTGCTGACGGCCGCCACCACGCTCGCCCAGGGCGACGCACTCCTGCTCACCGGGCGGATATCCCTGCGCACCCACCCCTGGCTCGCCGACCACACCATCGAGGGGGTGCCCGTCCTGCCGCCCGCTGCCGCCGTCGAACTGGCTGGCGAGGCAGGCAGGTTGCTGGGTGATCTCGCGGTCGAGGAGCTGGCGGTCGGCACACCGGTGGTGTTCCCCGCCAACGGTGGTGTGGACGTGCAGGTCACAGCGGGGCCGCCGCGCGACGACGGGCGCCGGGAGCTGACCCTGCACACGCGGGCGTACGAGGACGTGGACGATGACCAAGCCCTGCACCGGCCCTGGACCAGCCATGTCACCGGCCTGCTGGCCCCTGGGCCAGGACCCGAACCCGAGCCGCTGACGTCCTGGCCGCCGGCCGGGACGACCGCCGTGGACACCGGCGAGGTGTACGAGCGGCTCGAAGCGCTGGGGTACGGGCTCGGCCCCGCCTTCCAGGGGCTCTCCCGGCTGTGGCGTCACGGCGACGAGCTGTTCGCCGAGGTTTCCGCACCGGAGGGTGTCGCGGCCGATGCCGGGCGGTACGGGCTGCATCCGGCCCTCCTGACGGCGGCCGTGCAGGCGACGGGGCTCGCGCGCGACGACGAACTGCTGGAACCGGCCGTGTGGAGCGGGGTGAGCCTGTACGCGGTGGGGGCGGGCGGTCTGCGGGTGCGGGTGTCCCGGCGCGGGGAGGGCTTCGCCGTCCTGCTGGCCGACCCGACCGGCGCCCCGGTCGCCTCCGTGGACTCGGTCGTCCTGCGCCCGCCGACGACCGGGGTCCTGGGCCGGGCTGACCGGGCGCGCCACGACTGGCTGCTGCGCACCGAGTGGCGGGCGATGCCCGCTGACGGGACGGCCGCCCTGCCGTACACCGGGTGGACGTCTTCCGCCGAGCCCGCCGCCGAATTGCGCGACGCCTTCGGCGCCACCGCCCACGTCCCCTACGAGCCCACGCCGCAGGCGGGGGCCGCACCCGGCCTGGTGCTGCTGCACGCCTCGTCGGCGAGCGAACTGCTGCCCGTGCTCCGGACCCGGACCGGCGACGAGGCGAACAGCGACACGCATCTCGTTGTGCTGACCCGGCACGCCGTCACCACCGGCCCCGACGACGTACAGGATCTGGTTCCCTCGCCGGTGTGGGGGCTGGTCCGCGTCGCCCAGGCGGAGAACCCCGGCCGGATCACCCTGGTCGACCTGGACGCCGATCCCGCATCACTTACCGCGCTGCCGGCCGCCCTCGCCGCCGGTGAGCCCCAGCTTGCCCTGCGCAACGGAGAGATACGCGTACCGAGGCTGGCCGCGGCCGAGCCGGGTGACACGGGCGGGTCTCCCGTGCTGCCCGAGGGCGCGACGGTCGTCGTATCCGGCGCGGGAGACCTCGCCCCGGTCGCCGCCGTCCACGCCGTCACCGGTCTCGGCGCCCGCCGCCTGCTGCTCCTCTCGCCCGCCCCGGGGCTGGCGGCGAGGCTTGAGGCACTGGGCGCCGAGGCGGTGGTGGCGGAGGGCGACGCGTCGGACCGGGAGTTCCTGGCCGGTGCGCTGGCCGGTCACCGGGTCGGTGCCGTCTTCCACGCACCGGCCGCACCCGAGCCCTCGGTGCTGCTCTCCATCTCGCACGAGGAGTTCGCGGACGGTCTGCGCACCGCCGGGGCGGCGGCCTGGAATCTGCACGAGCTGACCCTCGGGCTCGACCTGGCCGCGTTCGTGCTCCTCTCGCCCGACGCCTCATCGGCGCTCGGTGGTACGGGGCGCGGGGGGGCCGCCGCAACCGGCACCTATCTCGACGCGCTCGCGCAGCACCGCATGGCGCTCGGGCTGCCCGGGGTCTCCGTCTCCTGGGGTCCCAGGGACACCGCGTTCCACGGCCTCGGCCGGTTCGACGGCGACCAGGTGGCCGCCGCGCTGGGGCTCGCGTTGCGCTCGGCCTCCCGCCCCGTGCTGCTGGCCGCCCGCCTGGACCGGGCCGCGCTCACCGCGCAGGCCGGGACGGGGCTGCTGCCGCCCGTGCTGCGCTCCCTGGTCCGTACGGTGCGAACAGCCGCCGGAGCGGCTGCCGCCGCGGCCGGATCGCTCGTCGCGGCCCTCGCGGGCCGGCCGCAGCGGGAACAGCTGCGGGCACTCGTCGAGTTGGTGGGCGAGCAGGTGGCGGGGGTGCTGCGGCACACGGCCGGGGACACCGTGGATGCCTCGCGCGCCTTCAAGGACCTCGGATTCGACTCCCTGACGGCCGTCGAGCTGCGCAACCGGCTCAACACGGTGACGGGGCTGCGGCTGCCCGCGACCCTCGTCTTCGACCACCCGTCCCCCGCCGCCCTCGCCGCCCACGTGCGCGATCAGCTGCTGGGCGAAGGCGCCGCGGACCGGGCGGCTCCGGCCGGCCGGCGGGCCGAGGTCCAGGACGGCGAGCCCATCGCGATCGTGTCGATGGCCTGCCGCTACCCGGGCGGGGTGCGGACCCCGGAAGACCTGTGGCAGGTCGTCGCGTCGGAGAGCGACGTCATCTCGCCGTTCCCCGGCAACCGGGGCTGGGACCTCGAACGCCTCTTCGATCCGGACCCGGCGCACCCGGGGACCTCGTACGCGCGCGAAGGAGGCTTCCTGCACGACGCGGACCTGTTCGACCCGGGGTTCTTCGGGATCAGCCCGCGTGAGGCGACGAGCATGGACCCGCAGCAGCGGTTGCTCCTGGAGAGCGCCTGGGAGGCGTTCGAGCGGGCGGGCATCGATCCGACGTCATTGCGGGGCTCGCGGACCGGGGTGTTCGCCGGCGTGGTCTACACGGACTACGGGGCCCGGGTGAAGCTCCCGGCCGACATGGAGGGGTATCTCGGCATCGGCAGTGCGGGCAGCATCGCCTCGGGCCGGATCGCCTACACGCTCGGCCTCGAAGGGCCCGCCGTGACGGTGGACACGGCCTGCTCGTCGTCGCTGGTGGCGCTGCATCTGGCGGTGCAGTCGCTGCGCCGGGGCGAGTGCGACCTCGCGCTGGCGGGCGGGGCGACCGTCCTCGCCAACCCCGACATCTTCATCGGCTTCAGCCGGCAGCGCGGGCTGGCCCCGGACGGGCGGTGCAAGGTCTTCGCGGCCGGAGCGGACGGGACGGCCTTCGGAGAGGGCGTGGGCCTGCTCCTGGTGGAGCGGCTGTCGGACGCGCGGCGCAACGGCCACGAAGTGCTCGCGGTCGTGCGGGGCACAGCCACCAACCAGGACGGCGCCAGCAACGGACTCACCGCGCCCAACGGACCCTCCCAGCAGCGGGTGATCCGCCAGGCCCTCGCCGACGCGGGGCTGACGCCCGCCGACGTGGACGCCATGGAGGCCCACGGCACCGGGACGAGGCTGGGCGACCCGATCGAGGCGCAGGCGCTGATCGCGACGTACGGGCAGGACCGGCCGGACGAACAGCCGCTGTGGCTGGGCTCGTTGAAGTCCAACATCGGGCACACCCAGGCCGCCGCCGGTGTCGGCGGCATCATCAAGATGGTGCAGGCCATGCGGTACGGGCTGCTGCCGAAGACCCTGCACGTGGACGAACCGTCCCCGCACATCGACTGGGAGGCCGGAGCCGTACGCCTGCTCACCGAGGCCCGGGAGTGGGCGCCGGGCGACCGGCCGCGCCGGGCCGGGGTCTCCGGGTTCGGCATGAGCGGCACCAACGCGCATGTGGTGCTGGAGGAGGCGCCCGAGCCGGTGTCCGCCGGTGGCGCGACGGCCGAAGCCCCCGCTTCGCTGCCGTGGCTGCTGCACGGGCACACCGCCGAGGCCCTGGCGGCCCAGGCCGGACAGTTGCGCGGCCACCTCGTGAACCACCCGGAAGCGGACCCCGCCCCGGTGGCGAAGGCGCTGGCCACCGGCAGGGCCGGGCTCGCCCACCGCGCGGTCGTCGTGGCACCGGACCGGACACGGCTGCTGGAGAACCTGGCCGGGCTGGAACGGGGCGCGGTCGGTGCGGACGCGGTGCGCGGGACGGTCACGGATCATGGGAGGACGGTGTTCGTGTTCCCGGGCCAGGGCTCCCAATGGGAGGGCATGGCCCGCGAACTCCTCACCACCTCACCCGTGTTCGCAGAACACCT
>NZ_JBVJAM010000024.1:1947-4446 GCF_055590565.1 Streptomyces sp. NPDC041814 | reverse complement strand
TTGTTCCGCTCTCGTGATGTGTCTCCCGATTACGGGAAAACATTCACGGAGAGTTTGATCCTGGCTCAGGACGAACGCTGGCGGCGTGCTTAACACATGCAAGTCGAACGATGAAGCCCTTCGGGGTGGATTAGTGGCGAACGGGTGAGTAACACGTGGGCAATCTGCCCTTCACTCTGGGACAAGCCCTGGAAACGGGGTCTAATACCGGATAATACTTTCTCTCTCCTGGGAGAAGGTTGAAAGCTCCGGCGGTGAAGGATGAGCCCGCGGCCTATCAGCTAGTTGGTGGGGTAATGGCCTACCAAGGCGACGACGGGTAGCCGGCCTGAGAGGGCGACCGGCCACACTGGGACTGAGACACGGCCCAGACTCCTACGGGAGGCAGCAGTGGGGAATATTGCACAATGGGCGAAAGCCTGATGCAGCGACGCCGCGTGAGGGATGACGGCCTTCGGGTTGTAAACCTCTTTCAGCAGGGAAGAAGCGAAAGTGACGGTACCTGCAGAAGAAGCGCCGGCTAACTACGTGCCAGCAGCCGCGGTAATACGTAGGGCGCAAGCGTTGTCCGGAATTATTGGGCGTAAAGAGCTCGTAGGCGGCTTGTCACGTCGGTTGTGAAAGCCCGGGGCTTAACCCCGGGTCTGCAGTCGATACGGGCAGGCTAGAGTGTGGTAGGGGAGATCGGAATTCCTGGTGTAGCGGTGAAATGCGCAGATATCAGGAGGAACACCGGTGGCGAAGGCGGATCTCTGGGCCATTACTGACGCTGAGGAGCGAAAGCGTGGGGAGCGAACAGGATTAGATACCCTGGTAGTCCACGCCGTAAACGTTGGGAACTAGGTGTTGGCGACATTCCACGTCGTCGGTGCCGCAGCTAACGCATTAAGTTCCCCGCCTGGGGAGTACGGCCGCAAGGCTAAAACTCAAAGGAATTGACGGGGGCCCGCACAAGCAGCGGAGCATGTGGCTTAATTCGACGCAACGCGAAGAACCTTACCAAGGCTTGACATACACCGGAAAGCATCAGAGATGGTGCCCCCCTTGTGGTCGGTGTACAGGTGGTGCATGGCTGTCGTCAGCTCGTGTCGTGAGATGTTGGGTTAAGTCCCGCAACGAGCGCAACCCTTGTTCTGTGTTGCCAGCATGCCCTTCGGGGTGATGGGGACTCACAGGAGACTGCCGGGGTCAACTCGGAGGAAGGTGGGGACGACGTCAAGTCATCATGCCCCTTATGTCTTGGGCTGCACACGTGCTACAATGGCCGGTACAATGAGCTGCGATGCCGCGAGGCGGAGCGAATCTCAAAAAGCCGGTCTCAGTTCGGATTGGGGTCTGCAACTCGACCCCATGAAGTCGGAGTTGCTAGTAATCGCAGATCAGCATTGCTGCGGTGAATACGTTCCCGGGCCTTGTACACACCGCCCGTCACGTCACGAAAGTCGGTAACACCCGAAGCCGGTGGCCCAACCCCTTGTGGGAGGGAGCTGTCGAAGGTGGGACTGGCGATTGGGACGAAGTCGTAACAAGGTAGCCGTACCGGAAGGTGCGGCTGGATCACCTCCTTTCTAAGGAGCACTTCTTACCGAGCAAAGCTTGGTCAGAGGCCAGAACACCGGCGAATGTTCGGTGCTGGTAGCTCATGGGTGGAACGTTGACTACTCGGCACGGCAAGTTGTTGTCACTAGTACTGCTTCGGCGTGGAACGTGGGAATGATTGGTCGGGTCGGGCACGCTGTTGGGTATCTGAAGGTACGGCCGTCATGGTCGTCCTTCGGTTGCCGGCCCCAGTGAACTCGCCCGTGAGGGTGGGGTGGTGGGTGGCTGGTCGTTGTTTGAGAACTGCACAGTGGACGCGAGCATCTGTGGCCAAGTTTTTAAGGGCGCACGGTGGATGCCTTGGCACCAGGAACCGATGAAGGACGTGGGAGGCCACGATAGGCCCCGGGGAGCTGTCAACCGAGCTTTGATCCGGGGGTGTCCGAATGGGGAAACCCGGCAGTCGTCATGGGCTGTCACCCGCTGCTGAACACATAGGCAGTGTGGAGGGAACGAGGGGAAGTGAAACATCTCAGTACCCTCAGGAAGAGAAAACAACCGTGATTCCGGGAGTAGTGGCGAGCGAAACTGGATGAGGCCAAACCGTATGCGTGTGATACCCGGCAGGGGTTGCGCATGCGGGGTTGTGGGATCTCTCTTTCATGGTCTGCCGGCCGTGAGACGAGTCAGAAACCGTTGATGTAGGCGAAGGACATGCGAAAGGTCCGGCGTAGAGGGTAAGACCCCCGTAGCTGAAACATTAGCGGCTCGTTTGAGAGACACCCAAGTAGCACGGGGCCCGAGAAATCCCGTGTGAATCTGGCGGGACCACCCGTTAAGCCTAAATATTCCCTGGTGACCGATAGCGGATAGTACCGTGAGGGAATGGTGAAAAGTACCGCGGGAGCGGAGTGAAATAGTACCTGAAACCGTGTGCCTACAAGCCGTGGGAGCGTCGGA
>NZ_JBVJAM010000024.1:0-1851 GCF_055590565.1 Streptomyces sp. NPDC041814 | reverse complement strand
TGGGATGGGTAGGGGAGCGTCGTGTGCCGGGTGAAGCAGCCGCGGAAGCGAGTTGTGGACGGTTCACGAGTGAGAATGCAGGCATGAGTAGCGATACACACGTGAGAAACGTGTGCGCCGATTGACTAAGGGTTCCTGGGTCAAGCTGATCTGCCCAGGGTAAGTCGGGACCTAAGGCGAGGCCGACAGGCGTAGTCGATGGACAACCGGTTGATATTCCGGTACCCGCTTTGAAACGCCCAGTACTGAATCAGGCGATGCTAAGTCCGTGAAGCCGGCCCGATCTCTTCGGAGTTGAGGGTAGTGGTGGAGCCGACGAACCAGACTTGTAGTAGGTAAGCGATGGGGTGACGCAGGAAGGTAGTCCAGCCCGGGCGGTGGTTGTCCCGGGGTAAGGGTGTAGGCCGTGTGGTAGGCAAATCCGTCACACGTTAAGGCTGAGACCTGATGCCGAGCCGATTGTGGTGAAGTGGATGATCCTATGCTGTCGAGAAAAGCCTCTAGCGAGTTTCATGGCGGCCCGTACCCTAAACCGACTCAGGTGGTCAGGTAGAGAATACCGAGGCGTTCGGGTGAACTATGGTTAAGGAACTCGGCAAAATGCCCCCGTAACTTCGGGAGAAGGGGGGCCATCACTGGTGATCCGATTTACTCGGTGAGCTGGGGGTGGCCGCAGAGACCAGCGAGAAGCGACTGTTTACTAAAAACACAGGTCCGTGCGAAGCCGTAAGGCGATGTATACGGACTGACGCCTGCCCGGTGCTGGAACGTTAAGGGGACCGGTTAGCTGCTCTTCGGGGTGGCGAAGCTGAGAACTTAAGCGCCAGTAAACGGCGGTGGTAACTATAACCATCCTAAGGTAGCGAAATTCCTTGTCGGGTAAGTTCCGACCTGCACGAATGGCGTAACGACTTCTCGACTGTCTCAACCATAGGCCCGGTGAAATTGCACTACGAGTAAAGATGCTCGTTTCGCGCAGCAGGACGGAAAGACCCCGGGACCTTTACTATAGTTTGATATTGGTGTTCGGTTCGGCTTGTGTAGGATAGGTGGGAGACTTTGAAGCGGCCACGCCAGTGGTTGTGGAGTCGTCGTTGAAATACCACTCTGGTCGTGCTGGATGTCTAACCTGGGTCCGTGATCCGGATCAGGGACAGTGTCTGATGGGTAGTTTAACTGGGGCGGTTGCCTCCTAAAGAGTAACGGAGGCGCCCAAAGGTTCCCTCAGCCTGGTTGGCAATCAGGTGTTGAGTGTAAGTGCACAAGGGAGCTTGACTGTGAGACCGACGGGTCGAGCAGGGACGAAAGTCGGGACTAGTGATCCGGCAGTGGCTTGTGGAAGCGCTGTCGCTCAACGGATAAAAGGTACCCCGGGGATAACAGGCTGATCTTCCCCAAGAGTCCATATCGACGGGATGGTTTGGCACCTCGATGTCGGCTCGTCGCATCCTGGGGCTGGAGTCGGTCCCAAGGGTTGGGCTGTTCGCCCATTAAAGCGGTACGCGAGCTGGGTTTAGAACGTCGTGAGACAGTTCGGTCCCTATCCGCTGTGCGCGTAGGAATATTGAGAAGGGCTGTCCCTAGTACGAGAGGACCGGGACGGACGAACCTCTGGTGTGCCAGTTGTTCTGCCAAGGGCATGGCTGGTTGGCTACGTTCGGAAAGGATAACCGCTGAAAGCATCTAAGCGGGAAGCCTGCTTCGAGATGAGTATTCCCACCCTCTTGAAGGGTTAAGGCTCCCAGTAGACGACTGGGTTGATAGGCCAGATGTGGAAGCCCGGTAACGGGTGGAGCTGACTGGTACTAATAGGCCGAGGGCTTGTCCTCAGTTGCTCGCGTCCACTGTGTT
>NZ_JBVJAM010000023.1:0-27825 GCF_055590565.1 Streptomyces sp. NPDC041814 | reverse complement strand
GCCTTCAGCAAACGACCAACCAACCCACCACCACCAGGCATAACCCAGCACTGAAAACAAAACACCGACCACTGAAAACCAAATGCCAACCATCACCAAGCAGCTTCGCCATCGAAATCGTAGAACGGAACTGTCCATCGCATCACCACCCCTCCCCGCCACACCGGCTTCGAGCATGACCGGATAGACCCGGCCGACGGCACACTCACCACGATGCCTCATCGAATCGTCACCCCGGCCCCAATCAACGCCGAACACCCAACAACCACCGACTCCAACCGCACCCACATAAACCGGATGCTCCCAACCAACACACCGAAAGCAGTACCCATCAACATGCGAGACAACCGAAACCACAAGACCCATGAAGACGACCACACCACGCATTGACTCAAAAGCACGACGGATACGCAGTCCTACTCACCAGCCACACCACGGCTGGGGCCAGGCCCGGCCTAGGGTCCTGCCGACTTGCCCCAGCTCCGTTGAAGTCTTTGCTCTGCCAGGGCGTCAGCCCCGGTTGTTGGAGCGGAAGACGCGTAGGTGCTTGCGTAGTGCCGCGCGCAGCTGCGGGAGCGGGGTGCTGGCGCCCATGGTGGTGAGGAATTCGGGGACGCTCCAGCGGATCAGGGAGCCTTGCCTGGCGAGGTAGAGGCCAAGGTCGTGGATGTCGTATTGGTTGTCGTAGTCGAGGAGGAGGTAGCCGGCGAGCTGTTGTACCTCGTCTTTGCCCAGGCGGTGGGGCCGAGTGGTGGCCTTGCAGTCGATAAGGAAGCCACCAGTGATGAAGTCAGCGTCGGCATGGACGTCGGTGCTGCCGGTGAACGTCGGTCCGCATACTCGTTGGTGTGCGGGAAGGTCGCGCAGGGGCGCGAAGGGCTTTTCGGCGAGGTTCATCTGCTCGGCGATGTCTTCGAGGACGTAGGCGGGTACGGCACTGATCAGGCCGTTGATGGTGGTGTGGGAGTCGACCAGGGTGAGGAGGTTGCGTTTGCGGGGGAAGGTGCCGTTGCGGTAGATGGCTTCGAAGAAGCTGGTGACGAAGCAGAGTCTGGTCAATTCCTCGTCGTCGAGGCGGCGGGTAGCGTCTGTTAGGTGGCCGCGGAGGCGTTGCAGAACGCCGCTGCCAAGCATGTAGAGGTTCTCGCGGACCGCTGTGGCGGGTGCTCCTTCGATGGGGTGGCTGCTGCCGATGAGGTCGATGCCTGCCTGCGCGGCGGGGCCCGGGTCGGAGCCCAGGACCAGGCGCAGCCGGTAGTCGATGGTGTGGCCGAGGGCGGCGTAATCGGGGCGGCGTTCGTTCAGGGGCTGGACGGGGTGCGGAAGGCCCTGGATGTGCCTGCTGTAGGAGGCGATGACACGTTCGGGGTGGGGCAGGTGCCGGGCCAGGAACGTGGACATTGGAGAGCGTGGGTACTTGAGCTGTCCGGTCAGGGGCAGCTGTGCCAGCGGAATGCCTTCGGGGGTGGTGTTCGCAGTCGCGGTGGTGAAGCGGGTCTGCAGCCGCTTGATGCCGGCAGTGTCGAGCTGGGTGCGGGCTCGGGTAACGGCCACATAGACGAGGCGTGCGAGGGCGGGATGCACTGCTCCGTTGTCATCGGGTGGGGTGAAGCCGGGGCCGATGCGGACACGGTTCCATTCGCGGCCCTTGGCCTTGTGCACGGTGGAGACGACGACGCGGGCCTGGTCCTCGTCGCTCATCTGCTGGACTGTGCGGATGATCTGGTGGGGCCCGTAGGTGTCGACCATGTCGACGATCGCCTTCAGGTCGGCGGCGGCGGAGTCCTGTTCCGCGTACTCCTGGACCTCGCCCCAGGAGGAGAAGAGGGCGAGGTCATGGTGCGAGGTGCGTCGCCCGGCCTGGAGGTCGATGGCCGCCTTCGCGATGCTCAGCAGTGGCTTTCCACCGCCCACCAGGGCGACGGGCACCTTCCGGTCCAGGAAGCGCAGGACTTCGGCGAGGGCGTCGGCATTGCCCCGGCACAAAACCGCGTCGGGGATGTCCACCTCGGTCAGCTCGGACGGTTCCGTGGCGTGACCGGTGAGCTGCATGCTCGATGTCGCCGCGCGCAGCCAGTGGTTGGCGACGTCCGCGATGGGCGGCCCGAACCGGAAGGACTGGGTGAGTTCCATTCGCGCGCCGGGGAAGCCGCTCATGATGTCCTTGGCGTGGCGCCATTCGTAGATCTGCTGGGAGGGGTCTCCCACGCAGACGCGCTGGGCCTGTTGGGCGAGGAAGATCTCTTCGAGGACCGGGTTGGTGTCCTGTGCCTCGTCCAGCAGGATGTAGTCGGCGCGCAGCTTGGGGCGGGTGAGCGCCCACATTTTCAGGTAGTGATCGTGTGTGAAGGGCAGGGTGCCGTTCACGGAGCAGATGTCGTCCCATGCCCACCGCGCCCGGGGCAGGAGTCCTTGTACGACGTACTGCTGCCCGGCGTCATCGAGCCCGTTGACCGTGCCCAGGTGGCGGGCGGTGACCTGTTCGTCGGTGGAGTAGCAGAAGTGCTTCACCATCTCCATCACGAGGTGGGCGAGAGTCGTGGCTTTCAGACGACGGCTACCGACGGCGAGATCCCGGTCCAGGTTGAGGAGCTGCGCCGTGCGCCACAGAGGCATGTGCCGTGTGGCCTCCAGGCGGGTCTGGAAGCGGTTTCCCACCGCACGGTAGGCCAGTCCGTGCGAGGTGCTGCAGTGGACGTTGGATCCGAACCGGGCCTTGGCCTCCACCGCGATGGGCTTGTTGAACGCGATGTACATGCCCCGCCGGCGTGACGCCGCCCCCATCATCACCAGCGTCGACGTCTTCCCCGTACCCGCGCCGGCCACCAGAGCAAGGTCATGGCCGGCAGTGAAGGCGTCCCGTGCTGCCGCCTGCTCCTCGGTCGCCTTCACTACCACTACCCCGCCCCCTTCGCGCGTTCGCAGCCCGTTCATTCCGCCGGCCGACGCGGGCCGGCCGACCGAACAGACTCCTGTCAGTCGCAGCATGACTGAAGGCACTGACAACCTGCGGCGAGATGAGGAAACAGCGTGGGCAGCTTCTTCCTCATGTGGCTTGGCTGTCCTGGCCTCCGTTCTTGCCGGATTGGCAACGTAGATCGCGTTGAGTGGTCGTCACGCTGCATGATCAACGGGTTCCCGCTGATCGCTTGCGAACCGAGGAGACTTCCCATGGGATCCGAGCCGACCCTCGCATCCAGCCACCGCACCGTCGAAACACCTGCCGGGCGTCTGCACCTGGTGGAGCAGGGCACCGGCCCGTTGGTCCTGCTCGTGCACGGCTTCCCCGAGTTCTGGTACTCCTGGCGCCACCAGCTCCCGGCCCTTGCCGCAGCCGGGTACCGGGCGGTGGCGATCGATGTGCGCGGCTACGGTCGCTCCTCCAAGCCTTCCGTGCCCGACGCCTACCGCATGCTCGACCTGGTGGAGGACAACGTCGCTGTCGTACGCGCTCTCGGCGAGGAGAGCGCGGTAATTGTCGGCCACGACTGGGGCTCCAACATCGCCGCTACCTCCGCCATGCTCCACCCCGAGGTCTTCCGCGCGGTCGGCTTGTTGAGCGTGCCCTATGCGCCGCCCGGCGGGCCCCGCCCCTCCGACGTCTTCGGACAGATCGGCGGCCCCGAGCAGGAGTTCTACGTTTCCTACTTTCAAGAGCCCGGCCGGGCCGAGGCGGAGATCGAGCCCGATGTCCGGCGTTGGCTTGCCGGCTTCTACATGGCCCTGTCCGCCGGCACCATGCCCGCCGAAGGCGAGCCCGACCCGCATTTCGTTGCCCGCGGAGGGCGGCTGTGCGACCGCTTCCCCTCCGGCCCGCTGCCGGTCTGGCTGACCGAGGACGACCTCGACGCCTACGCCGGGGAGTTCGAGCGCACCGGTCTGACCGGTGCGCTGAACCGCTACCGCAACATGGACCGCGACTGGGAAGACCTCGCCGGCTACCGCGGCGCCCCGGTCGAACAGCCTGCCCTGTTCATCGGCGGCGCTCTGGACGCATCCACCACATGGTTGTCCGACGCCATCGCCGCCTACCCCACTACGCTCCCCCGCCTGTCGGCCTCCCACATCCTGGAAGGTTGCGGCCACTGGATCCAGCAGGAACGCCCCGACGAGGTCAACAGCCTGCTGACCGGCTGGCTCGCCACACTGCCGCGCTGAGCGCGACTGTTCGGGCGGCGTCGGTGGCAGGCTTGTCGGCTGCAGAATCCCACGTGGTTCGTCCAGGCTGGCGGGGCCGGGTGGAGTCAGCCTGTAGCCGCACGCCGTCGGCTGCGCAGTATTACGGCGTAATAGTCCCGGCGGTCGGTGGGCCTGTGCGTGGATTATTACGGCGTAATACTGCGGGCAGTCCGTGGGTGGAGGCCGGTCTCCCCCGCACGGGCGAGGCAGTGGGGCGGAATCTCGTTCCGGCCGAGCGGGAGCTCGTACTCAGAGGCGACGACTGCGGGAGGCTGCGCCGAAAGGATGGTGCGTATGACTTCCACACCGCCCCGCTGGGCAGTCTGCGCCGCTCACCTCTGCATGCTCGTCACACTGCCGACCGGCATCTGGCGCCTTCTTCTGGCGACCGGCCACACGGCCGGCTACACCGATGCGGGTTACGCGGCGATGGACTTCACCGGCTGGGGCGCGGGTTACGCGCTCGGTCTGAGTGTGCTCAGCGAAGCGCTCGCGATCTTGGCCCTCGGGCTCGTGCGGCCGTGGGGTGAGGTACTCCCCCGCTGGGTCCCCCTGCTCGGCGGGCGCCCTCTCCCCCGGCTCGCCGTCGTCGTTCCGGCTGCCTTCGGGGCCCTGGTGCTGACGGTCCTGTGGACGCCACTCGTCGCCTGGTGGGCGCTTCCCCACCCCGACCTGACCGCGCACGGCAGCGTGGTCGTGGGTCTGCTCTACCTGCCTCTGGTGGCCTGGGGGCCGCTGCTCGGCGCGTTGACCGTCTCGTACCAGCGCCGCCGTGGGGGCGGGAGGCAGGCCCCGGCCTCGATTATTACGCCGTAATAATCGAAGGGCTGGGTGCGCATTATTACGGCGTAATAGTGCGCACCCAGCCCTGTGCGGCGGCTACTTCTCCGCCCTCATCCGCTTCGACTCCTCGATCTTGAAGTCCACGAGCAGCTCGGTGAGCTTGCGGCGGGACGAGACGTCGAGCTCCTCGATGATCAGGCTCGCCAGGGTGTAGGCGTCGGTCGACGGCAGGCGGGTGGGGGGCTCCGCGGGGGACTGCTGCTTCTGCTTGGGGGGGCGGGGCTTCTGCCTGGTGGCCTTCAGGTGCTGGAGGTGGGCCTCCTGGTCCTCTGCCTTCTTCTTGCCGACCAGGCGCAGCGTGGCTGCGGATTCCTCGCCCGACTGGAGCTTCTCCTTGAGTGAGGGGGTCAGCGACAGCAGCGCGAGGCGCTGGGAGACCCAGCCCTGGGAGCGGTGGAGGCGGGCGGCGAGGGCTTCCTGGGTGCCGTGGATCTTCAGGAGCTGTTCCAGGGCCTTGGCCTCGTCGAGGTGGTTGAGCTCCTGGCGGTGAATGTTGGCGACGAGGGCCGATTCCAGTATCTCGTCGGGGTTGCTGCCCAGCTTGTCGTCCAGCATCACCTTGATCTGGGTGAGGCCGGCTTCGCGGGAGGCGGCGAGGCGGGAGTTGCCGTCGATGACGACGTACTTGGTGCCGGGTTCGAGGTCGTCCTCGCGGCCCGGGTTGCCTTCGAGGTAGGCGAAACGGCCCATGATGCTGATCGCGGTCTTCTGGCCGTGGTCCCGGAGGCTGTTGCCGAGGTCGGTGAGGTCGCCGAGGTCGGACCTCGGGTTGTCGGGGTTCAGGCTGATGATGTCGACGGGGAGCTCGACCGGGGGCGGAGCACCCTCGGTGGGCGCGGCGGCGACCTCGTTGATGGCGGCGCGGCGGGCGCTGATGGACTGGGTCTGGCCGAAGGAGGAGCCGGCGCCGAGCCGGGATGCCTTGCTCATGAGATCTCCCGGGCGAGGGCGCGCAGGCCGACGGCCTGGTCGCAGCGGGGGGAGTAGGCGAGCAGGGGCTGTTTCACGCGTACGGCCTCCTTCTGTTCCTTGAGGTCGCCGATGACGCCGACGACCCGGGGATCCTTTATGTCCATCCAGGAGTTGAGCGACGAGGTGGCGATGTAGCCGCGGCGGGCGTCGTAGTGGTTGACGACGATGCCGAGGTAGTCGAGTTCGAGGTGCATGTCGTCGCGGAGGTCCTCGATCTGGGAGGTGAGGAGTCCGTAGGCGTCGGCGGAACTGTCCTCGGCCTGGACGACGACGAGGACGCCGGAGTTGCCCGGGGCCTCGCCCTGGCGTCGACGGCCGTAGTAGGCGGCGGCGTCCATGCTGAGACCGAGGCTCGGCGGGCAGTCGATGATGACGGCGTCGTAGTCGGCCTCGATCGCGGACAGGGCGCGTTCCAGAGCTGCTTCGCGGGCCCGGACCCCGGAGAGCTTGACGTCCAGGAGGAAGGCGTCGGTGCAGGCGGGCAGCAGGTGGAGGCGGTCGCCGAAACGGGGGTCCTCGATGGGGACGACGAGATCGGCGAGGCTGCCCTTTGCCTCACCGGCCATGTGCTTGGTCAGGCTGTCGCCCTCGATGGGCAGCGGCTGGTGGCCGAGTTGCTTGGTGAGGTGGCACTGGGGGTCGAAGTCCACAAGGAGGACGCGCAGTCCGAGCCCGGGGAGGTCTTCGTAGTCGAGGGGCGAGGGGTCCTCGTCCTCGGCGAGCGCGGCCGCGAAGTGCTTGGAGATGCGGACCGGGTGGAGCGCGCCCGGGTCCTCGGCGAGGGCTTCGCCGGTGCCTGCGGCGATGGCGGTCTTGCCGACGCCGCCCTTCTGGTTGCAGGTGATGATGCGCTTCGGGTGCTCGGGGCGTACGACGGTGGGCGCCGGGTTCGTCTCCAGCCACATCACGACGGACTGGGCGAGGCCCTGGATGAGGGAAACGCCCCTGGAGGCGCAGTCGGCTCGGAATCCGTCCCACTGGCCGTCAGGCAGGAAGGTGGCGAAGGACTTGGCTCCGGCGGTGTCGATGGGGGAGAGGTTGGAGCCGAGCCGTCGCCACGCCTCGATGCCTGCTTCGACGGCGTGCTGGATGTCGATGGTGTGCTGGGCGGCCCGGATCTTCAGGTCCTGTTGCAGTACCGGGGGCAGCTTGGAGACGACCTTCTCGCGGTCGCCGGGGGAGGGCGAAGTCATGGCAGCCACCTTACTAACTCCGATGATCCTTTTTGGTACCGACGCGTTAGTTCTGGCTGTCTTTTGTTTTGAGGAGTGCTCAAGAGCCCGGCTCCTGGGTAGGCGTGGAGCCGGGCTCGGGATCCGGGGCGGGGCGGTTATTACGGCGTAATAGAGCGGCGGTGTGGGGGGATTATTACGGCGTAATAATCCCCCCACACCGTCAGCTGCCGGTCTCCGACGTCGCGGCCAGGCCGCGTTGTGAGCGGGGCGTCTTGTCTCCGACGCGCTTCGGCTCGATGGTGCTGGGGTCGACCGCCTCGCCCGGGGCGCCCTCGTGGTACGGACCGTCGGGGTCGGCGTCGCGGTCGTGGGGGAGCAGGAAGAAGACCCGGCGCAGGTGGAGTCCGCTGTCGGGGTCGGCCTCGGTGTGGGCCTCCAGCTCGGTGTAGCCGACCATGCGTCCGTCGCGTTCGTAGCGGGGCTTTCCGCGGCGGCGGGTGGTCTTGTCGAGCGCCTGGCGTACGTAGTCGAGGTTGTCGGGGTTCTCCAGCCAGACCACGGCGTTCTCGTGGTGGAGGTCGCTCTCGTTCAGCAGCGAGCTCATGGCTGCAGCCCCTTTGTGTGTCGGCCGGCCGGGAGGAGGCCGGGGTGGGTGTGAGCACGTTCCCTGGTGGGGGCACCGTATTCATGGTAGGCCGGACCGGCGGGTGCGTGCCGGGTGCGTGCGTCAGGCATGGCTGGTCCTGGAGTCTTCGTCGGTGAGGAGTCCCAGGCCCGGGTAGTACTTCTTGCCGCTGGACTTCATCATGTCGGCGGGCGAGGCGAGGGAGAGTTCCTGGCGGACCCGGGTCGCGAACGCGCGGGCCGTGGCCGGCCGGATGCCTTCGCCTGCTCCGCACCAGCTGCTGTACGCCGCGTACAGCAGGCCCTGTTCCACGCGGAGGTCCGCGGTGTGGGTGGTGCAGCACTCGGCGAGGAAGCGGCCGATGTGGTCCTCGGTGGTGGCATAGGCGGCGGTGGCCGAGCGGACCGTGGCAGGGCCGTCGAGCGGGTCGCGGGTGGCCAGGTAGAGCTTGGCGCCCTCGATGAGCCACTGCAGGATGCCGGGGCCCTCGCTCTGGACGAGCTCCTTGGCGAGGTTGTCGATCTTGCGGGCTGCGGGGACGACGCGTTCGAACGGGATGAGGCGGATGCGGCGCCAGAACGCGTGACCGCCGGTGCCGACTTCGGGGCGGTGGTTGCCGAGCAGCCAGAGCTTGTGGGTCGGGTTGAAGCTGAAGAAGTCCTGCCTCATGCGGCGGGCCATGATGCGGTCGCCGCCGGTCAGCAGCTTCACCCGGGACTCGTCGAACTTGTCGTTCGGCTTGAGCTCCGAGCAGACGACGATCCGCCGGCCGTGAAGTTCGGTGAGTTCCGTGGAGTGCTCGGAGAACTTGCCCTTCTCCATGAGGAAGCCCGGCGGGGCGGCCTGCGCGTAGTCGCCGAGGATCTGCGTCATCACGTCGAGCAGTACGGACTTGCCGTTCGCACCGGTCCCGTACAGGAAGGGGAGCACCTGTGCGCCGACGTCGCCCGTGACGGAGTAGCCGAGGAGCAGGTGGAGGAAGTGGATCGTCTCCTCGCCCTTGGCGTCGTCGCCGAACGTGTCGTGCAGGAACCGGTGCCAGCGCGGGGTCGGAGTCTTCTCGGGCGCGACACTCGTGGCCCGGGAGTGCATGTCGCCCTCGGGGTCGGGCTTGCGCAGGTTTCCGGTATGGAGGTCCACGACACCTGCCGGGGTGCACAGGGCGTAGGGGTCGCCGTCCAGGACGTCGGGGTCCAGCGCGAGGGCGGGGGATGCCTTCGCCTGCGTGAGCATGGCCTTGATGCCGGGGGTCGACATGGAGCGGCGGCGGTGCGCACGCACTTCCCGGTCCGTGAACTGGCCGGTGGGATCGGTGGGGGGCATCTGCTCGGCCAGATCGCCCGCCGCCCAGACCGCTGCCTTCTCGCCGCCCGTGCGCTTCCATCGGTACTGGTCCCAGTGGTACCAGCCCAGGCCCTCGACGTGCCGGAACTGGTCGCCGAACATCACGGCGAACAGCTTGGCGTTGCCCCGGTCGGTGAGGAGGGAGGGCAGGCGGCCCCCGGGCGGGGCCGGTTCGCTGACCGCGGAGGCGTTCTGCTGGGCGGGCAGGCCGGGAAGGCCGCCCTCGGCTTCGAGGGCGAGCATCTGCTGCGCTGCGGCAGTGGCGTCGAAGCGCGGGCTGCTGTCGGCGCTGCTCATGGGCGTCCTTCGGGATCGAGCGGGCGGGCTGCGCCGGCGGACAGGGCTGAGGCGATGACGGTGAGGCTGTGCCGATGACGGTGAGGGCGCGCGGCGTCGGCCGCTTCGGTGAGCAGGACCTGGGCACGGGGCTCGGCGAGGCGCCCGGCGGCTACGAGTCCGCCCGCGGTGTAGGCGGCCCGGTTGAGTTTCTCGGTGAACGCGGTGCCCTCGGAGGCCGCCGCGCAGGCCCGGACCTCGGCGAGCAGGGGCTCCAGCACCCGGAGCGCGCGAGGGGTGCCCTGGGCGGCGCGTGGCATGCGTACGGGCCGGGGCGCGGGAACTCGTACGGGCTCGGGGCCCGGTGTGTGGCCGGTGCGCCGGAGTTCGGCGGCGAGCCAGTCGGGGAGGGGGGCGGGCATGCGGGCCGGGCCTACGGGCGTGTAGGTGCCCGAGGGGGTGCGGGTGGCCGGGGTGACGATGTAGCCGCCGGTGGCCCGGACGTCGACCTGCCAGGCCAGGGCGACCTTGGGGCTGGAGCCCACGGACGAGCGGTATCTCGGTCCGCCGGGTGCGGTGCGGTACCAGATGTGGAGGCCGCCTGAGGGCGTGCGGACGCGCAGGGTGGCCTCGTCGTCCGCGGGGCTGGGGTGGCCGCGCAGCGCGGCGAGCAGGGCGAGGGTGTCGAAGCCTGAGGCAAGGCCGGTGAGGTTGACGCTCTCGTGGATCGGGATGCCGGGCAGGAGCCGGTCTCGGTGCGGGACTTCGGCACTGTGTGCGTCGATGTCCAGTACGACGAGGCCGGCCGGGCCGCACGAGACGCCGACGCCGAGCTTGGGGTTGACGCCCCACCAGGCGGCCAGGCGTTCCGGATCGGTGGTCGCGGCGTGGAAGCCGTGGCACCACCGCCCGGCGGGCAGGCAGGGGCAGTCCGCCGGGCGGTGGGGGTCCTCGCGGCAGGACGGGCAATTGCCCGCGGGGGTCTTGCGGCCGGAGGCCAGGGGGTGGACGGGCCAGCCGTTCGCCGCGCACCAACGGGCCATGTCGAAGGGACTCGTGGGTCCCGCCGCAGGGGGGCCACTGGTCTCTCTTTGACGCGGCACGCTGATCGTCCTTGCCGAGGGGCCAACAGGTTGTTCAGTCCTGAACGATTCAGTCCCTCCAGAGAAAACCCAGGTCAGAGCGGCTCTACTGCCAGGCTGAGGGACTGAAGGGACTGAGTTTTCAGATTCGGATCAGAGCCTACAACAGGCGTCCCTCGGCGGGCGGGACTCTTCGTTCCGCGAGTCCCTTCGGTCCCTTGCGCATGGGTGTGTCGGACGTCAGCGCCAGGGCGCGCCGGGCAGGTTCGCCCGGACCGCGGGGAGGGACCGAATGGGAGGGACTGAACGCGGAACGGAGGGACTGGAAGTTTCGGTCCCTCTTCGGTCCCTCGGGTGAAAGTGCAGGTCAGAGGCTTGTAGGGGAAAAACGGAGGGACTGAAGGGACTCAAGGTCGGTAGTTATCAGCGCTTCAGGACCAGAGTAGTAGGTACAAAGGGATATATAGGGTTGTTCTACGCGCGTGCGCATACACACGCACCCACAATTGGCTTATAACTACCGACCTTGAGTCCCTTCAGTCCCTTCAGGCCCTGGCTGGCGGAGGAGGCAAGCCTTTGACCTGCGGTTTTGTCGGAGGGACTGAAGAGGGACCGAACGGTGAGGGACTGAAGGGGCTTCGGTCCCTAGGCTTTTGCGGGGGAGTCGGGCCGGAATGCGTCCAGGTGATCGGCGGCCCAGTCGCGGAATGTCCGGGCGGGGCGCCCGAGCAGGTCGGGGAGGTCGGGGCTCACGCCCGCCTTGGAGCCGCTGTACTGCCGTGTGGCGCTCTCCAGGAGAGCGGAGGCGATATCGGTCGGGTAGCGAGCTTCGAGGGCTGTACGGGCCTGCTGGGGGCTCAGCTCCTCGAAGCGCAGCGGCAGGCCGAGGAGCTCGGCGAGCTGGGCCGTCTGCTCGGCGGCAGACAGGGCCTGAGGGCCGGTCAGGGTGTAGGCCGCGCCCGCGTGGTCGCGGCCGCGCCCGGTCAGGGCCAGGACGGCCGCCTGCGCGACGTCCCCGGGGTCGACGCAGGCGTTGGCGGAGGTTCCGTACGGGGCGCGCACGACGTGGTCGGAGCGGATCGAGCGGGCCCACGCCAGGGCGTTGGACATGAAGGCGCGGGGGCGCAGCAGGGTCCAGCGGATGCCCGAGGCGCGCAGCAGGTCCTCGTTGTGGCGCTGGCGACGGGTGATCAGGTCGTCAGCGGCCGGGTCGGTGACGGCGGCCGCCGAGAGCTTGACGATGTGCCGGATGCCGGCCGCACGGGCCGGGTCCAGGAAGCGTGTGTCGTCGGCGCCGTCGGGATTCGTGACCAGGAAGGCGGTGTGGACGTTGTGCAGAGCGTCCGTCAGGGACGTGGGGTCGGTGAAGTCCCCGTGGACGATCCGGGCGGCCGGAGGGGCGCCGGTGACCCGCTCGGGGTGCCTGGCCATGATGCGTACGGGCCGGTCCGAGGGGAGACGGCGGAGCACTTCACTGCCGATCGTCCCGGTTGCGCCCGTGACGAGGATCATGGTTTCCCCTTTCCCGCCGGACATTTCCCCGACCAGGGCGGAGGGAAGAGGCCTGGCTGTAAGATACGAACTGGACGGTTTATTTATCGCCTCGCGTTCCACCACCCCGAGGAGGGAGGAGACACAGTGGCTGAGCAGCTGCGGGCCATCCGCACCCGGCAGACGATTCTTTCGGCGGCGGCCAAGATCTTTGAGGAGCACGGGTACCAAGCGGCCACGATCTCCCAGATCCTCACCGAGGCGGGGGTGACCAAGGGCGCGCTGTACTTCCACTTCCACTCCAAGGAAGACCTGGCCCAGGGCGTTCTCTCCGAGCAGGACCAGCGGATCATCGTGCCGATTCGCGCGTCCAAGGTGCAGGAGGTCGTGGACGTCGTGATGCTTCAGGCGCATCGGCTCCAGACCGATCCGATGGTGCGGGCAGGGGTGCGGCTGACGATGGACCAGCTGACGCACAACCTCGACCGCAGCGGCCCGTTCCTGCGGTGGGGCGAGGTCGGTCTCGAACTGCTCCAGCAGGCGCAGGCCCAGGGCGAGTTGCTGCCTCACATCTCGCCGCCGGAGACGGCCGAGGTCATCGTGGGATCCTTCGCCGGTATCCAGTCGATGTCGCAGGCCGTGTGCGAGTACCGCGATCTGGTGGTGCGGGTGTCCGCCCTGATGCGTCATCTGCTGCCCAGTGCGGTGGTGCCGTCCGTGCTGGCCTCGCTGGATCTGTCCGAGTCCCGGGGTGCCAAGGTCTACGCGGAGGCCTTGAAGGCGGCCGATATGCGCGATGTCCTGGAGACCGCGAGCTGATCGCAGCGGGGCGCCCGGTCTCACCGGGCTGCGGTGCCCGGGCCGAAGTACGCCGTCAGGACCTGCCGCAGGACGCCGTCGCCGGGGACCCAGGCGAGGTAGCCGTCGGGCCTCAGCAGCGCCGCTTCGTAGGGCACGTCCGGTGTGGGCCGCACCTCCACGGTGCGCAGGATGTCCGCCCAGGCCCGGGCCTCCTGCCGGAAGCCGTCCGTCTTGTCGCCCAGGAGCAGCAGGAGCGGCCGCCCGTCGTGCAGTAGGCGGATGACGTCGGTGTCGCCGTCCGGGGTACTGAGCGCCGTGTTGCCGAGGTACGTTCCCGCAGCCGGGCCGCCCGCGCCGGTGGGGTCCGGCAGGACGGTGTCCTGAGCGCTGATCAGGCCGCTGAGGTGACCGCTCCCGCTCTCGTCCGCGAGCAGGCCGGTGAAGACCGTGCGCAGGGCGTCCGCCTCGGGGCCGGGGCGCATCAGGGCGAGCTGGGCCAGGGTGCCGTCGATCACGCGGCGGGCTTGCGGCCGGCGTTCCGCGTCGTAGCCGTTCAGCAGTGTGGGGCCCGCCGAACCGCGCACCGCGAGGGCGAGCTTCCAGCTCAGGTTCAGCGCGTCGAGCACGCCGGTGCTCAGGCCCTGGCCGCCGATGGGGAAGTGGACGTGCGCGGCGTCGCCGACCAGGAAGACCCGTCCCCGGGCGAAGGTGCGGGCCAAGCGGGCGAAATCGCTGAAGCGGCTCAGCCAGTGCGGAGAGTGCATCGCGATGTCGCGGCCCGCGATGTGGGCCACCTCGCTGCGCAACTCCTCCAGCGTGACGGGCCGCTGCCGGTCCGGGTGGGCGCCGTCGCAGTTGAGCGTCCGCAGGTGGGTGCGGTCCCCGTCGTGCTTGGCGACGATCCAGCCGCGCGGTGTGCGGTGCCAGCCCTTGGGCAGGGCACCCGGATCCTCCAGTGTCACGGTCCCCATCAGCGCGGACACCGTGGCCGGAAAGGTGTCGGACTCGATGCCCGCCCGGGCGCGGACCGTGCTGCGGGCGCCGTCCGCCCCGACCAGGTACCCGGCGCGGAAGTGCCGCGGTCCTTCGGGGCCCTCGGCCGTGATCCGTACGCCGTCCGCGTCCTGGACGGCGTCGGTGAGGCGGTGGCCGCGCAGGACGCGGGCACCGGCGGCACGCGCACGGGCCTCCAGATGGCGTTCCAGGGCGGCCTGGGCGCACTTGAGGACCGGTTCGGGTTCGTCCGGGGGAGCGGTGATCGCCAGGCCGGGGAGCCCCGCGAAGTGGAAGGCGCTGGTGGCGGTTTCGGCCGCGTAGGGGAGTGGCCCGCCGGGGAGGTGGCCCCGGCGGGCCAGGGACTGCACCGCCCGGGCGTGCAGCGTGGTCGCCTTGGGCTGGTCGGAGACCTCGGTCCTGGGTTCGAGCAGTAAGGCGTCGACGCCGTACGCCGCGAGTTCGGCCGCCACGAGCAGGCCGACAGGGCCGCCCCCCGCGACGAGCACCTGGGCTTCGATGAGACCTTCCCCCTGCACGGCGGTGCCCTCTCTGTCCGCGAGTGTCCCGACGTACAGAAATATACCGGGTGTGCTGTTTCTTAACCATCCTGGTACGCATCCGGACCGGGGACCGCCGGGGGCGTACCGCTATGGCTGAAGTTCACGGGCGCCCGCCGAGGACATCGGGCCGCCCTCGGAACGCTCGGTCTTGTGGCCCTTGCTGCCCGGTGCCAGCGTCCGCACGTCCACGGCCTCGGCCGGGGCGCCCCGCGCGTAGAGCCCGTCGGGTTCGGTGTCCCGGTCGTGGGGGAGCAGCCAGAACACCCGGCGCCGGAAGGTGCCCGAGGAGCGTGACGGCTTGGCCTTCGGGCCGAGCAGGGCGTAGCCGACCATTCTTCCGTCGCGGTGGTAGGCGGGTTTGCCCCGGCGGGTCGGCAGGCGGTCCAGGCTCTGGCGGACGTAGTCGAGCACGGTGATGTCCTCAAGCCACACGAGGTCGACCTCGTGGACGATCTCGTCTTCTGCGATGAGGGCGCTCATACTGTCTCCTCGTCCGCGAGCAGGCCGATGCCCGGGTAGTACTTGCGCTGGTTGGAAAAGATCATTTCCTTCGGTGATGCCAGCCCCACCACTTCGCGGATGTGCGCCGCGAACGCTCGCGACGAAATCGCCGGAACGCCCTCATTCTGGCACCAGCGCTTGTACGCCGCGTAGAGCTGGGCCTGTTCGGAGCGGAGTCCGGCGTCGAGCCGGCAGGTCTCGCCGACGAACCGCCCGGTGTGGTCCTCGGTCTCCGCGTACACGGTCGTCGCGATCCGTACCCGCTCGGGACCCGAGAGGTCCTTGTCGCCGCCCAGGTAGCGGCGGGCGCCCTCGATCAGCCAGTTGAGGATGCCGGGCCCCTCCTGGGTGACCAGGATGTCCGCCAGGTTGTCGATCTTGCGGTGGTCCGAGACGACGCGTTCGAACGGGATGAGGCGCATGCGGCGCCAGAACGCGAAGCCGCCCGTGCCGACTTCGGGGCGGTGGTTGCCCAGCAGCCACATCTTGTGGGTCGGTTCGAAGCTGAAGAAGTCCTGCCGCATCCGGCGCGCCTTGATCCGGTCGCCGCCGGTCAGAAGCTTGACGCGGGCCTCGTCGAAGCGGTCGCCCGGCTTGACCTCGCTGCACACGATGACCCGTCGGCCGTGCAGTTCGGCGAGGTCCGTGGGGTGGCCCTCGTACGGGCGTGACATCAGGAAGCCGGGCGGCGCCGCGTCCGCGTAGTCCCGCAGGAGCTTCATCAGGACGTCCAGCAGTACCGACTTGCCGTTCTTGCCGGAGCCGAACAGGAACGGCATCACCTGGCCGCCGACGTCACCGGTGATGGAGTAGCCGAGCAGCAACTGGAGGAAGGAGATCATCTCCTCGCCGTCCGGGCCCTCGCCGAAGGTGTCGGCCAGGAAGCGGTCCCAGCGCGGCGTGGGCATCGCCCGGGGGGCCGCCGAGGTGGAGCGGGAGTGGAAGTCCTTGGTGGGCTCGGCGGGGCGGATGAAGCCCGTACGCAGGTCCACCACGCCCGCCGGAGTGCACAGCGCGTACGGATCGGCGTCCAGGAGCGCCGCGTTGAGGACCATGCCCGGGGCGGACCTGGCCTGGGTCAGCATCGCGTTCATCCCGCTCGTGCTGAGCGTGCGCCGCCGGTGCTGCTGGAGCGCGGCGGGTGTGAAGACACCGCGCGGGTCGGTGGTGGCGAGGGATTCCGCCAGGTCGCCCGCCGACCACAGCACGGTGTCGTCCTCGTCGAACTGCCAGCGGGTGCCGTCCCAGCGGAACCAGCCGATGCCGGGCACATGCCGGTAGTCGTTGCGGTAGAGCCTGACGAACAGCTTGGCGTTGCCCCGGTCCGTGAGCGTGTCGGGCAGCAGCCCGTCCGGTGTGGCGTACGGCGTGGAGGCGTCGTCGAGCTGCCGGGGCTGCGCGACGGGCCGGGCGAGGATCTGCGCGGCCACGGCCTGTACGTCGAAGGAGGGCGAGGGCAGCACTCTGTCCTGGTCCGCGCTCACGCGTGCCCCCCGAGGGCCAGCGGCCGCAGCCGCCCCGCGCCGAGTCCGCCCCGGATGATGGCGAGGCTGCGCCGCGCCTGGTCCGGGCGGGCCAGCCCGGCGGCCTCGCGCAGCGCCCGGACGGCCTCGTCCTCGGTGACGTGTCCGGCGGCGACGAGGCCGCCCGCCGTGTACGCGGCCCGGTTCAGCTTCTCGGAGAACGCGGCGCCCTCGGGGACGGACGCGCAGGCGGCGACCTCCGCGAGGAGTCCCGTCAGCAGGCGCTCGCCCGGCTCGGCGGTCCGGCCGCCCGCCGCGAGCACCGCCTGCCGGGCCCGGGGCGGCACGGGTCTGGGCCCCGGCGCCGGGCTGGCCGGGAGGTGGCCGGTGCGCTGGAGCTCCCGGGCGAGCCAGGCGGGCAGCGGGGCGGGGGTGCGTACGGCCCCGAGCGGACGGTAGGTCCCGGCCTCGGTGACAGTGCCGGGCGCGACGATGTACCCGCCGTGCGCCCGGACGTCGACCTGCCAGGCGAGGGCCCGCCCGCCGCCCGAACCGGCCGAGCACTGCCAGCGGTGGCCGCCGTCGTTGCGGTACCAGACGTGCATGCCGCCCGACGGGGTGCGGACCCGGAGGGTGGACGCGTCGTCCGCGGGGCTGGTGGCGCCGCGCAGGGCGGCCAGCAGGCCCAGTGTGTGGAAGCCGTTGGCGAGGCCGGTCAGGTCGATCCCGGCGGATATCCCGACGCCCGGCAACAGGCGGTCCCGGCGGGGGAGTTCGCGGGCGTGCGCGTCGATGTCGATGACGACGAGGCCCGCCGGGCCGGTGGCCACGCCGACGCCGAGGTCCGGGCGGAAGCCCCACCAATGCCCGATCCGGTCGAGGTCGAGCGTCGCGGCGTGGAACCCGTGGCACCAGCGGCCCGCCCGCAGGCAGCCGCACCGATCGCGGGCGTGGTCCGGGCGGCGGCACGCCTCACAGTTGGCCACCGGCGTCTTGCGGCCCGGCGCAAGAGGATGAACCGGCCACCCCTGGCGCGCACACCACCACGCTGTCGTCAGAGGCTGCGCGGCGACCGGCTCAGCCCCCGTGAACTGCCGTGAGTCGCCGCGCGAGACCCGCAGTTCAGCTGCCATTCACTTCCCCCATCAGCGACTGAAGCGACTCAACCTGCAAAATCAGATTAGCGAAACCTCCGGGGAAGAAGAGGTCCATGCGGCAGAACGGACGGGCCCGTCGAAAGGTGCCCCCAGCTACTCACGACCGGACCGCGTGCAGTCCCCGGTCGCTCGGTCGCTCCCAGCGGCTTCCGTGAACCCACAGGTCACAGCGGGACGGTCGACGGGAAAGCGACTGAAGCGACTCAAGCTCTCCATATATGACGCACACGCGCGCACACGCCAATGGCCGCATATATCTGACCCATGGGTCGCTTCGGTCGCTCAGCGTTCCGGTCAGGCGCGTGACCTGCGGTTCCGTCTCGGGAATTCCAGCTACCGAGCGGACTCCCGGTCGCTCGGGTCCGGTCGTCGGGTGCGGGCAAGCAGTCCGGCCGTCTCCAGCCGGGCTGAGTCCCGGCTCCAGTGACGTCGGCTCGACATGCGCAATCGGTGCGACATCCATGAGTGTTCCGATGAGCGGTTCGATAGGGTGGCGCAGGAGGTGATCTTTTTGTCCCACGAGGAGCAGTTGCTGTTCAGCGCGGTCGACGCGCTGCTGGAGCAGATCGCGCAGGACCCGCTGCCGCCGCCGGCCGAACGCAAGCGGCTGCGCGAGGCCGCCGGGCTGAGCCAGGACCAGGTCGCGAAGGCGCTGAAGAGCCGCCGCGAGTCGGTCGGCAACTGGGAGTCCGGGCGCAGCGAGCCCCGGCCGCCGAAGCGGGCCGCGTACGCCCGGCTGCTGGAGGGACTTGCCGCGCGTTTCGCGCCGGAGGAGGAGGCGGTCGCGCCCGTTGCGGAGGTCACCGAGGCCGCGGAGCCCGCTGAGGCCGCCGAAGCGGTCGTGCCCGCCGTCGTGGAGCCGGCCGAACCCGAGCCCGCCGAACCCGAGCCCGCCGAAACGGTCGTCGCCGAGCGGGCTGCCCCGACAAGCCCCGTCCCCGTACCCCGCACGCGCGAGGGCAATGCCTCCCCGTACGAGCACGGGCCGCTCGCCGTCGTCGACGCGGACGGCGGCGAGGTGTTCGCGTACTGCGTGGGCGGGCTGGTGCTCGACGTGCCCGTCAAGACGCTGCCCGCCCTGGTCGAATGGGCCCTGGGCGAGGCGCGCCTCGGCGCCGAGCGGTTGCACCCCAGCGGTCAGGACGCCGACCCGCTGCTCGTCCTCACCGAAGCGGCGTGCGAGCGGTTCGGGCTGCCCGTACGGCTGACGCGGGAGGAGAGCCTTGCCGGGCGGCTGCCGGAGGACCACAAGGTGCTCAAGCAGCTGGCGCGGGCCGAGTGGAAGCTGACCCGGCGTGGTTTCGGCCCGTGGGCCCGGATCTACCGGCCCGCACGCGGTGCGCGCCGCAGCTGCGTCCAGCTCTGCATCCCGGCCTGGAACGCGCTCGACGTCCGCCACTGGAACGGCGCCTCGCAGCTCCCGCCGGCCGAACTCGTACGGCTGCTGGGCACGTATGCGTCGCGCGTGATGACGCCCCGGGGCTCCACCGCCGTCACCGGGCTGGAACTCATGACCTCGCTGCACCCGCCGACCCGGGCGAGCGCGCCCGACGCGGACGGGAAGCGGCACAGCGAGCGCAATCCCGGCTCGCTCGGCACCGAGCCCGTCGAGTGCGCCCCCTGCGAGGCCCCCGACGGGCACCCGCTCCTCGCCGGCCTGCCCCGCTTCCACCAGCGCGGCCCGGCCGAGATGCTGTTCGAGGAGGCGTACGACTGGGCGCGGCCGCTCACGGACGACGAGTGCCTGAAGCGCCATCTGGTCGGCATCGACGTCAACCTCGCCTTCGGCGCGGCCGCCAACGGGGCTGTGGTCGGTCTGGAGGCGCCCGTGCATGTGGACAGCCCCGCGTTCGACCCGGCGCTGCCCGGCTCCTGGCTGGTGGACCTGTCGCACGTGGACCCGTCGCACGTCGTGATCGGAAAGGAGTGGCGGCGGCTCGACGGGGACCTGCTGCCCAGCCCGTTCACGCCGAAGGGCGACCGCCCGGAGGGCCCCGCCTGGTACGCGACGCCGACCGTGGCGTACGCGGTCGAACTCGGCTACGAGGTGGCACCCGTGGAGGCGTGGGTGCGCCCGGCCAACGGGCGTTACCTGGACGGCTGGTACAAGCGGCTGCGCGACGCGTACATGGCGACCATGGCGGACCTCGGCGTGGGTGAGGGGCTGGCGCCCGACGCGTTCCTGGCGGCGATGGAGGAGTACCGGGACCGTGATCCGCAGCTCGCGGTCGTCCTGTCGGCGGTCAAGGCGACGGTCAAGGGCGGCATCGGCAAGCTGAGGGAGCGGCCGCGCGGCGGCGGATGGCGGCCGGGCAAGCCGTGGCCCGCGCTGAGCCGGCCGACCTGGCGTCCCGACATCCGGGCCGCCGTCATCTCGCGGGCCAGGATCAACATGCACCGCAAGATGGTCCGGCTGGCGGCCGCGACGGGCCAGTACCCGGTCGCCGTGCTCTCGGACTGCGCGGTGTACGCCTCCGACGGGCCCTCGCCGCTGGACTTCCTGCCGTACCGGGACGGCAAACCGCTGCCCGGGGGTTTCCGGCTCGGGGTCAGCCCGGGAATGGTGAAGCACGAGGGCTCGCAGACCACGCTGTGGGCGGAGGCCGTCCGGGAGGAGTACGGTCCGGAACTCAACCTGGCCCGGTACATCAAGGACGGCGCCGTCACCGCCAAGGACGACGGAGAGTAGGGGAACCAGCCGATGAACACGGTCGGGGAAGGTCTCGACGAGGCGGTCCAGCGGGCGTTCACCCGGCCCGCGCCCAAGTCGGCCGGTGCGCAGATGCGGTACCTCGTCAAGCAGCTCAAGGGCACCAGGGCCGCCGCCGAACTGCTGGGCATCACCCAGCGCACGGTCGAGCGGTACGTGCGCAACCAGCTGAAGAGGCCCCGCCCGGAGCTGGCCGCCCGCCTGGAACGGGAGGTCAAGAGGCGCTGGCAGCCGCAGATCCAGGCGAAGGCCCGCAAGGCCGCGGCGACCACCGGGGGCATCGTCATCGACACCCGGGCCCGGTTCGGTTACACGGCGGCGCCCGGCTCCACCGACGACGCACGGCTGCGTCACCTCACCGTGGCGCTCCCGCCGACGTACGCGGCCCGGCTCTTCGAACTGCGGGAGCAGGGCGGCAGCGACCGCCAGCTCCAGGAGGTCGCTGCCGAGGGACTGCAGGAGATCTACTTCAAGGACGGCGGGCGCCGGGCGCAGGGGCTCCTCGTGGAGTACACCGACCTGGAGCACGTCGCGTTCGACCTCTGACGAGGTGCCGCGCAGGCGCCGTCCCGCCCGCCCGCACGCGGGAGGCGCGGCCCTCTTGCGGAGCGGCCTCCCGCATGCAGGTCTGAGCGGATCCTTCGGTCGCTTCGGTCGCTTTGGCGCGATGCGTACGGGGATGACCTGCGGATTCGTCGCGTGGGTGGCTCAGCGACCCAGGACCGTACCGGGCGTTCTCCGTACCGACGGCTGTCGTTCGCCTAGCCGACCGGGCCGGTGAGCACCGAGGTGAAGACGTCCTTGCCGTCCTGGCGGCCGGTGACCTCCACCGTGACCATGTCGCCGGGTTCGTGCTCCACCCGGGTCACCTCGATCCAGCAGGGCCGGTCGAGTTCGGCGTACTGGTGGAAGTCGTTGGCGGCGGCAGCCGGGGTGAACGGCCGGGGCGCCAGCACGGCACAGGCGGCCTGGCGGGCCGCTTCGAGCAGGACCATGCCGGGCACGTGATCGCCCTTGTGGTCGAAGAGGATCGGGTGGTCGAGGTCCGGGGTGAGCAGCCAGCGCGGGCTTCCGCCGGGTGCGGACCCGGGGACGGGGGAGAGCACGACATCCGTGGTGAACGGCCGTCCGACGACGGCCGACGGCAGCGGATCGCGGGCCGGGTGCGTTTCGGTGACGGGGGGCTGGGCGGCGCGGTTCTGGCGTAACCGGTTGTAGACGGCCGGGGGGATCACGGAGATCTGCCCGGTGCCGCCCGCCAGGGAGCGGCCGCCCCGGCGGAGTGCGAACTCGAAGGCGACGCGGCTGGCGATGCCCCTGCGCCGGACGATGTCCGTGCACCGGGTGTCGAGGTCGAAGTCGGTGGGGCCCGAGGCGATGCGCAGGTTCCCGGGATCGGCCGCGTACGTGATGCTCGACATCACGAAGTTGTGGCCGAGGGGCACGCCCAGCTCCACGTGGGAGACGTAGATGCCCGCCTGCCGGAACGTTTCCGCGATCTGGAGCGGGTCGTGGCTCGTGCCGTCCTGGCTCCGGAACATGGTGTGGGCGCGAGGCCATTGGCCGGTCAGCGCGAAGTTCATCCCGTCCCGGGAGTCGCATCCGGTGAGGAACACCTCCGCGACGGAGTCGCGGTGCACGTACTCCTTCGCGACCGTGCTGGTCAGCCGCGGCGCGGCCGGGAGGGCGGTTCTGGCTTCAGCAGTGGTGAGACTCATGGGGCCCCCGTCTGGACTTGAAACCTGTGTTCGGCGACGCCACTTAAGATACGGACCTACCGGTTTTCTTCAATCGGCCCAAAAGTAAAGACTTTACCAAGGACCGAGCGTTTACTTGAATATCGCATTCCGTTTCACCACCTCTGACGGGAACTTGACCCCTCGCAATGAGGCTTAAATGCGGACATAGGGCGCATGGAACCTCGCGCCGTTCGCGCCCACCGCTCGTGCGGGCGAAAAAAGAAACCTATCGGACGGTTTCTTTTGTGGGTTCGCGGTGCATTTTTCGGGGAGAACGACTGGAGAAACCAACTGTTTCCAAGGCCTGAGCTCACAAGGTTCCCCGGCCGCATGCAAAATGATCAGCTGAACCCCGTGAGGCCACGTCGCGGCCGTAAACCAACCAGCCGTGCGGTTTGCTAGGGTATGCACGAGTCAGTATGGAGAATCCAGGGTGAATCGGACGACTTTACGCCGGTCCCCTCGCCCGGCCCGGAGGAGGACACGATGGTGAAGCAGGCGCGAGCGGCTGTGACGCGTCAGGCCCTCATCTCGGCCGCGGCGGAGGTCTTCGGCGCCGACGGGTACGCGATGGCAACGCTCCCGGTCATCAGCGGCCGGGCCGGAGTGAGTTCGGGCGCCCTGCACTTCCACTTCCCCAACAAGGACGCGCTGGCGGCCGCCGTGGAGGCCGCCGCCGCGGAGTCCGCCCTCGCGCTGACCGAGGAGAGCGCGAGGGCCGCCAAGGGGGGCCGGCTCCAGGGGCTCGTCGCCGCTGTGGGTCGCTTGATGGACGCGGTCACCGACGACCCGGTCGTGCGCGCGGGCTTCCGGCTGGGCGGCGATCCCTCGCGCAAGAGCGAGGCCAAGCTCCACGACTGGTGGTACGCGTGGGTGTGCAACGCCCTCGTCCAGGCCCGTGACAACGGCGAGTTGGCCGAGGACGTCTCGGCCGAGGACGCGGCGGTGGTCATCGTGGCGGCGACGCTCGGCCTGGAAACCCTCGGCGCGGCCGACCGGTACTGGCGGTCCGCGGAGCGGCTGGTCCAGATGTGGGAGTTCGCGCTGCCGCGGCTGAGTCCGGCCGAGTAGCCACGCGGCCCCGCGCGGCGGGCGGGGCGCTTCCGTGCGCATCCCGGCCGGTCGCCGCTGTCGCTTCCGGAACGTGGTCGGCAGCCCGTTGCCGGCAGGCCCCTGCCTTGTGAACACGCCCTCCACCTCGCAAAACAGTCTGCGCGGTCTGGTAATTCGGGCGCCCGTCGCCGGGATGCGGCTCCCCGTGACCTCCTCGATGGGCTTCTCTTTGTCCGTGTTTGGGAAAATAAATCGGATCAAGATGACCATGTCTCAAGGATCGCTGGCGCTCCGCGCGAGATTAAACGGGGCAGACGGTTTGGTATTGACATACCGCCTGCGCTGTTTTTAAATTGTTCCGTCAGCAGAAGTCCAGGCCGTCCCGGCGGCCGGGGATGACGGGGAGATCGCGTGGACATCGACGTACTCGGCACGCTCGCCGTGCGGGAAATGGGCACTTCGATCACACCGACCGCGCCCAAGCCCCGGCAGGTGCTCGCCCTGCTGGCCCTGCACGCGGACGAGGTGGTGCCCGTTGGCACCCTCACCGAGGAGCTGTGGGGGAGCGAGCCGCCGCGCAGCGCCCGGCCCACCCTCCAGACCTACATCCTGCAGCTGCGCGAACTGATCACCGCAGCGCTTGAGGAGCACGGCGACGACACCCGTACGGCCAAGGACGTCCTGCTCACCGTCCCCGGAGGCTACTTACTCAAGGGCGGTGACGGCAGCCACGACGTGCAGGAGTTCGAGCGGCTGGCCGGCATGGGATACCGGGCCATGGACGCCGAGGACTTCCCCGAGGGTGCGCGGCTGCTCCGCGAGGCGCTGGGCCTGTGGACCGGCCCGGCGCTCGCCGACGTCCACACCGGGGCGCACCTCGACACCCAGATCAAGCGGCTGGAGGAGAGCCGGCTGTGCGCTCTCGACCAGCGCATCGAGGCCGATCTCAGACTGGGCCGTCACCGCGAACTGCTCTCCGAGCTCACCGTCCTGCTCAGCAGGTACTCCACCCATGAGAGCCTGTGCGGCCAGTACATGCTGGCCCTCTACCGTTCCGGTCGGCGCGGTGAGGCACTGGACGCCTATCAGCGGCTGCGCTCCACGCTGGTCCGCACGCTCGGGCTCGAACCCTCGCCCGCGCTGGCCAAGTTGCAGCGTTCCATCCTCATGGCCCGGCCCGAGGGTGTCGCGGGGGCGAGCGGAGTGCGGCTCGCCTGAGAGGGCAGCCGTACCGGCTGAGGGAGGGCATGTGATGCGGCGTACGCAGGATCAGGGCCCCGATGAGTGACGATCTGGTGCTTGCGGTGGTCTTCGCACCCGTGCCCGCTGCCTCCGGCCCGTCCGTCGAGGCGGAGCTGTGCGGCCCTCTCGACCCGGGACCGGCCGAGGCGGTGGCGGCGCGGGTGGCCCAGCGGCACGCGTACACGGTGACGGCGGAGGCGTCCGGCGCCGGGCGCCTCACCCTGCGTGTCGCGCACGCGGACGGCGGCCGGGGCAGGCCCGGAGCCGCGGTGTTCGCCGACATCCTGGCGCTGGCGGGCGGCGCGCGCGACACCGTCACCGTCGCCGGGCACCAACAGGACCTGATCCGCGCGGCCGTCGAGGAGCCGGCGGGCGGGCACGTCGGCCAGGTCGCCTGGAACTGGACGGGCCAGGTCGATCTCCCCCGGTTCACCGCCGCCTGGCTGTCCGTCGCCGACCGGGAGACCGTGCTGCGGGCGGCCTTCGACTGGACGCACCTGCCCCGCCTGGTACTGCACGACTGGGCCGCGATCGACGTCGCCCACCTCGCACACGGCGCCGTCTCCTGGAGCGACCTGATCGAGCGCGACCGCCTGCGCGGCTTCGCACCGCACCGCCCCGGGCTGCTGCGCGTGACCCTGCTGGAGGGGCCACCCAGACCCGGGGGCACCCGGGCGCCCACCCGGGTCCTGCTCACCTACCACCGGGCGCTGCTGGACGAGCGCGGCGTCCACCTCCTGCTGCGGGAGTTCTACCGGGCCTACGCCCGCGGCGGAGCCCTGCCCGGCCGTGAGCGGCGACCCGATGTGCGCGACCACGCCCGGTGGCTGGCCCGGCAGCGCACCGAGGGCGCCCGCGCCTACTGGGCGACGGCCACCGCGCCTCCGGAGACGGCCCCGCCAGGGGTCCCGGACGACGGGTCCCCGGCCGGGCCCCTCGGCACCGGACGCGTCCACCGGCGGCTGCGGCCGCCCCAGACCACCCGGCTGCGTACCTGGGCCGCGATGCGCGGGGCGGGGGAGTCCAGCGCCCTGCACGCCGTGTGGGCCCTGCTGCTGTACCGGGCGGCCGGTGCGGCCGGCCCGGTGCCGGTCAGCTTCGGCGTGCACCTGTCGGCCCGGGACATCCCGATGGAGGGCGCCGCGGGCATTCCGGGGCTGCTGGGCAACCCGTTGCCGATGACGGTCACGGTCGACCCCGCCGAGCCGGTGGCCGGTCTCCTCGGGCAGACGCGCGACGCCGCGCTGGACCTGGCCGTCCACGCCTGGGTGCCGGGCGACCGGGTCCGGGTCTGGACCGGCCGGAACCCCGATGCCGAACTCTTCGAGACCGGCATCGTGTTCGACAACCGGGTCGAGCTGCCCCAGGCGCTGCTGGCGGAGCTGCGCGCCCAGGGCGTCGAGGTGGACGCCCCGCGCAGCATCAGCGCCCACCCCGGACTGCCGCTGACCCTGGCGGCCCGGCACGACGCGGACGGCGGGCTCGCCCTCACGGTGCGCTACGACCGCCGGTGCCTGGGGGACGTGGACGCGTCCGCGCTGCTCTCGCACTGCGTACGCCTGCTGAGGTCGTTGCCGGACCACCGCGATCCGCAGTCCGCCGTGGGCGATCTCCTCGAACTCCTCCAGGGCTTCGAGGTGCCCCGCGTGCTGCCGCGACCGCCCGTGCCGGAGGGGCCCGAGGTGGCGGTGCTGCGTGCCGGGGAGCCATCGGCCGACACGATCGTGCTGGTGCGGACACCGGGGGTGCCCGTGGGCGCGTACGAGGCGCTGGCCCGTCATCACCGGGGTCCGGAACGGATCGTGAGCCTGCGGGCGGCGCGGCGGGGGGACCCTTCCGCGCTGTCCCGGTTGCTCGGGGCCGGGCGGCCGGGGCCCGGGCGGCTGGTGCTGTGCGGCGCCGGGCCGGGGGGCGCGGCCGCGTACGAGATGGCGTGCGCGGCCGACGAGGGCACGGTCGCGGCCGTGGTCATGACGGGCGTCGGCAGCGGGCCCGGCTGTGCCGGTGCGCTGGCCAACGGGCTGAAGTCGGTGTGCGCGGGGAGTCGTTGACCGGCTTCCGAGCGGTTCTCCAGCGGGGTTGGAGCGGTGCTCCAGCGGAGTGGCGGATGCTGCCGTAAACGCTGGAGGTGGGGTATGGGCGGTCCGGGACCGGCAGTGTCCGCGTTGCGCATCGAGCGCGGACGGGCCACCGAGGAGGAGCTCGCCGCGCTCACGGTGGTGCTGCTCGCCCTGCGCGCGGACGCCGGCGGGCAGCGGGCGGAGGCCCCGGCCGGGAGCGTCCCGGGGTGGAGCCCGGAACCCGTCTACCGAGCTCCGCGCAGCTGGCGATAGTGCGGCAACGCATTCCAGGAAGGGACTGACGACATGTCGATGACCACTTCCCCCGTCCCGGAACTGCTGGGGCAGGCCGGTCTCCGCGGCCGTGTGGCGGAACTGCGCGAGATCCACGCGGCCGCGGAGCACGGGCCCGGAGACCGGGCGACCGAGGTGCAGCACGCGAAGGGCAAGCTGACGGCGCGTGAGCGCATCGAGCTCCTTTTCGACCCGGGTTCCTTCCATGAGGTGGAGCAGTTGCGGCGGCACCGGGCGACGGGTTTCGGCTTGGAGGCGAAGAGGCCGTACACCGATGGTGTGGTCACGGGCTGGGGCACGGTGGAGGGCCGGACGGTTTTCGTGTACGCGCATGATTTCCGGATCTTCGGCGGGGCGCTGGGTGAGGCCCACGCGACGAAGATCCACAAGATCATGGACATGGCCATCTCGGCGGGTGCGCCGCTGGTGTCGCTGAACGACGGGGCGGGTGCCCGTATCCAGGAGGGTGTTTCGGCGCTCGCGGGGTACGGCGGGATCTTCCAGCGGAACACCAGGGCGTCCGGTGTGATCCCGCAGATCTCCGTGATGCTCGGTCCGTGCGCGGGTGGTGCGGCCTACAGCCCCGCTCTCACCGACTTCGTGTTCATGGTCCGTGAGACCTCGCAGATGTTCATCACCGGTCCGGACGTCGTGAAGGCGGTCACCGGCGAGGAGATCACGCAGAACGGCCTGGGCGGCGCGGACGTCCACGCCGAGACCTCGGGCGTCGCGCACTTCGCGTACGACGACGAGGAGACCTGCATCGCCGAGGTCCGCTACCTGCTGTCCCTGCTGCCGCGGCACAACCGCGAGAACCCGCCCGTGGTACCTACCGCCGATCCCGCCGACCGCCGCTCGGACACCCTCCTCGACCTGGTTCCGGTGGACGGCAACCGCCCGTACGACATGGCGGAGGTCATCGAGGAGCTGGTGGACGACGGCGAGTACCTGGAGGTCCATGAGCGCTGGGCGCGCAACATCATCTGCGCCCTGGCCCGGCTGGGCGGCGAGGTGGTGGGCATCGTCGCCAACCAGCCCAAGACGCTGGCCGGGGTCCTGGACATCGAGGCGTCCGAGAAAGCCGCGCGCTTCGTCCAGCTCTGCGATGCCTTCAACATCCCGATCGTGACCCTCCTCGACGTGCCGGGTTTCCTGCCCGGCGTGGACCAGGAGCACGGTGGGATCATCCGGCACGGCGCGAAGCTGCTCTACGCGTACTGCAACGCGACGGTGCCGCGGATCTCCCTGATCCTGCGCAAGGC
>NZ_JBVJAM010000022.1:0-33144 GCF_055590565.1 Streptomyces sp. NPDC041814 | reverse complement strand
GGGGTCCCCCCCCCGGGGGGCCGCGGGGGGGGGTGGGGGTCTGCGCCCCCCTGGCGTCCGGGGGCCCCGCGGGGGGGGGGGGCCCGGGGGGGGCGGGGGGGGGGGGGGGCGCCGCCCGGCGACTGCGAGTCATATGGACCAGATAGTGATCATCTCTTTCGTACGACGACGAAGTCCGCGAGCGCGGTGAGCTGCGCCCGCACGGGTTGCGGCATGTCGACACCGTGCAGCACCTCTATGGCGACCGCATGCTGACGACGCGCCTCCTGGGCGGTCCACTCGCGACCGCCCGCCTCCTCGATGAGCGCCGCACGGGCGGCGAACTCCTCCTCGGAGAAGCTGTCGAAGTCGCTGCTCTTGGCGTCGGCGGCGAGCAGTTCGCCCAGCCGCTCGGAGGCCGGCCCGCCCGCGGCGAGCGCGGCGACGACCGGCAGGGACTTCTTGCGCTGGCGCAGATCGCTCCAGGTCTGCTTGCCGGTGGACTCCGGGTCTCCCCAGATGCCGAGCAGGTCGTCCACCGCCTGGAAGGCGAGCCCGAGGTGGTGGCCGTACGCCTCCAGGACGTCGGCGGTGCGGTCGTCGGCGCCGCCGAGCACCGCGCCGATGGAGCAGGCGCAGGCGAGCAGGGCGCCGGTCTTGTTGCCCTCCATCTCCAGGCACTCCTCGACGGTGACGCGCTCGCGGTGCTCGTAGGAGATGTCCTGGGCCTGCCCGTCGATGAGCTTGCGGGTCGCCGTGGTCAGCCGCCGGGCCGCCCGGCCGGCCTCGGCCGTGCCGAGCTCCAGCAGGACCTCGTTGGCCAGGGCGAACAGGGCGTCGCCGACCAGGATGGCCTGGGCGGGGCCGTGCACCTTCCATACGGTGTCGCGGTGGCGCCGCTGCTCGTCGCCGTCCATCAGGTCGTCGTGCAGCAGCGAGAAGTTGTGCACGAGTTCGACGGCGACGGCGCCGGGGATACCGGCCTCGGCCGCGGCGCCCGCCGCCTCGGCGGACAGCAGGGCCAGGGCCGGGCGGACGGCCTTGCCGCCGTCGCCGTCAGCGGGCCTGCCCTGGGCGTCGATCCAGCCGAAGTGGTAGGCGGCCACGGTGTCCATGGGCGGTGCGAGCCGGTCGACGGCGGCCCGGAGCACCGGCGCGGAAAGGGCCCGTCCGCGCTCCAGAAGCGCGGTGACGTCCGTGGTGTCCGCCACGGTGTCGGAAGCCGGATTCGCCGGGGTCACTGACTCTCCTCTTGTTCCGGTGGTACTGCTCATGCCGCCTCCTGCAGCGGATGTTCGTGGGGGCGGCCGAGCGCCAGGAGCGCGGCGTCCGCGGCACCCGCGCCACTGCGGACCGCGCCCTCCATCGTGGCGGGCCAGCCGGTGGCGGTCCAGGCACCTGCCAGGAAGAGTCCGGGGGCGCGGGTGAGCGTCCCGGGGCGCAGCCTGCCGACGCCGGGCGCGGGCGCGAAGGTCGCGGTGCGCTCGCGGGTGACGAAGAAGTCCCGGATGCCGGCCCCCCGGGCGGCGGGGAGCAGCCGTTCCAGCTCGGGCAGGTAGCGGGCGCGCAGTTCGGCGACGGGCAGGTCGATCTCCTCGCCGGCCGCGGACTGGGAGACCGCGAGGTACTGCCCGGGTCCGGTGAGGCCGGACGTCTCGGTGCGGTCGAAGACCCACTGGACCGGGGAGCCGAGCGCGGCGAAGAAGGGCCGCTTGAGCACCTTGCGGTCGTAGACGACGTGCACGTTAAGGATCGGGGACGTACCGATCTCCAGGAGCTTGTCCGGTGCGTCCAGCGCACCCTCGGGCAGCAGGTCGTGGGTCTCGCGCTGCGGCACGGCCAGGACGACGGTGCCGGCCTCGATCCGTTCGGCGCCGGTGTCCACCACCCAGTGCCCGCCCTCGGCGCGGGCGAGGCCGTGGGCCTTGGTGCGCAGTTCGGTGCGGACACCTGCGGAGTCGAGGGCCTTGCGGCTCATCGTGTCGTGGATGTCCCCGAGCGGTACGGCGGCCCAGCCGATGTCGGCGGCGCCCGGGTCGGAGAGCAGGCCGGTCTTGAAGACCTTCGCGGCGAGCCCGAGCGAGGCGTTGGGGGCGGTGGCGTTGAGGGTGGCGACGCCGACGAGGTCCCACAGCGCCTCGATGGTGCGCGGTGACTGGCCGTGCCGGGCGAGCCAGCTGCCGAAGTCCTCGGCGTCGAGGGCGGGGTCGTCCGGGTCGAGCCGGCCGAGGGCGAGCGCGGCGCGGGCGACTCCGGCGCGTTCGGCGAGCGAGAGGTGCGGGTATCCGGCGAGACCGGCGGCGAGGTGCAGCGGGACCGGGAGCGCGTTGCGGCGCAGCCGTCCGAGCCGGGGGCCCGCGGGCCGCCCGACGTCCAGAACGGGCACGTCCAAACGGTTTTGCAGGGGTGCCAGGCGGGCGCCGTCGACCCGGTCGAGGAACCAGCGGTAGGCGGTGCAGCAGCGCAGGTAGACGTGCTGGCCGTTGTCGACCGTCAGCTCGCCCCGGCGGAAGGAGAAGGCGAGCCCGCCGAGCCGGGGCCGTCCTTCGAGCAGGGTCACGTCAAGCCCGGCATCGGCAAGGCGCAGCGCCGCCGTGACACCGGCGATGCCGCCGCCGATCACGACCGCGCGGGACGGACGCGAAGCGTCGTCGTTCATGCGTCCCCCTCTCGCCGGGTGCTTGCCCATCGGCCCTGCTCGGATCGGTCCTGCCCAGACAGGGACGCGGCGGTCCGGGCGGGGGTTGCCCGCCGTCCGCCACGATCGTTCTTGATGCACATGGTGCGCGAGATGTACCTGAGGCGCATTCAGACACGCCCTCGGGCCGTGCGCCGTGAGATGTGCCGGGCGTCGAGGCCGGAGAGGCCGCGCACCGCGACGTACGCCTTCTCGTGGCCCGGGAGCGAGACGCGGCCGCGCAGCACCGCCTCGGGGTCGCGCTCGATGCGGTCGAGCAGCCTGCGGTAGATGCCGGCCATGGCCGCCACACAGGCGCCGCTGCGCCGGTCGAGCATCGGCAGCAGCCGGTAGCCCTCGGCGAACAGGGCGCGGGCGCGCCGGACCTCGAAGTGGACGAGGCCCGCGAAGTCGGAGCCGGGCGGCGGGGTGGCCCGCTGGAAGCCCGCGGAGCAGCCGAACTTGGCGAGGTCGTCGGCGGGCAGGTAGGTGCGGCCGTTGCCGGCGTCCTCGCGGACGTCGCGCAGGATGTTGGTGAGCTGGAGGGCGAGGCCGAGCGTGTCGGCGTACTCGGGCGCGCGCTCGGCGCCGGGGGCGCCGGGTTCGGTACCGAACACGCCGAGGCTCAGGCGCCCGATGGCGCCGGCCACGCACCGGCAGTAGACCTTGAGGTCGTCCCAGGTCTCGTAGACGGCTCCGTCCACGTCCATCAGGACGCCGTCGATGAGCTCGTCGAGCCCGTCGAGCGGCAGCGGGAACCTGCGGGCGGCGTCGGCGAGCGCGACGGCGACCGGGTCGGTGTCGTCCTCCTCGACCTTGCCGGCGCGGACGCGGTCGAGCAGGGTGCGGGTGCTCTCCAGGCGGACGCGCTTGGTGTCCGCCTCCAGCTCGCCGTCGCCGATGTCGTCCACGCGACGGGAGAAGGCGTACAGGGCCGACATGGCCTGCCGCTTCTCGGCCGGCAGCAGCCTGATGCCGTACGCGAAGTTACGCGCCTGCTGTCCGGTGACGGCCTCGCAGTAACTGTAAGCGGCCTGTACCGGTGCCGACATGTACGTCGTCTGTCCCTCCACGGTCCGGCTCACCCCTCTCCACGCGCTTTTCGCAAGACAACTCCCACTTCGCGCAGCAGGCTGGGCTTGGTGGGTCCGGGCGGTCCGGGCAGTACGTCGAATCCGGCGGCCGCGATCGCGGTGAGGGCGGCGCGTCCTCCTCCCACGAATCCGGCGAGAAGCAGCCTGAGCCTGCCGTGGACGCTACCCACCAGGGGGGTGCCTTCATTCAGCAGATCCCGGGCGCGTTCCGCTTCGTACGCGATCAGGGAGCGGACCGACGCGTTCGCGGTCGGCGCCGCGAGGTCGGCCTCGCCGACGTGGAACCGGGCCATGTCCTCGGCCGGGAGGTAGACGCGGTCGCGGCCGAGGTCTTCGGCGACGTCCTGGAGGTGCTCGACGATCTGCAGTGCGGTGCACACGGCGTCGGAGCGGCGCAGCCGTTCGGGGCTGGCGGTCCCCGTGAGCTGGAGGACGAGGCGGCCGACGGGGTTGGCGGAGAGCTCGCAGTAGGCGAGCAGTTCCTCGTACGTGCCGTAGCGGCGGACCTTCTGGTCCTGCCGGTTGGCCTCGATGAGGCCGGTGAACGGCTCGGGGGTGAGCGCGCGGCGCCGGACGGTGGGGCGGAGCGCCCGCATCAACGGGTGGCGCGGGGTCTCGCCGGTCGTCGCGAAGACGCGGTGCAGGTCGCTCTCGAGCGCGTCGAGCATCGCGAGCCTGTCGTCGCTCTGAGCCGGGTCGAGGCCGAGGTGCACGGCGTCGGCGCCACCCGGGGCGAGGTCGCCGTCGCCGATGTCGTCCACGAGCCGGGCGAAGCCGTAGACGGCCATGAGGTCGTCACGCCAGGCGCGCGGCAGGAAGAAGGGGGCGACCGGAAAGTTCTCGTGGGCTGCCTTGTCGAGGGTTCCGGATGCGGCGGTATCGGGCCGCGCCTGCCGGGTACGGGTCACTGCGGACCGCCCTGCGCGGGGACGGCGTGAGCACCTCGGAGCGGGAGATCTTCCGTCATAGCCGTCACAACTCCCGTTCTACACTGCTGACCCAAAATACCCCATTCCGGACACGCCGCCCGCCCTTCCGAGTGCCGAGTACGACTCCCGGCCGTCCCCCCAGGCGGTATCGCCCCACTTGCGGCGAATCAGCACCGGTACAGCTTACGTTGTACAACGCTCATCCAAACGCCGGGGTACGGGCCGTGCGGCACCGGACCCGTGGCCCGCGTCAACTGTCCCCCCGCCGGAGCGCGTTCACGTCATCCGGCGGTAGGAGATCGCGACGGCCGCCGTACGACGAGGCGCGGATGCCGGGACTCCGGTCCGGGGCCCGGACATGGCTCGGCCCCCGCCGGAAGGGTCCGGCGGGGGCCGAGCGGAGTTCGACGCGGGGCGTCCTACTTGCCGGTCTCCCGTTCGTAGGCCCGCAGGACCTCCTCGGTCGGGCCGTCCATCAGGAGCTCGCCCTTCTCCAGCCACAGGACCCGGTTGCAGGTGTCCCGGATCGACTTGTTGCTGTGGCTGACCAGGAAGACCGTGCCGGCCTCCTTGCGCAGCTCCCTGATCCGCGCCTCCGAGCGGATCTGGAACTTGCGGTCACCGGTCGCCAGCGCCTCGTCGATCATGAGGACGTCGTGGTTCTTGGCCGCCGCGATGGAGAAGCGGAGACGGGCGGCCATGCCGGAGGAGTACGTGCGCATCGGCAGGGTGATGAAGTCGCCCTTGTCGTTGATGCCGGAGAACTCCACGATCTGCTCGTAGCGCTCGCGGATCTCCTCGCGGCTCATGCCCATCGCGAGACCGCCGAGCACCACGTTCCGCTCGCCGGTCAGGTCGCTCATCAGCGCGGCGTTGACGCCGAGCAGCGAGGGCTGGCCGTCCGTGTAGACACTGCCGCTCTCCGTCGGCAGGAGGCCTGCGATGGCGCGGAGCAGCGTCGACTTGCCGGAGCCGTTCGTCCCGATGAGCCCGATCGCCTCGCCCCGGTACGCGGTGAAGGTGACCCCCCGCACGGCGTGCACCTTGCGCACGCCGCGCTGCTCGCCCTTCTCGCGGCGCATGATCCGGCTCAGTGCGGCGGTGGCGCTGCCCTTGCCACCGCCGCCGCCGTTGACCCGGTACACGATGTGCACGTCGTCGGCGATCACGGTGGGGACGCGCCCCGCGGTGTTGTCGTCAGCCACGGCCGTACCGTTCCTCTGCCTTCCAGAAGTACACGAAGCCCACGATGCCCACCACGATCGACCAGGCGAGGGCCACCGCCCAGACGTGGTCCGGCAGGTTCTCGGAGCCGTATCCGTCGATCAACGCGAACCTGACCAGGTCCATGTAGATGGCCGCCGGGTTGTACTGGAGCACGTCGGTGATCCAGGCCGGCTTGTCCGCGAGCATCACCGGGATGGAGAACATGACCCCGGAGGCGTACATCCAGGTACGCATGACGAACGGCATCAGCTGCGCCAGGTCGGGGGTCTTGGCGCCCATCCTGGCCATGGCGAGCGCCAGTCCGGTGTTGAAGAAGAACTGCATCACCAGGGCAGGGATCACCAGCAGCCAGGAGAGCCGCGGGTAGCTGCCGAATCCGACCGTGACCGCGATCAGCACGATCATCGAGTACAGCAGCTGCTGGAGCTGCTGGAGCGAGAAGGAGATGGGCAGCGAGGCGCGCGGGAAGTGCAGGGCCCTGACCAGGCCGAGGTTCCCGGAGATCGCGCGCACGCCGGCCATCACGGAGCTCTGCGTGAAGGTGAAGACGAACACCCCGGTCACCAGGAACGGGATGAAGACCTCCTGCGGAATCCCCTTCTTCGTGCCGAGGATCAGCCCGAAGATGAGGAAGTAGACCGCCGCGTTCAGGAGCGGGGTCGCCACCTGCCACAGCTGGCCCAGTTTCGCCTGGCTGTACTGGGCGGTCAGCTTGGCCCGGGAGAACGCCAGGATGAAATGGCGTCGCCCCTGGAGCTGGCGCACGTACTCAAGGAGTCCGGGCCGGGCACCGCTGACCGCAAGGCCGTACTTCTCGGCCAGCTCGGCCGCACTCAGGCCGTCGTCGGCTGATGGCGGGCTGCTCACCGCAACCGCGCCGCCATGGGTTGTGTCACTCACCAGAAGAAACTCTCGTATTCGAAATGCGCAGCCAGTCGCGGGCGCGGCTCAGGGCGGACAGGTCCCGACAAGAAAAATACGCCTCATGCTCCCAGAGGGGAGCATCTCAGATGACCGGAGGGCGGCCCAGCCTGGTCAGTCGCCACACCGTACGCCACTTCATCGGGCGGCGCGGTCCGCAGGGCGTCCGCCAGCCTTCCCGGAACCCGCCGAACCACGCCTTCAGCGCCTCGCCGGACGGCCTGCGCAGCAGGGTCAGCAGCATCCACACCCCGAGGTAGACCGGGACGAGGGGCGCGGGGAGGTTGCGCCGGGCCAGCCAGACCCGGTTGCGGGCAACCATGCGGTGGTAGACGGCATGGCGGGACGGAGCCGTGGCGGGGTGGTGCAGCACCATGTCCGCGCGGTAGTCGATCAGCCAGCCGGCGTCCAGCGCCCGCCAGGCGAGGTCCGTCTCCTCGTGCGCGTAGAAGAAGTCGCCCGGCAGCGGGCCGACCTCGGCCAGCACCCGGGTGCGCACCGCGTTGGCGCCGCCCAGGAACGTCGTCACGCGGGACGAGCGCATCGGGTCGGCGGCGCGCAGCCGGGGCACGTGCCGGCGCTGGGTGACGCCGGTCTCCGGGTCCGCGATGCGGAAGCTGATGATGCCGAGCCGGGGGTCCTCGGCGAACGCCTTGCGGCACAGCTCCGCGGTGTCGGTGAGGGGCAGCAGCCCGTCGTCGTCCAGGAAGAGCAGGGCGTCCACGTCGGCGCCGGAGGGCCCGAACGCCTCGATGCCGACGTTCCGGCCGCCGGGGATGCCGAGGTTCTCGGGCAGCTCGACGGTGCGGACGCCCGGGGGGACGTCCGGAACGGGCGAGCCGTTGCCGACGACGACCACCTCGATCCGGTCGCCCTCCTGGGCGGCGACCGAATCGAGCAGGGCGCGCAGCTCGGCCGGGCGGTTGCCCATGGTGATGATGACCGCGCCGAGTTTCATGGGTGTACTCACTTCAGCCTGCTCGATGCCAGGACCGACACGAGGTGCAGCAGGGTCTGGAGCAGGGCGATGCCCGCCAGGACCGCGACCGCGAGACGGCTGAAGAAGAAGTCGTCCCGCACCTCGTCCAGGACGGCCGCGACCAGGATGACCAGGGACGCCTCGACGCACAGGATGAGCCGGTGGAACTTGAGCGCGCCGGCCGCCCGGCGGGCGAACGCCATGCCGGAGGAGCGCGGCTCGGAGGCGGACTCCTTGACCGGCGGCAGTCCGCCCTGGTGGCGGGCGACGCCGACCAGGTCCGTCTCGGCCTTGATCAGGATCGCGCCGAGCGCGGCGAGCGTGCCGAGGAAGGCCCAGAGCCAGTCGATGCGGCCGGTGCCCCACAGATCGGCGGCGCGCAGGCCGAAGCCGACGAGGACGGCCGCGTCGCAGAGGTAGGCGCCGACCCGGTCGAGGTAGACGCCGCCCAGCGAGAACTGCTTCTTCCAGCGCGCGATCTCGCCGTCCACGCAGTCGAGCAGCAGGTACAGCTGGACCATGACGACGCCGAGCACCGCGCCCCAGATGCCCGGGACGAGCAGCGCGGGGGCGGCCAGCACACCGGCCAGCGTCATCAGGTAGGTCAGCTGGTTGGGCGTGACCTTGGTGTTCACCAGGTACCGGTCGATGCGCAGGGAGACCTCGCGCATGTATATCCGGCCCGCCCAGTGTTCACCGCTGCGCCGGTCCTTGACGCCCGGCGGGTGAACGACCGGGCGGAGTTCAGCTACTGATGGTCTTGGCATAGTCGGCGTACGCGTCCCTGATCTGGTCGGTGGAGAGGCTGAGGTGTTCCAGGACCGTGAAGCGTCCCGGGCGGGTCTGGGGCGCGTACTCGACGGCCTGGACGAATTCGTCGGCGGTGAATCCGATCTCCTCGGGCGTGACCGGCAGGCCGTGCCTGCGCAGTACGTCGGCGAAGAGGCCGGACTCGTCCACGGCCCCGCGCAGGTGCATGGCGAAGGCGGCACCGAGGCCGACCTGCTCGCCGTGGCTGGCGGCCCGCTTCGGGAAGAGCAGGTCGAACGCGTGGCTGATCTCGTGGCAGGCGCCGGACGAGGGCCGGGTGTCGCCGCTGATCGAGATGGCGATGCCGGAGAGCACCAGCGACTCGGCGAGGACGGTGAGGAACTCGTCGTCGGCGACGGTGCCGGGGTGGCGCAGGACGGCTTCGCCGGCGGTACGGGCCATGGCGGCGGCGAGTCCGTCGATCTGTTCACCGTTGACCTGGTGCGAGAGCTCCCAGTCGGCGATGGCGGAGATGTTGGAGATCGCGTCGCCGATGCCGGAGCGCACGAAGCGGTCGGGGGCGGTACGGATCACCGACAGGTCGATCACCATGGCGATGGGCATGGGGACGCCGTAGGAGCCCCGGCCGTTGTCGTTGTCCAGGGTGGCGACGGGCGAGCAGAGGCCGTCGTGGGCGAGGTTCGTGGCGACCGAGACCAGCGGCAGGCCGACCCGGGCCGCGGCGTACTTCGCGACATCGATGATCTTGCCGCCGCCGAGGCCGACCACGGCGTCGTAGCGCTTGCCCTTGATGTCGTCGGCCAGCTGCACCGCGGCGTCGATGTTGCCGCCGGCGACGCAGTACCAGTCGGCGCCCGGCAGGGCCGGGGCCAGCTTCTCGCGCAGGGCGAGCCCGGAGCCGCCGCTGATCGCGATGGCGAGCTTGCCGGAGGCGGAGATCCGCTGATCGGCGAGGAGACCGGCCAGGTCGTGCATGGCACCCCGGCTGATGTCCACGAAGACCGGGGACGGGATGAGTCGGGTCAGTACCGGCACGCGATCTCCCGGCCCTTCGCGAGGTCGTCGTGGTTGTCGATCTCGACCCAGCTCACGTCACCGATGGGGGCGACGTCCACGGTGAAGCCCCGGTTGACGAGCTCCTGGTAGCCGTCCTCGTAGTAGAGGTCCGGGTCACGCTCGAAGGTGGCCTTCAGTGCGTCGGCCAGCTCCTCGGCGGCCCCGGCCTCGATGAGGGTGACGCCGATGTACTCACCGGTGGCCTCGGCCGGGTCCATCAGCTTGGTGATCCGGCGGACGCCCTTGCCGTCCTCGGCGACGACCTTCATCTCCTCGTCGGCGAGGTTCTTCACGGTGTCGAGGGCGAGGATGATCTTCTTGCCGTCACCGCGGGCGGCCAGCAGGGTCTTCTCGACGGAGACCGGGTGCACGGTGTCGCCGTTGGCGAGGAGCACGCCGCGCTTCAGCTCCTCACGGGCGCACCACAGGGAGTAGGCGTTGTTCCACTCCTCGGCCTTGTCGTTGTCCACGAGAGTGAGCTTCAGGCCGTAGGTGGCCTCCAGCTCCTCCTTGCGGGCGTAGACGGCCTCCTTGCGGTAGCCGACGACGATCGCGACCTCGGTGAGCCCGATTTCGGCGAAGTTGGCCAGCGTGAGGTCGAGGATCGTCTTGTCGCCGTCGACCGGCACGAGCGCCTTGGGCAGGGTGTCGGTGTAGGGGCGCAGGCGCCGTCCTGCGCCGGCTGCCAGTACGAGGCCGATCATGCGGGTTCTCCTTCGTCGTGAACGGCGGGCGCCCCGGAGGACACCCAGAAGCGGATGGACTCCACCAGCACGATCACTGCCACGGCCACGGCGAGCACGGTGAGCGCCGTGGTGAAACCGGAGGCTCCGGTGAGTGCGGCGGCGAGCACGGCCACGACCAGGGTCCGACCCTCGTGTCCGCCGATCGTGCGCACCAGCCACTGGGGCGGGGCGCCGGTGCCGCCTCGGATGCGGTACACCGTGTCGTAGTGATGGTAGGCGACGGCCGAGACCAGTCCGAAGGCCGCGGGGAGCGCCCCGTCGATGTCGCTGCGGGCGGCCAGGATCAGGACCGTGCAGTACTCGGCGGCCCGGAAGACCGGGGGCACGAGCCAGTCGAGTGCGCCCTTGAGGGGGCGGGCCACGGCTACGCCGGAGCAGACCGCGTAGAAGACGGCGGCGATGATCGTCTGGCGGCTGCCGAAGGGCTGCTGGAGCGCGGTGGCGATCAGTGCCCCGGTGCCGACGAGGGCGACCGCGGGGGCGAGCCAGGCACCGCCGGCCTTCGGGCCCCGGGCCGCGATCAGCTGGGCGATCGGGCCGGAGTCCGCGAGGTCGGCGAGGGCCTGGGCGGCACGGTCGGTGCGCCGGGCCTTGCGGGTCAGGGAGCGCAGGAGGCGGCCCGCGGTGGTGTAGCAGGCGGCGAAGGCGCAGCCGATGAGCAGGGCGTAGAAGACGATGCGCGGGGTGGTGACGGCGGTGAGGACGGCGATCATCGCCCAGCGCTCGCCGATCGGGAGCACGATCATGCGGCGCAGCCAGACCGTCCAGCCGACGCTGTCGAGCTTGTCGGAGAGGGCGGCCGTGGGGCTGCTGTTCGCCACCGCGTCGTGGTTGGCCTCGTTGAACGAGAAGTCGATGATGTGGCGGCAGGACTGGAGGACCATCGCGCCGAGCGCCAGCGCCCAGACGTCGTCGCCGTTGCGGGCGGCGCCGAGGGCGAGGCCCGCGTAGTAGGCGTACTCCTTGGCGCGGTCGAAGGTGGCGTCCAGCCAGGCGCCCATCGTGGAGTACTGGAGCGAGTAGCGGGCGAGCTGCCCGTCGGTGCAGTCCAGGACGAAGGAGAACAGGAGCAGGATGCCCGCCGCGACGTAGCCGCCCCGGGTGCCGGTCGCCGCGCAGCCGGCCGCTATCAGCGCGGTGAGCAGGGACGCGGTGGTGACCTGGTTCGGGGTGAGCCCCCGGCGCGCGCACCAGCGGGCGATGTAGCGCGAGTACGGGCTGATGAAGTGGGTGGTGAAGAAGCCGTCGCGGGCCTTCACCGCGCTGCGCAGCCGGACCGCCTCGTCGTCCACGGCCTCGACGTCCGACCGGGCGGCGGCGCGGCCGGTCTCGTCGGTGGGCACGGTGGCGACGAGCGAGCCCAGCTCGGGGCGCTGCACCTCGGTGCCCCCGGCCTCCATGGCCGCCGCGAGCCTGCCGGGGACCGTGCGGTCGGTGACCGTGGCGGTGCCGCCCGCGGGCACTCCGGCGCCGACCGCGTCGGTGGTGGCGCGCAGGGCTCCGAGCAGGGCGGGGCGTGCCTCGGCCTGTGCGGTGAGGGCGCCGGGCACGGTCGCCGCGGGGAAGCGGGGGTCGGTCAGCGCGAGCCGCAGGGCGTGGCGGTGGCCGACGAAGCGGGGGTCGACCAGGGCGACGCGGTGGGCCGCCGGGACGGCGGCAAGCAGGGTGGCCGCTTCGGTGACGTCGGCGGCTGCCCGGACGTCGAAGCCCAGCGACCGCAGATCGTCCTCCAGTGACGATCCGGGCAGCGGAGCACCTGTGAGAATGGCGGTCGACAGACGAACTCACTCCTTGGGTGCTGACACGGATCGGCACGCGACAGTGCGGCCAGAAGCGGCCGGCGGCATGTCGGCAGAGGCTATCGGATGAACGGAAGCGCGAGTTCACTGCCCGTTCGCGCCCCGTTCCGGGTCGGGCCGGACCACGCGCTCTGTCCGCGATCATCATTGTCGATGGCCGCCCCGCCTGACAAAGCCGGGTGGCGCTCCACCGTGAAAGCGCCCTGACCTGCACACGTTTCCGCAGGTCAGAGCCAATGACAACGGTGTTCAGTGCCGTGTTTGCCCGATACCCCCCACCCGTAGTTGACTGGCAGTGCCCCGGGCCGGAAGCCCGGGTCCGCGAGACGACCGGGAGGCGTCCCCATGGGGGCAGGGCACGATCACGGACATGCGCACGGGCCGGCGCTCACCGGCACGGCGGCCGCCGCGCACCGGGGGCGGCTGCGCATCGCGCTCGGCATCACCCTGGCCGTCACGGTCATGGAGATCGTCGGTGGTGTGCTGTCCGGCTCCCTGGCGCTGATCGCCGACGCGGCCCACATGGCGACCGACGCGCTCGGGCTGGGCCTGGCGCTGCTGGCGATCCATTTCGCGAACCGGCCGGCCGGCCCGAACCGCACCTTCGGCTACGCCCGGGCGGAGATCCTGGCGGCCCTGGCCAACTGCTGCCTGTTGCTCGGGGTGGGCGGTTATCTGCTCTTCGAGGCCGTGGAGCGCTTCATCGACCCGACGGAGACCCGGGGCGGGCTCACGATCGCCTTCGCCCTGGTGGGTCTCGTCGCGAACGCGGTGTCGCTGTCGCTGCTGACGCGTGGGCAGCAGGAGAGCCTCAATGTCCGCGGCGCCTATCTGGAGGTGCTGGCGGACACGCTGGGCTCGGTGACCGTGCTGGTCTCGGCGGGCATCGTCATGGCGACCGGCTGGCAGGCGGCGGACCCCATCGCTTCGCTGGTCATCGGGCTCATGATCGTCCCGCGCGCGGTGCGGCTGCTGCGCGAGACGCTGAACGTGCTCCTGGAGGCGGCGCCCCCGGGCGTCGACATGGGCGAGGTACGCGACCACATCACGGCGCTGCCCGGCGTGCTGGACGTCCACGATCTGCACGCCTGGACGATCACCTCGGGGATGCCGGTGCTCTCCGCCCATGTGGTGGTGCAGCAGGACCTGCTCGACTCGATCGGCCACGAGAAGCTCCTGCACGAACTGCAGGGCTGCCTCGGCGACCACTTCGACGTGGAGCACTGCACCTTCCAGCTGGAGCCGAGCGGGCACGCGGAGCACGAGGCGAGGCTCTGCCACTGAGCCCCGGATCCGCGTGCGGTCCGAGGTGTAGGGTTTCGCGGACGTGCAAGAACCGGCCTGCCGGCCGGTGCCCGCCCACCCGAGGGTCCCCACGTTGACCGACATGACCTGGACCGTCCGTCCCGAGACGCGGGACGACTTCCCCGCCGTGCGCGCCGTGAACGCCGCCGCGTTCCCGACGGAGGCGGAGGCCGCACTGGTGGAATCGCTGCGTGCGGATCCCGACGCCTGGATGCCCGGCCTCTCGTACGTCGCCGAGTCGCCCGACGGCTCCCTCGCCGCGTTCGCCCTGCTGACCCGCTGCCGGGTGGGTGGCGCGCCCGCCCTCGCTCTGGCGCCGGTCGCCACCGCGCCGGAGTACCAGCGCCGCGGCGCCGGATCGGCCGTGGTGCGGGGTCTGCTGGAGGTGGCGCGGGAGTACGGGGAGCCGCTGGTGCTGGTCCTCGGGCACCCCGAGTACTACCCGAGGTTCGGTTTCGTCCCGGCCTCGCGGTACGGAATCCGGCCGTCCTTCGAGGTTCCGGACGAGGCCATGATGGCACTGGTGCTCGATGATTCCGCGCCGGTCCCGACGGGCACGATTGAGTATCCGGCCGCCTTCGGGGTCTGAGAAACCGGCCATGGCCGGACGGACATGCCAGGACCCTAAGTACGGACAAGCCGCTTTTGTACGGCAGACTTGAGCAGACTCGACGGGACCGGCTGCACGGGGCCGGGACCACAGCGAAGGATGGGTATGCCGACCACACCAGTCACCGCGGCGAACACCTCGTCGAACGGCACAGCGGAAGCGATCATGCTCGAACTGGTCGATGAGAACGGCATCACCATCGGCACGGCGGAGAAGCTCGCCGCCCATCAGGCGCCCGGCCAGTTGCACCGTGCCTTCTCCGTGTTCCTCTTCGACGAGCAGGGCCGGCTGCTGCTCCAGCAGCGTGCTCTGGGCAAGTACCACTCCCCCGGCGTCTGGTCCAACACGTGCTGCGGCCACCCCTACCCGGGCGAGGCGCCCTTCGCCGCAGCCGCCCGGCGTACGCACGAGGAGCTGGGGATCTCGCCCTCGCTGCTGGCCGAGGCGGGCACCGTCCGCTACAACCACCCGGACCCGGCGTCGGGCCTGGTGGAGCAGGAGTTCAACCACCTCTTCGTGGGCCTCGCGCAGGAGCGGCTGCGGCCCGATCCGGAGGAGGTCGGCGGCACGGCCTTCGTGACGGCGGCGGAGCTGGACGAGCGGCATGCCCGGGAGCCGTTCTCCGCGTGGTTCATGACCGTGCTCGACGCCGCCCGGCCGGCGATCCGCGAGCTGACCGGGGACGGCGCCGGCTGGTAGGCCGGGTGCGGCGGGAGAGGTCAGAGGGCGGTGCTCAGCGGCAGGGCCGCCCAGATGACCTTGCCGCCGCCCGCGGTGTGCTCGACATCGCAGGTGCCGCCCGCTTCCCGGGTGATCTCGCGGACCAGCAGCAGGCCCCGGCCGCCGGTCTGCGCGTAGTCGGTCTCCAGGGCAGTCGGGCGGTACGGGTGGTTGTCCTCGACGGACACCCTGACCCAGTCCTCGCCCACCGCGACCTCCACGGCGAGTTCGGGCGAGAGCAGTGCGGCGTGCTTGACGGCGTTGGTGACCAGCTCGGAGACGATGAGCAGCAGGCCCTGGGCGATGTCGTCCTCGATCGGCACGTTCTGGCGCTTCAGCAGATCGCGTACGGCGTGCCGGGCCTGGGGTACGGAGACGTCCGAGGCCGGGGCGGTGAAGCGCCAGACCCCTTCGTACGGCACGGGCCGGGCGGGGGTGCTCCCGCGGCTCTCCATAGTCCGGTACCCGCTCTCCACTCGAAGTGACTTCACGTCGAGTACAGGGTGGCGGGCGAGGTTGCTTCGGTCCGCACTATTGAACAGAAGTCGACTCCTATTGACCGAACTCGACTTCATTCGCGCGAGAGTGTCAGCTTTCGGACCCCTTCTGACCGTCCCGAGTGAGCGCGTCCGTTCCTTCTCCCTTGTCCCCTCCTGGAGCCATCTGCTCGGAGACCATCGAGACGATGCGCCGCCCGCCGATCCCGACGGCGATGAGCCCGAGCCCGTCGAACAGCAGCGCGAGCGAGAAGAAGCAGCCGAGCACGTAGAGGCTGCTGTGCGGCCAGTCGAAGAGGACGAGCAGGCCGAGGAGCAGCCCGAAGGCGCCCTGGAGCAGCGTCCAGCCGAACTGCGGGCCGCGCACCACGACGCTGCCGACGAGCCGGAAGACCCCGCCGGTCAGGAAGAGCAGCGCGGCGAACATGGTCAGCGCCTCGGCGGTGCCGTGCGGGTGGCGGATGACGACGACACCGGCGGCGATGTTCAGTGCGGCGACCACGACCCCCAGCCAGAAGTAGCTGGTACCGCGCGACTGGACGGCGTGCATCAGGCCGACCAGTCCGCCGATCAGCAGCAGCCAGCCGAAAAGGATCATCGAGGTGAGCGTCGCCACGCCGGTGTAGACGAGGCCGATCAGGCCGGCGACGACGAGCAGGATGCCGAGCAGGGCCAGACCGCCGAAGCTGCGGTGGAGCTTCCTGCCTTCGCGTTCGGGACCGTCCACGTGGGGCTCCTCGGGTGTGCCTGTTTCACGACCCCTTCCTGATCGTAGGTTCGGCCCCCACGGATAGCATCCGGCCATGGACCGTACGGAACCCCGGCTGGAGCACACCGTCGCGGACGGCGTCGCCACCGTCGTCATCAGCAACCCGGCCAAGCGCAACGCGATGACGGCGGCCATGTGGGAGGCGCTGCCGGTCCTGCTCGACCAGCTGGCCGCGGATGCTTCCGTGCGCGCCCTGGTCCTGACGGGCGCGGGCGACACCTTCTGCGCGGGCGCCGACATCTCCTCGCTGAGGGACCCCGGGAGCGACCCGCAGAGCCTGGCCGTGGCGGCGGAGGAGGCGCTGGCCGCGTTCCCGCTGCCGACGCTCGCGGCGGTGCGCGGTTACTGCGTGGGCGGCGGGTGCCAGCTCGCCGCCGCCTGCGATCTGCGGTTCGCCTCGGAGGGCGCGCTGTTCGGGGTCACCCCGGCCAAGCTGGGCGTCGTCTACCCGGCGTCGTCCACCCGCCGCCTCGTCGCCCTCACGGGCCCGGCGACGGCCAAGCACCTGCTGTTCTCCGGTGAGCTGGTCGACACGGAGCGGGCGCTGCGGACGGGCCTGGTGGACGAGGTGCTGCCGGCGGACGGGCTGGACGAGCGGGTCGCCGCCTATGTACGCACCCTGGTGTCCCGGTCCCGGCTGACCCAGGCCGCCGCCAAGGAGTTCGCGGCCGGGCGCGAGGACCGGGACGCGCACTGGGCCGGGCAGGCGCGACGCGGCGGCGACACCGCGGAGGGGGTCGCCGCCTTCCTGGAACGCCGCACGCCCCGCTTCACCTGGGCGCCTACTGAAGGATGAAGCGGCTCCGGCCCCGCCACTGCTCGACCACGTCGGCCGGCGCCTTGTCCGGCGACCCCGCGTCGTAGGGCGGCTGGGGGTCGTACTCGGTGAGGAGCTGTACGGCCTGGGCGGTCCGGTCGCCCGCGATGCGGCCGAGCAGCGTGAGGCCCATGTCGATGCCGGACGAGACACCGGCGGCGGTGACGTACTTGCCGTCGAAGACCACGCGCTCGCCGGTGGGCTCGACGCCGTGCTCCCTGAGCGTGTCCAGGGCGAGCCAGTGCGAGGTGGCGCGCCGCCCCTTCAGCAGCCCGGCCGCCGCCAGCAGCAGCGATCCGGTGCAGACGGAGGTCGTCCAGGTACTGGCCTCGTCCACGCGGCGCAGCCATCCGAGCAGGTTCTCGTTCTCCATCTGGTGGTGCTGCCCGGGGCCGCCGGGCACGACCACCAGGTCGGGGGCGGGGACCTCGTCGAACGTCCGGTGCGCGACCAGGTCGAGGCTGCCGTTGTCGTTGCGTACGGCGCCCGCCCGTTCGGCGACGAAGACGGTCTCGGCGCCCGGGGTGCGGGACAGGATCTCGTAGGTGCCGACGGCGTCGAGCGCGGTGAAGCGGTCGAAGAGGGCGATGGCGATCTGCATGGTCTTCCTGTCTCTCGGGTGGTTCAGGAGTGGTCTGCGGTGTGTGAGCCGAAGCGGCGGCGGTACTCGGCCGGGCCCGCTCCGAGTGCCTTGACGAAGGCCCGGCGCATCGCCTCCGGGGTGCCGTAGCCGCAGCTGCGGGCGATTCCGGCGACCCCGTCGGTGGTGTCCTCCAGGAGCCGGCGGGCCTGTTCGAGGCGGACCCGGTCGACGTACCGGCCGGGCGTGGTGCCCGTCTCCGCCTGGAAGGCGCGGGCGAAGTGGCGGGGCGAGAGGCGGGCGCGGGCGGCCAGGGCCTCGACGGAGAGGTCGGCGGCGGGGTGCTCGGTGATCCAGTGCTGCACCTCGCGCAGCGGTTCGCGGCGCGCCGTCTGGGCGCTGAGCTGCGCGCTGAACTGGGACTGGCTGCCCGGTCTGCGCAGGAAGACGACCAGGTGCCGGGCGACCGCGAGGGCGACGTCCCGTCCGTGGTCCTCCTCGACCAGGGCCAGCGCGAGGTCGATGCCCGCGGTGACCCCGGCGGAGGTGGCGATCCTGCCGTCGCGTACGAAGATCGGCTCCGGGTCGACCTCGACGGCGGGGTGCTCGCGGGCCAGCTTCTCGCACACGTTCCAGTGCGTCGTCGCCCGGTGCCCGTCCAACTGTCCGGCCGCCGCGAGCAGCAGGGCCCCGCTGCATACGGAGACCAGCCGCTCCGGCAGCGGCCCGTGCGCGCGGAGCCAGTGGACGAGCGCGGGGTCGGGTTTCCGGGTGCCCGCGCCGCCGGGGACGAGGAGGGTGTGGGGCGTCGGCGCGTCGGCGAGGCTGCCGTCGGGGACCAGGGTGAGGCCGCAGGAGGAGCGGACCGGGGCGCCGTCCAGCGAGGCGGTGCGCAGCCCGTACGAGGCGTCCGGGAAGCGGGAGGCCCCGGCGAAGACCTCCATGGGCCCGGTGACGTCGAGGCTCTGGATGCCGTCGAAGAGGACGACGAGCACGGATCGCTGCTTCATGTCCGCCATCCTGGGCGGCCCCCGAGGTGGCCGCAATGACGGGTTCCCCTCCTTTTCTGCCATCGCCACCCGCGGCACAGCTCACGTGGTTCCAGGGGTTCCTGCCCGTACCAACCAGTCGGTAACGTGCGGGTATGAGTACTCTCCCGCCCCGGGCCGGCCGGCGCTGCCACAACGCCCTGAACCCGCTGCACTCCTCGCTCTACTTCTCCCCCGACCTCGGCAAGGAGCTCGGCGGGATCGGAATTGAGGATTCCACCTCCGCCTACTTCGCCACCCGCGCCGCCGCCATGGGCGCGGTCGGGGCGGAGACGGTGACCGCGACCTTCTACAACTTCAACCATGCGCTCGTGGCCCAGCACGTGCCCGCGGTCTGGGACATCGCCTCACCCGCGAAGGTCCTGGACGCGCGGCTGCGGGCCGCCGACGCGACGCTGCGCCGCCTGCTCGGTGAGGAGATCATCGCCTCGCCCGAGATGGCCGAGGCCGCGCAGCTCGCCCTGCGCGCGACGGAGGGCTGCACCCGGCACGCCCGGCCGCTGTACGCCGCGCACGCGGGTCTGCCGGTGCCCGACGAACCGCACCTGGCGTACTGGCACGCGGCGGCGCTGCTCCGCGAGCACCGGGGCGACGCCCACCTCGCCGCGCTCCTCACGGCGGAGCTCGATCCGCTCGAAGCGCTGGTCAGCCACACCGCGACGGGCAAGGGCATGGCCATCCGCTGGATCCTGGCCAGCCGGGGCTGGCGGCGCGCCGACTGGGAGGACGCGTCGGAGCGGCTGCGCGGACGCGGGCTGCTCACGGCGGAGGGTGAGCTCACCGAGGCGGGCGCCGAGCTGCGCAAGGGCCTGGAGGAGACCACGGACCGGATGGACCTGGGGCCGTACGAGCACCTGGGCGGGGCGGGTGTGGCCCGGCTGACCGAGCTGGGGCGCGGCTTCCTCGCCACGGCCGCGGCGGCGGGCGCCTTCCCGGCGAGCGCGACGGGCTGACCCGCAAAAACCGCGGCCTCTCCCTGGGGTGGCCGGGCGACACGGCGCCCGGCCACCCGGCACAATGCAGGGCGTGTGGCTCCGGGAGCGTCCCAGCGGCGGACCCGGGCCCGACCAGCACAGCCAGCAGGAGAAGGCGAGTCGGTAGAACCGTGACGACGTCCATCGAAGGCAGGATCGCCGAGGAGCTCGGCGTACGCGAGCGACAGGTGAAGGCGGCCGTCGAGCTGCTCGACGGCGGATCCACCGTGCCGTTCATCGCGCGCTACCGCAAGGAAGCGACCGAGATGCTCGACGACGCGCAGCTGCGCACGCTTGAGGAACGGCTGCGGTATCTGCGGGAGCTGGAGGAGCGCCGGACGGCGGTCCTCGAATCCGTGCGGGAGCAGGGCAAGCTGGACGAGGCGCTGGAGGCGCAGATCCGGGCCGCCGACACGAAGGCGCGGCTGGAGGACATCTACCTCCCGTTCAAGCCGAAACGACGGACGAAGGCGCAGATCGCCCGGGAAGCCGGTCTCGAACCGCTCGCCTCCGGCCTGCTGGACGACCCGTCGGTCGAACCGCTCGCGGCCGCTGCGGCGTTCGTGGACGCGGACAAGGGCGTCGCGGACCCGGCGGCGGCCCTGGAGGGCGCCCGCGCCATCCTCACGGAACGGTTCTCGGAGGACGCGGACCTGATCGGCGAGCTGCGCGAACGCATGTGGACGCGCGGGCGGCTGGTGGCCCGGGTGCGGGCCGGCAAGGAGGAGGCGGGCGCCAAGTTCGCGGACTACTTCGACTTCGCCGAGCCGTTCACCGCGCTGCCCTCGCACCGGGTCCTCGCGATGCTCCGGGGCGAGAAGGAGGACGTGCTCGACCTGGTCCTGGAGCCCGAGGAGCCGTCCGGGACACCCGGCCCGTCCTCGTACGAGAACATGGTCGCCCGGCGCTTCGGCGTGGCCGACCGGGGGCGCCCCGGCGACAAGTGGCTGGCCGACACCGTGCGGTGGGCGTGGCGGACCCGGATCCTGGTGCACCTCGGCATCGACCTGCGGCTGCGGCTGCGTACGGCGGCGGAGGACGAGGCGGTACGCGTCTTCGCGTCGAACCTGCGCGACCTGCTGCTCGCCGCACCGGCCGGGACCCGGGCCACGCTGGGGCTCGACCCCGGTTTCCGTACCGGGGTGAAGGTCGCCGTCGTGGACGCGACGGGCAAGGTCGTCGCGACCGACGTCATCCACCCGCACGTCCCGGCCAACAAGTGGGACCAGTCGCTCGCCACGCTGGAACGGCTGGCCCGGGAGCACCGGGTCGAGCTGATCGCCATCGGCAACGGCACGGCGTCCCGGGAGACCGACAAGCTCGCGGGTGAGCTGTGCGCGAAGCATCCTGAGCTGAAGCTGACCAAGGTGATGGTCTCGGAGGCGGGCGCCTCCGTGTACTCCGCCTCGGCGTTCGCCTCGCAGGAACTGCCCGGCATGGACGTGTCGTTGCGCGGCGCCGTCTCGATCGCGCGCCGGCTCCAGGATCCGCTGGCCGAGCTGGTGAAGATCGACCCGAAGTCGATCGGTGTCGGGCAGTACCAGCACGACCTGTCCGAGGTGAAGCTCTCGCGATCGCTGGACGCGGTCGTGGAGGACTGCGTGAACGGGGTCGGCGTGGACGTCAACACCGCGTCCGCGCCGCTGCTCTCCCGGGTCTCCGGCATCGGCTCGGGGCTCGCCGAGAACATCGTGGCGCACCGCGACGCGAACGGACCCTTCCGGTCCCGCAAGAGCCTGAAGGACGTGGCCCGGCTCGGTCCGAAGGCGTACGAGCAGTGCGCGGGCTTCCTCCGTATCCGCGGCGACGACCCGCTCGACGCGTCGAGCGTGCACCCGGAGGCGTATCCGGTCGTGCGCGCGATGGTGAAGAAGACCGGCGGGGACGTGGCCGCGCTGATCGGCAACACGGGTGTCCTGCGGTCGTTGCGCGCCGACGACTTCGTGTCCGAGAAGTTCGGGCTGCCGACGGTGAGCGACATCCTGAAGGAGCTGGAGAAGCCCGGCCGCGACCCGCGTCCCGCCTTCAAGACCGCCACCTTCAAGGAGGGCGTCGAGAAGATCGGCGACCTGGCGGCCGGGATGGTGCTGGAGGGCGTCGTGACGAACGTCGCCGCGTTCGGGGCGTTCGTGGACATCGGGGTGCATCAGGACGGGCTGGTGCATGTGTCGGCGATGTCGCGGTCGTTCGTGAAGGACCCCCGGGACGTGGTGAAGCCGGGGGACGTGGTGCGGGTGAAGGTGATGGAGGTCGACATCCCGCGGAAGCGGATTTCGTTGACCCTGCGGCTGGACGATGAGCAGCCGGCCGGGGGCCGCGAGGCCTCTTCGGGGGGTGAGCGGGGCGGGCGGCCGCCTCGGCCTCGGCAAGGGGGCGGGGGTGGTGGCCGACAGTCCCGTGGCGGTGGGGGCCGGTCCGCGCCTGCGGCGGCTCCGGCGAGCGGGGCGATGGCCGATGCGTTGCGGCGGGCGGGGTTGTTGAAGGGCGAGTAGGGGGTGGGGGCGGGGTGCGGGTTCGTCGCGCCTGCGGCGGGTCTGTTCCCCACCCCGCCCCTTCCCGGAACCGGGGCTCCGCCCCGGACCCCGCGCCTCGAACGCCGGCGGGCTTGGTCTCGCGCCGGGACTTCGTGCCGGGGTGGGTTTTACGCAGCGGGGCTGAGGGTCAGGCCGTTCGACACCACGCGGCCCTCGTGCAGCACCGTGCGGTCCTCGCTCCGGTCCATGACCGCCGATGTCACGGTCTCGCCCGCGAGCAGGAGCAGGTCCGCCCGCGCGCCCACCGTCACGCCCGGGCGGTCCGTCGTGGAGGCCAGGCGGGGCGGTCCTCCCTGGAGGATGGACGCGCCGCCCATCGTGGCCACGGCCACGGCGTGTTCGATCAGGTCGTCCGCGCGGTAGCCGTTCGTGAAGGCCAGCTGCCAGGTGCGGTCCAGCATGTCGCCGTTGCCGTACGGGGACCAGAAGTCGCGCTGGCCGTCCTCGCCCAGGCCCACCCGGACGCCCGCGGCGGTCAGGTCGGCCAGGGGCAGCGAGTGGTGGCGGGCGGGGGCCACGGTCGCCATCGCGATGTCGAGTTCGGCGAACTCCTCGATCAGGCGGCGCGTCGTCGCCTCGCTCACCGAGCCCAGGTCGTAGGCGTGCGAGAGGGTCACCCGGCCCGCCATGTCCAGGGCGCGCACCCGCTCCAGGATCAGGTCGACGCTGAACACCCCGAGCGCGCCCGGCTCGTGGAGGTGGATGTCGACCGGGGCATGGTGGCGCTCGGCGAGGCCGAAGACGATGTCGAGATGGCGTACCGGATCGCGGTCCAGGGTGCACGGGTCGATGCCGCCGACCACGGCGGCGCCGGAGGCCAGGGCCCGGTCCATCAGTTCCGGCACGCCCTTCTCGCGGAGCAGACCCGCCTGCGGGAACGCCATGATCTCGACCTCGCACCGCCCGGCGTGCGCCTCCTTCGCCGCGAGGACGCCCTCGAACCGCTCAAGGCCGCAGTCCGCGTCGATCTGCGCGTAGCTCCGTACGCGGGTGGTGCCGCGCTCGATCATCCGGCCCAGCGTGTACGTGGCCCGGCGGGCGGTGTCCCACTCGTCCTCGCGCCAGTGCTCGCGGTCGTTCAGCATCATGCCCCAGACGCCTGGTGCGCCCGCGTGCGGACGGAAGGGCAGGCCCATCCGCGTGGAGTCCAGGTGGCAGTGGACGTCCGAGAACGAGGGCAGGGCGAGCCGTCCCTCGCCGGCCAGCGTGTCGTCCGTGGCGGCCCGGGCCGGGTCGTGCGGGGTGATCGCGGTGATCACACCGTCCTCGACGATGAGGTCGCTGGGCTCTCCGCCCCACGGACGGACGTCGCTGATCAGCATGTGGCGCATCTCCTGTGCGGGTGTGTGGGGTGGTGTCATTCGGGCGGGAGGATTCCGGACAACGCCGTCAACGAGGGCTCCCGCCCCCGTTCGATGTGCGCGTACGCGAGTGCCGCGGCCAAATCCGGCTTGCCCGCGTGGATCGCGGCGCAGATGTCCCGGTGCTCGGCGCACTGGACGCGGGGGTCACGGCCCCCGGTGAGGCTGAACAGCCACTGCACCAGGCCGAGCGAGGGCTGGAGCGCGTCCCGGAGCAGCCGGTTGCCGGTCATCGCGACGATCTCCGCGTGCAGGGCGGTGTTGGCCGCCGGGATGTCCGCCGCGTCGCCCCGCGCGGTGGCGGCCTCCGCCGCCTCCATCGCCGCCCGCAACGGCTCCCCGTCTCCCCCGGCCGCGCGTGCCTCCGCGGCCCTGCGGGCGGCGAAGACCTCCAGGCTGAGGCGGAGGTCGAAGAGCTCGGCGACGTCCCGCAGCGAGAGGTCGCGTACGGAGGCGCCCCGGCGCGGCTCCAAGACGACCAGGCCCTCGCCGGTCAGGCGGGTGAGCGCCTCGCGGACCGGGATGCGGGAGACCCCCAGGCTCTCGGAGAGCTCGCGTTCGCGCAGGCGTGAGCCGGGCGGGTGCGCGCCGGACAGGATGCCGGCGCGGATCGCCCGCTCGGCGTGGTCGGCGTGCGAGGCGGCGAGGTCGCCCGCTTGGGTCATCACCAGGAAACCGTAGCACTTGGTATGCCAAGTGCTACGGCTGCCGTGATCGATCAGGGATTGTCCCGAGTCGGATCGACCTTGAATCTTCCTTTGGTATGCCAGATGCGGTCAGACCTCTGTTACGCGGCCCTCCGACACCTCGATCCGGCGTGTCGTGCGGACCGCTTCCAGCATCCGGCGGTCGTGCGTGACCAGGAGCAGCGTGCCGGTGTACGAGTCGAGCGCCGACTCCAGCTGCTCGATGGCCGGGAGGTCCAGGTGGTTCGTGGGCTCGTCCAGCACCAAAAGGTTGACGCCCCGGCCCTGGAGCAGGGCGAGCGCCGCCCGGGTGCGCTCCCCCGGCGAGAGTGTCGTCGCCGGACGCATCACGTGGTCCGCCCGCAGTCCGAACTTGGCGAGCAGCGTGCGTACGTCGGCGGGCTCGGTCTCCGGGACCGCCGCGCAGAACGCTTCGAGCAGCGTCTCCGAGCCGTGGAAGAGCTTGCGCGCCTGGTCCACCTCGCCGACCACCACGCCGGAGCCCAGGCTCGCGTGCCCCGAGTCCAGCGGGAGGCGGCCGAGCAGTGCGGCCAGCAGGGTCGACTTGCCGGAGCCGTTGGCGCCCGTGATGGCGACCCGGTCCGCCCAGTCGATCTGGAGCGAGGCGGGGCCGAACACGAAGCCGCCGCGGACCACGCGGGCCTCGCGGAGGGTAGCGACGACCGAGCCGGAGCGGGGCGCGGAGGCGATCTCCATGCGCAGCTCCCACTCCTTGCGGGGCTCCTCCACCACGTCGAGCCGTTCGATCATGCGCTGCGTCTGCCGGGCCTTCGCGGCCTGCTTCTCGCTGGACTCGCTGCGGAACTTACGGCCGATCTTGTCGGAGTCGGTCGCCTTGCGGCGGGCGTTCTTGACACCCTTGTCCATCCAGGAGCGCTGCATCAGGGCGCGGCTCTCCAGCGCCGAGCGCTTGTCGGAGTACTCCTCGAACTCCTCGCGGGCGTGCCGCCGGGCGCGCTCCCGCTCCTCCAGGTAGGCCGCGTAGCCACCGCCGTACAGGTTGATCTGCTGCTGGGCCAGGTCGAGTTCGAGGACCTTGGTGACCGTCCGCATCAGGAACTCGCGGTCGTGGCTGATGACGACGGTGCCGGAGCGCAGCCCGGAGACGTACTTCTCCAGGCGTTCCAGGCCGTCCAGGTCCAGGTCGTTGGTGGGCTCGTCCAGCAGGAAGACGTCGTAGCGCGACAGCAGGAGCGAGGCGAGTCCGGCACGGGCCGCCTGGCCGCCGGAGAGCGCGGTCATCGGCAGGTCGAGGCCGACGGTGAGGCCGAGTTCGGCGGCGGTCTCCTCGGCGCGCTCGTCCAGGTCCGCGCCGCCGAGGGAAAGCCAGCGCTCCAGGGACTCGGAGTACGCGTCGTCCGCGCCGGGAGCGCCTTCGACCAGGGCCTCCGTGGCGGCGTCCATGGCGGTCTGGGCCTCGGCGACGCCGGTCCGGCGGGCCAGGAACTCCCGTACGGTCTCGCCGGGGCGCCGCTCGGGCTCCTGGGGCAGGTGGCCGACGGTGGCGGTGGGCGGGGAGAGCCGCAGCTCCCCCTCCTCCGGCCGGTCGAGGCCGGCGAGCAGCCGGAGCAGGGACGATTTTCCGGCGCCGTTGACTCCGACGAGACCGATCACGTCGCCGGGGGCGACCACGAGGTCGAGCCCGGCGAACAGCGTGCGGTCGCCGTGTCCGGCGGCGAGATCCTTGGCGACGAGAGTGGCAGTCATCAGGGTGCAGATCCTAATGTGCCGGGGGCGGCCTGCCGGGCGGCCCAGGCTTCGAGGACCGGGAGGCGGCAGTGGTGGCGGACGTGATCGTGGTGGGCGGTGGGGTCAGCGGACTCACCACGGCGAAGGTGCTGGCCGAGCGCGGCCACCGGGTGCGGGTGTGGTCACGGGAACCCGCCGGCGACACGACGTCGGCCGTGGCGGGCGCCCTGTGGTGGCCGTACCGGATCGAGCCGCTGGACCGCGTCGGCGACTGGTCGCTGGCCGCGCTGCGGTGGTACGAGGAGCTGGCCGTACGCCCGGAGGAGACCGGCGTACGTCTGGTGGAAGGGCTCCACCGGGGTGAGCGCCTGGCGCACCTCGGGCCGTGGGCCGGGGAGCTGAAGGGCGCCTTGGAGACCGCCGAGGGTCTGCGGTGCCGGCTGCCGCTGATCGACATGCCGGCGCACCTGGCCTGGCTGGAGGACCGGGTGCGGGCGGCCGGGGGCGCGGTCGAGCGCCGCACGGTCACCTCGTTCGCCGAGGCCGCCGCGGAGGCGGGGACGGTGGTCAACTGCGCCGGCCTCGGCGCCCGCGACCTGGTCCCGGACGCCGGGGTGCGCCCGGTGCGCGGGCAGCTGGTCCTGGTCGAGAACCCGGGGATACGGGAGTGGTTCACGGAGGCCGACCCGGCGTCGAGCGAGACCACGTACTTCTTCCCGCAGCCCGGCCGCCTGGTGCTGGGCGGCACGGCGGTGGCCGACGACTGGAGCCCGGCGCCCGATCCCCGTACGGCGGAGGAGATCGTGGCGCGGTGCGCCCGGGTCCGGCCGGAGATCGCCGAGGCGAAGGTCATCGGCCACCGCGTGGGCCTCCGCCCGGCCCGCGACGCGGGGGTCCGCATCGAGACGGAGGCCCTGCCCGGCGGCGCCCGGCTGGTGCACAACTACGGACACGGGGGCGCGGGCGTCACGGTGGCACTGGGCTGCGCGCGGGAGGCGGCGCGGCTGGTGGGGTAGGCCCCGGCGCGGCCCGGCGGGGAGGCCGCCGGGCCGCCCGGCATCATGCCGGGCCGGCACCCCCCGGTTTGTCGCCGCCGTGGCGTTCCGTGGTGATCTGGCTGCCGCCCGGGCCGATACGGATCTCGAAGTCGCCGTCGTACTTGGCGTGGCCCTCGATGACGGCCGACTCCACGGCCTCCACTCCGAACTCGCGGCGCACGATCAGGGGGTCCTGCCGCAGGTCGCGCAACAGGGCCACGCACATGCCGATCATGACGATCGTGAAGGGCGCCGCGACCAGGATGGTCAGGTTCTGGAGGCCTGCCAGTGCGTCGCCCTTGCCGTTGCCGATGAGGAGCATGATGGCGGCGACGGCACCGGTGACGACGCCCCAGAAGATGACGACCCACTTGGCGGGCTCCAGGATGCCCTTCTGGGACAGGGTGCCCATCACGATGGACGCCGCGTCCGCGCCGGAGACGAAGAAGATGCCGACGAGGACCATCACCAGGATGCTCATCAGCGTGGCGACGGGGAACTGCTGGAGTACGCCGAAGAGCTGCGCCTCCTGCGTGTCGGCGCCGCCCAGCTCGCCTGCCTCCTGGAGCTTGATGGCGGTGCCGCCGAAGATGGCGAACCAGATCAGGCTGACGGTGCTGGGCACCAGGATGACGCCGCCGATGAACTGGCGGATGGTGCGGCCCTTGCTGATGCGGGCGATGAACATGCCGACGAAGGGCGTCCAGGAGATCCACCAGGCCCAGTAGAAGACGGTCCAGCTTCCGAGCCAGTCGGCGACCTCGCCCTCACCGGTGGCCTCGGTGCGGCCCGCGAGTTGCGGGAGGTCGCCGAAGTAGGAGGCGATCGAGGTGGGCACGAGGTCGAGCACGATGATCGTGGGTCCCGCGATGAAGACGAACACGGCCAGGATCAGGGCGAGCACCATGTTGATGTTGGACAGCCACTGGATGCCCTTCTCGACACCGGAGACCGCCGAGGCGATGAACGCGACGGTCAGCACGGCGATGATCAGGACGAGCAGACCGGTGCCGGTCTTCTCCTTCCAGTCCAGTTCGTGGAAGCCGCTGCCGATCTGGAGGGCGCCGAGGCCCAGCGAGGCGGCCGAGCCGAAGAGGGTCGCGAAGATGGCCAGGATGTCGATGAACCGGCCGAGGCCGCCGTGGGCGTGGCGGGGGCCGATCAGCGGCTCGAAGACGGCGCTGATGGTCTGCCGCCTGCGCCGCCGGAACGTGCTGTACGCGATGCCGAGGCCGACCACCGCGTAGATCGCCCACGGATGCAGCGTCCAGTGGAACAGGGTGGTGGCCATCGCCGTCTGCATCGCCTCGGCCGCGTCGGCGGGGCGGGTGCCGGGCGGCGGGTCGGTGAAGTGGGCCAGCGGCTCGCTGACCCCGTAGAACATCAGGCCGATGCCCATACCGGCGCTGAACATCATCGCGACCCAGGAGACCGTGCGGAACTCCGGCTCCTCGTCCTCCTGGCCGAGCGTGATGTTTCCGTACCGGCTGATCGCGAGCCACAGGGCGAAGACCACGAATCCGGAGGCGGCCAGCATGAAGGCCCAACCGCCGTTGTGGATAAGGCCGTTGAGGGCCTTGTCGGAGACGTCCTCCAGCGAGTCGGTGGCGGTGGCCCCCCAGATGACGAAGGCCAGGGTGAGGCCGGCCGTGACGCCGAACACCACCCGGTCGGTGACGGGGCGCCGGTTCTGGCCCGGGTCGCCGGGGAGGTCGGCCGTCACCGGCACGTCCCCTCTGCCGCCCGTTCTCTGATCGTCCTGCGACACGAATGGCACCTTTCACGGAAACTGACAAATCGCTCTCCGTAGGCAGTACCACACCCAAAGCACATCTTTCGGGATCAACAAGCGGTATCGGGTTGACCGTTTGTGAGGTGATATGCGGCTCCGGGGTCCAGCAGGAGCGGGATCAGCTTCCGGGCCGGCTGCCGCAGGGGTACGTAGGCCCCGGCGCCGTCGGACCGGGAGGTGACGGCGTGCAGCGCCAGTTCGTCCCGGACACGCGCGAACTGCCCGGCCGCGAGGCGGTAGCCGCAGGGCGGGTCGGTGAGGGTGTCGCCCGGCGCCGGGGCCTCGTCGTCCGAGCCCCCGAGGAACACCGGGCCCCGGTCCTCGGCCCCCGCCGCCCGGGAGGCCGCGGTGGCGGCGGCGATGCCCGCCCGCTGCTCGTCCGCGTACCGGAAGAGCGCCTTGAGGGCCACGAGTTGCGAGGTCACGCGGCGGCGGGCGGCGAGGGCGGGGTCGGCGCGCTCCTCGGCGGAGAGCGCGTCCGTACGGGATTCGGCCAGCAGTCCGACCGCGTGGGTGAGGCCCGCGAGGTTGCGCAGGATGCGCTCCTGGCCGTCCCCGGCGGCCCGCTTGACCGGGTGGCCGGTGGCCGGGTCGGTCCAGACGCCGTACAGACCGGTGCCGAACCCGGCCCGCTCGACGGCGGGCCGCACCCGGTCCAGTGCCAGGGCCCGCGCCTCGTCGTGCAGCCGCTCGTCGGTGTTGGGGTTGCGGGGCCAGAGGACGAGCAGGTCCTTGTCGTAGTACGGCGCGGTCGCGGCGTACTCGTGCAAGTCCTCGATCACATCGGGCTCGTGGTCACGCAGTACGGCGGCGACGGCACGGGCCTCCGGGCTGCGCAGGGCCAGGTGGTCGCGGTTGATGTCCACGCCGTCGCCGTTGGCCCTGCTCCCCGCCGCGAGGCCGTCGGGATTGGCGGTGGGCACGACCAGGATCTCGGTCCGGGCGAGGAGGGCGCGGGTGCGGGCGTCGGTGGCGTACGCGAGGTCCCGGACCGTGCTCAGGCATGCCTCGCGCGCGGCGGGCTCGTCGCCGTGCTGGCCGCAGACCAGGAGCACGGTGAGCGCGTCGGGGTCGGCGCTGCCGATCCGGACGAGGCGCAGGGGGCGGCCCCGGGCCGTGGTGCCGATCCGCCGCACGGAGACCCGGTCGCCGCGCCGGGCGAGGCCCGCGAGCAGGGACGCCTCCTCCGTCTGCCGGGTCCAGCGCGCCCCGTCGGAGAGCTCGAAGCCGGTACGGGGCACGGCGGTGCGGGCGGCGTCCGAGGGGACGGTGAGCAGGGGGACGGTCAGGGCGGCGGCCACGACCGCCAGGGCGAGATCGCGGGCACGGCCACGCCGGGGCAGCCGCCGTCCCCCGGCCGTCGGCGCGATCGGCATGGCGGGAAGGTACTGCGGTGGCGTCCCGGGGGATAGCCCCGTGCACGGCGGTTTCCCGGAAACGGGCAGGAAGCTCCGGCCCGTTGGCCCCGGTCCCGCCCCACCCGGGCCGGGACTAGGCTGGCGGGGCCGGCCGGCCGGCCGGACCCGATGTGCCACAGAGGAGCGCCCCTTGCCCGGTCCGTCCCCCGATGCCCCGCTCCACGCACGTCCCACGCTCGAAGCGGTGGCGGCCCGTGCCGGAGTATCGCGGGCGACGGCCTCGCGGGTGGTGAACGGCGGCGCGGGCGTCCGGCAGCCGCTCGTGGACCAGGTGCGCAAGGCGGTCGAGGAGCTGGGGTACATCCCGAACCACGCGGCGCGCACCCTGGTGACCCGGCGCAACGGGGCGGTGGCCGTGATCATCGACGAGCCCGAGGTGCGGATCTTCTCCGACCCGTTCTTCTCCCAGCACATCCGCGGCATCAGCCGCGAACTGAACGCGCACGACGCCCAGTTGGTACTTCTCCTGGTGGAGGGCCGGGGCGACTTCGAGCGGGTCAGCCGCTATCTGGGCGGCGGGCACGTCGACGGAGTGCTGGCCTTCTCGCTGCATACCGACGACGAACTCCCGGCCGCCATAAGGCGTTTCCGCGTCCCGGCGGTCTACGGCGGCAGGCCGGGGCGGCCGGGCGCGCCGACCGACGCGGTGCCCTTCGTGGACTGCGACAACCGGGGTGGCGCCCGGAAGGCCGTACGCCATCTGGCCGCGCTCGGCCGCCGGAACATCGCGCACATCGCGGGCCCGCGCGACCAGACCTCGGCGCTGGACCGGATCGACGGCTATGCGGACATCCTGCCGGACGCCGACCCGGCGCTGCTCGCGGACGGCGACTTCACGGTGGAGGGCGGCGCCCGGGCCATGGCCGAGCTGTTGGAGCGGCGGCCGGACGTGGACGCGGTGTTCGCGGCGAACGACCTGATGGCGTCGGGTGCGCTGCGGGTGCTGCGGGAGCGGGGGCGGCGGGTGCCGCAGGACGTGGCGCTGGTCGGCTTCGACGACATGGAGTCGGTCGCCGAGGCGACGGACCCGCCGCTGACGACGATACGGCAGGACGTGGTGGGCATGGGCCGGCTGATGGTCCGGCTGCTGATGGAGCGGCTGGAGAACGGGGGCGCGGGGCCGGAGTCGGTGATCACGCCGACGCGACTGGTCCGCCGCGCCTCGGCCTGAGCCCGCCCGCGCGTCAGGGGGTGGTGGGTGCGGCCCCGGGCGCCGGTGCGCCGTTCCCGTTGCTCGCGCGGTGTCCCCTGCGCCGGTGTTGACGGCGCCCGTGAAACAAGTCAATAGTATTTGTAACTTTGACTCTCCGGAACAGACGTGCCGTCACATCGCTCCGGAACGGGCGCGCCGAAGCCGGGACACGGACAGGAGGGCGCACCATGGGCCGGTACAGCCGCCTGCGTGAGATCCGCCGGATGGATCCGGCGCGGGACTACGCCGAGATCCTTCGGCTGATCTCCCAGTACGAGTTCCCGTGGGACTACCGCCAGGGCGTGAGCGTGGCGTTCCTGCGTGATTACGGTGTCCCCCGGATCTCCGTGCTCCTCGACCGCACCCAGGAGTTCGAGCGCAACGGGCAGAAGCGGTACGACGACACGGTGCTGATCGGGTACGAGATGGCTGTCGAGGGCTTCGACTCGGAGCGGGGGCGGGCGGCGGCGCGGCATCTGAACCGCATCCACGGCAAGTACCGCATCGAGAACGACGACTTCCGGTATGTCCTGGCGACGACGGTCGTGGGGCCGAAGCGCTGGATCGACCGGTACGGCTGGCGCCCGCTCTGCGCGCAGGAGGTGCGGGCGCTGGCGGAGGCGGCACGCAAAACCGGGGAGATGATGGGCATCGCGGACCTGCCCGACACGTACGAGGGGTTCGAGCGGCTGCTCGACGCGTACGAGGAGCGGATGTTCGCGTACGACCCGGCGAACCGACGGGTGGCCAGTGCCACGTTCCGGGTGATGGCGAGCTGGTATCCGCGCCCGCTGCGGCCGTTCGTCGCCCGGTTCGCGCTGGCGCTGCTCGATGAGCCGCTGCTGAGGGCGCTGGGCTTCCGGCCGCAGCCCCGGTGGGTGCGGAGCTCGGCGTCGACGGCGCTGCGGCTGCGGGCGCGGTGCGTACGCGGGATGCCGGCCAGGCCCCGCCGCTTCCCGTCCCGGCCGCAGCCGCGTTCGTACCCCTTCGGCTGGCGGCTGGACGACCTCGGGCCGCACTGGGCGCGCAGCCGGCCGCTGGAACCGCTGCCGGACGAGGTCGCGGTCCGGCCGGGGCCCGCGGGCGGCTGAGGTGCCGGGGTCAGGCGGCGAGCAGGGGGACCAGGCAGCGGCGGGCGAAGTCGCGGACCTGGGTGTCGTCGTCCAGCTCGAAGCAGCTGACCGGGTTGAGGAGGAAGGAGACGGTGATCCGCACCATGAGCTCGGCGACGGGGGTCGGATCGGTCTCCGGCCCGCCCTCCAGCCGCCGGACCTCGCGCAGCCTGCCCGCCAGATAGCCGCGGATCGCGAGGAAGGCGGGGCCGCTGCCCACGGTCAGGAAGGGCAGCATGGTCTCCGGCTCCAGGCGCAGCAGCCCGCCGATGAGCGGGTGTTCGCGGATGTGCCGCAGCACCGCGACGAAGCCCTCGACCAGCCGGTCCTCGGGGGTGGGCAGCGCGGCGACGGCATCGTCCACCTCCTCCACGAACCTGCGGTACTCGCGCAGCAGGCACGCGGACACCAGGCTGTCCTTGTTGCCGATCCGCCGGTACACGGTCACCCGCGACACCCCGGCGCGCTTGGCCACGTCGTCCACGGTGGAGCGGCGCAGCCCGAAGGTCATGAACTGCTCGCGCGCGGCATCGAGGATCTGTTCGCCCAGCGCGTCGGCGGGCGCTCCGGGCCCCGCCTCTTCCCTGCCGCGTACCGCCATGAGCCCTCCCCGGTCCGCCCGCACACGCCGTAACAGAGTGACACGGGGTGTACTTCCGTACCAGGCCGGGGCGGGGGGGGCCCCCGGGGGGGGGGGGGCCCCCCCCCCCCGGGGGGGGGGGCGCGGGGGGCGCGGGGGCGGGGGGGGGGGGCCCCGGGGGGGGGGGGGGGGGGGGGTTGGGGGGGCGGGGTTGGGTGGCGGG
>NZ_JBVJAM010000021.1:0-89183 GCF_055590565.1 Streptomyces sp. NPDC041814 | reverse complement strand
CCACGCCCCCCCCGCCGCCGGCGCCCCGCCGGCCGGCCGCCGTGGGTGGGGCCCGGGGCTCGCGGTTAACGGCCCGGGGGGGGGGGGGCGGGGGGGGCGCGCCCCCCCCCCCCCCCCCCCCCTCTCCCGTATCTCCGGCACTCAGTCCTGGGAGACGCCGAGGACCGTGGACTCCAGATACTGCTCCGGCTGCTCGTACTGGCTGACGTCGGCCGGGTTGTAGCGGGGCGTCTGCCGGGACCAGTCGAGATTGCCGCGCATCCAGCTGCGCATGCCGTCGAGATACGGCTCCAGCATCGGCGTCAGCTGCGGATACGCCTCCAGCAGCTCGGTCTCCGCCGTCAGGAAACGCTCCGTCTCGACGGCGATCTCCGCGCAGACGTGCTCCAGCGCCTCCCGCTTGCCGTAGCCGCGGTGGTGGCGGACCAGGTGGACGAGGTTGTGGATCTCGCCGAGCACCTGCTCCTTCTCGTACGAATACACGTCATTGGCCCAGCAGACGTGGTTGCAGGACGCCTCCAGGGCGGTGATGAACCGGGGGTCGTTGTGGATCGAGGAGGGCGCCTCGATGCCCGCGACGATCTCTATCAGGTCCATGCAGACGATGATCGCGCCCGTGTGGCGGCGCTTCTCTATGTACAGCTCCTCCGACGGCACCACGCCCGCCGCCCTGTTCCCCGCCTCCCAGGTGGTGGCGGTGGTGAGGTACTTCATCAGGTGCCAGGCGAACCTGCGCCGCCAGTGCACCGCCGCCGTCCGCGTCGTGCGTTGCCACAGGTCGATGAGAGCCACCACGGCGGCGGGCAGCTCCTCGTTCTCCAGGACACCGGCGCGGGTGCCCTCGACCACGGACAGCATCAGGGCGACGACGTCCCGCACCCGCTCCGGGCTCCGGCCGAGATGGCCGTCGTCCAGCTGGTCGTCCACCAGGAAGAGCCAGACGAACCAGTCGGCGACCAGGTCCAGATTCTCACTGTCGGCGGTCGGGTAGACCATCCCGACGAACGCGCCGAAGTCCGCCTGCTCGAAGCGCTCCCTGGCCGAATCCCGGTGCACCAGACCGGTTTTGCGGGTCCAGGTGTCCAGATGCTCCCGTACGTGGGCGACGTGCGGATTCGTCCGCTGGGGGAACGGGCAGTAAATGTCCGGCAGTTCGTTCTCCACGGGCGGGTCGTGATCCTCTCCGGTCGTACGGGTGACGGAAGTTGAGCATGATCCGTCCGTTCCTCCGGGGCGTTGTGGTGACCCACGGGACCTGCGGGTTTGAAGCTACCTGAGCCCCTGTCACCAGGTCCAGGGCAGATGATCGGGAATGGTTGAAAGCTGTTCGGGTAAGGTCCGGGGGTAAGGCAGGTGGCACTTGCCCGGGACTCCCGCAGCGGTTCCTTCGTAGGAACATACGAGCGCGGGAGTCATTTGCTGTGTCTTCGTGGAAGCGACCTGCGCCATTTCGTATGAAAAAATGAGTGTTATGCGTTTTCTTGAGCCCGGCACCGGTCGCTACACAGAGTCCCCCTCGGTCCCGTACGACCTCACGTACGACGACGTCTTCATGGTCCCGGGCCGGTCGGCGGTCGGATCGCGCCAGGGTGTCGACCTGTCCTCGCCCGACGGCAGCGGCACCACCATTCCCCTCGTCGTCGCGAACATGACCGCGATCGCCGGCCGCCGGATGGCCGAGACCGTCGCCCGCCGCGGTGGCCTCGTCGTCATCCCGCAGGACATCCCGATCGAGGTCGTCACCGAGGTCATCTCCTGGGTGAAGACGCGCCACCTGGTGCTCGACACGCCCATCGAGCTGTCGCCCGGACAGACCGTCGCCGACGCGCTGTCCCTGCTGCACAAGCGCGCGCACGGCGCCGGGGTCGTCGTGGACGCGGACCGCCGGCCCGTCGGTGTGGTCACCGACCACGACCTGTCCGGCGTGGACCGCTTCACCCAGCTCTCCGAGGTCATGTCCAGGGACCTGGTCGTCCTGGACGCGGACATCGACCCGCGCGACGCCTTCAACAAGCTGGACGGTGCCAACCGCAAGCTCGCCCCCGCCGTCGACGCGGACGGCCGCCTGGTCGGCATCCTCACCCGCAAGGGCGCCCTGCGCGCCACGCTCTACACCCCGGCCACCGACGCGGCCGGCAAGCTGCGGATCGCCGCCGCCGTCGGCATCAACGGCGACGTGGCCGGCAAGGCGAAGCAGCTGCTGGACGCCGGTGTGGACACCCTCGTCGTGGACACCGCGCACGGCCACCAGGAGTCCATGATCAGCGCGGTGCGCGCGGTCCGGGCGCTGGACCCGCAGGTGCCGATCGTGGCGGGCAACATCGTCGCCGCCGAGGGCGTGCGCGACCTCATCGAGGCCGGCGCGGACGTCATCAAGGTCGGCGTCGGACCCGGCGCCATGTGCACCACCCGCATGATGACCGGGGTGGGCCGCCCCCAGTTCTCGGCCGTACTGGAGTGCGCCGCCGAGGCGAAGAAGTACGGCAAGCACGTCTGGGCCGACGGCGGGGTCCGCCACCCGCGCGACGTCGCCATGGCGCTCGCGGCCGGGGCGTCCAACGTCATGATCGGCTCCTGGTTCGCCGGGACCTACGAGTCCCCGGGCGACCTCCAGCAGAGCGCCGACGGCCGCTTCTACAAGGAGTCCTTCGGCATGGCGTCCGCGCGCGCCGTGAAGAACCGGACCTCCGACGAGTCCGCCTACGACCGTGCCCGCAAGGCGCTCTTCGAGGAGGGCATCTCCACCTCGCGGATGTTCCTGGACCCGGCGCGCCCGGGCGTCGAGGACCTGATCGACTCGATCATCGCGGGCGTCCGCTCCTCCTGCACGTACGCGGGCGCGGCCTCCCTCGCCGAGTTCGCCGAGAAGGCCGTCGTCGGGGTGCAGAGCGCCGCCGGCTACGCGGAGGGCAAGCCGCTGCACGCCAGCTGGAGCTGACCCGTGGTCTACTGCCGGGGGACGGTACGCGCCGTCCCCCGGCATCGTCATGCCCGGCTCCGCCCGCGCCTTCGCAGAGAAGTGACCCGTACGACGTGCGACTGAACGACCTCGACGAACGCATTGTCCACGCCCTGGCCGAGGACGCCCGCCGCTCCTACGCCGACATCGGCTCGATCATCGGACTCTCCGCACCCGCCGTGAAACGCCGCGTCGACCGGCTGCGCGCCGAGGGGGCCATCACCGGTTTCACCGTACGGGTCGACCCGGCGGCGCTCGGCTGGGAGACCGAGGGGTACATCGAGATCTACTGCAGCCGCAACACGTCCCCGGAGTCCATCAAGCAGGGGCTCGCCCGCTATCCCGAGGTCGCCTCCGCGTCCACGGTCACCGGGGACGCGGACGCGCTGGTGCAGGTCTTCGCGGCGGACATGCGGCACTTCGAGCAGGTGCTCGAACGGATCGCGGGGGAGCCGTACGTGGAGCGGACGAAGTCCGTGCTCGTGCTTTCGCCGCTGTTGCGGCGGTATTCGTCGGGGTCCCCGGGGTAGCGGCCGTCCGCAGGGTGGGCCGGGCCGGGCCCTCCGGCGAGGGTTCCGTCCTCGGACGCCGGACGGGCCGGAATGGGCCGCCCTGTTCCTCGAAAGCGCGGGTCGGGCCGGAGCGGCGCAATGAATCTTCGTGCCCGGCGCGATCCGCGCAACGGATCGGCCGTCGGTGCGCAACGGTCGCGTCTTGTTCGGGCCAAAGGGCGGAACGTACCGTTTCTACGTCCCCGCCCCGCCCGTATCGTCCGAGGTCAGCCATGCCGCCGTTGCGCACCGCCCTGCTCCAGAGCTCAGGGCGTCCCGGCTCGGTCGCCGGGTCCGTCGAGCTGCTGGCGGAGGCCGCGGGCCGCGCCGCCGCCACCGGCGCCCGGCTCCTGGTCTGCCCCGAGCTGTACCTCACCGGGTACGCCATCGGCGACGACGTCCCCCGGCTGGCCGAGGCCGCCGACGGACCCGCCGCCCGCGCGGTCGCCGGGATCGCCGAGCGGCACGGGATCGCCGTCCACTACGGCTACCCGGAGCGCGAGGGCGAGACCCTGTACAACTCCGCCCAGCTCATCGGCCCCGACGGCACCACGCTCGCCAACTACCGCAAGACCCACCTCTTCGGGGACTTCGAGCAGCGCTGGTTCACCCCCGGCGGGCAGCCCGTGGTCCAGGCCGAGCTGGACGGGGTCCGCATCGGCCTGCTGACCTGCTACGACGTCGAGTTCCCGGAGAACGTACGGGCGCACGCCCTGGCCGGTACCGACCTCCTGCTGGTCCCGACCGCGCTGATGCACCCCTTCTCGTTCGTCGCCGAATCCCTCGTCCCGGTCCGCGCCTTCGAGAGCCAGCTGTACATCGCGTACGTCAACCGCACCGGTCCGGAAGGCGAGTTCGACTTCACCGGGCTGAGCTGCCTGGCCGGTCCGGACGGCACGGTCCGCGCCCGTGCGGGGCGCGGCGAGGAGCTGGTCACCGCCGACGTCGACCCCGCCCTGCTCGCGGACTCCCGGGCCGCCAACCCGTATCTCCGCGACCGCCGTCCCGGCCTGTACGGCTCCCTGGTCTGAGCCCGCACACCCCTTCCCGCGTCTTCCCCCTTCCGCCCGAGGAGTCCCCGCCCCATGACCGCCGTGCCCCCCGCCGTCCAGCACCCCGAGGAAGCGGCCCCGCCGATCACGATGTTCGGGCCGGACTTCCCGTACGCGTACGACGACTTCCTCGCCCACCCGGCGGGGCTCGGCCAGATACCGGCGACCGAGCACGGCACCGAGGTGGCCGTGATCGGCGGCGGGCTCTCCGGCATGATCACCGCGTACGAACTGATGAAGATGGGCCTCAAGCCGGTCGTCTACGAGGCCGACCGCATCGGCGGACGGCTGCGCACCGTCGAGTTCGAGGGCTGTGCCACCGACGGCGAGCCGCTCACCGCCGAGATGGGCGCGATGCGCTTCCCGCCCTCCTCGACCGCCCTCCAGCACTACATCGACCTCGTGGGCCTGGAGACGAAGCCGTTCCCCAACCCGCTCTGCCCGGCCACCCCTTCGACCGTGGTCGACCTCAAGGGCGAGTCGCACTACGCCAGGACCATCGACGAACTCCCGCAGGTCTACCGCGACGTGATGGACGCCTGGAACCGCTGCCTGGAGGGGGGCGCCGACTTCTCCGACATGAACCGGGCGATGCGCGAGCGCGACGTGCCCCGGATCAGGGAGATCTGGTCCCGGCTGGTCGAGAAGCTGGACAACCAGACCTTCTACGGCTTCCTCTGCGATTCCGACGCCTTCAAGTCCTTCCGGCACCGCGAGATCTTCGGCCAGGTCGGCTTCGGCACCGGCGGCTGGGACACCGACTTCCCCAACTCCATCCTGGAGATCCTGCGCGTCGTCTACACCGAGGCGGACGACCACCACCGCTCCATCGTCGGCGGCAGCCAGCAGCTCCCGCTGCGGCTGTGGGAGCGGGAGCCGCAGAAGATCACGCACTGGCCGCTCGGTACCTCGCTGTCCTCGCTGCACGGCGGCGAGCCGCGCGGGGCCGTCACCCGGCTGAACCGCACGGCCGGCAACCGGATCACCGTCACGGACGCCTCCGGCGACATCCGCACCTTCCGGGCCGCCGTCTTCACCGGGCAGTCCTGGCTGCTGCTCTCCAAGATCGCCTGCGACGACGCGCTCTTCCCGATCGACCACTGGACGGCGATGGAGCGCACCCACTACATGGAGTCGTCCAAGCTGTTCGTGCCCGTCGACCGGCCGTTCTGGCTGGACAAGGACGAGACCACCGGCCGCGACACCATGTCGATGACGCTGACCGACCGGATGACCCGGGGCACGTATCTCCTGGACGACGGGCCGGACCGGCCGGCGAGCATCTGCCTCTCGTACACCTGGTGCGACGACAGCCTGAAGTGGCTGCCGCTCTCGGCGACCGAGCGGATGGACGTCATGCTGAAGTCGCTCGGCGAGATCTACCCGAACGTCGACATCCGCGGCCACATCACCGGCAACCCGGTCACCGTCTCCTGGGAGAACGAGCCGTGGTTCATGGGCGCGTTCAAGGCCAACCTGCCCGGCCACTACCGCTACCAGCGGCGCCTGTTCACCCACTTCATGCAGGACCGGCTGCCCGCCGACAAGCGGGGCCTGTTCCTGGCCGGTGACGACATCTCGTGGACGGCCGGCTGGGCCGAGGGGGCCGTGCAGACCGCGCTGAACGCCGTGTGGGGCGTGATGACCCACTTCGGCGGTGCGACCGACGCGACCAACCCCGGCCCCGGCGACCGCTTCGACGAACTGGCCCCGGTCGAGCTCCCGGAGGACTGAGCGGGGGCCCCGGTCACGAATGCGTGGCCGGGGGCTCCTCGTCGTACGCCGACGTCCCCGAGTCGAGCAGCGGCTCCTGGGTCTTGAGGTGCGCCGGGGCGAAGGCGCGCAGCACGTGGTAGCCGGTGATCACGACGATGGTGCCGAGGGCGATCCCGCTCAGCTCGAAGTTGTCCGTGATCTTCAGGCTGACCCCGCCGACGCCGATGATGATGCCCGCCGCGGCCGGCACCAGGTTCAGCGGATTGCGCAGGTCCACCTTGGCGTTCAGCCAGATCTGGGCGCCGAGCAGGCCGATCATGCCGTACAGGATGACCGTGATGCCGCCGAGCACCCCGCCCGGGATCGCCGCCACGACCGCGCCGAACTTCGGGCAGAGGCCGAAGAGCAGGGCGAAGCAGGCGGCGGCCCAGTAGGCGGCGGTGGAGTACACCCGGGTCGCGGCCATCACGCCGATGTTCTCGGAGTACGTGGTGTTCGGCGGGCCGCCCACCGCCGTCGACAGCATCGAGGCGGCGCCGTCCGCCGCGATGGCCGTGCCAAGCTTGCCGTCCAGCGAGCGGCCGGTCATCTCGCCGACCGCCTTCACATGCCCGGCGTTCTCCGCGATCAGGGCGATGACGACGGGCAGGGCGACCAGGATCGCCGACCACTCGAAGCTCGGCGCGTGGAACGAGGGCAGCCCGATCCAGTCGGCCTTCCCGACGCCCGACAGGTCCAGCCGCCAGTGGTCCACGGACTCGGCGCCGCCGGCCGGGGAGTGGATCTTGCCGAAGACCAGGTCGAGCAGCCAGGACAGGACGTAACCGAAGACCAGCCCCAGGAAGATCGCGATACGCGAGAAGAACCCCCGCAGGCACACCACGGCCAGACCGGTGAACAGCATCACGAGGAGGGCCGTCCACTGGTCCTGCGGCCAGTACGTCGACGCGGTCACCGGCGCCAGGTTGAACCCGATGAGCATGACCACCGCGCCCGTGACCACGGGCGGCATCGCCGCGTGGATGATCCGCGCGCCGAACCGCTGCACGGCGAGACCGGCCAGGAACAGCACCACGCCGACCACGAAGACCGCGCCGGTCACCACCGCGCTGTCGCCGCCGCTGGCCCGGATCGTCGCCGCGACCCCGACGAACGAGAGCGAACAGCCCAGATAGCTCGGCACCTGGCCGCGCGTGGCCAGCAGGAAGATGGCCGTCGCGACACCCGACATCATGATCGCCAGGTTGGGGTCGAGCCCCATCAGCACCGGCGAGACGAACGAGGCGCCGAACATGGCGACCACGTGCTGGGCGCCGAGCCCGAAGGTGCGGGGCCAGGAGAGCCGCTCGTCGGGGCGGACCACCGCTCCCGGTGCGGGCGTCTTTCCGTCGCCGTGCAAGGTCCAGCGCACGCCGAGGCCCATGGTTGCTCCCTGTGTGTAGGTGCGTGAGCCCGTGGACACGGCGCTCGTCGCGGAAAAGATCAGCGCCATGGTAGTGCCGTCCGGTCCACGCCCCTCGGCCGGACCCACCCGTTCCGGTTCGCCGGTGCCGCGGCTCCCGGGGGAGGGGTCAGGCGCCGGTGCCGCCCGCCGCCGTGTCCGGTACCACCGCACCCCGGGACGTCGGCTTGCGGTCGCCGGCCCGCAGCACGCCGGCCCCCAGGACCAGGCCGAACGCCAGCACCGACACCAGGCCGAACGACACGACCAGCGAGGTCGCCTCGGCCAGCGAACCGATGGCCGAAGGGGCGATGAGGCCCGAGGTGTACGTGATCGTCGCGACGCCCGCGATGGCCTGGGCCGGCTTGGGCCCGCTGCGCCCGGCCGCCGCGAAGGCGAGCGGGACCACCACGGCGATGCCGAGTCCCATCATCCCGAACCCGCACATCGCGAGCGCCACGTGCGGGGCCGTGACCACCAGGACCCCGCCCGCCGTGGCCAGGACGCCGCCGGCCCGTACGGTGCGCACCGCGCCGAAGCGGTCGACCACGCGGTCTCCGGCGATCCGGGCGATCGCCATCGTCAGCGCGAACGCGGTGGTGGCCACCGCCGCGAGACCGGCCGAGCTGTCCAGCGTGTCGCGGAGGTAGACCGCCGACCAGTCGAGGCTGGCCCCCTCGGCGAAGACCGCGCAGAAGCCCACCGCGCCGATGATCAGGGCCGACTTCGGCGGCAGCGCGAAGCGCGGCGGCGGCTCCTCGTCCGGCTGGCTGCGCAGGTCGAACACCCACTGGCAGGCGGTCAGGCCGAGCACGGTCAGCAGCAGGGCGGCTGTCACGTGGTGCAGCCGGGCGTCCGTGCCCGCGTGGGCGGCCACCGTGCCCGCCGCCGAGCCCAGCAGGGCGCCCACGCTCCACATGCCGTGCAGTCCGGACATGATCGACTTGTCGAGGCGGTTCTCCACCTCGACCCCGAGCGCGTTCATCGCCACGTCGGACATGCCGGACGAGGCTCCGTACACGAAGAGTGCCGCGCACAGGGTGAGCAGGTTGGGCGCCAGGGCGGGCAGGATCAGCGCCAGCGTCCACAGACTCAGCAGGCCGCGCAGGGCGGTCCGCGCGCCGAAGCGGTGGCTCACCGCCCCGGCCAGCGGCATCGCGACCGAGGCGCCGATCGCGGGGAAGGCCAGGGCGAGGCCCAGCTGACCCGCGCTCACGCCCGCGTGGTCCTGGATCCAGGGGACCCGGGTGGCGAAACTGCCGGTCACCGCACCGTGCACGGTGAAGACGGACGCGATGGCATACCTGGCCCGCCGCACCTCCTTGGTGCCGAAGACCGTAGCCGTGGATGTGGTTGTCATACCGCCGTGCCCTCCCCTGAAGTCCTGTTCCACGATGCGGGCGATAAACTATCAGGAACCCTGCCTGATAAATAGACCGCCCGCACGTCTCCGGTTCGGCGGTGATCTGGAAGGATTCCGGCATGCCCGCATCACCGAGCACCGCCCGGGCCATCAACGACCGGCTCGCCCTGCGGCTCCTCCAGCAGGACGGCCCCCTGACGGCCACGCAGTTGAAGACCCTGACCGGGCTCTCCCGGCCCACCGTCGCGGACCTCGTGGAACGCCTCCGGGACGCCGGTCTGATCCATGTCGTCGGCGAGACCGGGGCCGACCGCCGGGGGCCCAACGCCCGGCTCTACGGCATCGTCGCGGACCGCGCGCTGCTGGCCGGGCTCGACGTGCGCACCGACAGCGTCGCCGTCGTCGTCGCCGATCTGCTGGGCGCGACGCTGGCCGAGGCGACGCTGCCGGTCGGTGAGGCGGAGGAGGACGCCGTGGAACAGGCCGTCGCCCTGCTGACGGCCACCGTCCGCAGCGCGGGGAGCGCCCCCCTGCACAGCGTCGGCATCGGCGCGCCCGGGCTGATCGACCCGGTCACGGGGGAGCTGCGGGACAGCAGCGGACTGCCGTCCTGGCACCGCAGCCTCGTCCGGGCGCTCCAGGAGCGGCTGCCGGCGACGGTGCTGGTCGAGAACGAGACGAACCTCGCGGCCGTCGCCGAACACCGGGTCGGCGCGGCCCGTGACCACGACACGTTCGTCCTGATCTGGCTGGGCCACGGGGTGGGGGCGGCGGTCATGCTCGACGGCAGGGTGCGCCGGGGTGCCTCGGGCGGTGCGGGCGAACTCGGCTTCCTGCCGGTCCCGGGCACGGCGGGCACGCCCTCGGCCGTCAATTGCGAGGGGGGTCTCCACTCACTGGCCGCCTCGGCCCCGCTGTGCGAGCTGGCCGCCACGTACGGCATCGCCGTGACGGGGGAGGGGCAGGAACCCGGCGCGGCGGCGGCCGTCCGGGCGGCGCTCGCGGGGGAGGGCGACAGCGAGGGCTTCCTTGGCGCCCTGGCCGACCGGATCGCGCTGGGCGCCGCGGCGGTGGCCTCGGTCCTCGACCCGGGGCTCGTCCTGCTCTCCGGCGAGGTGGGCCACGCCGGGGGCAGCGCCTTGGCCGCCCGTGTCGAGGAGCGGCTGGCCGCGATGTCCCCGCTGCGCACCGGGGTGCGGGCGGGGCTGCTGGGCGGCACGGCGGTCCGCCGGGGGGCGCTGCTCGCGGCACGCGACGCGGCGCAGGACGCGCTGTTCGCCCCGAGCGCCTGATCCCGGTCCCGGCCCGGGGCCCTCGCGAGCTGCCCCGGACCGGTGGACCGGTTCCGTCCTCACACGCCGGACGGGCTGGGAAAGACGGGGTTCAGCAGGCGCCCAGGTCCTGCCAGACCCCCCACTCGCCGGTGGTGCCGGGCTTCTCGCCCTTCGTCCACCACTTCGCCTTCCACTGGTGCCCGTCCTGGCTCACCGTCGTACCGGTGCCGTACTCCGCGGTCGCGCTCCACGCCGCCGCCGCGCACGTGCCGCCCGACGGGTCGGGGCTCGGGCCGGTGGAGCCGGACGGGTCGGGCGCCGGGGTGGAGCCCGTGCCCGGCTCGACCACGGTCGTGCCACGGGCCAGGTCCGCCGCCAGCGCGTAGGACTTGCCGCCGAAGGTCACCGTCCAGTTGGACGGCGTGGACGTCGGCAGGTAGTACACGAAGTCGACCTGGACCGACGCGCCGGGCGCCAGGCTCTGCCAGGACGGCAGCTTCAGCGAGACGCGGTTGTAGTCGCCCTTCAGCCCGCCGACGTTGTTCGCGGCGGTGTGGTCACTGCGCACGATCGTCGTACCGAAGCCGGACTGGTCCTTGGCGTTGGCGGGCGCCGAGGTGGAGTAGTCGAACTGGAACTCCGTACCGCCCGGCAGCGTCGCCTTGGTGTGGTTGGTGATCGTCAGCTTGGGGCTGATCGGGTAGTTGGAGTCGCCCAGCGGGAACTGGCCGAAGGAGACGTCGATGTCCAGCGCCTGCGTCGGCAGGTCGATCGTGGAGCGCTTCGCCCCGTACGGCGCGGCCTTCTTGAAGGTGTCGTACATGGTCGAGGTGAGCGTGGAGCCGGGCTCGTACTGGCCCTTCTCCGCGTTCCAGCCGTAGTCGCCGGCCAGCTCCCAGATCATCGTGCCGCCGATGCCCTTGTCGGCGACGTAGTCCGCCTTGGCCTGCACGGACTGTTCGTCCTCGGTGGAGAGGAAGACCTTCTTCTCGGCGTTCCACAGCCACGGCGCGACCAGCGTCGAGTCGTAGTTGCGGGCGTAGGTGCCGGTCAGCTTCGTGTCCGCGGGGAACCCGTAGTCCGTGACGTAGTCGCCGACGATGCCCTTCTCCAGGTTCTTGGCGTGCCACATCGGGTTGGACCCGGCCGGCGACTCCTTGCCGTTGGTGTCCAGGTCGTGCCAGAGGTTGTCGATGCCGACGGCACCGTCGCCGCACTTGGTCAGCCCCGCACCGGCCGGGCAGTCGGTCGAAGCCGCCTTGCCCCACAGGCCGTTGGTGCCGCCCTGCACGTTCTTGAAGCCGCGGGTGTAGTACGGCAGGCCGATGTTGATGCGGCCGGACGGCATCGAACCGCGGAAGTAGTGGTAGGCCCAGTCCGTGTTGAGGTAGCCGGTGCCGCCGTACTGCGAGGTCGAGTAGACGCTCGCCTGGGCGAGTTCCGCGTCCTTGCCGTCGTCGTAGAGCGCCGCGTTGGGGCCGACGTACTCGTTCCAGGCGCCGTGCAGGTCGTACGACATGATGTTGACGTAGTCCAGGTACTTCTGGACCTGGAACGTCTCCATGCCGCGCAGCAGGTAGCCCGAGGAGGGGGCGGCGACGCTGAGCAGGTAGTGGTGGCCGTCGGCGGCGGACGCCCGGTCCAGCTTCTCGCGCAGGGTCTTCATCAGCGCGGCGTAGCCCTTGACCAGGCCGGCGCGGCGGGCGTTGGACAGCGTCCAGTCCAGCGGGTTGCCCGCGTCCTTCATCGTGGTCGGGTACTCGTAGTCGATGTCGACGCCGTTGAAGCCGTACTTCCGGATGAAGTCGACCGCCGAGTCCGCGAACGTGTCGATCCCGGCCTGGTTGACCGAGCCGTCGGCGTTGGTGGCCATCGAGTAGAAGCCGCCCGAGCCGACCCGCTCGCCGTCGTCGCCGAAGTAGCCGCCCGTCTCGGCCCAGCCGCCGACGGAGACCATCGTCTTCACGTTCGGGTACTGCTTCTTGAACTTGCCGAGCAGGTTGAAGTGGCCCTTGTAGGGGAGGCCCGGGTCCATTTCGGCGCCCTTGACGCCCGGCCAGGTCATCCCGGTGGAGGCGTTTTCCGGTCCATCCGCGCCCACGGAGAGCTTGTTCGCCCCGTCGACGTGGGCGAAGGCGTAGTTGAGGTGGGTGACCTTGTCCCAGGGGATGTCGGAGGCCAGGTAGGCGGGCTTCCCGTCCTTGCCGGTCCGCCAGTTGGTGAAGTAGCCGATGACGCGCCGGGGGTGGTCGGCGCCCATCTTCTCGCGGCCCTCGGAGTCGTACACGGAGCAGTAGGGGACGGAGACGCCCGGCGTCTCGTAGAGCCCGTCGGGGCGACAGGACTCCTGGTCGGCGGCTTGCGAGGGGGTCGCGGAGAGCGAGCCGATCAGCAGCGCGGCGATGCCTGCGCCGACGGCGAGGAGCGAGGCTCTCGCACGGGTGGGGGACAGCACGTTCGGTTCCTCCTGGGGAGGTCGGCAGAACACAACTGAACAAAAGGGGGGTGGGTCGTGCCTGGTCCCGGGCGTGCGCACACCGCGGAACCGCTCCTCGGAGGTGACGCAGAGATTAAGAGGACTAGACCAGTGCGTCAATAGGTCTGGACCAATCACGGGACTTTCCTGTACGGATGTCCGAAAGAGTTCTTGTCACGTGCTGTCTGTGAGCCACTCCACAGCGTTCACCCGGTTGGCTCCTGCCGGGTCGTGGCACACTGATCGTGTACCAGCAGCAGCGCACTCCGGGGTCGGTGCAATTCCGAACCGGCGGTTACAGTCCGCGACCCGTCCGCATCCAGCGGCCGGTTGACCAGGTGAAATTCCTGGACCGACGGTTAAAGTCCGGATGGGAGGCAGTGCGCGGCGGGCCGTTTCGCGGGTACGCCGCCGTCGGCGGAGGTTCCGGATCACCGGACCCCTCCGTGTTTTCCGGCTTCAGGCGTCCCTGTCGTGCGTTCCGCTTCTTCTGTCGTCATCGACAGGCCCCGGAGTCCGTGCCCGAAGAGGCAGGAGGACCCGGTGGACACCGCAGCCGACATCACCGCCATGCGCCGAGCGATCGCGCTCGCCGCCCGCGGCCTCGGCTCCACCAGCCCCAACCCGGTCGTGGGCTGCGTCGTCCTCGACGCAGCCGGAGCGACCGCGGGCGAGGGCTTCCACCAGCGCGCCGGCGGCCCCCACGCCGAGATCCACGCCCTGCGCGCGGCCGGCGACCGGGCCCGGGGCGGGACCGCCTACGTCACCCTCGAACCCTGTAACCACACCGGCCGCACCGGCCCCTGCGCCCGGGCGCTCATCGAGGCCGGGATCGCCCGTGTCGTGTACGCGGTCGGCGACCCGAACCCGCAGGCCATCGGAGGCGCCGAAACGCTCCGCGCGGCCGGTGTCCGGGCCGAGGCGGGCCTCCTCGCCGACGAGGCCGAGGCGGGCAACGCGGCCTGGCTCACCGCCGTCCGCCGCGGCCGCCCGCACGTCACCTGGAAGTACGCGGCGAGCCTGGACGGCCGGGTCGCCGCCGCCGACGGCACCAGCCGCTGGATCAGCTCCGCCGAGTCCCGGGCCGACGTGCACCGGCTGCGCGCCGAGGCCGACGCGGTCCTCGTGGGCTCCGGCACCGCCCGCGCCGACGACCCCCAGCTCGCGGTCCGCGGCATCGACGGTGCCGTCCAGCCCCTGCGCGTCGTCCTGGACACCCGCGCCACCGCCGTACGGCCGGGCGCCCGGGTCCTCGACGCCACCGCGCCCACCCTGGTCGCGGTCGCCGACGACGCGGACACCGGTCACCTGCCCGACGAGGTGGTCCTGCGCCTGCCCCGCGCGGCCGGCGGGCCCGGCCTCGACCCGGCCGCCCTGCTCGCCGCCCTCCACGAGCGCGGCGTGCGCTCCGTACTCCTCGAAGGCGGCCCGGTCCTGGCCGGCGCCTTCGTCGCCGCGGGATTCGTCGACAAGGTCGTCGGCTATCTCGCCCCCGTCCTCATCGGCGCGGGCCCCGCCGCCCTCGCCGACGCCGGAATCTCCACGATCACCGAGGCGTTGCGCCTCGACGTGACGGAGACCGTCCGCATCGGCCCCGATCTGCGCGTCACCGCCGTCCCCGGCCCCGCCCGGAAGGAGAACTGAATGTTCACCGGAATCGTCGAAGAACTGGGCGAGGTCACCGCCGTCGAGCAACTGGACGACGCCTCCCGCTTCCGCCTGCGCGGACCCGTCGTCACCGAGGGCGCCAAGCACGGGGACTCCATCGCCGTCAACGGCGTCTGCCTGACCGTCGTGGACCTCGGCGAGCACGAGTTCACCGCCGATGTGATGGCCGAGACGCTGAACCGCTCCAGCCTCGGCGCCCTGACCACCGGCTCCCGCGTCAACCTCGAACGTCCCATGGCGCTCGGCGGACGACTCGGCGGCCACATCGTCCAGGGCCACGTCGACGGCACCGGCCGCATCCTGGAGCGCCGGCCCTCCGAGAACTGGGAGATCGTCAAGATCTCGCTCCCGGCCGCCCTCACCCGGTACGTGGTGGAGAAGGGCTCGATCACCGTCGACGGCGTCAGCCTGACCGTGGTGGACGCCGGACCCGACTACTTCACCATCAGCCTCATCCCGACCACCCTGGCGCTGACCACGCTCGGCATCAAGGGGCCCGGCGACCCGGTCAACCTCGAAGTGGACGTCATCGCGAAGTACGTCGAGCGGCTGCTGGGGGACACGAAGTGAGCGCGCTGCACTGGCTGAACTCCGAGGCGTTCACCGTCCTCGACCAGCACATCATCTGGTCCGACATGATCGGCAACACCGTCGGCCTGATCGCCCTCGCGCTCGGCTGGCTGCGCTCCATCTGGACCTGGCCCGCCCAGCTCCTGTCCGGCGTCGTGCTGGTCGCCGCCAACGGCTCCGTCCAGCAGGCGGGCAGCGTCGGCAAGCAGGTCATCGTCATCGCGGTCGCCGTCTGGGGCTGGCAGCAGTGGACCCGGGGCAGGCAGCAGGCCCAGGACGGCTCCATAGCGGTCCGGTTCGCCACCTGGCGCGAACGCGGTTACCTGGTCGGCGGGGCGGCCCTCGGCACCCTCGCGGTCGGCGGCCTGTTCACCGTCTTCCCCTCGCTCTCCTGGAGCCCGTGGGCGGACGCCTACATCTTCGCGGGCACGCTGGTCGCGATGCTCGCCCAGGCGCGCGGCATGGTCGAGTTCTGGTTCGCCTGGCTCCTGGTCGACCTCGTCGGCGTCCCGCTGAACTTCCACAGCGGGCTCGCCTTCTCCGGTCTCATCTACGTCGTCTACGGCGCCCTCGTCCTGTGGGGCATGCGCGACTGGTGGCTGCGCACGCGGACACCCGCTCTGGAAGGAGCCACGGCATGACTGCCCAGCCCACCTGGTTGCACCGGGAACACGAAGTGCCCGTCGAGGACCTGGCCCTCGACCCCGTCGAGCAGGCCATCCGCGACATCGCGGCGGGCCGGCCCGTCGTGGTCGTGGACGACGAGGACCGCGAGAACGAGGGCGACCTCGTCATCGCCGCCGAGAAGGCCACGCCCGAGATCGTCGCGTTCATGATGAGCGAGTGCCGCGGACTGATCTGCGCGCCCATGGAGAACGACGAGCTGGAACGGCTCGAACTGCCCCAGATGGTGGATCGCAACACCGAGTCGATGAAGACCGCCTTCACCGTCTCCGTCGACGCCACGGCCGCCCACGGCGTCTCCACCGGCATCTCCGCCGCCGACCGGGCCACCACGCTCCGGCTGCTCGCCGACGGTGTGGCGGGGCCCGGCGACTTCGTGCGCCCCGGTCACGTCTTCCCGCTGCGTGCCCGTTCCGGCGGGGTCCTCGTGCGCAACGGCCACACCGAGGCCGCCGTCGACCTCGCCCGGCTCGCCGGACTCCGGCCCGCCGGGGCGATCGTCGAGATCGCGGGCGAGGACGGCGTCATGCTGCGGCTGCCCCAGCTGGTGCCGTTCGCCCGCAAGCACGGCCTCACGATCATCTCCATCGAGGACCTGATCGCGTACCGCCGCAGCAGCGAGCCCACCGTCCGCCGCGAGGCCGAGGTGCGGCTCCCCACCCGCTTCGGCGCGTTCACCGCGTACGGCTACCGCTCCACCGTGGACGGCGTCGAACACGTCGCGCTGGTCCACGGCGACCTCGGGGACGGCGACGACGTCCTGGTCCGGGTCCACTCCGAGTGCCTGACCGGCGACATCTTCGCCTCCGAGCGCTGCGACTGCGGGCCCCAGCTGCACGCCTCCATGGAGCGGATCACGGACGAGGGCCGCGGCGTCGTCGTCTACCTCCGCGGCCACGAGGGCCGGGGCATCGGCCTGCTCTCCAAGCTCCGCGCGTACGAGCTCCAGGAGCGCGGCGTCGACACGCTCGACGCCAACCTGGAGCTCGGCCTGCCCGCCGACGCCCGGGACTACGCGGCCGGCGCACAGATCCTCGCGGACCTCGGCGTGCGCAGCCTGCGCCTGATGACGAACAACCCGGACAAGACCGCCGCGCTCACCCGGCACGGCCTGACCGTCACCGGGCGCGAGCCGATGCCCGTCCAGGCCGGTGAGCACAACCTGCGGTACCTGCGCACCAAGCGCGACCGCATGGGACACGACCTGCCCTGGCTCGACGCGGTCCCCGCGTCCGCCTGCGGCAACCAGTAGCACTCCCGTACAGAGAACCCAGGAGAGACATGAGCGGCAAGGGCGCACCCGAACTGTCCGTACGCAACTGCGGTGACCTCCGTGTGGCGGTCGTCGCCGCGCAGTGGCACGAGAAGGTCATGGACGGGCTGGTCGACGGGGCCCTGCGCGCCCTGCACGAGCTGGGCATCGACGAGCCGACGCTGCTGCGCGTCCCGGGCAGCTTCGAGCTCCCCGTCGTCGCGAAGGTGCTGGCCGGGCGCGGGTACGACGCGATCGTCGCCCTCGGTGTGATCATCCGCGGCGGCACACCGCACTTCGAATACGTGTCCCACGGCGTCACCAACGGCCTGACCCAGGTCGCCGTCGACACCGGCGTCCCGGTCGGCTTCGGCGTACTCACGTGCGACAACGAGGAGCAGGCGCTCGACCGCGCCGGTCTCGACGGGTCCAACGAGGACAAGGGGCACGAAGCGGTCACCGCCGCGGTCGCCACCGCCGCCACACTGCGCTCGGTCAGCGAACCCTGGCGCTGAGTGCGGGCGCGGCACCCCGTATTCTGAGCACATCATGGCGAACAAAACCTTCGAAGAGCTCTTCGCCGAGCTGCAGCTCAAGGCCGCCAACGGCGACCCCTCCACCTCCCGCACCGCCGAACTGGTGGAGAAGGGGGTCCATGCCATCGGCAAGAAGGTCGTCGAGGAGGCCGCCGAAGTCTGGATGGCCGCCGAGCACGAGAGCAAGGACGCCGCCGCCGAGGAGATCTCGCAGCTGCTGTACCACGTCCAGGTGATGATGGTCGCGCGCGGGATCTCCCTGGACGACGTCTACGCCCACCTCTGAGCCAGGCCCCGCACCCTCCCGTACGTCATCCCGCCACACCCTTCGCAAAGGAAACCCGACCTCATGCTGCGCATCGCCGTCCCCAACAAGGGTGCTATCTCCGGGCCTGCGATGGCGATGCTCCATGAGGCGGGCTACAAGCAGCGCAAGGAGTCGAAGGAACTCGTCCTGGTGGACCCCGCCAACGAGGTCGAGTTCTTCTACCTGCGCCCCCGCGACATCGCGATCTACGTCAGCTCGGGCCGCCTCGACATCGGCATCACCGGCCGTGACCTGCTGCTGGACTCCGGCGCCCAGGCCGAGGAGATCCTCCAGCTCGGCTTCGCCCGCTCCACCTTCCGTTACGCCACCAAGCCCGGGACCGTCACCGGACCCGAGGACTTCGACGGCCTGACGATCGCCACCTCCTACGAGGGCATCGTCGCCAAGCACCTCGCCGAGGCCGGGGTCAACGCCTCCGTCGTCCACCTCGACGGCGCCGTCGAGACCGCCATCGAACTCGGCGTCGCCCAGGTCATCGCGGACGTCGTGGAGACCGGCACCAGCCTGCGCAACGCGGGCCTCGACGTCATCGGCGAGCCCATCATGACCTCCGAGGCCGTCGTGATCCGGCGTACCGGCGCCCCCGCCGAGGAGCCCAAGGTCCAGCAGTTCCTGCGCCGCCTCCAGGGCGTCCTGGTGGCCCGCAGCTACGTGATGATGGACTACGACTGCCGCGTCGAGCACCTGGAGCGCGCCGTGGCCCTCACCCCGGGCCTGGAGTCGCCGACCATCTCCCCGCTGCACCACGAGGGCTGGGTGGCCGTCCGCTCGATGGTCGCCGCCGCCGAGGCGCAGCGGATCATGGACGACCTGTACGACCTCGGCGCCCGCGCCATCCTCACCACCGCGATCCACGCCTGCCGTCTCTGACGGCGGGAGACGGAAGAAGAGCACGATGTCAGCCCCGACACCGCCGCCCGGGCCGCCGGCCCTGCCGGTCACCTTCCGGCCGACCCGCACCCGGGTGGTCCTGCTGACCGTCGGCGCGGTGATGTTCGCCGTCATCACCGTCGTCGCCTTCACCCTCGAACAGCTCAGCGGGGGAGAGCGGGTCAGCTTCGTCTTCACCGCGCTGCTCTTCTTCGGGGTCCTGGCGCTGCTGAGCCGTCCCAAGGTCGTCGCGGACGAGGAGGGCGTGACGGTGGTCAACCTCACGCGCAGCCGCCGTCTCTCCTGGGCCGAGATCGTCCGCGTCAACCTGCGGGTGGGAGACCCGTGGGTCTTCCTCGACCTCAGCGACGGCACCAGCATGCCCGTCCTCGGCATCCAGCCCGGCATCGCCAAACAGCGCGCCATCCAGGACACGCGTGCGCTCCGCGCCCTCGCCGAGAGCCGCGGCACGGGCACGGACAACGGCTGAGCCCCCTCCCCCGTACGGCCTCCCGTTGATTACTCTGGAGGGCGGTGGCGCCCCGTGCGCGCCCCGCCCCGCCCGAAGGCCCACGCGGCCGGCGGGGATTTTCCTGCGACCCGAGGAGTGACTCCCTCCAGCAATGGACGGATCGTCCGGTAGTACCTGCGCCGCCCCCTCAGCGGAGGCGGCGGCATGACAACCCCCCTCTTGCTGCTCAGCGCGGCATTCCTTCTCATCCTCGCCAACGGCTTCTTCGTGGCGGCCGAATTCGGTCTCGTCACCGTGGAACGCGCGGACGCCGAGCGCGCCGCCTCCGAGGGCGACCGGCGGGCCCGCACCGTCACCGACGCCCTGCGCGAGCTCTCCTTCCAGCTCTCCGGCACCCAGCTCGGCATCACCATCACCTCCCTGGTGGTCGGCATGCTCGCCGAACCGGCGCTCGCCCAGCTGCTGGACGGACCCCTCGCCCTGACCGGGCTGCCCGACGGCGTCGTCCCCACCGTCAGCGTGGTGGCCGGCATGCTGCTCGCGGCGGCCGTCCAGATGGTCATCGGCGAACTCGTCCCGAAGAACTGGGCGGTCTCCCGCCCGCTGACCGTCGCCCGGTTCGTCGCCGGACCGCAGGCCCGCTTCACCCGCCTCTTCCGGCCGGTCATCGGCGCCCTGAACACCGCGGCCAACCGCCTCGTACGCCTCCTGGGCGTCGAGCCCACCGAGGAGCTGGCCTCCGCCCGCACCCCGGGCGAGCTGGTCTCCCTCGCCCGGCACTCCGCCGAGGCGGGCACCCTCGAACAGGACACCGCCGACCTCTTCGTACGGACCCTGTCGCTCGCCGGGCTCACCGCCCAGCACGTCATGACCCCGCGCGTGAAGGTCAGCGCCCTGCAGACCTCCGCCACCGCGGAGGACGTCCTCAACCTCACCCGCGCCACCGGCCTGTCTCGCTTCCCGGTCTACCGGGAACGCATCGACGAGGTCGTCGGCATGATCCACCTCAAGGACGCCCTGGCCGTCCCGGCCCCCGACCGGCTGCGCACCACGGCCGGCCGGATCGCCGTGCCGCCGCTCCTGGTGCCCGAGACGCTGCCCGTCGAACAGCTCCTCCAGCGGCTGCGCAAGGAGCAGCCGATCGCCGTCGTGGTCGACGAGTACGGCGGCACCGCCGGGGTCGTCACCCTGGAGGACATCATCGAGGAGCTGGTCGGCGAGGTCCGCGACGAGCACGACGCCGAGGGCGCCGACCGCCCCGAGCTGGCCCCCGCCCCGCCCGAGGACGGCAGTCCCGCCTGGGAAGCCGAGGGCAGCTGCCGGGTCCTCACCCTGCGCCGCATAGGACTCGACGTGCCCGACGGCCCGTACGAGACGGTCGCCGGGCTCGTCGCCGATCTGCTGGGCCGCATCCCCGCCCCCGGCGACCGGGCCGAACTCCCCGGCTGGCGGATCGCGGTCCGCCAGGTCGGCCACTACCGCGCCGAGAAGGTCCGCTTCGTCCGGACGGCCGGTGCCGCCGGTGCGGACGCCCCGGAGCCCGCGGTCCTGGAGGCGGCGCGATGAGCCTCGTCCAGCTGGTCTTCGCCGGACTCCTGGTCCTCGCGAACGGCTTCTTCGTCGGCGCGGAGTTCTCGCTCGTCTCCGTACGCCGCAGCCAGGTCGAACCCCTCGCCGCGGCCGGTTCCGGCCGTGCCCGCCAGGTGCTGTACGGCCTGGAGCACCTGCCGCAGATGATGGCGGCGGCCCAGTTCGGCATCACGATCTGCTCCCTGACCCTCGGAGCCGTCGCCGAACCCACCGTCGCCCACCTCCTGGAGCCGGTGTTCGCCGCCGTGCACCTGCCCGAGGGGCTGATCCACCCGCTCGGCTACGTCCTCGCGCTCGTCCTCGTCGTCTTCCTCCACCTCGTCATCGGCGAGATGGTCCCGAAGAACCTGGCGATGGCCGCGCCCGAGAAGACCGCGCTCTGGCTGAGCCCCGGCCTCGTCGGCTTCGCCCGGCTCTGCCGCCCGGTCACCGCCGCGCTGGGCGCCTGTGCCCGGCTGGTGCTCCGCCTCTTCGGCGTCGAACCGAAGGACGAGGTGGAGGCCGTCTTCACGAGCGAGCAGCTCAACCGCCTCGTGGAGGACTCCGGGCAGGCCGGTCTCATCGAGCCCGAGGCGCGGGAACGCCTCGAGGACGCGCTGGAGCTGGGCAGCCGCCCGGTCACCGACGTCCTGCTGCGCCGGGCGGCCCTGGTGACCGTGGACCCCTCGGTCACCCCGCGCCGCATCGAGGAGCTGACGGTCCGCACGGGCTTCTCGCGCTTCCCGGTCTGCGCCGAGGGCGGCGGCCCCTTCATGGGCTACCTGCACGTCAAGGACGTCCTCGACCTGGAGGACCGGGAGCGCGCGGTGCCCCAGCAGCTGTGGCGCCCGATGGCCACCGTACGGGCCGAACTCCCGCTGGACGACGCCCTCACCGTGATGCGCCGCGCCGCCACGCACCTCGCCCAGGTCGCGGACGCCTCCGGCCGGGTGCTCGGCCTGGTCGCGATGGAGGACGTCCTGGAGACGCTGGTCGGCGAGGTCCGCGACCCGGCGCACCGGGTGGCGGAGCCGCGCCGTACGGAGGAGCGGACGACGGACCCGGACGGGGCGGGGGCCCTGGTGGGCTGAGCTGCGCGTCCGTCCGTGCCGCCCGCCACCGCATGCTCCGGTGGCGGGCGGCACGGTTTCACATGCCCGGCGGCTCCTGCTGCCCCCGGCCCACTGGTCCGCGCCCCGACAGGACCTCGCCGTACGCCTGCATCAGGTCCGGAAGCCGCAGCGTGGCCAGGTCGTCCCGGCTCGGCATCGTCGTGCAGCCGGAGAGCCGGAGATCGCGATAGGCGCAGCTCTTCTCGTACAGCGTCCGCAGGAAGCGGCCGTTGCCCAGCTCGTCCAGCCAGCCCTGGTCCACCACATGGCCGCTGATCGAGCGCAGCTCCTCCAGCGACTCCTCGTCCCACACATCGCCGTTCTCGGCGGCCAGCACCTCGCCGATCGCGGTGAGCTCCAGCGGGCGGTAGCTGGGGAAGTCCACCCGGGTGGTGAAGCGCGAGGAGAGCCCGGGGTTGGTGGACAGCAGCCGGTCCATCCCCTCCGGATAGCCGGCCAGGATGACGACCAGGTGGTCCCGGTTGTCCTCGGCCCGCTTGAGCAGCACCTGAAGCGCCTCGTCGCCGTACGCGTCGCCCTTGCTGTAGCCGGAGTTGGACAGGCTGTACGCCTCGTCCACGAACAGCACCCCGCCCAGCGCCGAGTCGATCAGCTCGTTCGCCTTCACGGCCGTCTGGCCCAGGAACTCGCCGACCAGATCAGCCCGTTGCGCCTCCACGAGGTGGTCGCCGCCGAGCAGGCCCAGCGCGTAGAAGACCCGGCCCAGGATGCGGGCCACGGTCGTCTTGCCGGTGCCGGACGGTCCGGAGAACACGAAGTGCCGCTTCGGCGGCTGTACGGGCAGCCCCTGGCCCGCCCGGAGGCGCGCCATGTTGAGCTGCGCCGAGAGGGCCTTGACCTGCCGCTTCACCGGTTCCAGGCCGACCATCCGCTCCAGTTCGGCCAGTGCTTCGGCCAGTAGCGCCGGGTCGCTGGGCCCGGCCGGGAACGGCTGCGCCGGGGACTTGGCCCGCGCCCCGCCGGGCAGCGGGGCGCTCCCGGCGCCGGGCACGTCCTGCGGCTCGCCGCCGGGCGGCAGTTCGCGCCCGTCCACCGCCTGGTCGGCCCCCGGTGGCGGGGCGCCCTCCGCGTAGAACGCGTCCGCCTCCATGCCGGTCAGGGACACGGAGGCGAGACCGGGCACGTCCTCGGAGCCGTCGAGTCCGTCGTAGTCCGCGATGGCCGCGAGGCGCGCGGAGGTGTCCATGAAGGCCGGGTCGATGCGGTGCACGGCGCGGTAGAGGGGGAGGGCGGCGGCGCTGCGGCCGGTGCCCTCGTGGGCGCGGGCCAGCCAGTAGCGCAGCTCCTTGCGCTGCGGCTGCTCGCTGCGGCAGCGCATCAGGGCCGTCGCGAGCATCGGCTCCGCCTGCCCGTACATCTCCAGGCGCACCCGGGCCATCCCGCCGAACAGCCCCGCCTCGATGCCCAGCAGGGGGTCGTCGATCAGCTGCTCGGTGTGGCGCACGAGCTGTTCCCAGTCCTTGACCAGGTAGGAGCGGCAGGCGTGCAAGAAGCGGACCTGGGGATCGGTCTCCACCGGCGGCAGTGCGGCCAGCGCCCGGTCGAGCTCCGCGACATGGCGGCCGTCCAGCCAGTGCGAGGCGTGCGCCAGCAGCAGATCGCGCGGACTCTCCAGCACCGGCTGCACCCACCAGCCCAGCCAGTACCAGGAGTTGAGCGTGCGCCGGTACCGGGTGCGCTGTTCGCCGAAGCGGTCGCGGTGGCGGTGCATGTGCAGCAGCGCCGACGCGGTGTCGACGCGCAGGGCGTGCAGCCCGAGCCAGGCGTCCGCCATGCCGGGGTCCTGGCCCACGGCCGCCCGGAACTCCTCCTCGGCCTGCGGATACGCGCCCATCGTGTAGGCGTCCACGCCCCGCAGCCAGGCGAGGTCGGCCGGGGCCTGCGCGCCCTGCGTACCGAAGTCCATCAGGTCCCCCACAAACGTGCCCCCGGATGTCCCGCCGCTCGAAAGCGCGCCGAATCGCTGTGCCGTGGACGGGAATTGACCGCACCGAGAGGCATCGTACCTGTGCGGTGCGTATCCGACGAAGGGTGCCGCAGGCCGGAGGGGCGCCGTGACCCAGGGTGAGAAAGAGGGCGTCCGAAAGACGCCGGGAGCACAGGACGAAGCCCCCGGTCACGGGGGAACAACCGGGGGCTTCGTGTCTGTGGGGGCTCCGAAAAGCCGCACATTGAGAACGTAAGACCTGTACCGCCCCCGGGTCAAGCGGAGTTGAGGTACTTCCGAGCCGTTTTCCGGCGGCGCGAGAGGGCGGCGCGAGCCGGTCACACCGGGTGACGGAACGGTTCAGCGCCGCTGCCGCACGGGCCCCTCCAGCCACTCGTACCCCACAGGCAACTGCCGTACCAGAACGTCCGCCCAGGGGCGCGACGGGTCGGAGGCGAAGTGCGCGCTCTCGGCCGCCGTCCAGCCGTCCCAGAACGAACGCAGCCCCGGCCCGTCGCGCCGTCGGCCGCGCGCCCAGGACTCCTCGGCGGGCAGGTCCATCCACAACAGCCGCGCCAGCAGGGGCCGCAGGGCGCGCCGGCCGGCACCGACGCCCTCGACCAGGACGACGGGCGCGGGCTCCAGGATCCTGACCGGACCGAAGGCCCGGGCCGTCCAGTCGTACGGCGCGTAGCGCGCGGGTTCGCCGCGTGAGAGCGGACCCGTCACCTGCTCGCGCAGCCGCCCCGTCCAGGCGAACAGTTCCTCGTGCGTGGCGAGATCGTCCAGATGCAGCACGGGGGCGCCGCCGAGTGCCGTCGCGAGGCGGCCGGTGAAGGTGCTCTTGCCCGATCCCGCGTGGCCGTCGACGGCGACCAGCCGCACCGGTCCGCAGGACGGCGGGAGGGCGGAGAGCCGCGCGGCGTGGAGCGCGAGATCGTTCATGCGTCCAGCCTACGAGCCGGGGCGGGCGGTAGGCCGTTCGGCCCAGCCGCAGGTCACGCCAGTGGTAGAGACCAATATTGGTTGATCGGCGCGGGGCGAATCACTGGCCGAACCAGGACGCGAACCGCGATAGTTGGCCCACTGTCGTGCACCGCAGCCCCATTCCGCAGACGACGACCGGGGGTCTCGCCCATGCCCAGTCCCACCTCACGCCGCACCGTGCTCGCCGCCGCCGCCGTCGTGGCGGCGGCCGGTGCCGGAACGCTGTCGTCCGCCGCCTCCGCGGCAGCGGCCCCGCGCCCCGCCCGGCCCGCGCCGCCCTCGGTGGACAACCACGCCTGGACCACGTACACCGACTGGCGCTGCGGTGACCGCGCCGGGACCCGCGCGGTCGCCGGCCGCCGTGCCGGCCTGGTCATCGCCCACCCGCTGGGCCGTACGGACTACACCGACCCGCACACCGGCACCACCGCCGCCTGGGAGTACGCGACCTGGACCTCGCCCGTCCACGTCTCCCGCGTCCCCGCGACCGAGGTGATCGCCTCCTGGAACGCGGACACCCCGGCCGGCACCTGGATCCAGATCGAGCTGAGCGGCCGCTACTCGGACGGCACCGGGACCCCGTGGTACGTGATGGGCCGCTGGGCCGCCGGTGACGCAGACATCCGCCGCACCTCGGTGGACGACCAGAGCGACGGCAAGAGCTCCATCTGGACGGACACCTTCTCGGTGGACGACGCCGCGAGCGGCCTGCGCCTGGAGTCCTACCGCATCCGGCTGACCCTGTACCGCACCCCGGGCAGCCCCCTCACCCCGACGGTATGGCGGGTGGGCGCGATGGCCTCGGACATCCCGGACCGCTTCACGGTGCCCGCGAGCACCCCGGGCCTGGTCCGCGAGCTGCCGGTGCCGCGCTACTCGCAGAACGTCCACGTCGGGCAGTACCCGGAGTACGACAACGGCGGCGAGGCGTGGTGCAGCCCCACCTCCTCGCAGATGATCATCGAGTACTGGGGCCGCAAGCCCTCCGCCGAGGACCTGTCCTGGGTGGAGCCCGGCATACAGGATCCCTCGGTCTGCCACGCCGCCCGCTTCACGTACGACAACCAGTACGAGGGCTGCGGCAACTGGCCGTTCAACGCCGCCTACGCGGCCACCTACCACGACATGAGCGCCGCCGTGACCCGGCTCGGCTCCCTGAACGACGTGGAGACCCTGGTCCGCGCGGGCATCCCCGTCATCACCTCGCAGTCCTTCCTGAAGGAGGAGCTGACCGGCGCGGGCTACGGCACCTCGGGCCACCTGATGACGGTCATCGGCTTCACCGCCGACGGCGACGTCATCGCGAACGACCCCGCGTCCCCGGACGACGACGCGGTCCGCCACGTCTACCGGCGCCACGAGTGGGAGACCATCTGGCTGCGCACCAAGCGGTACGACGCGAACGGCAAGGTCAGGAGCGGGACCGGCGGGGTCTGTTACGTCTACTGGCCGGCCCACCCGACCCCGGCGCAGTGGCGGGCGCTGCGGTCGTTCGGGCTGGTCTGAGTCCGGCGATCCGGGAAGGGGACCCATGCGTGCCGTGACCGTCCGGCCCTCGGCCGCCCGGAGCCTTGAGGTCCGGGAGGTCCCCGACCCCGTGCCGGGCGTGGGGGAGCTCCTGGTCGACGGGATCTCCGTGGGGGTCTGCGGCACGGACCGGGAGATCGTGGCCGGTGAGCTGGGGCGGGCGCCGGAGGGCGAGGACCGGCTGATCATCGGTCATGAGTCGCTGGGCCGGGTGCGGCAGGCGCCCGCGGGGAGCGGCTTCGCCGCGGGTGACCTGGTCGTGGGCGTCGTGCGGCGCCCCGATCCGGAGCCGTGCGGCGCCTGCGCCCGGGGCGCGTTCGACATGTGCCGCAACGGGCGGTACACGGAGCGCGGGATCAAGGAGCGGCACGGGTACGCCAGCCGGTTCTGGACCGTCGAGAGCGATTACGCGGTCCGGCTCGACCCGTCCCTGGAGCGCGTCGGCGTGCTGCTGGAGCCGGCCACCGTGCTGGCCAAGGCGTGGGAGCAGGTCGAACGGATCGGCGCGCGCTCCTGGTTCGCGCCGGAGCGGGTCCTGGTCACCGGCGCCGGGCCGATCGGCCTGCTCGCCGCGTTGCTGGGCCGGCAGCGCGGGCTGGACGTCCACGTCCTCGACCGGGTGACCTCGGGGCCGAAACCAGGTCTGGTGGCCGGGCTGGGCGCCACGTACCACAGCGGCTCCGTCGATGACGTGGCCGCCGCCCTCCGGCCCGACGTGGTGATCGAGGCGACGGGCGCCGGGGACGTGGTCCTGGGGGCGATGCGGGGGACCGCGAGCTACGGGATCGTCTGCCTGATCGGTGTGTCGCCCGAGGCCCACCGGCTGCCGGTGGCGGCGGGCGCGCTCAACAACGAGCTGGTGCGGGGAAACGTCGCCGTGGTCGGCTCGGTCAACGCCAATCCACGTCACTACCGCGCGGGTGCCGAGGCCCTCGGCCGCGCCGAGCCGGCCTGGCTGGAGCGGATGATCACCCGGCGGGTGCCGCTGCGGGACGCCGCCGACGCGTTCACCGTGCGGGACGGGGACATCAAGGTCGTCATCGATCTGGACTGACGGCGGCCCCGGGGAACCGCGCCCGCCGTCAGTCGACGCCGTAGGCCGCCGCGACGCCCGCGATCACCAGGCCGAGCGCCTCCTCGTAGTGCTGCTCGAAGTCCGCGAAGATCTCCGCGCCCGCCGCCGCGGCCAGCGGGTAGGCGGCCAGCATCCGCGCGCGCTCGGACACGTCGAAGCCTTCCCGGCGCCGGCCCGGCAGGGGCTCGACGCCCTGCTCCTCGATGACGAAGCCGAGCGTGAACGTGTACGTCGTCGTGGCCGCCCGCACCGCCTGGGCCAGGGTGAACCCGGCGGCGGTGAGCAGCCGCAGGGTCTCCTCCATCTGTTCCGCGTGCACCGCGCCCGTGAAGCGCGAACCGCTGAACACCCTGGCGCCGTCCCGGTAGCCGAGCAGGGACGTCCGCAGGCCGCGATTGGCCTTCAGCAGCCGCTCCCGCCAGGTGTCGGCCGGGTCCATGCGGGTGCCGGCGACCATCCGCCGGTACATCTCGGTCGCCATCTCGTCCAGCAGCGCCTGCTTGTCCTTGAAGTGCCAGTACAGGGCGGGCGCCTTGACGTCCAGCTCCTTCGCGATGGCGCGCAGGGTCAGCCCGTCCAGGCCCACCTCGTTCAGCAGGCGCAGCGCCGTGTCCGCGACCCGTCGGCGGTCGAGGGGGGCGCGTCGTTCGGTACTCACGGTTGACAGCTTAACGCCGTTAAGGGCATCCTCGGGCCCACCGAGCACTTAACAGCGTTAAGGAGAATCGTCATGGACGCGGATGTCCTGATCGTCGGCGCGGGCCCCACCGGTCTCGCCCTCGCGGTGGACCTGGCCCGGCGCGGTGTGCCCGCGCTCGTCCTGGAACGCGCGGACGCGCTGTTCCCGGGCTCCCGGGGCAAGGGCCTCCAGCCCCGCACCATGGAGGTCTTCGACGACCTCGGTGTCATCGACGCGATCCACGCCGCGGGCGGCACCTACCCGGTCGGCATGGTCTGGCGCGACGGAGAGCGGATCGGCGAGCACCACCTCTTCGACCCGGTCGAGCCGAGCGAGGACTCGCCGTACGACGAGCCGTGGATGGTGCCGCAGTGGCGCACCCAGGAGATCCTGGCCGCGCGGCTGGCCGAGCTGGGCGGCGGGATCGCCTTCGGCCGGGAGGCGGCCGGCCTCACGCAGGACGCGGAGGGCGTCACCGTGCGGCTCTCCGGCGGAGGTGCGGTGCGCGGCCGCTATCTGGTCGCCGCCGACGGTGGCCGGTCGGCGGTGCGCCGGGCGCTGGGCATCGGGATGACGGGGGAGACCGTCGACCCGAACCCGATGCTGGTCGCGGATGTCCGTATCGCCGGTCTGGACCGCGACAACTGGCACATCTTCCCGCCCCGCGACGCTCACGATCTCCTCGCTGTCTGGCCGCTGGCCGGGACCGAGGACTTCCAGGTGACGGCCCGGTTCGCGGAGGGTGCCGACGTCGACCTCACCCCGGACGGCATCCGCAAGGTGATCGCCGAGCGCTCGCACATCCCCGCCGAGGCCGTGACCGAGGTGCGCTGGGCCTCGGACTTCCGCCCCCGCGCCGCCCTGGCCGACCGCTTCCGGGCGGGCCGGGTCTTCCTTGCGGGGGACGCCGCGCATGTGCACTCCCCGGCGGGCGGCCAGGGTCTGAACACCAGCGTCCAGGACGCCTACAACCTGGGCTGGAAGCTGGGCGCGGTCCTGACGGACGGTGCCCCGGCCGCGCTCCTGGACAGCTACGAGGAGGAACGGCGCCCGGTCGCCGCGCAGATGCTCGACCTGTCCACCGGAGTCCACCGCGGCGAGGTCCGCCGAGGCGGCGCCACCCGCCAGCTGGGCCTCGGATACCGCGAGTCCTCGCTCACCGAAGAGACGCGGGAGGCGGTCCCGGAGGACGCGCTCCGGGCCGGCGACCGCGCCCCCGACGCGACCGTGGACGGCGTACGGCTCTTCGACGCCTTCCGGGGGCCGCACTGGACGCTGCTCGCCCTCGGGACCGGCGCACCCGGCGGCGTGGGCGGACCGGTCGCCCGGGTCGTGAGCGGGAGCGCTCCCGGCGCGTACGGCACGGGGCTCTTCCTCGTGCGGCCGGACGGGTACATCGGCTGGACCGGCACCGCGCCGGAGGGCCTGGACGCCTACCTGCGCCGGTTCACCACGACCGGCTGACGCGCTACGAGCGGTCGGACGACGGCCACACGTACGGCAGGTCGTCCGGCACGCCCGGGAAGCGGCCCCGGTAGTGCTCCGGGTCCTTGCGGAGCAGCGCCGACTGGTGGCTCCGGTGGAACGCCGGGTCGCCCAGCCACGGCGGAAGCTCCCCCTCCGCCGCCAGCTCGGGCTGCCGGCGGACCGGTGCGCCGTCCGTGTGGGCCCGGAAGTCGTGGACGAGGGTGCCCGCGCAGGTGTCGGCGCGCCCCTCGGCCGTCCAGGCGGCGCAGATGTCGAGGCCGTACCGGACGAGCGCCTCCTCGTACCCGGCCCACATGCGCACCGCCGGGTGTCTGCGCCACCCGTAACCGGGCACGGTCAGGCCGCGGAACACCTGCAGGGCCTCCACCCGCTGCTTGCCGAGCCGCCTGGTGTCCAGAGCGGCGGCCGACTCCGTGAAGCCGGAGTAGGGGAGAAAGGTCTGCATGCGACCTGTCTACCCGCGCGGCCGCCGTTCCGCTTTTCCGTGCGCGGGACCTTGGCGGGTCCGCGGCAGGGCAGAACGGCCCTGTCGTATGTCCCCGATGGCCGTCCCGCGCCGGAATCCTGGTCCGACAACGTTGTCACCCGCTGTTTCGAAAGGCGTGTTCAGTAACACTCGGGGGGCATGGCCACCCGTCCTTCCCGCATCGCCGCCTTCCGGTACCTCGACTGCGTCGGTGCGTGGGCCGTCCTCGCCGTCGCCTTCCTCGACCTGGTCCTCGGGGAGGAGGTGAAGCTGCCGGCCCTCTACGCGGTGGGCCCGGTCGTCGCCTCGGCGCGCGGCCGTGCCCCGGCCGTCGTCGGCACGGGCCTGTTCGCGGCGGTCTGGGCCGCGGTGCTGGCGTACCACGACGATGTGCTCGCCACCCACTGGGCGGTGGTGTCGGTGCTCGCCGTCGCCGTGGTCACCGCCGTCTCCGCGGCGGCGGCGCGCGTCCGGCAGGACCATGAGTGCGGGTTCGCCCTGATGCGCGACGTGGCCGCCACCGCCCAGGACGCCCTGGCCCCATCGGTCCCCGAGACGGCGGGCCCCGTACGCATCGCGGCTTCGTACGAGTCGGCGGCGGACGCGGCGCGGATCGGCGGCGACTTCTACGAGGTGGTGCCCGTCCGGGGCGGCGTCCGGGTGCTGATCGGGGACGTCCAGGGGAAGGGACTGCGGGCCGCCGGGCTCGCGGCGGCCCTGCTGGGGGCGTTCCGGGAGTACGCGGCGGTGTCGCCGAGCCTGGAGGAGGCCGGGGTGCGCATGCGGTGCGCCCTGGCTCGCAGGCCGGACGAGGAGCGGTTCGCCACCGCCGTACTCGCCGAGCTGACCTCGGACGGCCGGATGACGGTGCTCAACTACGGTCATCCGGCTCCGCTGGTGGTCCGGGCGGGCGGCGGGGTGACCTGGGCCGAGCCGGACCGGCCCGGGATGCCGCTCGGGCTCGACGCCCTGGGCGACGGGCGGCCGGGACGCCACCGGGCACGGCTGCGCGACGGGGACCGGGTGCTGTTCCACACCGACGGACTGGCCGAGGCCCGGGACGCGGGCGGCCGCTTCTACCCGCTGGGCTCGCACAGCGGACTGCTGCGCGACGGCCCGGTCGGCCACTGCCTGGCCAGGATGCGCGAGGACGTGCACCGGCACGCCACCCCGTGCGGCGCGGACGATTCGGCGTTGCTGCTGCTGGAGTTCGAGGGTCCGGCGGGGGCCGTCGACGTGCCACGGGGCGGCGGGGCCCACGTCCCGCTCCGGGCGGCGGAGCTCGGCTGCGATGTGTGTGCCGTGCGGGACTGCCCGATCGCCGCGCGGCTGAGGCCCTGACAGCGCACCGCCCTCCCGCCACCGGGCGGGCGGCGGGGAGGGCGGACGAGCGGGTCAGGAAGGAAGCCGGGCCAGGACGACCTTGGTCGAACCCCCGTCCTCCAGGTCCATGGCGTAGAACGCCACCTCGCCCCGGTTGTTGATGGCGATCCCCTCCATCGGAACGAAGCGCGAGGAGTCGATCATCGCCGACAGCTGGTACATGCGGCCCTCGGGGTCCCACACGACCGCGGTCTCCGCGTCCGGCTGGGTCTCCGCCGAACCCAGCACCCAGCCCGCGTCGTTCACCTTCAGCGCCTTGGCGCTGAAGCCGAAGTCGGGGAGCCGGGTCATCGTGCCTCCGGCCCGGATGACGAACGCGTCGTCACCGCTGGTTCCGACGATCACACCGGAGGCGTTGACCGACTCGGCGTAGCTGTCGGCCATGCCGGGCAGCGTGCCCAGGTCGGTGATCTTCCCGTCCGCGTCCCACTTCACGGCGCGGCGCTTGCCCGCCTTTGAGGAGTGGCCGACGACCACGCCGGCGTTGTTGACGGCGAGCGGTTCGGTGAGGTTGCGGCCCTCGGTCAGGTGCGGCAGCTTGCGGTAGCCGGTGACGGCGTTCCAGACGAAGCCCTCGTTGACTTCGAGGTTGCGGCCGGTGGCCGGGTCGGTGATGTCGCCCGTGGCGTTGCCGACGACCGTTCCGGAGTCGTTCACGGCGAAGCCGCGTGCGAAGCGGTAGTCCTCCCAGTCGGGCAGCGGCAGCGTGGTGAGCTTGCCGTCCGCGTCCCAGAGGGCCGGCCGGGTGCCCTCGGTGAGCGTCAGCTGGCCGGTGGCGTAGCCCTTGGACGGGCTCTGGTTGAGGACGTGGCCGTCGCGGGCATCGGCGTTGTCGAGCTGCGCGACGCCGTTCTCCGCGTCCCAGCGGATCGGCCGGCTCCGGCCGCTGATCTGCTGCGAACCGGCCACCCGGCCGCTGTCGTCCAGGCTGAAGGCGATGGCCGGGCCGAAGGAGGCGGTGACCTCCGCGTGCGGGGACGTCACCTTGCCGAGCAGCACATCGGCGCTGCCCAGCACGGTCCCGGTGTCCGAGGCCAGCGAGAACCGGCCCACCAGGCGGCGGCCCGCCGGCGGCAGGGCGTCCGCGACCAGACGGCCGCTGACCTGCGTCGACGTGCCGTTGGCGAGGCGCACCGGCTTGTCCTGGTCCACGGTCACCGAGCCGAGCGACGCGGAGAACATCGTGTCCTGGATGTCGAACTCGGTGCTGCCCGACGGCACATCCGTACCGGCGATGAACAGCAGGTAGTAGCCGGGGTTCGGCTTGTCCACCACGATCGACTCGCGGGAGCCGCCGTTGGTGGAGGACGCGACGAGCGCCCCCGACTGCGCCACGAGGTACAGGTCCAGGTCCGCGTCCGGGTCGGAGGCGTTGCCCATCGACACCTCAAGGCGCGTCGCGTCCCTCGGCACCGCGATCTGCTTGCCGGTCATGTCCTGGTCGGCCACGGTCGGGTGGGCCTCGGAGAGCGCGCCCAGGCTGCCGCCCACCGCGTGCGCGGTCACCGGCGCGAAGCGGTTGACGGCCGTGAAGCTCTTCTCGGCCGCCCCGTGCAGCGCCGCCTCGTCGATCACCGAGGACGACGGGTCGAACGCGGCGCCCTGAACGGTCGCGGTCAGCCGGTACGGGTTGGTGAGCATCGGCGAGGTCCGTCGGGCCTCCACCTCGAACTCCCAGACGCCGGGCATCGGCTGCTGGTACGTGCGCGAGCCGGAGGCGCAGTCCTTCTCGTCCGAGAAGTTGGTGTAGCAGCGGCTCACGGCGGTGTCCTCGACCGGCATGCCCTGCGGGTCGACCGCCAGGAAGCGCGTCTGGCTGTCCCCGGCGACGCCCGACAGGTCCACCTGCAGCGCCGCCGCGCCCTTGGGCACGGAGACGAAGAACGAGCGGGTGGCGTTGCGGTCCACCGTGCCGGCGGTGGAGACCGCGTACGACGGCTTCGCCGGGTCGGCCGCGGCCACGACGGTGACCGGGACCAGCCGGTCGACGCCCGGCGTCGCCGGGTCGTCCACGCGCAGCAGCGCCGAGTGCGCGCCGGTGGACTTGGCCTGCGCGCGGACGGTGATCGCGGTGGCCCGGTCCTGGGCGAGCTTCATCGTGCCGGGAGCGCTGAACGTACCGTCGTTGCCGACCCAGGAGAGTCGGGCCTCACCGCTGCCGGAGCCGGTGCGGGTGAGCTTCACCGTGTAGTCCTTCGGGCGGTGCAGCGGCTGCCCGCCGTCGTCGGGAGAGCAGCGGTTGTACACACCGGTGCCGGACTCGGGCGTGGCCAGCAGGCCCGCGAGGACACCGCAGACCGGCGCCTCGACGGAGTACGCCGTCGGCTTCGGGCCCTTCGCCAGCAGCTTCCACGCCGCCGGTACGGAGACGAGGCCGGCGCCCTGCGCGTACGCCGGCTGGTCCGGCAGGAACGTCGCGGAGCTGGTCAGAGCGGACCGCATCCCGGCGGGCGACACCTCGACGTGCGAGGCGGACGCGGCCGAGAGCAGGACGGCGACGGCACCCGCGGCCTGTGGCGAGGCCATCGACGTGCCGTTGAACATGCCGTAGCCCGGGGGCAGTTCGTAACCCGCCTGGGGCACGCCCTCGCCGGGCAGCCAGGTCGGGATGGAGGAGACCGCGGCGCCCGGGGCGACGATCTCCGGCTTCATGCCGCCGTCCTCACGCGGACCGCGCGCGGAGAACGGGAACAGCGACTGGCGGTCCTTCACCGCGGAGCCGTAATCCGCCCACCAGGTGTCCTTGCTGACCGAGGCGCCGACCGCGATGACCTTGTCCGTCACCGCCGGGTCGGACACCGTGTTCATGCCGGGCCCGTCGTTGCCGGCCGACGAGACGATGTGCACGCCGTACTGGTCGATGAGCCGGTTGTAGAGGACCGAGCGGACGTTGGCACCGTCGTTGAGCGCGGGCAGCCCGCCGATCGACAGGTTGACGACGTCGGCGCCCTTGTCCGCCACGACGTCGATCATGCCTTCGGTGAGGGCGTACGAGGTGCAGCCGGCGGCGAAGAGGCAGACGCGCTCGGAGACGATGCGGGCGCCGGGGGCGGCGCCGTCCATCTCCCCGCCGAACAGCCCGTGGCCCGCGGTGATCCCGGCGACATGGGTGGCGTGGGCGCCGGAGACGATGCCGATGCTGACGAAGTCCGCCTTCTTGCCGGCGCTCGTGCCGCCCCGCGCCGAGAGGTCCACGTCGTCGCGGTACTCGACCGTGAACGGCATCGACTCGGCGACGGCCGTGTCGGGGTCGTCGGTGCCGAAGGCGGCCCACTTTCCGGACTTCGCGTAGGGCTCGACCACATCGGCGTCGCCGAAGGTCCGGTCGAGGTCCGCGTCGACCCACACCCGGTGGTCGGCCTTGCGGTACAGGACGCCGAACACGTCCTTGTAGTCGCCGTCCCTGTTGACGTCCCCTTCCAGCTCCCCGCCCCAGGTGTCGGACTCCTTGAACAGCTGGAACTCGTAGTCCCCGTCGGGCGCCTTGTAGTCGACCCCGCCGTAGCGGAAGGCGCCGTCCTTCGCGGTGACCTTGAGCCGCATCTCCAGCCAGGTCGGGTCGCCGTCGGTCACCGGGTCGGTCGCAGTGACCCAGTCCTTGATCTTCGGCTGCCCGGTCGTGGTGGTGCGCAGGGCCGGATGGGCGAGGTCGACGCCGGTGTCCAGGATGCCGACGGTGACGCCCCGGCCGTCCCAGGTGCGGTGGTCGGCGGTGAAGCCGGTCGCCCCGGTCTCGGCCACGGGCAGGTAGGGGTTGTCGGCCGGGGTGGTGCGGCCGGGGGCCTTCGGCGTGGTGGGGCCGTCGCCCTCCCCGTCCTTCTTCCGGTCCTCGGTGGTGACCGGCGACGGATCGGGGATCTTGTACGTCTCGTTGAGGTCGACGGCCCGGACCGAGGAGAGCGCGGCGAGCGCGGTGACCTTGCCGGTCGGCACGGTCGCGCGGACGTAGCCCAGCTTGTCGTCGGCCCTGGCGACCCGGCCGCCGAGGTCCGCGACCTTCTTGCGCAGCGCCTCGGTGTCGCCCTCGCCGGTGGCCAGCAGGACGGTGACCGTCTTGGTCTTCTTGCTCTCGGCCTTCTGGAGCAGCGTACGGTCATGGGCGCCCAGCTTGTCGCGCTGGGACGTCTGCGCCTTCTTGGCCGTGTCCGGGACGGCGGCGCCCAAGGGGTGCGGCACGTCGGCGGCTTGGGCGGGCAGTGCCGACAGGCTCATCAGGGAGCCGGTCAGGCCGGCCGCCATGACGGCGGCGGTGAACCGGCGTCTGCGGCGCGTGATGGTGGGGCGGGACATGAGTGCCCTTTCGCGTGGCGGGGGCCTCGGCAGGGCCGGGACCGCGTCGGGGGAGCTCCCGCCGGAGCCCCGGGCACCGGCGGAAGGTCGTGGCACGGGTCTACCGAGCCCGGCCGGGGCACCGCAGCACTCGCGCGTGGCGGATGCATGACACGACGTGTTGTCGCCAGTTCCCGGACCCGCCGGGCCCGGATGGCGACTTGACGACAGGCGGAATCTCGCCACCGGTTCCCCATTCCCCCCGGAGGCCCATGAGCCGACGATCATGCGATGCCCGTCCCCCGCCGCTCATGAGGCGAGGGGGACCCCGTCCGTCCCTGCCCAGAGCGGAGCCCACGAATCATGACGCAAGCCCCAGGGCGCAGACACCTGGCCCTGGCCGCGGCGGCAACCGTGCTCGCCACCCTCGCGGCCACCGCCCCCGCCGCCTTCGCCGCACCCTCCCCGGCCGCTGCGCCGGACGGAGAGGCGCTGCTCGCCTCCCTGGACGACCAGGAGCTCGGAGCCCTGCACCGGATGGCCGCCCTGGACATGGGCGGACTGCACGTCACGGACAAGGCGGCGCTGCGCAGCGGCAAGCCCGTCGACGTCATCGTCCAGCTGAAGACCCCGCCCGCCAGGACCGCCCGCCTGCTCGCCGCGGCGGAGGGCCGCACGGTCAGCGAGGCGGCGGCCCAGGACGCCGTGGCGAAGGCGCACAAGCGCTTGCGCACCGCGCTGGACGACATGTTCGCGCGGCCCGCCGCCGACGGGAGCAACGGGAAGAAGACGGCGGCCCCGAAGCCCGGGCGCACCTACACCCACAGCTTCGACGGGGTCAGCCTCCGGCTCCCCGGCGACCGCGTCGCCGAACTCCTCGACAACGACGAGGTCACCGCCGTCTGGCCGGACACCACCGTGAAGGCGCTCGACCGCCCCGCCCCCGCCGACGGCGGCGGGACCTCCGGCGCCGCGCAGGACGACGACGGGGTGGCCCGGCTGCACGCCGAGGGGATCACCGGCAAGGGCGTCAAGGTCGGCATCATCGACACCGGCATCGACTACCACCACCCCGACCTCAAGGACGCCTACAAGGGCGGCTACGACTTCATCGACGACGACTCCGACCCGATGGAGACGACGTACGCCGACTGGAAGGCATCCGGGCAGGCCGAGACCAACCAGGGCTCCGCCTACTACACCGAGCACGGCACCCACGTCGCCGGGATCGTCGCCGGCCGGGGCGCCGAGTCCGAGGAGCGCGCCGCCCACGGCGTGGCCCCCGGCGCCTCCGTGTACGCGTACCGGGTGCTCGGCCCGTACGGGCGCGGGCGCACGAGCGACATCATGGCCGCGATGGACCGGGCGGCCGACGACGGCATGGACGTCGTCAACATGTCGCTCGGCGCGGCGGTCAACGACCCGATGAGCCCGCAGGCGATAGCCGCCGACAACCTCGTGCTCGCGGGGATCACCACCGTCATCGCCGCCGGCAACAGCGGCCCGGGCGGCAACACCCTGGGCACCCCGGGCGCCGCCGCGCTGCCGCTCACCGTGGGCGCGCACGACGAACCGATGACCCTGCCGGAATACCGCATCGGCGCGGGCGCCACATACGCCACGGGGCGGCTGCTGGCCCGTCCCTTCGGCGACGCGCTCTCGAACCTGGCCTCGGGCGGCTACCCGGTCGCCGACGTCGCCACCGGCACCGCCGCCGGATACAGCGGAAAGGACGTCAAGGGCAAGGCCGTCCTCGTGAAGCGCGGCGGCATCTCCCTGGACGAGAAGGTGCGCCGCGCCGCCACCATGGGCGCCGTCGCCGTCCTCCTCGTCAACGACAACGCGGACGAGGGGCACATCCCGAACTACATCGGCGAGAGCCCCGCCTACGTCCCGGCCTTCTCGCTCACCGCCGCCGAGGGCGCCGCACTGGCCGCCGGGACCGCGGACGGCTCCGCCCGCCTCACCTTCACCGAGGCCGGGACCTTCGTGCTCGGCAGCGGTGAACTCGCGTCCTTCAGCTCGCGCGGCCCGGTGTACGGCACCGGCGCCATCAAGCCCGAGATCGCCGCGCCCGGCGTCAGCGTCCTCTCGTCCGTCCCGGCGGACACCGTCGCGCCGGGGACCGGCGACTACTCCGCCGCCTACGCCCGGCTCAGCGGCACCTCCATGGCCTCCCCGTACGTCGCCGGGGCCGCTGCTCTGCTGCTCCAGCACGACCACCGGCTCACGCCGGACGGGGTCAAGGCGGCTCTGATGAACACCGCCCGCCCGATGCCCGGCAAGGTGAGCGTCTTCGACGCGGGCGCCGGCGCGGTCGACCCGTACGCCGCCGTGCACACCGAGACCTCGCTCCAGATGTCGGCGGAGACCCCGTACGTCTCCCTGGACGGCACCCGGTCCGAGCTGGACCACCGCACGGGCGCCCTCGATCTCGGAGTGCTCCCGGTCGGCCGGTCCACCCGGGTCGAGAAGCGGCTCGACCTGGTCAACGACAGCGGGACCAAGGGGCGTTACGAGGTCGGCGTCGTGTTCACCCGGGGCAACGGGGCCTCCGGGGACGCCCGCGCCGCCGGTATCACCCTGTCCGCCGACGGCCAGGTGACCAGCAAGCCGCACGGCAGCACGCCCGTCCGCACCACGCTGTCGGTTCCGGCCGACGCGCCGGCCGGCTACTACGAGGGCTTCGTCACCCTGACCCCCGTACAGGACGAGGGACTTCACACCCTGCGCATGCCGTTCGGGCTGCGGGTCGCCGAGTCCGGCTTCGCGGAGGTCGACATGACGAAGCCGGTCATGTCGACCAACCAGTTCTCCGACGCCGGATCCGTCGGCGGCGGCGCCGCCACGTTCAACCTGCGCATGGCCGGGCAGCTGACGAGCGTCGACGTCTTCCTCGCCGACACCCGGGGCAAGGACCTCGGCTACATCGGCGGGATCAACACGACCGGCCTCTCCGAGGGCGTCCTGTACGGTCCCGCGACGGTCGGCGCCTGGTACCACCCGGTGACCGGGCGCGAGGCCACCCCGTTCGACCCCCGGGGCCGCTGGATCGCCGACGGCCACTACAAGCTGCGCATCGTGGGCACCGACGGCTTCGGCGGCACGGATTCGGTGCTGCGCGACGTCTACGTCGACTCGCACGCACCCGCCTACGAGGACACGTACGGGGCCTGGGACCCGTCCCGCCCCACGGTCGTCGAGGTTCCCGCCGACGCCAAGTCGTTCGCCTTCTCGGGCCGGCTGCGGGACGGGGAGACCGACGCGATCCGCTCGGCCGGACTGGACATCGGCCAGGAGGACAACGCGCTGTACTACTCCGCATACAGCCCCAACGCGCCCACCGGCCACGTCAACGCCGACGCCGACGGCAACGTGAACGCCCAGGTGCCCCTGTCCGTCGGGCCGCCGACCGCCTACGTCAAGATGTGGCCCGCGGACGCCGCCGGGAACATAGGCGACGTACGTTCCCTCAACGTCATCAAGGAGGGGATCCCGTACGTCGTGGGCGCCGCCGACGCCCCCGTCGCACGGGCCGGTGACAGCCGCACGTACACCCTGACGGCCCACGACCTGAAGCGATGGAAGTCCTTCAGCGCCCAGATCCGCTACGACGACCGCAACGTGCGCATCACCGGCATCGAGCCGACCGCCGAACTGGCCGCGCACGGCCCGTCGAAGATCACCACCACGGACGTGTCGGCCGGTGCGTCCTCGTACACCACCCTCACCTTCGACGTCTCGGACCCGGAAGGCCTGAGCGGTGACTCGATGCCGCTGCTCAAGGTGACGTACGAGGTGACGGGAGGGCACTGGACGACCTCGGCGGGGCTCAACACGGGCACCACGAGCGCCATGGACACCACCGGCACCAAGGTGCCGCTGAACATCCTGTTCTACGGCGCGGTGCGGATGCTCAACCCGGAGTCCACCTTCGGCGCCCGGCCCGCCGCCGAGGCGCTGCTGACCAAGGACTACGGCTACGACACCAAGCGCGACTACAGCCTCGACGGCTTCCAGGCCGAGCTAACCGCCCCGGACGGCACGCGGCACCCGATGACCGCCGACGCGACCGCCCGGATCTCTGCCGGCGGACTGACGCCCGCCGAGAAGCCGTACCGCCTGGAGATCCGGGTGCCCGGCCACTTCGCCTGGACCGAGGACATCGACCTCGGCCTGGACGGGTACGGGGCCGTGGCCGGGACGAGCGGTTCGTCCGTGGCCTCCCTGGTCGCCGGTGACGTCAACGGGGACGACGTCATCGACGTCCGTGACGCCGCCGCCGTGTACGACGCCCGGGGCACCGCGAAGCGTTCCGCCGACATCAACCACGACGGGACGGTCGACGGGAAGGACCTGGCCTGGGTGGTGACCAACTACCTCCGGCAGAACACCATGTCCGACCGCGTCACCGACCCGGTCAAGCGCCTGCACGGCCGGACGCTGGAGTACTACACCGACCGGATGTGACCACCCGCCGCCCGGGGTGCCGTACGCGCCCCGGGCGGCCCGCTCACACCCAGTTGTTGCGCATCGCGTACCAGCCGAGCTGGACGCGCGAGGAGACCGAGGCCGCGTCCATCAGGGCGCGCAGCCTGCGCTGGACCGTACGGGGCGACGTGCCGAGCTGGTGGGCCGTCGCCGCGTCCGTGAGGCCGGACAGCATCAGCTGGAGCAGCCTGCGGTCGGTCGGATCCAGGTCGCCGTCCTCCCGCAGATAGGGCCGCGAGCGCTGCCACACCGACTCGAACAGCTCGACCGCCAGCCGCACCAGGGGCGGCCCGAGGACCATCGACCTGCCCGCCTCCAACTGCACCATGGCGGTCTCCTCGTCCGCTATGAGGAGCTTGATCAGGGGCTGGTCCACCACCCGCACCTGATGACCGGCCGCCAGCCGCTCGTCCAGCGCGCGCAGCGCCGCCGGCTCGGTGAGGAAGGCCCGGTCCACGACGACGCGGTACGCGGCGTGCGGATTGCCGTCCTTGCGGAGTGGGGGCTCCGAGCCGGCCTCCCGCGTCCCCTCCGCCTCCTGCTCCTCCGGGGCCACGTCCGCCGGGTCCGCCAGGGTGGACGGGACCGGGGCGACCGTGTTGGCCCCCGACTGGAACCCCAGCAGCGACGTCCGGGCCCCGTACTCCAGCTCGTACAGACGGCGGGCCTGGGCCTCGCGCCCCTCCCAGAACTCCACGAACTGCCCCGGCTCCTCTTGGCCGTCGGGCCGCCACGACCCGAGCAGCCGCACCAGTGAGTCATCGGCCCGGCGCAGGTCCTCCTGCAACCGGATCAGGGAGGAGCGCACGGAGGCGGGCGGGCCGGGAGACGGCTCGGCACGCGGGGACGGCGGCACTTCTGGATGGGACGACATGGCTCAAGTGTCGCCACCTGCGAAGCGGCCTGGCAACGGACCCCCCGCACGGTGCCGGCGACCGGCTCCGCGCGGGTGTCGGGATTACGTCATGGCAGCCACTCGCCAGCCACAAGAGCCCCACGGAGCGGCGGTGTTGGCCACGCTGCTGCTCACCGGGCCCCTCCCTCCGAGGTCACCGGACACCTTCCCTCCTGGAGACCAACGATGAGACATACGAGGCCATGGCGCCGGACAGCCGCCGGGCTCGCCACCGCCGCCCTGCTCACGGCGGCCGCGCCCGCCGCGTCCGCCGGCACCCCGGCGGACGCCGCCCGGCCGCTCACGGAAGGACCCGGCCGCGCGGTCACCGTCACCCTGATCACCGGCGACGTGGTCGAGGCCCGCGTGGACCGTGCCGGCCGGGTCCTGTCGGCGGGGCTGCGCGGCGCCGACGGCACTGATCACGCCGCCGCGACCTGGCAGGACGGCAGACGGACCTATGTGTTCCCGCAGGGCGTCGAGCGCCTGATGGACGCCGGGCTCGTGGACGCCGCGCTCTTCGACATCGGGCGGCTCGTCGCCGACGGCTACGACGACGCGCACACGGACAGCCTGCCCGTCGTCGTGGAGTACGCGGGCAGCGCCGCCCGGGGCCTGCGGGCCGCCGCTGTCCCCGGCACCCGGACCACCGCGACCCTGGAGTCCATCGGCGGCGCCGGACTGGCCGTCAGCAAGAAGTCGGCCGCCGACGCCTGGCAGAAGCTCGCCCCGAGCGCCCCGGGCACCGAGAGCCCCCAGGCCCGGACCGCCGCCGCCGGGGCCGTCAGCAGGATCTGGCTCGACGCCAAGGTCCGGGGCACCGCCGTCAGCGGCCTCGGCACCCCGACCGTGCCCCTCACCGGCGCCACGACCGCGCACCGGGCCGGCCTCGACGGCTCCGGCGTCAAGGTCGCCGTCCTGGACACCGGAGTGGACGCCGGCCACCCCGACCTCGCCGGACGCGTCGCCGGAAGCGAGACCTTCGTCAGCACCCCCGCCACCTCCGACCGGACCGGCCACGGCACCCACACCGCGTCCACCGTGGCCGGCACCGGGGCCGCCTCCCACGGCACCTACGCGGGCATGGCGCCCGAGGCGGACCTGCTCATCGGCAAGGTGCTGGACGACGACGGCACGGGCTCGATCAGCGGCATCGTCAACGGCATGGAATGGGCGGTCGACCAGGGCGCCCGCGTCGTCTCCATGTCGCTCGGCTCCGACGGCGACACCGCCTGCGCCGGACCCGGCGTCGACGCGGTGGAACGCCTCAGCGACAAGGCCCTGTTCGTCATCGCCGCCGGCAACGCCTCGCTGCACGGCACCGTCTCCACACCCGGCTGCGCGCCCAGCGCCCTCACCGTCGGCGCGGTGGACCGGAAGAACGCCACCGCCTCCTTCTCCAGCCGGGGCCCCTCCGTCGACGGCGTGAGCGCCAAGCCGGACATCGCGTCCCAGGGCGTCGGCGTCGTCGCCGCCAACTCCGGCGGCCGGGGCGACCAGGCGTACCGGGAGATGTCCGGCACCTCGATGGCCACCCCGCACGTCGCGGGCGGCGCCGCGCTGCTCCTCCAGCAGCACCCCGCGCTGACCCCGGCCGGGCTCAAGGCCCTGCTCACCTCGTCCGCGCAGTCCACCGACGCGCCGGTCCTGGAGCAGGGCGCGGGCCCGATGGACGTGGCCCGGGCGGTGTCCCAGCCGGTCACCGCCCCGCCCGTGCCGCTCCTGGGGGACTTCGCGTACCCGCAGCGGGACCTCGCCCCGGTGGACAGGACGGTCACCCTCACCAATCTCACCGGCCGGGACGTGCGCCTGAGCCTGCGCACCGAGGACGTCCGGGGCGACGACGGCAGCCGCCTCTCCGGCTTCGCGCGACCCGCGCGCACCACGGTGACCGTTCCGGCACGGGGGACCGCCGATGTGCCGGTCCGCATCGACCCGGGCACCCGCCTGAGCGCCGGGGCGTACGGCACGGTCACCGGCCGCCTCGTCGCGACCGGGTCGCACGGCGTGCGCGTCACCGTTCCGTTCGGCGTGCACATGGAGGTCCCGTCGGCCGACCTCACGGTCAAGGGCCTCGACCGGCACGGCGACCCGGCCTCGTCCCCGTCCGCCTTCCAGCTGTTCGACGACCACCGCGACACGGCGAAGCGCTACACCCTCGGCTATTCCGAGGCCGGCAGCACCACGGTCCGGGTGCCCCTCGGCACGTACGCGCTGAGCGGCCTCGTGATGACCCGCGACGAGCCCGGCGACGTCGGCAGCGTCGCATCGGTCAGCCAGCTCTACCGCGAGAAGCTGACGGTCTCCGGCGACACCGAGGTCACCCTCGACGCCCGCGACGCGCGCCGCATCGTCTGGGACACCGAACGCCCCAGCCAGGGAGCCGGGTTCGCCATCGGGCTCGCCCTCGGCCTAGACGACTCACGCCGCCTCCGGGCCGGTTACGTCACCACCGTCCCGTCGTACGCCAAGGGCATCTACGCCCAGCCGGTGCACGGTGACGACCGGCTGACGTTCCTCGCCTCGGCCCGGCGGACCGCGCCGCGCGCCGCGCTCACCATCACCGGCGGCCGGGTCCTGGACTCGCTCCCGGTGCTGAAGGGGACCGAGTTCGACGGCAAGGGCTCCGCGCCGGTGACGTACATCGGCAAGGGCACCGACGAGAACTTCGCCGCCCACGACCTCACGGGCCGCATCGCCCTCGTGGACGCGGGGCCCGGCGGCGGCAACGCGTTCACCTGGGACCAGGCCGCGAAGCGGGCCGGTGCCGTGGGCGTCGTGGCGGCTGTCCCCGACAGTGAGGGGCGGTTCCAGCTGACGGGTGCCGAAGGCCTGCCGCAGGCCACCATCACCTGGGCCGACTCCCTGGCGGTCCGGACCGCGCTGGAGCAGGGCGACGTCTCACTCACCTGGTCGGGCACGGCGACGGCACGGAGCCCGTACGTCTACAACCTCGCTCTCGTGGGGCACGGTTCCATACCGACCGGCACCCAGCGCGTGCGCGACCGCGACCTCGCGGCCACCGACGCCCGCTACCACGTACAGGGCGCCGACGACGCGACGTACTGGTCGGACGTGAAGGTCGGTGCGCCGGGCATTCCCGCGGTCTGGGCCGGCGGCACCGCCCTGCCGCTGCGCGCCCCCCGGCAGCGCACCGAGTACTTCACCCCGTCCGGCCGCGACGGGCTCACCTGGACCACCCTGATGCGCCGGGACCTCGGTCCGTACGGCGGCACCGCCTACGACGGGCCGCGCGAGATGGACAAGGGCCGCACGACCTCCCAGTGGTACAAGTCGCCCTACGGGCCCGTCCGCAACACCTACGCCCAGCCCCTGATGAACCGTGAGAGCAACCGCCTCGGCTACACGATCGCGCCGTTCGGCGACGCGGGCGGGCACGACTCCACCCTCGCCATGACCGACTCCGGCAGCCGCCGGCTGCTGGTCGACGGCCAACCGCAGGCCATGGTCTCCGGCACCTTCGACCTGCCCGACAGAAAGGCGGAGGTCGCCTTCCAGCAGCAGTGGCAGCGCCGCGCGGGCACCATGGACCGCACGGGTCTCGCATACGCCACCGAGTGGGTCTTCACCACCGACGCCTCGGACCAGGGCGCCCAGCACCTGCTGGTCCCCGTCCTCGACGTGCCGTCCGACCTGCGCAACTCGCGCCCGGCGGGGGAAGCCACCACGATCGGCCTGAGCGCCGTCACGGACGACTCGGCAGCCCCGGCCCCGCTGCGGAAGGCGAGCCTGGAGTACGCGTACGGCACCGAGTCCACCGTCGACGCGGTCACCGGCTGGCACCAGGCGTCTGCCACGTCCACCCGTGACGGATGGCAGGTCCGCCTCCCGGGCGACGCGCCCGCCGGAACGTTCGTCCACCTCAGGGTCACGCTCACGGACGAGGAGGGCGCCAGGGTGAGCCAGACCATGATCAGGGCGTACGAGGTGCGCTGACCGGGCGCTGTGGTCTGCGGCACACACGGCACCGCCCCCCGCCCGGTTTCCGCACGTCGCGGGGGCGGTGGCGGGGCCGGGCGCCCGGGGCAGTGACGGACGTCTCTACCCCCGGGCGCACCAGGCTGGCACTGTGGTCGGGTCCCGGCCGGGTGCTGGGCGCGCCCCCGTCGGCCGACCGAACGAGATGCCATGACCGCGACTGCCGCCACCCTCACCGCCGCCCGCCGCCGCGCCCGCACCGGCGGCCCGGACGACGGCCCCAAGCTGCTGGAGCACGTCCTGGGCTGGACCCTCGTGGTCGTCGTCGCCATGCTCGTCACGCAGCTCGGCCTGCTCTAGTGGAACGTCAGGGGCGGGGAGCCCGACCGGCTCCCCGCCCCTGACGTCCAGCGCGCTACCGGGTCAGTCGATCGCCTTGATCAGTTCGCCGTCGGTGGTGTCACCGCTCAGCTCCCAGAAGAAGGTGCCGCCCAGGCCCTGCTGGTTCTTGTACGCCATCTTGGTGCCGATGGTGGCCGGGGTGTCGTAGCTCCACCAGTTGGTGCCGCAGTGCGCGTACGCCGTGCCCGCGACGGTGCCCGTGGTGGGGCAGGTGTTCTTGAGGACCTTGTAGTCCTCGATGCCCGCCTCGTACGTGCCCGGCGCCGCGCCGGTCGCGGTGCCGCCCGGCTCGTCCTGGGTGACGCCGGTCCAGCCGCGCCCGTCGAAGCCGATGCCGAGCAGCAGCTTCGACGCCGGGACGCCCTGCGCCTTCAGCTTCTCGATGGCCGCCTCGCTGTTGAAGCCCTCCTTCGGGATGCCCTCGTAGGAGGTCAGCGGGGAGTGCGGGGCGGTCGGGCCCTTCGCGTCCCACGCGCCGAAGAAGTCGTACGTCATCGGGTTGTACCAGTCGACGTACTGCGCCGCGCCGCCGTAGTCGACGGCGTCCAGCTTGCCGCCGTCCGAGCCGTCCGCGCTGATGGCCGAGGTGACCAGGTTGCCGCTGCCGAACTTCGAGCGCAGTGCCGACAGCAGCTTGCCGTAGGCGTCCCGGCCGCTGGTGTCACACGTCAGACCGCAGGCGTTGGGGTACTCCCAGTCGATGTCGATGCCGTCGAAGACATCGGCCCACCGGGGGTCCTCGACCAGGTTGTAGCAGGATTCGGCGAACGCGGCCGGGTTCTGCGCGGCCTCACCGAAGCCGCCGGACCAGGTCCAGCCGCCGAACGACCAGATCACCTTCAGGTCCGGGTGCAGCTTCTTCAGCTTGCGCAGCTGGTTGAAGTTGCCCCGCAGTTCCTGGTCCCAGGTGTCGGCGACGCCGTCGACGGACTGGTCGGCGGTGTAGGCCTTCTCGTAGTCCGCGTACGAGTCGCCGACCGTGCACTTGCCGCCCTGGACGTTGCCGAAGGCGTAGTTGATGTGCGTGAGCTTGTCGGCCGAGCCCGAGGTCTCGATGTTCTTCACGTGGTAATTGCGCTGGTAGACACCCCAGTTGGTGAAGTATCCGACCACCTTGTCACCGGCCGCTGTGGGGGCGGCGGGTGCTGTTGCCGGTGCGGCGGCCCGGGGCGCGGTGGGGGCCGCGCCGGCGGTGCCGGTGCCGGCGACGCCGAGCAGGGCTGCGCCCAGAGCGGCGGTACACGCGGCAGCGGCGAGAGCCCGCAGACGGGCTCCCGGGCGATGCAGTCCGGTCATGGTTGCTCCTCGTGGGGGAGGGGGCGTGCCGATGGACCACCGGCTCACGACGCTCGAACTTGGCATGAACGCGGTAAGTCGGTTCGCCGGGAACGGTAGATGGACTAGACCAGTTGGGTCAATGGTTCGGACCAATATCGACGATCTCCGGGCCTCCGGAGCCGGGTGTCCGGAGCCCGTTCATTCGTATGTTCGGTCAACCGGTGACGGATGCCATCCGATCGGGCATACTCGTCCCGCCACAGCCGCCTGCCTGCGCCTCTCGTAATCCGGGAGGGCAACATCGGCTGGGCAGCAGTGATTTCGGGCATCGCCCGGAGATCCCCCCGGCGGCGCCGCTCACACCCCGCGCGCGCGACCGCCGCAACGCCCGACAGGGAGGAGAGCGCCGTCATGTCCGACCGTGCCCCGCAGTGGGTCGAACGCCGTCTGCCCACCGAGGAATCCAGCCAGCTGATCGACCTCGTACGGGACATCGCCCAGCGGGAGATCGTCCCGGGGGCGGCCGAGGAGGAGGAAGCAGGCCGCTTCCCCCGCGAGATCTTCACCCTGCTCTCCGAGTCCGGCCTGCTCGGCCTGCCCTACGACTCCGAACACGGCGGCGGCGACCAGCCGTACGAGGTCTACCTCCAGGTCCTCGAAGAGCTCAGCGCCGCCCGGCTCACCGTCGGCCTCGGCGTCAGCGTCCACTCCCTCGCCTGCCACGGCCTCGCCGGCTACGGCACCAAGGAGCAGCGCGCCGAACACCTCCCGTCGATGCTCTCCGGTGGCCTGCTCGGCGCCTACTGTCTCTCCGAACCCGCCTCCGGCTCCGACGCCGCCTCGCTGCGCACCAAGGCCGTACGGGACGGCGACGACTGGGTGATCACCGGCGCCAAGGCATGGATCACACACGGTGGCATCGCCGACTTCTACACCGTGCTGGCCCGCACCGGCGGCGAGGGCGCCCGGGGCATCTCGGCCTTCCTCGTCCCCGGTGACGCCGCCGGGCTGAGCGCGGCCGTCCCCGAGAAGAAGATGGGCATGAAGGGCTCGCCCACCGCCCAGCTGCACTTCGACGGCGTCCGCATCCCCGACTCCCGCCGGATCGGCGAGGAGGGCCAGGGCTTCGCGATCGCCCTGTCCGCCCTCGACTCCGGCCGCCTCGGCATCGCCGCCTGCGCCATCGGCGTCGCCCAGGCCGCGCTCGGCGAGGCCCTCGGCTACGCCACCGGCCGCAAGCAGTTCGGCCGCCCCATCGCGGACTTCCAGGGCCTGCGGTTCATGCTCGCCGACATGGCGACCCGCATCGAGGCCGGCCGCGCGCTCTACCTGGAGGCCGCCCGGCTGAGGGACGCGGGCCGCCCCTTCTCGCGCCAGGCCGCCATGGCCAAGCTCTTCTGCACGGACGCCGCGATGCAGGTGACCACCGACGCCGTCCAGGTGCTCGGCGGCTACGGCTACACGCAGGACTTCCCCGTCGAGCGCCTCATGCGCGAGGCCAAGGTGCTCCAGATCGTGGAGGGCACCAACCAGATTCAGCGGATGGTCATCGCGCGCCACCTCGCGGGCCCTGAGTCCCGCTGACCCGCAGCGGCCGCTCCGACCACACGGGCGTCGTCATGATCCGGTTCCAGTCCTGGTCATGACGGCCCGGCAGGGTCCGGCCCGTGCTCTCCCAGTGCCGCAGCAGCGCCCGGTAGATCGGCGGATCGCTCGAATGGGGCACCGCGCGCGGCGCCGACCGGGGCGGTTCGGACCGGGACGCAGGTACGGAGCCGGCCTGCGGAACCGATTCTTCGGAGGGGGGAGCGGCGAGCCGGCGACGCCCGGGGCCGGCCGTGGAATGCAGCGGGGTCATACCGGGCCAACGCCGCAGGGCGCGGCGGGGTCACTGGCTGTTCGATTCGGGCGCATGTTCACCCGGTTCTCCCCGGCTGCCGGGCTGCTCGCGCACCCCGGCCGCGTGTTCGGGAAGAGGCAGGCTCAGGCGGCCTCGCGCCGGAGCGGCTGCGCCACCCGGATCGGGCGGGAACCGGCACCGCCGGCGTGCGAGAAGGGCTGCGTCCGCCAGTCGAGCCCCTGGGGGAGCGTCAGCAGCAGCGCGGTCTCCTGCTCCTGGGCCCCGTCCGCCTCGGCGGGCCGGTCCCCGGCGGCACGCCCCGTACCGGGGCACACGGTGAGCACGAACGGGTTCCACGGGGACGGGCACAGCGCGTGCTCCGGGAGCACGTCCTCGTCCGCCAGGAGCGCGATGGGCTGCGCGCAGTCCGGGCAGACGACCCGGTACATCTCGAAGGTGTCGTACGCATCGGGAGCGGTGTTCTCGAACGGATCAACGGGCTCCGGTTCGGTACGTCCGGTGAGCTTCAGGTGTGGCATGGGAAATCCCCCCTCGGATGGGCCGGCATGACGCTGTGGCCTCGGCCACAGCAAGCACTTCCCGCCACCGATCGGCCGTAACCGTTCCGTGTCCCCCTACTGGCGCGTAAACCTGTGGCGTTGGTCACATGCCCGGCGCAGGTGCCGTCCCAAGGGCTGGGCAGCTGTGCCGGGAACGACTCATGGCCATAGATTGATCCATATGGAGGAGCTGGACCGTCACATCGTGGAGTTGCTCGTCAAGGACGGGCGGATGAGCTACACCGACCTGGGCAAGGCCACCGGCCTGTCCACCTCGGCGGTTCATCAGCGCGTCCGCAGGCTGGAGCAGCGCGGGGTGATCCGCGGGTACGCCGCGGTCGTGGACCCGGAGGCGGTCGGCCTGCCGCTGACCGCGTTCATCTCGGTCAAGCCGTTCGACCCCAGCGCCCCCGACGACATCGCCGAACGGCTCGCGGGCATCCCGGAGCTGGAGGCGTGCCACAGCGTCGCCGGCGACGAGAACTACATCCTCAAGGTCCGCGTGGCGACCCCGCTGGAGCTGGAGAACCTGCTCACCCGCATCCGTTCGCTCGCCGGCGTCTCCACCCGCACCACGGTCGTTCTGTCCACCCCGTACGAGGCGCGCCCGCCGCAGATCTGAGGGGGCCGGGCACGGCGGCGTGCGGGAACGCGGGAGACTGGTGCCCATGACCGAGAGCACCGCCCCCCAGAGCGAACACCGCACCGTGCTGCTGCGCGGTGGAGACGTCCACAGCCCCGCCGACCCCTTCGCCACCGCCATGGTGGTCGAACGGGGCCACGTCGCCTGGGTGGGCTCCGAAGGCGCCGCCGACGCCTTCGCGAGCGGCGTCGACGAGGTGATCGACCTCGACGGGGCACTGGTCACCCCCGCGTTCACCGACGCCCACGTCCACACCACCTCGACCGGACTGGCCCTCACCGGGCTCGACCTCTCCGGCGCCCGCACCCTCGGCGACGCCCTCGCCCGCGTCCGGGCCCACGTGGCCGCCCACCCCGCGGACCGGGTCGTCCTCGGACACGGCTGGGACGCCACCCGCTGGCCCGAGCAGCGCCCGCCCTCCCGCGCCGAGCTGGACGAGGCCGCGGCCGGCCGGCCCGTCTACCTGCCCCGGGTCGACGTGCACTCGGCGGTCGCCGGCACCGCCCTGCTCGACCTCGTCCCCGGCGTCACCACGATGCCCGGGTACCACCCCGAGGGCCCGCTGACCGCCGCCGCCCACCACGCCGTGCGGGCGGCCGCCCACGACGCCGTCACGCCCGCCCAGCGCGCCGAGGCGCAGCGTGCCGCACTGCGCCACGCGGCCTCCCTCGGCATCGGCTCGCTCCACGAGTGCGGCGGCCCCGACATCTCCGACGAGGACGACTTCACCGGGCTGCTGAAGGTGGCCGCCGAGCGGCCCGGGCCCCGGGTCTTCGGCTACTGGGCCCAGGAGGTGGCCGACGAGAAGGACGCCCGGCGGATCCGCGAGCTCGGCGCCGTCGGCGCGGCCGGCGACCTCTTCGTGGACGGCTCGCTCGGCTCGCACACCGCCTGCCTGCACGAGCCGTACGCCGACGCCCCGCACACCGGCACCGCCCACCTGGACGCCGCCCGGATCGCCGCCCACGTCGCCGCCTGCACCGAGGCGGGGCTCCAGGCCGGCTTCCACGCCATCGGGGACGCGGCGCTCTCCGCGGTCGTCCAGGGCGTCAGGGCCGCGGCCGAGAAGGTCGGCCTCGCCCGGGTGCGGGCCGCCCGGCACCGCGTCGAGCACGCGGAGATGCTCACCCCCGAGACCGTCGCGGCCTTCGCGGAGCTGGGCCTCACCGCCTCCGTCCAGCCCGCCTTCGACGCCGCGTGGGGCGGCGAGGAGGGCATGTACGCCCAGCGCCTCGGGGCCGGACGGGCCGCCACGCTCAATCCGTACGCGGCGCTGCTGCGGGCCGGCGTGCCGCTCGCCTTCGGCTCGGACAGCCCGGTGACCCCGCTGGACCCGTGGGGGACCGTACGGGCCGCCGCCTTCCACCGGACGCTGGAACACCGCGTCTCGGTCCGGGCCGCCTTCACCGCCCACACCCGGGGCGGCTGGCGGGCCCTGGGACGGGACGACGCGGGGACCCTGGTGCCGGGTGCCCCGGCCGACTACGCGGTCTGGCGCACCGACGAGCTGGTGGTCCAGGCACCGGACGACCGGGTGGCGCGCTGGTCGACCGACCCCCGGTCCGGGACGCCGGGGCTGCCCGACCTCCGCCCCGGCGCCGACCTGCCGGTCTGCCTGCGCACCGTGGTGCTCGGACAAACTGTCTACGTAAGGCCGAACGAGTGACGTGCGGACATTCCGCTCCGCCCGCCGGAGGCGGGTCCGCTCTTCCGTCACCTGGGGATCTTCGGGACTGACCAGGCAATTTCGGTAATCGATGCAGGTCAGGCAAGTATTGACAGAATGCGGCCATCGGCCGGTAGGTTCGGCCGAGTCCACCACAGGACGTCCGACCGGTGAAGCCTCCACGCAGTCGTCGAACGCCGCTGGGTCACGGGGTGGTGTGCCGCACCGGCGCACCACCACTGACAGCCAGGTTCAGCGCCCGCGCCTCGGGGGCGAGGGAAGGTTTCAGCCGGACGGAGGGTGCGACCCGGGTGGGGCCCGGACGTTCAGTAGACAACGGCTCTAGGTCGACCCGCAGCCAGCGGGTCCCAGGTCGGCCCGAAGGACACCGGGCCCCGATCCGCACTTCTGTCCCCGATTCCGCGCTTCTGTCCGCCGCGGCTCCCGCGCCACCCCGACCGGGTCGGCGTCCGGCCCCGCGGCGCTCGATATGGTGTGCACCTGCGTACGGACGTGAGGGGCAGTAAGTGAACGACGGCGGTCAGCGGCGATTCGGCCCGCTCGGCAGTGTCTTGGTGATCATCCCGACCTACAACGAGGCCGAGAACATCAAGCCGATCGTGAGCCGGGTGCGCGCCGCCGTGCCGGAGGCCCACGTCCTCGTCGCCGACGACAACAGCCCCGACGGGACGGGCAAGCTGGCCGACGAGCTGGCCGCGGACGACGACCACGTCCACGTCCTGCACCGCAAGGGCAAGGAAGGGCTCGGCGCGGCCTACCTCGCCGGCTTCCGCTGGGGCATGGACCACGACTACGGCGTCCTCGTCGAGATGGACGCCGACGGCTCCCACCAGCCCGAGGAGCTGCCCCGGCTGCTCACCGCTCTCAAGGGCGCGGACCTGGTCCTCGGCTCCCGCTGGGTGCCCGGCGGCCGGGTGGTGAACTGGCCCAAGTCCCGTGAGATCATCTCGCGCGGCGGCAGCACGTACTCCCGGATGATGCTGGGCCTGCGGACCCGGGACGTCACCGGCGGCTACCGGGCCTTCCGCGCCGAGACCCTGAAGGGCATCGGGCTGGACGCGGTCGCCTCCCAGGGCTACTGCTTCCAGGTCGACCTGGCCCGCCGCGCGGTCGAGGCCGGCTTCCATGTGGTGGAGGTGCCGATCACCTTCGTGGACCGCGAGGTCGGCGACTCCAAGATGAGCAAGGACATCCTGGTCGAGGCGCTGTGGCGGGTGACCGCCTGGGGCGTCACCAGCCGGACGAACAAGGTGCTCGGCCGCCGTACCCCCTGAGCCCGCCCGTCACCCCCTTACGGCGTACGGACGCGTGGCCGGGCACACTGGGGACATGACGACCGGCACACCGCCCCCGACCGCCCCCAGGCGCTCGCGCGCCCGGACCTTCGTACCTCTCGCCGTCGCCGCATGGGCGGTGCTGGAGATATGGCTGCTGATCCTGGTGGCCGACGTCGCGGGCGGGCTGACCGTCGTGATCCTGCTGGCCGCCGGCATCGTGCTGGGCGCCGCGGTGATCAAGAGCGCGGGCCGCCGGGCCTTCCGGAACCTCACGGAGACGCTTCAGCGGATGCCGGGGCAGCCGGGTGCGGACACCTCCTCGCCCGCCGCCCCCGAGAGCGGCCGGGGCAACGGCTTCCTGATGCTCGGGGGGCTGTTGATCATGATCCCCGGTCTGATCTCGGACGCGGCCGGGCTGCTGCTCCTGATCCCGCCGCTGCGCACGGCACTCAGCCGCTACGCGGAACGCTCGCTGGACCGCCGCGTGCGGACGGCCGCCCCCGGTGGCTTCTCGGACGCCTTCCAGCAGGCCCGCATCCACCGCCCGGACGGCAAGGTGGTCCAGGGTGAGGTCATCCGCGACGAGCCGCCCCGTGAGGACCCGGGCCCCAACGACGAGCCCCGCCCGCCGCTGACGCGGTGACCCTTTCGAGCCCGTCCGGCGATTGAGGACGGTCCTTGACGCGGGCCGGGACGAGCCGCCGCAAACGACAAAGCCGCGGGCCCGGCACGCAAAACGTACCGAACCCGCGGCCTGTCGCGGAACCGCGCTAGCGGGTCACGCGGACTTCCTGCTGTCCCGAGGATGCACAGCGATATTCATCGCTCCGGAGCGCAGGACGGCCAGCCGCTCGGCCAGCACCTCCTCCAGCTCCTCGCGCGTGCGCCGCTCCATGAGCATGTCCCAGTGCGTACGCGCCGGTTTGCCCTTCTTCTCCTCGGGGCCGTCCCCGTCCACCAGGAGTGCCTGGGCGCCACACGCCTTGCACTCCCACTCCGGCGGAATTTCCGCCTCTACCGAGAACGGCATCTCGAATCGATGTCCGTTCTGGCATGCGTACTCCACCGCCTGGCGCGGGGCCAGATCGATGCCGCGGTCCGTCTCGTAGCTGGTAACCACGAGTCGCGTGCCGCGGAGAGCTCGCTCACTCATGAATCGTGCCTCCCGGGCTTGTCGCCCACAGGACAGGTGTCGCTGTCGTCGTCAATCGGTCAACGTCCGGTCGGCGGCAAAGATTCCCGTTGCCGGTCATGCGTCGCCCGTCGAACCGCTGATTTTCAGGTTTCCCAGGGTTCAAGTACCCGCCCTTACCCGGTTTGTCACCTTTGACGGAAGTTGTCACCCAACGGTTCGCGAAGTTCCACTCGCCGTAACGGTCACCCGGGGCAGGCCAAAGGCGTACACTACCGGCCTTTTACTTCAACGTCTAAATCCGCTCCGGTACGGGGTTTCCCGCCGCCGCGATCGCGCGCCCGAGCGGGACCCGCGCGAGCAGCACCGAGCCCACGACGAAGAAGACCACCAGCGAGATGATCGCGTCCCGGTAACTGCCGGTCAGCTGGTAGGCGAGACCGAACACCAGGGGCCCCAGCCAGCTCAGGCCGCGGTCGCTCATCTCGTACGCCGAGAAGTACTCGGCCTCCTTGCCGCGCGGCACCAGATGCGAGAACAGGGAACGCGACAGCGCCTGGCTGCCGCCCAGCACCAGGCCGATCGCCGCCGCCAGCACATAGAAGAAGACGGGCGAACCGGCGGGCAGGAAGTACCCGGCGACCAGGATCAGCGTCCACACCACCAGTGAGCCCAGGATCGTGCGCTTCGCGCCGTACACCCGGGCCGTCCGGCCCATCGCCAGCGCCCCGGCCACCGCGAGCACCTGCACCAGCAGCACCGCCGTGATCAGCGTCGACTGGCCGAGGCCCAGCTCCTCGGAGCCGTACACCGACGCCTGCGAGATCACGGTCTGCACGCCGTCGTTGTAGACGAGGTAGGCGAGCAGGAAGGACAGGGTCAGCGGATGGCGCCGCATGTCCGCCAGCGTGGCCCGCAGCTGCCGCCACCCGGAGCCCGTCGCGGCGCCCCGGCTGCCCGGCGCCACCCGGCGGTCGCGCAGCCTGCGCAACGGGATGACGGTGAAGACGCCCCACCAGAGGCCCGCCGACGCCAGGCAGATCCGCACCGCCTGGGACTCCGAGAGGCCGAAGGAGTCGTGGCCCGAGTACAGGACCAGATTCAGTACGAGGACCAGCGCCCCGGAGGTGTAGCCGAACGCCCACCCCCGCGAGGAGACGTCGTCGCGCTCCTCGGGCCCGGCGATCTGCGGCAGGTAGGAGTTGTAGACCATCATCGCCACCGCCGTCGCGGCGTTCGCCACGATGAGCAGGAAGGCGCCGAGCAGATAGCGCTGCCCGTCCAGGAAGAACATGGCGGTCGTCGCCGCGGCCCCGGTGTACGCCGTCGCCGCGAGGAGCGGCTTCTTGCGGCCCGTACGGTCGGCCGCCGCGCCCACCACGGGCATCAGGACGATCGCCAGGACGAGCGAGGCCGACACCGCGTACGCGAACAGCGACCCGGCGCGCACCGGGATGCCGAGCGGGTGGACGAAGCCGTCGGGGTCGGCGGCGGCCTTGGCGACCGAGGTCAGATACGGGCCCAGGAAGACCGTGACCACGCTCGTGGAGTAGACGGAGCACGCGAAGTCGTAGAAGTACCAGCCGCGCTGCTCCCTGCGCCGCGCGGCAGGGCCGTCCGGGCCGGCCGCGGCGTCGGCAGGCCCGGCGGTGTCTGCGGTCTCGGCCGTCATGGTGCCCCCTGGAATCTCCCCGTGAAGGCGCCGCCCGGGCGGCGGCGGGTCAGGCCCAGGCCCCCCGCTCGCTCAGCACCGTGCGCAGCGCCTCGATGTGATCGGTCATGATGCCATCCACCCCCAGGTCCAGGAGAGCGGCCATCCGCTCCGGTTCGTTCACCGTCCACACATGCACCTGGAGCCCTCGCGCGTGGGCCTCGCGCACGAAGCGGCGGTCCACGACCCGGATGCCGTTCTGGCGCTCCGGCACCTGCGCGCACACCGCTCCGGCGCGCAGGGCGGCCGGGACGCCGTACGAGCGCAGCCGCAGGCCGAGCACCCCGCGCACGCCGTACGAGGTGGCCAGGCGCGGGCCGCCCAGCCGGTGCGCACGGGCGACCCGGGCCTCGGAGAACGAGCCGACGCACACCCGGTCCCAGGCGCCCGTCGCCCGGATCAGCTCCAGGAGCGGCAGCAGGGCGGCCTCCGCCTTGACGTCCACGTTCCACCGGGCCTCGGGAAAGGTCTCCAGCAGCTCCTCGAACAGCGGCAGCGGCTCGCGCCCGGCCACCCGGGCCCGGCGTATCTCGCTCCACGGCAGCTCCGCCAGGCGGCCCCCGGCGTCCGTCACCCGGTCCAGCGTGGCGTCGTGGAAGGCGACGAGCCGGCCGTCCGCCGACGCGTGCACATCGGTCTCGAAGTAGCGGTACCCGGCGTCGGCGGCCCGGCGGAAGGCGGCGGCCGTGTTCTCGATGCCGTCCGCGGCCCCGCCCCGGTGGGCGAACGCGAGCGGAGCGGGGTGGTCCAGATAGGGGTGGCGTTCGGAGGTCACCGCCGCAGTATGGACCGCCGGGGCGCGGGCTTCCCGGCCGAGGGGGTGTTCTCCCCGGGGATCGCGAAGACCCGCAGGAAGACCTGGGCGAGCGGGCCGATGGCCAGGGCGTACAGGACCGTGCCGATGCCGAGGGACCCGCCGAGCAGGAACCCGGTGACCACGACCGCGATCTCGATCGCGGTGCGCACCAGCCGGATGGACCGGCCGGACCGCCGGTGCAGCCCGGTCATCAGGCCGTCCCGGGGGCCGGGGCCGAACCGGGCGCTGATGTAGAGGCCCGTTGCCACACCGTTCAGCACGATCCCCGCCGCCATCACCCCGGCCCGCGCCACCGGGCCGTGCACCTCGGGGGCCAGGGCGAGGGTGCCGTCCATCGCGATGCCCACGGCGAACACGTTGGAGACCGTGCCCAGGCCCGGCCGCTGCCGCAGCGGGGTCCAGAGCAGCAGCACGATCGCGCCGATGATGATCGAGACCACGCCGATGCTGATCCCGGTGCGCTCGGCGAGGCCCTGGTGCAGCACCCCCCAGGGCTCCAGGCCGAGACCGGCGACGACCAGGAGGGCCGAGCTCGCCCCGTACAACGCGAGTCCCGCGTACAGCTGGACCAGCCGACGGGTGAGGTTCTTGGACAAGGGGTGCCCCCTGGTGTGGTGGTGTTGGACCGCTCCGTGTCACTCTGTGGCAGGGGATTGGCCGTCAACCATGGCCAATCAGAGGAAGGTGGACTGATTCTCATGGCGCAGTGGACTTCGGCGGTCGGAGCGGCCCAGCTGGCCCGGCAGCTCCAGGCCCAGCAACAGCAGCGGCCGGCCGGTCCCGGCAGCCGCCGCCCGCCCGCCTACCGCGCCCTCGCCGACGGCATCCGGCTGCTCGTCCTGGAGGGCCGGGTCGCGGTCGCCGCCCGGCTCCCCGCCGAACGCGAGCTCGCCCTCGCCCTCGCCGTCAGCCGCACCACGGTCGCCGCCGCCTACGAGGCGCTGCGGGCCGAGGGCTTCCTGGAGTCCCGGCGCGGCGCGGGCAGCTGGACGGCGGTCCCGGCGGGCAATCCGCTGCCCGCCCGCGGCCTGGAGCCCCTGCCGCCCGAGGCCCTGGGCTCCATGATCGACCTGGGCTGCGCCTCGCTGCCGGCCCCCGAGCCCTGGCTGACCCGGGCCGTCCAGGGCGCCCTGGAGGAGCTGCCGCCGTACGCCCACACCCACGGCGACTACCCCGCCGGGCTGCCCGCCCTGCGCCGGATGATCGCCGACCGCTACACCGCCGACGGCATCCCGACCATGCCCGAGCAGATCATGGTCACCACCGGTGCGATGGGCGCCATCGACGCCATCTGCCACCTCTTCGCCGGACGCGGCGAACGCATCGCGGTGGAGTCCCCGAGCTACGCCAACATCCTCCAGCTGATGCGCGAGGCGGGCGCCCGCCTGGTCCCCGTCGCCATGGAGGCCGGGCTCGGCGGCTGGGACCTGAACCGGTGGCGCCAGGTCCTGCGGGACGCCGCGCCCCGGCTCGGCTACGTCGTCGCGGACTTCCACAACCCGACCGGGGCGCTGGCCGACGAGGAGCGCCGCCGCGCCCTGGTGGACGCCGCCCGCTCGGCCGGCACGGTGCTCGTCGTGGACGAGACGATGCGGGAGCTGCACCTCGACGAGGACGTGGCGATGCCGCGCCCGGTCTGCGCGTTCGACCCGGCGGGCAGCACGGTCCTGACCGTGGGGTCGGCCAGCAAGGCGTTCTGGGCCGGCATGCGGATCGGCTGGGTACGGGCCGCGCCCGACGTGATCCGCAGCCTGGTGGCCGCCCGCGCGTACGCCGACATGGGCACCCCCGTCCTGGAACAGCTCGCGGTGAACTGGCTGATGCGCACCGGCGGCTGGCAGGAGGCGGTGCGGCTGCGCCGGGAACAGGCCCGCGAGAACCGCGACGCGCTCGTCGCCGCGGTGCGCCGGGAGCTGCCGGAGTGGGAGTTCTCCGTGCCCGGCGGCGGTCTCACGCTCTGGGTGCGCACCGGCGGCCTCTCCGGCTCCCGGCTCGCGGTCGCGGGCGAGGGGGTCGGGGTGCGCGTGCCGTCCGGGCCCCGGTTCGGGGTCGACGGCGCCTTCGAGGGCTATGTGCGGCTGCCCTTCACGGTGGGCGGCCCGGTCGCGGACGAGGCGGCCCAGCGCCTCGCCCAGGCGGCCCGGCTGGTCGGCGCGGGCGCCGGGGCGGGCGCGGAGGCACCGCGCACCTTCGTGGCGTGAACGACCGAGGAGGGCCCGGCGGTGTGCCCGGCCCTCCTCGGTCGCTGTCACGCGTTCAGTCGCCGACGGCCACGGCCTCCAGCGCGACCGGCGCCCCCACGGCCTCGGCCGGCGCCGCTTCCGGCGCCCCCGCCTCGACCGCTGTGCGCCGCTCCGGCAGCAGACTCAGCACCGCCGCGCGCTGCGCCTCGCTCGTGGCGTCGTCGTACGGGTCGGGCGTGGCCGGAACCTGGATGCGCAGGACCGGGCCGGCGCCGAAGCGGGCGTAGCCGCGGCCGGCCGGGGCGTCCGGCGGCGGGGTGGTGTGCGGCCCGGTGCCGAGCACCGCCTCGACCTGCTCCGCGGTGCAGTCGCCGAGTACCACCCGGGCCCTGGTGTGCGTCCGGACGGTTTCGCCCAGGCCGTCCAGGTGGTCGAACGCCTCGGCCAGGACCACGACGACGTGGGCGGCCCGGCCGTGCCGCAGCGGGATCTGGAGCAGTTCCTGCGCGTCGGGCGCGCCGTCCCCGGCCGGCCGGGCGAGCGCGCTCGGCCGGTCCAGCAGGATCCAGAGCGGCCGTGTCAGCTCCTCGGGGACCGGGTCCCCGGCCTGCCGGGCGCGGTTCGCCTCGATCAGCCGGCGTTCCGTCTCGTTGGCAGCCCACTCCAGGGTGGAGAGCGCGCCGGCCGGCCCGCATTCGACGGCCAGGACGCCTTCGCGCCCGGTGAAGCAGGCGTACTCGCCGGTGCCGCTGCCCTCCACGATGAGGATGTCGCCCTGCTGGAGCGCCTGGAGGGCGATGGACCGCAGCAGGGTGGTGGTGCCGCTGCCGGGCTGCCCGGCGACCAGCAGGTGCGGTTCGGTGGAGCGGGGGCCGGTGCGCCAGACGACGCCGGGCGCGTCCCGGCTGCCGGCGCCGTCGCTCACCGGGAGGGTGCGCCGCACGGCGTCCTCGTCCGTGAAGCCGAGGACGGTCTCGCCGGGGGCGGTGACGAAGCGCTGGGCGGTGAGCGTGGTCGGCAGGGCGTCCAGGACGCTCATCACGAGCCGGTTGCCCTCCTCGTCCCAGCTGAACCGGTACTCCCGGCCGCGGCCCGACTTGGCGTGCAGCAGCTGTTCGATCCGGGCCCGGGACTCGGGCTCGCTGTCGGTGAAGTACGCGGGATACGCGATGTGGAGGCGCGAGACTCGGCCGTCGCCGTCGAAGGCGTAACCGCTGAAGACCTGCTCCCACTCGCCGCCGTGGCTGAACAGCGGGCTGGGGTCGTCGGCGGTCGAGAAGTACGGCACGAGGGCTTCGTACAGGGACCGCAGCCGGGCGGTCTCCGCCTCGTCGGGGCCGGTCCTGACGGGGGTGCGGTCGCGCCCCGTCCATGCGGCTGCGCCCATCACCGTGACGAGGGCCAGCACCGGCCCGTACGGGATGAGCGCGACCACGAGTACGCAGGCCGCGACGAGGAACAGCGTGGCGCCACGCCGGTCCTTGGGTGTCGCGGCCCACTTCTGCCGTCCTGCGCCGGCCAGCAGCCGCAGACCGCGCGTGAGCGTGATCAGCGGATGGAGCACATCGGTGGCGCTGTCGGCGGCCGTGCGCGCGAATTCTCGACTGCGAGTGATCGAAGCGCTGCCGCTGCTCAGAATGCGGGGGAGTGGTCGCCTGGCCACGTCTGTCTCCTGAAGGGGTCGGTGCGGAGGCGGAGGGTCAGAACTTGATCCCGCCCAGGAGTCCGGCCAGGCTCGCTCCGCCCGCGGTGATGCTCGGTGCGATGGCGGTCCCGGCCAGGTAGAAGCCGAACAGGGCGGTGACGAGGGCGTGCGACGCCTTGAGGCCGTCCTTCCTGAAGAACAGGAAGACGATGATGCCGAGGATGACGACGCCGGACATGGAAAGGATCATGAGTGTTCTCCTGGTTGGAGGGGACGGTCACCATGAGTCCTTCCAGGCTCACCCCAAGTATCCGTAAGATAAAAGGCGCATTCGGGTGAAAAGGGTGATTATCCACCCGATCGGCGGAGGTGAAGCCCGGGCCTGATCATGTACCCGCCCGGGCAGTACCCTGTCGGTTCACTCGCACGGCCCCCGCCGTGCACGTCCCGGCCGCCCGCGGCGGCCCGAACGGTCAAGGAAGGCGGTACCCCGATGAGCGACGCCCCCGATCCCGAGGTCGTGGAGCTGGCCTCCAAGGTGTTCGACCTGGCACGCGCCGGCGACGCCGACGCCCTCGCCGCCTACGTGGACGCCGGGGTGCCCGCCAACCTCACGAACGACCGGGGCGACTCGCTGCTGATGCTCGCCGCCTACCACGGGCACGCCCCCGCGGTCACCGCCCTCGCCGCCCGCGGCGCCGACCCGGGCCGGGCGAACGACCGGGGTCAGACCCCCCTCGCCGGAGCCGTCTTCAAGGGCGAGGAAGCGGTGGTCCGCGCCCTCCTCGACGCGGGCGCCGATCCCGCCGCCGGAACGCCCTCCGCGGTCGATACCGCGCGCATGTTCGGCAAGGACGACCTGCTGGAACTCTTCGGCGCCCGCTGAACGGGTACGCCGTAAATGTGGTCGCGGTGGCGAAATGGCTGGGTCATCATGACGTCGCGGGCCCGATCCGGGTCACCCGACGAGAGGCAGAGGAAGATGCTCTACACCAGGCGGAAGACGGCGGTCGGCGAATCATGTTGCTGCGCGGCCTAGGGCTCGCCCCAGTGCTCGTCCCGGAGCACGTGGAACTGCACAGTCCCGGTTGTGTCGACAGCTTGATGTGAGGCTTTCCCCATGTTCGATCCGTTCATAGCGCCGAGCGGCACCCTGCTCGGCCTGCTCCAGAGAGGCCGCGGCGACGGCACGCTCCACGCGCTCGCGGCACCGCGCTCCGAGGCCCTGGCGGCTCTCCACCACTGCGTCCTGAGCGACCCGCGCCACGACTGGCAGATGGAGAACCGCTCCCTGTACTACGCGCGCCTCTACCTCGACCTCGACGGCGGCGTCGAGGAGATCGAGCGGCACCTGACCGACCCCGAGGACCACCTCGACACCGAGGACTCGCGGACCGGCCTCGCCCTGTCCGTCCTCGGACACCTCGCCTCCTACGGCCGCGGCGACGCCCTCGCCCTGCTGCGGCGCTACGCCGCGACCGGCTCCAACTGGGCCTGGGCCCTGGACGAGCTGGCCCTGCGCGACGACGACGCCGGACTCCGCTCCCTCGCCGAGCCCGTGCTCGCCCGCTTCCCCGACGACCCCGAGGGCCGCGCCGAGCTGGCCGCGACCGTGCGCGACGCCTACGAGCCCCGCCCCTGGCGGCTCTGGGCCGACGACCCGCGCGAGGGCATCGGCGCCCGCGTCCGGGCCGCGTCCGAGCAGGGTTCCTTCGACCGCTGGCAACGCCAGATGCGCCCCGGCGGCCCCCGGCCCGGCTGGAGCGTCCAGGCGGTCTTCGACTGGGCCCAGCAGGGGCTTGAGCGCGGCAGTGTGCTGCACGTGCCCGCCGCCCGCTGCCTCGCCGCCGTCGCGGGCCCCGAGGACCGGACCGGAATCATCGCCGCCGCCCGCAGCGGACCCGACGCCGCCCGCTGCGCCGCCCTCCACTACCTGGCCGCCGAGGTCCGCGACCCCGTCGTGCTCGACCTGATCGAGGCCGCCGCCGCCGAACCCCGGGGCACCGTCGCCGACGCCGCCGTCGCCGCCTTCGAGCGCATGTGCGGCGAGGACGCCGTGGAGCGCGCCCGCCGCTGGGCCCGCAGGCCCGACGCGCTCGGAGCGTCCGCCGCCGGAGTGCTGGCCGGCCGCGGCGGCCCGCAGGACGCCCCGGCGGTGCTCGGCGCGCTGCGCGACGCCGTACGTGGCGACGGCCCCGACGCGCCACGGCTGTGGGCGCTCGTGGACGGCGCCGGCCGCCTCGGAATCGCCTGCGCCGCACCCGTCCTGCGCCACATCTACCGGGAGACGTCCTCCTCGCAGCTGCGCGGCCGTACCGCCCGGGCCCTCGCCGCCACCGACCCGTCCTTCGCCACCGGATTCGCCGTCGAGTGCCTGTGGGACTGCGAGGAGACGACCCGCGAGATCGCCGCCCGGCACGCCGAGACCGGTGACCTGCGCGTCGCCGAGCGGCTGCGCCGCCTGGCCGCCGACCCCGCCGAGGAGGCCGAGGTCCAGTCGGCGGTACGCAGCAGGATCGGCCCGGACGCCCCGGCGGTCTGACCGGCGGACACACCCCGTAACACCCCAGGAGTGCAGCGCGTCGGGGGCGCGCCGCTCCCGCCCTGTTCCGCGATCACCGGACGGCGGGTCAGTATGGGGGCATGACCGGGCGCTGGGAGTTCTGGATCGACCGTGGCGGCACCTTCACCGACGTGGTGGGGAGGCGCCCCGACGGCAGGCTCGTCACCCGCAAACTCCTCTCGCACGACCCGGACCGCTACCGCGACGCCGCCGTCGCCGGCATCCGGCTGATGCTCGGGCTCGGACGCGGTGAGCCCGTTCCCGCCGACCGGGTCGCCGCCGTCAAGATGGGCACCACCGTCGCCACCAACGCCCTGCTGGAGCGGCGCGGCGAACCGACCGTCCTGGTCGTCACGGAAGGCTTCCGGGACGCCCTGCGCATCGCCTACCAGAACCGCCCCCGCCTCTTCGACCGCCGCATCCTGCTCCCGGAAGCCGTGTACGACCGGGTCATCGAGGTCCCCGAGCGCATCGACGCCCACGGCCGCACCGTCACCCCGCTCGACCGCGAAGCAGTCGCCCGACTCCTCCGCGAGGCCCGCGCCGACGGGCTGGCCTCCGCGGCCGTCGTCCTGATGCACGGCTACCGCCACCCGGCCCACGAGCAGGCGGTCGCCGCCGAGGCCAGGGCCGCCGGCTTCACCCAGATCAGCTGCTCCCACGAGGTCAGCCCGCTGATCAAGCTTGTCCCGCGCGGCGACACCACCGTCGTGGACGCCTACCTCTCGCCGATCCTGCGCCGGTACGTCGACTCGGTCGCCGCCGAACTCCCCGGCATCCGGCTCATGTTCATGCAGTCCAACGGCGGCCTGCGCGAGGCCGCCCACTTCCGCGGCAAGGACGCCGTCCTCTCCGGACCCGCGGGCGGGGTCGTCGGCATGGTCCGCACCTCCGCCCAGGCCGGCCACGACCGGGTCATCGGCTTCGACATGGGCGGCACCTCCACCGATGTGTCGCACTACGCGGGCGAGTTCGAACGCGAAATGGGCGCCGAGGTCGCCGGGGCCCGGATGCGCGTCCCCATGATGAACATCCACACCGTCGCGGCCGGCGGCGGCTCCGTCCTGCACTTCGACGGCCGGCGCTACCGGGTCGGCCCCGACTCCGCGGGCGCGGTCCCCGGACCCGCCTGCTACCGCCGGGGCGGGCCGCTGACCGTCACCGACGCCCAGGTCATGCTCGGCCGCATCCGCCCCGCCCACTTCCCCGCCGTCTTCGGCCCCGACGGCGACCAGCCCCTCGACGCGGACATCGTGCGCGAGCGCTTCGAGGAGCTGGCCGAGGAGGTCGCCCGGGCCACCGGCACCAAGCGGACGGCGGCCGAGACCGCGGCCGGCTTCCTGGAGATCGCGGTCCTCTCCATGGCCAACGCCGTCAAGAAGATCTCCGTGCAGCGCGGCCACGACATCACCCGCTACGCCCTCACCGGCTTCGGCGGCGCCGGCGGCCAGGCCGTCTGCGCGGTCGCCGACGCCCTCGGCATCGACACCGTCCTCGTCCCGCCGCTGGCCGGGGTGCTGTCCGCTTACGGCATCGGGCTCGCCGACGCCACCGCCATGCGCGAGCAGTCCTTCGAAGCCGCCCTGGACGCCGCCTCCGAAACCCGGGTGCGGGAGCTGTGCGACGAGCTCGCCGCCCGGACGAGCGCCGACCTGCGCGCCGACGGCGTGCCCGCCGACGCCATCACCACCCGCGCCCGGGTCCTGCTGCGCTACGAGGGCACCGACGCGAGCCTGCCCGTCGCCCTGGACACCGCCGCCGCCATGACCGACGCCTTCACCCGCGAGCACCGCGCCCGCTACGGATTCACGGCGGACCGGGGGCTCGTCGTGGAGACCGTCTCCGTCGAGGCCACCGGGACCGCCGGCGGCCACGCCGAGATCCGCCCGGCCACGCGGGACGAGGGCGCGCCCACCACACCCCGCCCGCACGACACCGCGCGCATGTTCGCCGAGGGCCACTGGCAGGAGGCGCCGCTCCACCGCCGGGACGACCTGAGGGCCACCGACGTCGTCACCGGCCCCGCAGTCATCGCGGAGGCCGACGCCACCACCGTCGTCGACCCCGGCTGGCAGGCCGAACTCGCCGCCACCGGCCACCTGGTCCTCACCCGCGCCCGTCCGCGTCCGGCCCGGCAGGCCGTCGGCACCCGGGTCGACCCGGTGATGCTGGAGGTCTTCAACAACCTCTTCATGTCCATCGCCGAGCAGATGGGCGTGACCCTGGAGAACACCGCCCGCTCCGTCAACATCAAGGAGCGACTCGACTTCTCCTGCGCCCTGTTCGACGCCGACGGCAATCTGATCGCCAACGCGCCCCACATCCCCGTCCACCTCGGCTCCATGGGCGAATCGATCAAGGAAGTACTCCGGCGCAACGCCGCCACCATGCGGCCCGGCGACGTCTACGCCATCAACGACCCCTACCACGGCGGCACCCACCTCCCCGACGTCACCGTCGTGACACCGGTGTTCGACACGACGGGCGACGGCCCGGTGCTGCGCTTCCTGGTGGCCTCGCGGGGCCACCACGCCGAGATCGGCGGCATCACCCCCGGCTCCATGCCCGCCTTCAGCCGGACCGTGGACGAGGAGGGCGTCCTCTTCGACAACTGGCTCCTGGTCCGCGACGGCGTCCTCCGCGAGGACGCCACCCGCGACCACCTCACCACCGCCCCGTACCCCTCCCGCGACCCGGACACCAACCTCGCCGACCTGCGGGCCCAGATCGCCGCCAACGAGAAGGGGATCGCCGAACTGCGCGCCGTGACCGACCAGTTCGGCACCGAGGTCGTGGACGCCTACATGGGCCACGTGCAGGACAACGCCGAGGAGTCGGTGCGCCGGATCATCGCCGGACTCGACGACGGCCACTACCGGTACGAGACGGACAACGGCGCCGTCATCGAGGTGACCGTCACCGTCGACCGCGAGGCCCGCGGCGCCGTCATCGACTTCACCGGTACGTCCCCGCAGCAGCCGGGCAACTTCAACGCCCCGAAATCCGTGGTCATGGCCGCCGTGCTGTACGTCTTCCGCACCCTGGTCGCCGACGACATCCCGCTCAACAGCGGCTGCTTGAACCCGCTGGAGATCCGGATCCCCGAGGGTTCCATGCTGGCACCCGTCCCGCCCGCCGCCACCGTCGCCGGCAACGTCGAGACCTCGCAGGCGGTGACCGGCGCGCTGTACGCGGCCCTCGGCGTCCAGGCCGAGGGCTCCGGCACCATGAACAACCTGACCTTCGGCAACGACCGCGTCCAGTACTACGAGACGGTCGCCAGCGGCTCCGGCGCGGGCCAGGACTTCGACGGCACCGACGCCGTGCAGACCCACATGACCAACTCCCGGCTCACCGACCCCGAGATCCTGGAATGGCGCTACCCCGTCCTGCTGGAGAGCTTCCGGGTGCGCGAGGGCAGCGGGGGAGCGGGCCGCCACCGGGGCGGCTGCGGGGTCGAGCGCCGCATCCGCTTCCTCGAACCGGTCACCCTCGCCCTGCTCACCGGACACCGCAGGGTGCCCCCGTACGGCATGGCCGGCGGCGGACCCGGCGCCCTCGGCAGCCAGCACATCGAACGCGCCGACGGCGGCCGCACCACGCTTGCCGCCTGCGACAGCGCGGACGCCGGACCGGGTGACGTGCTGGTGCTGCGCACGCCCGGGGGCGGGGGCTACGGGGAGCCCGGCGGGGAGCACGAGGGGGCCTGACCGGTCCGCCGGGAGCGGCCCTTCTGCGCCGTTTCGACCGTTGTCGGTGCGAGGACCTAATCTGTGCACCGTGACTTCGCCTGCCTACACGGACAACGCTGCGCCCCAGCTCAGCGCGGGGCCGCGGCCCGCACCGGGCCCGGCCGCCGACGAGGGGCTGTCCCGGCGGCTGCGCGCGCTCGCCTGCACCGCGCCGCTGCACGACCTGGACGTGCGCAAGGCGAACCTCGCCGGTGAGTACAGCGGCTACGCGATGGCCGAGGTCGCCCTTGCCGCGATCGACCACGTCACGCTCAACATGGACTTCGACACGGGCGCGGACCACGACCAGATAGTGACCAGGCTCCTCCCGCGCGTCGCAGCCCAGGCCCCCGCCCGCCCCGCCGCCGAGCACGAACGGGTCGCCCGCTGGGTCCTGGAGAACCTGATCAACGTCGGCAGCGTGGACCGCGGATTCCGTGCCGTCTACGGCACCTTCGGGCCCGACGGCGTCTACGTCCGCCGCGACTACGACTTCAAGCTGATCGAGGAGGTCCCCGGGCACGGCGGCAGCGTCTACCTCAGGGCCACCGACGAGGCGGTCAACGTCCTGGTCGGCGCCCTCGACACCGACGTCACCAGCGCCCAGATCGCCGCCGAGGTCAAGCTGGAGGTCCTGATCAGCCGGGGCCGCCTCGCCGACGCCCAGCTCGCCGCCGAACAGGCCCGCTACCGGACCGTGCAGTACGCGGAGACGCTGCGCAAGACGCTCGACGCCACCCGGCGCAACGTCCGCGCGGTCGACTGGCTCAACGCCGTGCCCGACATGATCGCCGAGGCCCTGGACCATGTCGCCGACCGCTACCGCCACGAGAACGCGATCCTGACCAACATCCGCAAGGCCCGGGACGAGGCCGAGGACCCCGAGCACAAGCGCCGCGCCGCCGAGCTGGTCGACATCGTCAAGGACTGCATCCGCCGCCACACCCAGCTCCAGTCCCGGCTCCTTGAGGCAGGCCCGCTCTTCCGCGCGGAGCAGGACCGCCAGGCCTTCGCCGCCCCCGCCGCCCGCACCGGACTCGACCTGTACGGGCAGCTCCTCGGCCCGCTGCTGCCGCTCCCGGTCGAGCAGGCGAGCCGCGCCACCGACGCCTTCTTCGCCCACGGCACCGGCCTGCGCACCCCGGTCTCCGTACGGGTGGGCGACTTGGTCGACCTGCTCCTCAGCCCGCCCCCGGCCCGCGAACACCTCGGCGCCGAGATGCCCGAGCCGGACCTGATCGCCACCCCCGACGACAGCCGCTTCAGCGAGGAGCAGCTGGCCGCCGCGACGGAACTCCTCGATCTGGAGCACGACGCGCCGCGCCGGCTCTCCGGCCTCCTCGCCGACGCCCGCCGCCGCGACCCCGACCTGCCCTACCTGGTCGCCCTGCTCGCCGTGCACGCCGCGAGCCCCCCGGTCGGCACCGCCTACCGCCAGGGCGAGCGCCGCCTGCTGTTCTCCGTGGACGACGGCACCCCGCTGGACGACGAGGAGTTCGGCGGCGCCGACCTGATCGTCGGCACCGCCCTGCTCGACGCCGCCGGCATGGCGGCCGACCGCACGGAGGCGCCGTGAAAGCCCCGGGCCCCCGTACCACCTTCCGCCACACGTACCGCACCGAGGAGCCAGTGTCGTGAGCGACCCCCGCGCAGAGCACGCCGACGCGTGGAGCGAGCCCGCCGACCGGCCCGCCCCCGCCTACGAGCCCGACCGCCCGGCGCCCGCACCGGCCGCCGTCACCCCGGCGGACGCGGCCGACGCCGCCCGGCTCGTCGCCTTCGGCCTCCAGCCCAAGCTGCTCCCCGCCCGCGACGCGGAATACGCCGAACTGCTGCGCCGCTACCGGGACGACCCCGCCTTCGCCCGGCTCTCCGACGCCGTCGCCACCGGCCTCGGCCTCATCGTCCTGGAGGTCTCGCCCCGGGCGGGCATGGCCGTCACGGCGGGCGAGGACTCCGTCTTCGCCGTCCGCATGGGCGACTACGCGCGCCGCGCCTCCTCGGACAGCGCCGACCGCTTCCTGCACGGGCTCGCCCACCTCGCCGTGGCCGCCATGGCCTTCCCGCGCCCCGAGGACCTGGCTGACGACGCCTACATCGGCCGGATCACGGTCAACGGCGTGGACGCCTTCGTACGCCAGGCGTGCGACCGGCTGGAGCAGCGCGCCGAGGAACAGGGCGACAACACCGACCCGGCCAGCGACGCCCCGGGCCTGGAGGCCGGCTGGCGCGTCTACGCCCGGCGCAGCGCCACCGGCGCCACCAAGGACGCCCGCCGGCTCGCCGGCTCCACCACGGGCATCATCGGCAAGGCCGTCGCCTTCCTCACCGACTCCGGCTTCCTCCAGCGCACCGGCGACGACGCCGGAGGCACGTACCGCACCACCGCCCGCTACCAGCTCCAGGTCCGCGACATGGCCGGGACCGCCGCCATGGCCGAGCTCCTCGACCTGGGCGTCGTCCCCGTCACCGACGGAAGCGCCACGCTGCTGCCGCCCCCGGACCCCGACGACCTGGAACTGGCGGCCGACGCGGGCCTGCCGTTCCACGGCTGACCGCCACCCGTCACCGACGCCTTCCCCCCCGCTCCCAGAACGACGAGAGTCCGCCGCCATGTACGAGCTGTCCCGGGTCCGCCTCTACTCCATCGGACCGGCCGGCGCACGCTACGCCGACACCGTGCTCGACCTGCGCGGAGTGGGCGAGCCGGTGCCTCGCCCCGCCCCGGCGCAGGCGGAGTTCTTCGAGGAGGAGCCGGTCGGCCCGCCGCGCCGGCCGGCCCCCGCGGGCGTCCTCTTCCTGGAGAACGGCGGCGGCAAGTCCGTCCTGCTGAAGCTCATCTTCTCGGTGATGCTCCCGGGCCACCGCAACACCCTCGGCGGCGCCAGTTCCGGAGTGCTGCGCAAGTTCCTGCTCGCCGACGACTGCGGTCATGTCGCCCTGGAGTGGCAGCACACCCTCACCGGTGAGTGCGTGGTCGTCGGCAAGGTCAGCGAGTGGCGCGGACGCCAGGTCTCCAACGACCCCCGGAAGTTCGCCGAGGCGTGGTATTCGTTCCGGCCGGGCCCCGGACTCGGGCTCGACTCGCTGCCCGTCGCCGAGTCCATCGCCGTCGGCCGCCCCGCCGAAGGCGCCTCCGGCGCCCGCGGCCGCCGCCGGACCATGAAGGGCTTCCGCGACGCGCTCACCGAGGCCGGGAAGTTCTACCAGCACCTCGACGTGCACTGGGAGGAGATCCACGACCGCTGGAACGAACACCTGGGCGACCTGGGCCTCGACCCCGAACTCTTCCGCTACCAGCGCGAGATGAACGCCGACGAGGGCGAGGCGGCCGGCCTCTTCGCGGTCAAGAAGGACTCCGACTTCACCGACCTGCTGCTGCGCGCCGTCACCGACACCCGCGACACGGACGGCCTCGCCGACCTCGTCAGCGGCTTCGGCAACAAGCTCGGCCGCCGCGCCGAGCTCACCGCCGAACGCGACTTCACCGCAGGCTCCGTCGACCTCCTCGGCCGCATCGTGGAAGCCGCGGGCACCCGCGCCCGCGCCCGCGACATCCACGCCGGGTCCGAGCGCCGCACCCGCACCCTCGTCCGCCGCCTCTCCGCCCGCGCCGGCGAGGAGCGCGGCCGGGCCGCCGAGCTCGCCCAGCAGGTCACCTCCGCCGCCCACACCGTCACCGGCGCCGAGGAGGCCCGCGGCCGGTGCGCCCTGATCGCCGCCGAACTCGCCTACCGGCACGCCTCGCTGGCGCTCACCGCCGCCGAGAAGAGCGCCGCCGCCCAGCGCCGCGAACTGGGCGACGCGCGCACCCTGCACGCCGCCTGGCAGGCCGCCGAGGCCGTCCTGCGCCACCGCGCGGCCGCCGACCGCTCCGCCCGCGTCGCCGCCGCGATCCGGGAGGCCGAGCGCGACGCCGCCCCCGCCCTCGCCGCCCGCGCGAGCGCCGCCGCCGACCTCGTACGGGCCCTGCACACCGCAGCCGAGGCGGGCGAGAGCCGGGCCAACGAGGAGGAGGAGCGCTCCGACACGCTCCAGAGCGCCGGGGAGGCCGCCCACCGGGACGCCACCACCGCCGCCACCGAGGCCCAGCGCGCCCGCAGCGAGGCCGGCCACCTGCGCCAGCGCCTGGCCGAGGTCGAGCAGGAGACCGCCGAAGCCGTCCGGGCCGGCTGGCTCGACGACACCGCGCCGCACGCCGACCCCGCCAGGGCCGCCCTCGCCGCCAACGACGCCGAACAGGCCGCCGTGGCCGCCTGGGACACCGCCCGCGAGGCCGCCGGAGCCGCCGCCGACCGGGCCCGCCAGGCCACCGCCGACGAGTCCCGCGCCGAACTGGCCGCCGCCCGCGCCGCCGACGCCGCCCGCGCCGCCGAGCAGGCGTACGAGGCGGAGCTGAGGGCCGCCGACTCGATCGCCGCCGAACCCCGCCTCGCCGAACTGCTCGGACTGTCCGCCGACCGGACCGGTGCGGTGCCCCGCCCCCGGCAGGCCGCCGCCGGTACCGGCCGGACCGCCGACGCCCAGCACGGGCACGACGAGGGGCCCGGCCCCGCACCGGCCACCCCGGACGGAGCGGAACCCGCCCCGCACGGCGCGCCCGCCGCCACCGCGGCCCTTCCCGGGCCGGCCGGCCAGGCACTCACCGCCGACGAGTTCGACCGCGCCGCCGACGAGCTGCGCGACCTGCTCGACCAGAGCGTCGCCACCGCCGAACGGCGGCTGTTCGAACTGCGCACCGCCGCCGCCGACGACGCCCGCATCCTGGGCGCGCTCGGCGACGGCGGCCTCCTCCCGCCGAGCCCCGACGTCCTGGCCACCGTGGAATACCTCGGCGAACAAGGCATTCCCGCCCTGCCGGGCTGGCGCTACCTCGCCCAGGCCGTCGACCCCGCCGACCACGCCGCCGTTCTCGCCGCCCGCCCCGAGCTCGTGGACGGCGTCGTCATCACCGACCCCGGCGCCCACGCCCGCGCCCGCGACGTCCTCGGCGCCGCCGCCCTGCTGCCCCGGTCCGCCGTCGCCGTCGGCACCGCCGCCGCCCTCCTCGCCCCCGTGCCCGACCCCGGCACCGGCGCGTCCGGCACGGGCGAAGGCGTCTTCCTCGTACCGCCGAACCCGGCCATGCACGACGAGCACGCCGCCGACGAGGAGCGCCAAGCGCTGCGCAGCCGGGCCGCCGCCCGCGACGAGGACATCCGCGTGCTCGCCGCCCGCCTCGGCGCCGACCGCGCGCTCGCCGCCCGCATCGGCTCCTGGCGCGCCGACTGCCCGCCCGGCATGCTCGCCGAGCTCGCCGAAGCGGCCGGCACTGCCCGCACCGCCGCCGAAACCGCCGAGGCCGTCCTCGCCGAGGCCCGCACGGTGCGCGCCGAGGCCGACGAGGCCGCCGCCGACACCGCCCGGGTCCGCGAGGAGCGCCAGGAAGCCGCCCAGCGCGCCCGCCGGGCCGCCGACGCGCTCGCCGGGCTCGCCTTCCGGCTGCGCGAACGGGCCGGGTGGCAGGCCAAGCTGCGCGAGCTGACCGACGAGGCGGCGGAAAGCGAGGCCCGCGCCACCGTCTTCCTGGAGCGCGCCCGGGCCGCCGACGAGGACCGCCGGGCCGCCCAGCGCGCCGCCGACGACGCCCGCCGCACCGCCCGCGCCCTGCGCGCCGAACGTGCCGAGATCGCCGGTGCCCCCGAACACCTCCCCGACCTCGGCGAGGACACCCCCCGCCAGGCGCTGCCCGCCCTGCGCGAGGCGTACCGGGCGGCGTCCCAGCTGTACGAGAAGGTGGGCGTCGGCGCCGACCTGCGCGCCGAGCAGGCCCGGGCCGAGAGCGACGAGAGCGCCGCCCTCGCCGAGCTGGACCGCCTCACCAACAAGGTCCGCACCCGGGCCGCCCAGCTCCTGGAGGGCACCGACGGCGCCGACGGCCCGTCCCGGCAGGCCGCGGCCGCCCGCGCCGAATCCCTCGTCCAGCTCCTGGAGACCCGGGCCTCCGCCGCGAGCGAGCAGCTGGGCCGGCTGCGTGGCGAGGCCGAACGCCTGGCGCCCGCCGACGGCGAGAGCCTGCACACCGACCTGCCCGAGGACCGGGTGCCCGCCGACGCCGAACAGGCCCAGGCCCTCCTGCGTACCGCCACGGCCGAGCTGGCCGCCGCCACCGCCGCGCTGGACACCGCCCGGGCCGCCCACGCCGAGCTGCTGCACGCCCACCGTGCCGCCGAGGACGCGGCGGGCGGCTTCGACGAGACGGCCGCCCTGCTGCGCGACCTGCTCAGGGACCACGGCTCCGATGACGATTCGGAGGAGACCGAGCCGTACCCGGGCAGCCTGGAGGAGGCCCGGCAGTCCGCCGCCGAGGCCCGCCGCTCGCTGCGCGGCTGCGCCGCCGACCTGTCCGCCGCCGAAGCGTCCGTCCGGGAGGCGAGCGACGTCCTCGTACGCCACGCCAACTCCACCCGCTACGAGCAGGTCCGCACCCCGGCCCGGCAGCAGATCCGCGAACTGCCCGCCGCCGCGCTCCCCGAGCACGCGGAGAAGTGGGCCGCCGCTTTCGCCCCCCGGCTGCGCGTCCTCACCGACGAGCTGGCCCAGCTGGAGCGCAACCGCGACTCCATCGTGGACCGGCTGCGCGGCCTGGTGGAGTCCGCGCTCACCACGCTCCGTTCCGCCCAGCGGCTCTCCCGGCTCCCGGAGGGCCTGGGGGAGTGGTCCGGGCAGGAATTCCTCCGTATCCGTTTCGAGGAGCCCGACCAGGCCACCCTCACCGAACGGCTCGGCGAGGTCGTCGACGAGGCGACGCGATCGGCCCTCCGGAAGAACTCCGACCTGCGCCGCGACGGCATGTCGCTGCTTCTGCGCGGGGTCCGGGCGGCCCTGGAACCCAAGGGCGTCGCCGTCGAGATCCTGAAGCCGGACGCCGTGCTGCGCGCCGAGCGCGTGCCGGTCGGGCAGATGGGCGACGTCTTCTCGGGCGGACAGCTGCTCACCGCGGCCATCGCCCTGTACTGCACGATGGCCGCCCTGCGCAGCAACGACCGGGGGCGCGACCGCGCGGAGCACCGGCACGCGGGCACGCTGTTCCTCGACAATCCGATCGGCCGGGCCAACGCCACCTATCTGCTGGAGCTCCAGCGTGCGGTGGCCGACGCGCTCGGCGTACAACTGCTGTACACCACGGGCCTGTTCGACACGACGGCGCTGGCGGAATTCCCGCTCGTCATCCGGCTGCGCAACGACGCGGACCTGCGCGCCGGGCTGAAGTACATCAGCGTCGAGGAGCACCTGCGCCCCGGGCTGCCGCAGCAGGACCCCGGCAGCGAGACGGTGCACGGCGAGATCACCGCGACGCGCATGTTCAAGCGCGGCGCCCCGGCGCCCCGGACCCCGGACGCGTCCGAGACGATCGAGGAGACCCGGGCTCCGTAGCGCCAGGGCGCCCGGGCGTGGTCAGGCCCGCGAGAGGCGGTCCGCGCCCCGGCGCCCTATCCGCGCAGCCTCCCGCTGCGCGGCGCGGGCCTCACGCCGAGCCCTGCGCCGCTCGCGGCGCAGCCGCCGGGCCGAACTGCTGGGCTCGGAGACCACTCCGTGGCGCTGGTTCCACACCTGGCGGGTTACCCAGACGTCCAGCACCGCCCAGGTCGCTACCACCGTGCTCGCCACCGCGCTCAGCACCATCGGGAACGAGAGCCAGGACCCGGCCAGCGCGGTGAGGAACGCCACCATCGCCAGAATCATCGTCAGCGACATGACGAGCACCGCCCGCACCGCCGCCGTCCGCACCGGATCCGGCATCCGTCGCCGCGTCGCGGGCTCCTCCACCCAGAGCGGCTGCCGGAAAACGTCCCGCGACTCCCGCGCACCCGTGTCACCCACCGCGCCCTCACGCTCCTGTGTGTCCAAGGCCGTTCACTCCCACCGCTGTCCGACATCAGGGTTGCTGCCCGGCATACACCCTTTCTACGCGGCCGGTCCGTCCCGTCCGCCCGAGCCTGCCCCGTTGGTCCCCCTACCCCCGTACAGACAGACGAGTGGTCAGCGGTGAAGATTCCTCCCAGGCGTCACGAAACGAAGAATTCCAGCCAACCGGGACGTGAAGGAACCTGCCATGCCCCGGGGCCTCTTCTGTCGCTTTCGTGAATTTCATCTCCCGGAATACCGGGACAAGCCATGGTCAACTCCCGGTAAGGCGGCCGAAAATCGTCCGGACATGCCTTCGAGTTGTCTGTGTGTCGGTAGTAGGCTCGCGCCGTTTGTTGACGAAACCCGTCCCCGGTCCCGCGGGGATGACCTGGGGGAGGCCATGCGCTTTCGCGGAAAGTCCATCCGCAGGAAGATCGTGGCGTTGCTCGTGGTGCCCCTCGTATCGCTCACGGCCCTCTGGGGATTCGCCACCTATCTCACCGGGCGCGAGGCCGGGAAACTACTGGGGGCGAGCACCGTCGTGGAGCGGGTCGGCCACCCCCTGGAGGACACCGTCAAGGTCATCCAGAGCGAACGCCGCCAGACCCTGGTCTTTCTCGCCGACCCGCGTGCGTCCGACGCCCTGCCCGTACTGCGCAGGCAGCGCGCCGCCACCGACCGCGTCGTGGCCGAGGTCCGTGAGAGTGCCGGGCAGAAGGACATCCGCGACGCGCTCGGTGCGACCGCGGAATCGCAGCTCGGCTCGATACTCGGCGCCGTCGAAGGACTCGACGCCCTGCGCGACTCCGTCGACAAGCGCACCATCGGCCGGCTCAAGGCGATGGCCTACTACAACCGCCTGATCGACCCCTGCTACCGGTTTCTGACCGGCCTGCACACCATGGAGAACGTCTCCATGGACCGGCAGGTCCGCGCGCTGACCGGCATATCCCGCGCCCGCGAAATGCTCTCCCGGGAAGACGCCCTGGTCGCCTCCGGACTCCTGGCAGGCCGCCTCACCGCCCCCGAACTCCGCCAGATATCTGACCTCGTCGCCCAGCGCGGCCTGCTCTACGAGACCAACCTCGACCTCCTCCCCGCCTCCGAACGCCGCCGCGTCCAGGAGTACTGGCAGGGCCCGGACAGCGAACCGCTGCGCTCCGCCGAGAACGGGATCATCTCCCGGGGCCCCACCACCAGCCCGCGCACCGCCGACGCCGCCCGCTGGCAGGAGGTCGCCCCGGCCGCCCTGGAGCGGCTGGCCAACGACTCGACGGAGATGAACAACCGCTTCAAGGACCGGGGCAGGCCCGCCGGTTACGGCATCCTCATCAAGGCGGGCATCGCCGGCGTCCTCGGCTTCCTCGCCCTCGTCGTCTCCGTCTTCGTCTCCGTGCGCATCGGCCGCGAGCTCGTCCGCGACCTCACCCGGCTGCGCAAGGACGCCCACGAGGTCGCCGGCGTCCGGCTGCCGAGCGTGATGCGCCGCCTCGCCTCGGGCGAACAGGTCGACGTGGAGACCGAGTCCCCGCACCTCCAGTACGAGCGCGACGAGATCGGCCAGGTCGGCCAGGCCCTCAACACCCTGCAACGCGCCGCAGTGGAGGCCGCCGTCAAACAGGCCGACATGCGCCGCGGCGTCTCCGAGGTCTTCGTCAACCTCGCCCGCCGCAACCAGGTCCTGCTCCACCGCCAGCTCACGCTCCTGGACACCATGGAGCGCCGCACCGAGAACACCGACGAACTCGCCGACCTCTTCCGCCTCGACCACCTCACCACCCGCATGCGCCGGCACGCCGAGGGCCTGGTGATCCTCTCCGGCGCCGCCCCCTCCCGGCAGTGGCGCAAGCCCATCCAGCTGATGGACGTGGTCCGGGCCGCCGTCGCCGAGGTCGAGGACTACGAACGCATCGAGGTCCGCAGGCTCCCCCGGATCGGCGTGGGCGGCCCGGCCGTCGCCGACCTCACGCATCTCATCGCCGAACTCCTGGAGAACGCCACGGTGTTCTCGCCCCCGCACACCGCGGTCCAGGTGCACGGTGAGCGCGTTGCCAACGGCTTCACCCTGGAGATCCACGACCGGGGCCTCGGCATGCCCCCGGACGTCCTGCTCGACGCCAATCTCCGGCTCGCCGAGACCCCCGAGTTCGAGCTCTCCGACACCGACCGCCTCGGCCTCTTCGTGGTCAGCCGGCTCGCTCAGCGGCAGAACGTCCGCGTCTCCCTCCAGACCTCCCCGTACGGCGGCACCACCGCGGTCGTCTTCATCCCCGCCGCCCTCCTCACCGACGCCCCCGAATCGCACGGCACCGGCTTCCGCCTCGACCGCCGGGCCGAGAAGGCCATCGCCGGCAGCACGCCGGACGGCGAGCCCCGGCGCCCCGAGGCCGAGGACCCGGTGCCGGGCCGGCCGAGCGGCCTCTCACCGGTTCCCACCGGCCTGGTCGACCCGGCCCTGCTCAATGGCCCCGTCGAGCTGGAGGGCGACGAACCGCTGGACTTCACCCGCGACCCGGTCCTCGAAGCGGTGGCGGGCCCCGGGCTCGACTCCGTGCTCGACGGGGTCGCGGACCTGGAGGACACCGAGAGCGAACGCGGCGGCATCTTCCGCGCCCGCGCCCTGCGCCGGGACGGGGTCCGCGAACAGCACCAGCAGGCCCCCGACGACGGCGTGCGGGCGCTGCACCCCGAGGGCACCCGGCCGCTGCCCCGTCGGCGCCGCCCGCCGACGCTGGTCACCGACCGCGGCCGCCGGGTCGACGGGGGAGGCCGCGCGGGAGAGCGCGAGGGAGGCCGTGCCCACCCCGCCTCCGAGGACCGCGAGCCGACCCGCCCGGTGGACGGCGGGGCGCCGGACCGCCGCCCCGCCGTCCCCGCGCCCCGTACGCCCGAGGCCGCCCCCGACACCCTGGGCGGCCTGCCCCGCCGCGTCCGGCAGGCCAGCCTCGCCCCGCAGCTCCGCGAGGGGCCGGACGCCCGCACGTCAGGGCCCGGCCCGGCCGGGAGCGCCGACGACATCGAGCGGGACGCCGACGAGGTACGCAGCCGTATGGCTTCGCTCCAGCGTGGCTGGCAGCGCGGCCGCCAGGAGAACGCCGAGGACCCGACCGGCCCCGGCGACACCGCACCAGGAACCACTCCGGGAGGGGACGGCCCATGACCGCACCGAACGCCGCAGCCGACACCGCACGCCAGGGGTCCGGCGAACTCAACTGGCTCCTCGACGAACTCGTCGCGCGCGTCGCGAGCATCCGCAAGGCGCTGGTGCTCTCCAGCGACGGGCTGCCCACCGGCGCGTCCAAGGACCTGACGCGGGAGGACAGCGAGCACCTGGCCGCAGTCGCCTCCGGCTTCCACAGCCTGGCCAAGGGCGTCGGCCGCCACTTCGACGCGGGCCGGGTCCGCCAGACCGTCGTGGAGCTGGACGAGGCGTTCCTCTTCGTCACGGCGGCCGGCGACGGCAGCTGCCTCGCCGTACTGGCCGAATCCGACTCCGACGTGGGGCAGGTGGCGTACGAGATGACGCTCATGGTCAAGCGCGTGGGGAGCCACCTGGCGAACGCGCCCCGGACGGCCGGTCAGCCCTCCGGGGGGTGAGCGGACGCCATGAGCGCCGCATCGCCCGGCTCCCCGGAGACCCCGGAAAGGCCGCCGGCCCCGCGCTGGTACGACGACGACGCGGGCCCCGTCGTCCGCCCCTACGCGATGACCCGCGGGCGCACCAGCAGTGCGTCCCGTCACCGCCTCGACCTGATCGCGATCGTCGTGCCCGAACCCGCGGCCGACGACCCGGACAGCGACCAGCTGCTCACCCCGGAACACGTCGAGATCCTCGAACTCTGCGGTGAGCTGCCCCAGTCGATCGCCGAGCTCGCCTCGTCCCTGGACCTGCCCGTGGGCGTGGTGCGGGTGCTGGTGGGCGATCTCGTGGACGACGAGCTGGTACACGTGACCCGTCCCGTTCCGCCGGCCGAGCTGCCGGACGTGAACATTCTCCGTGAGGTGATCAATGGCCTTCGGGCGCTCTAGCCGCAGCAGGCGGCGCGTGGAGCCCGTCACCCTCAAGATCCTGGTGGCGGGCGGCTTCGGCGTGGGCAAGACGACGCTGGTGGGCGCGGTCAGCGAGATCAGGCCGCTGCGCACGGAGGAACGGCTGACCGAGGCGGGCCGTCCGGTGGACGACCTGGACGGCGTCGAGGGGAAGACCACGACGACCGTGGCCATGGACTTCGGGCGGATCACGCTCCGCGAGGACCTGGTGCTGTACCTCTTCGGTACGCCGGGGCAGGACCGGTTCTGGTTCCTCTGGGACGAGCTGGCGCAGGGCGCGCTGGGCGCGGTCGTCCTCGCGGACACCCGGCGCCTGGCCGACTGCTTCGCGGCCGTCGACTACTTCGAGCGCCGCGAGATTCCGTTCGCCGTCGCCGTCAACCGCTTCGAGGGCACCGAGCTGTTCCCGGAGACGACGGTACGGGCCGCGCTCGACCTGGACCCGCAGGTGCCGCTCCTGATGTGCGACGCGCGGGACCGGGCGTCGGCCCGGGACGTGCTGGTGGCCGTGGTCGAACACGCCCTGGCCCGCGCGGACCGCCCGCGCGAGCCCGTCACGACCTAACGGCCGTTCTCCGCGAGCCACTTCTCGGCGGTCTGCGCCAGCTCGCGGTCGCGCCCGGCCAGCATCATGCGGATCATCTGCACGTCACCGCGGAGCGACCAGGCCGGGTGGCCGAAGGTGGCCGGGTTGTTCTTCTCGATCAGGAAGTGCGCGGGCCAGGCCGTGCCGTAGCCGATGAGCGGCAGCGCGGCCAGATACCGCTTCCGGCCGCGCGCCAGTCCGTACGCGCTGACGGCGAGACCGGTCAGGGTGCCGGTGAGATGCACCCACCGGGTCGCGGCCCGCGAGTGCATCGCGACGTAGTACGGCCAGAACTCTTCGTACGAATCGAACGTCTGCTGTGACATACGGGCACCGTAATGGCTGATCCGGCAACCGGAAACGGCTGGGCCGCGTCCGGAAGGGAGAACGGGCGGCCGGAACCCACGGGGGTGGTCCCGGCCGCCCGTGCTGCCGGCTCAGCGCCCGGCGACCGACCTGCGGGCCACCGGGAAGTCGAAGTAGGTGCCCGGGAACGTCTCGGGCTGGAAGGTGTAGTGCCACCACTCCTCGGCCAGGTTCACGAAACCGGCCTCGGTGAGCGTCTTCTTCAGGAACTGCCGGTTGGCGCGCTGCACACCCTGGATACGCGGGTCATCGGTGTGCGAGAGCGTGTCAAAGCAGTCGAAACCGGTGCCCATGTCCACCGAGTTGTCGGGGAAGCGGTCGGCCTGCGGCGCGTAGCACGGCACCAGCTTCTCGCCCGGCCGGTACGGCCTGGTCGGCAGGGCAGGGAGCCGTACGAGCGTCAGGTCCACGGTGCTGCCCCGGCTGTGCCCCGACTTCTCCGCGATGTAACCGTCCGCGAAGAGGCGTGACTTGTCGACCCGGGGATAGAACTCGCCCTTCATCGTCTCGTCGTCCAGGTCCTTCGCCCACCGCACGAAGTGGTCGACGGCCCGCTGCGGTCGGTAACAGTCGTACACCTTCAGCGAGTAGCCCTGCCGCAGCAGCCGGACCTGCGCCCGGTGCAGGGCCTCGGCAGCCGGCCGGGTCAGGACGCAGAGCGGCTGGCGGTAGCCGTCCACGGGCTCACCCATGAAGTCGTGGGCGGTCGGGTAGCGCATCTCCTGGATGATCGTGGGGTCCACCGAACGCAGCGGGACGAACTCCCGGGGCGCCTTCGGCTCGGGCCTCGCCTGCGCCACCGGCGCGGTGACGGTCACGGCGAGCAGGGCGGCGGCGGTGGCCGCCAGGGCACGGAAAGCGGTCGCAATGGCTGTCATGAGCACATCCTCCACGGTCCCGGGCCGCCGGAAGGGAGATCCGGTACAGTCCGCGCGTGTCCGCCACCGGTCCCACGCCCCGTCACCACGAGAGCCGGCCCGGCCCACCGAGGAAACGGAGCAGCCCGTGACGTACACCCACTGCCCCGCCTGCGGAGCCGCCTACACCGGCCTGCCGGACCCCGCCACCTGGCCCCGCACCTGCGCCGCCTGCGGCGAGACCGCCTACCGCAACCCGCTCCCGGTCGCCGTCGCCCTGCTCCCCGTCACCGACGGAGACACCACCGGCCTCGTCGTCATCACCCGCACCATCGAACCCGCACGCGGCGGCCTCGCCCTGCCTGGCGGCTTCATCGACCACGCCGAGGACTGGCAGCACGCCGTCGTACGCGAACTGCGCGAGGAGACCCGCATCGAGGCACGCCCCGAGGACGTCCGCCTCGCCGACGCCCTCAGCTCACCCGCCGGACACCTGCTCCTCTTCGGACTCCTCCCGGAACGGCCCGCCGCCGCGCTCCCGCCGTCCGCCCCCACCGACGAGACGTCCGGCCACACCCTGCTCACCGCCCCCGCCACGCTCGCCTTCCCCCTCCACACCGAAGCCGTCCACCGCTGGTTCGCCGGCCGCTACCGCTGAACCCCCGCACCCCGCACCCGCACCGGGCAGTCCACCGCCCCGCCGTCCCGCTCCACCACGACGCGCCCGCCCTCCAGCCGCGACGTGTACCGCTCGACCCGCACCGGCTCCCAGCCGTCACCCGCGTCCCGGACCACCGTCCCGCCCCCCGGACTCCCCGCGACCGGCGCCCACACCTCAAGCTCCGGGCCGCCGTCCGCACCCCGCACCGGAATCACCGCCCCCGCCCGGGCCAGCACCGGCACCCGGGACAACGGCGCCTCCACCACCACCCGCCCCGGCCCCTCGTACACCGCCCCGCTCACCGTGTCGTACCAGCGCCCCGGCGGCAGCCGTACCGCCCGCCGCACCACCCCGGGCTCCAGCACGGGCGCCACCAGCAGGGCGTCACCCAGCAGGAACGCGTCCTCGCAGTCCCGCAGCCCCCGCTCCCCGGGCGCCGACCACCACAACGGGCGTACGTACGGGGCACCCGTCAGCGCCGCCAGCCGCGCCAGGGTCACCCAGTACGGCCGCAGCCGCTCCCGCTCCACCAGCACCGCACGCGCCCCCGCCAGCACCTCCGGCCCGAACTCCCACGGCTCCCGGCGCCCCGCGTCGATCGCGGAGTGCGTACGGAACAGCGGCAGGTACGCGCCCAGCTGCAACCAGCGCAGATACAGCTCGGGCGACGGCGACCCGTCGAACCCGCCCACGTCCGGACCCGAGTACGGCACCCCGCACAGCCCGAGCCCCAGAACCAGCGCCAACGACGCCCGCAGTCCCGGCCACCCCGTCGCCACGTCACCGGACCAGGTGCCCCCGTACCGCTGCATCCCCGCCCAGCCGGACCGCGAGAACAGGAACGGCCGCTCCTCCGGCCGCAGCCGGGCCAGCCCCTCGTAACCGGCCCGCGCCATCGCCAGCCCGTACACGTTGTGCGCCTCCCGGTGATCACCGCCGCGCCCCTCCAGCGCGTGCCGCGCCGACCGGGGCAGCGAAGGATCACCGAACGCCGCGAACGACACCGGCTCGTTCATGTCGTGCCACACCCCGGAGAAACCCTGCGCCAGCCGCTCCGCGTACAGCCCGCCCCACCACTCCCGTACCCCCGGATCCGTGAAGTCCGGATACACGCACACCCCCGGCCACACCTCCCCGCGCACCTCCCGCCCCCGGGCATCCCGGACGAACGCGCCCACCGCCCGGCCGGACTCGTAGACCGCGTTCCCCCTGTCCGCGGCGACCGCCGGGTCCACGATCGACACCAGCCGCACCCCGGCCTCCCGCAACTCCCCGGCGAGCCCCGGCAGATCCGGGAACCGCCCGCGATCCACGGTGAACACCCGGTGCGCGTCGTAGTGATCGATGTCCAGGTGCAGCACCGACAGCGGAAGACCCCGCTCCCGGTACCCCGCAACGATCCGCCGGACCTCCCGCGCGGACCCGAAGCCCCACCGGGCGTGCTGCGGCCCGAGTGCCCAGGACGGCGGCACCGCGGCCGCCCCCGTCAGCGCCGACCACCCCGCCAGCACCCGGGCCGGGGTACCCGCCACCGCCCAGCAGCGCAGCGGCCCGCCGTCCACCCGCACCTCCGAAGCGCCCGGCCGGTCGTGCCCCGACCCCGCGCCCTCCTTCCCCTCCCGCAACGAAACCCCGCCCGACCACGAGTTGTCGTAGAACACCAGGTGCGTCCCCGCGTCCGCCACCACCAGCTGCACCGGCATCGTCAGATACAGCGGATCGTCCCCCGGCCCGAACCTCCCGCCCGGGTCCGTGTTCCACAGCGCGTACGTCCCGTCCCGCAGCCGGGGCCCCGCCGACCTCCCGCCCAGCCCGAAGAACCGCGCGTCCGCCGGAACCTCCGAACGCTGCACCCACCGCGCGCCCCCGCCCGCCACCGGCTCCCACCAGCGCGGCGGCAGCTCCCGGCGCAACACCACCCCGCCCGGCGTCCGCAGCTCCACCGCCCCGTGCCGCGACACCGCGACCGTCAGCCGCTCCGCCACCACCTGCCAGCCGCCGTTTGTACCCGGCTCCAGCACCGCCCGCGGATCCGCGGCGGGCCCCTCCCCGTCCACCGCGTACGACGGCCCCGGCTCAGCCCCGTCCCACCCCCAGAACACCGCCCCGCCCACCGCCACCCGGATCCGCAGCTCCGAACGGGCGAACCGCACGACACCGCCCCCGGGCCCGGGCTCCGCCCCTGTCACCGGACCCGGCACCCGCGCCCGCTCCGCCCCGCGCCCCGGCAGCGCCCGCGCGTCCGCACGCGCCCGGCGCCACGCCGAGCGCACCGTGCGCCGCCCCCGCTTCGAACCCACCAGCTTCACCGAGCGCACCAGGTCACGACCGTTCATGCCGCTCACCCTGCCACCCGCCCGGCCGCGAACAGGCGCCGTTCAACTTCCGTTCACCCCGCACCGGACGTGGCGGGAGCACATACCGGGACACGGAACCATGTACGGGCAACCCTGGTGCGAAAGACGATCACATGGCATCGTCCGTGGCGTCGCCTCACGCGCACACCCCCGCACGTGCGCGCGACCTGCGCACACTCCGCGTACCCGCTACAGCCAGGGAGCCGCCCCATGACCTCAGCAGCCGACGAAGCCCCCCTGTGGCAGCCCGGCCCCGACCGCGTCGCGACCGCCGCCGTCACCCGATTCCAGAGCTGGGCGGCCGAGCACCACGGCGCCCCCGCCGAGGGCGGCTACGCCAGTCTGCACCGCTGGTCCGTCGAGGAACTCGACACCTTCTGGAAGGCCGTCGCCGAATGGTTCGACGTGCGCTTCTCCACCCCGTACGAGCAGGTCATCGGCGACCGCTCGATGCCCGGCGCCACCTGGTTCCCCGGCGCCACGCTCAACTACGCCGAGCACGCGCTGCGCGCCGCCGAGGACCCCCTGCGCGCCGACGCGCCCGCCCTGCTCCACGTGGACGAGAGCCACACCCAGGCCCCGACCACCTGGTCCGAGCTCCGCCGCCAGGTCGGCTCGCTCGCCGCCGAACTCCGCGCCCTCGGGGTCACCCCCGGCGACCGCGTCAGCGGCTACCTCCCCAACATCCCGCAGGCCGTCGTGGCCTTCCTCGCCACCGCGGCCGTCGGCGGCGTCTGGACCTCCTGCGCCCCGGACTTCGGCGCCCGCAGCGTCCTCGACCGCTTCCAGCAGGTCGAACCCGTCGTCCTGTTCACCGTCGACGGCTACCGCTACGGCGGCAAGGAGCACCACCGGGCCGACACCGTCGCCGAGCTCCGCCGCGAACTCCCCACCCTGCGCGCCGTCGTACACATCCCGCTGCTGGGCACCGAAGCGCCCGAAGGCGCCCTCGACTGGGCCGCCCTCACCACCGCCGACACCGAACCGGTCTTCGAGCAGGTGCCCTTCGACCACCCGCTCTGGGTCCTCTACTCCTCGGGCACCACCGGCCTCCCCAAGGCCATCGTCCAGTCCCAGGGCGGCATCCTGCTCGAACACTTCAAGCAGATCGGCCTCCACTGCGACCTCGGCCCCGAGGACCGCTTCTTCTGGTACACCTCCACCGGCTGGATGATGTGGAACTTCCTCGTCTCCGGCCTCCTCACCGGCACCACCCTGGTGCTGTACGACGGAAGCCCCGGCTACCCGGACGTCAGCGCCCAGTGGCGCGTCGCCGAACAGACCGGCGCCACCCTCTTCGGCACCTCCGCCGCCTACGTCATGGCCTGCCGCAAGGCCGGCATCCACCCGGGACGCGACCTCGACCTCTCCCGCGTGCAGTGCGTCGCCACCACCGGTTCCCCGCTCCCGCCCGACGGCTTCCGCTGGCTCCACGACGAGGTCGCCGACGACCTGTGGATCGCCTCCGTCAGCGGCGGCACCGACGTCTGCAGCTGCTTCGCCGGCGCGGTGCCCACCCTCCCCGTCCACATCGGCGAGCTCCAGGCCGCCTGCCTCGGCACGAGCCTCCAGTCCTGGGACCCGGCGGGCCGACCGCTGACCGGAGAGGTCGGCGAGCTCGTCGTCACCGAGCCGATGCCCTCCATGCCGGTCCGCTTCTGGAACGACCCCGACGGCAGCCGCTACCACGACAGCTACTTCGACGTGTACCCCGGCGTCTGGCGCCACGGCGACTGGATCACGATCACCGACCGCGGCTCCGTCGTCATCCACGGCCGCTCCGACTCCACCCTGAACCGGCAGGGCGTCCGCATGGGCTCCGCCGACATCTACGAGGCCGTCGAACGCCTCCCCGAGATCCGCGAATCCCTCGTCATCGGCCTGGAGGAACCGGACGGCGGCTACTGGATGCCGCTCTTCGTCCACCTCGCAGAAGGCGCCACCCTGGACGACGCCCTCCGCGACAGCATCAAGCGCACCATCCGCGAGAACCTCTCGCCCCGCCACGTCCCCGACGAGGTCATCGAGGTCCCGGGCATCCCGCACACCCTCACCGGCAAGCGCATCGAGGTTCCGGTCAAGCGCCTGCTCCAGGGAACAGCCTTGGAAAAGGCCGTCAACCCCGGCTCGATCGACAACCTGGAGCTCCTCCACTTCTACGAGAAGCTGGCCCGCGAACGCCGCTGAGAGCCCCGTTGTCAGTGCCCCTGGTTACGCTGAGTGAGCAATGATCGACAGCGCACTGGGGGACATCATGGCGCAGACGAGGAACAAGCGGACCACCGTCCACGGACGGACCGTGACCACCACCATGCGACGCGCGCTGCGCCGCGAAGCACCGACCACCATCGGCCTGCTGACCGATGAGGAGGACTTCGCGGCGATGCGCCGCTTCCGCACCTTCACCTTCGACGACCACGGCGTCTATCTGGAACAGGTGGAGGCCCTGCTCAAGGCCCTCACCGCACAGGGCGTGCACACGACGGTCGCCCTCTTCGACCCCCTGGAGTACGTGCAGTACTGCGCGGAGGCCGGCATCGCCCCCGACACGCCGGCGGGCCGCAGCCGTTTCACCGCGGAGATCGCCGCCTGCGGAGCCACCGTCACCTACGAAGGACAGCCCCTGGACGCACTGATCCAGGTGCTCGTCGGCCGCGCGGTCCGCCGGGCCACCTGGGAGTACGCCACCATGCTCCTCGCCGGCCTCGGCGACTGCGCGGACTGCGGCCGGGACATCGGCCACGCCGCCTTCGACCGCGCGTCCCACCTCCTGGAACGCACCCTGGAGGCGGCCGGACCCGGCACCCACCACCTGGTGTGCAGCACCCCCACGGAGAACGACCAACTGCTCGCCGCCCTGCACACCGACCGCCCCGGCGCGGGGCCCGCCCTGCTCGACACCTCGGAGGGCGCCGAGTTCGTGAGCGTCCTCGCCGTGGCCATCGCCCTGGAGGGCCACGGCGGAGTCGTCCTGCGTACGAGCACGCCGGGCGCCCCGGACCGCGTGCACGGCTGGCGGCTGAGCCGGGGCAACCTCGACCCGCTCACCGCCGGCGAGGTCTTCAGCGCCTACTGCACCGACGCGGAGACGGGCGAACCCGTCGCCCCCGAGTCCGGTGTGGAGTACTGCGCGGGCTTCGACATCGGCGCCGACGAACCGGAGGAGCATCGCTGACACGACGAAGGGGCTTTCCGCCGGTCCCCGGCGGAAGGCCCCTTCACCTCGCGTCGTCCGGTCCCGGACTACTCGCCCGAAAGCACCGCCTGCGCCGCCCGGCGCGCTTCCTCGGCGGAGTCCGCCGCACGCGCGGCCGAAGCGGCCCGCTCGCACTGCGCCAGCGTGTACTTGGCGAGCGTGGCGCGGACATAGGGAATGGACGCCGCGCCCATCGACAGGGACGTCACACCCAGCCCCGTCAGCACGCAGGCGAGCAGCGGATCGGAGGCCGCCTCACCACAGACACCACAGCTCTTGCCCTCGGCCTTCGCGGCGTCGGCGGACAGCGCGACCAGATCCAGCAGGGCGGGCTGCCACGGGTCCTGGAGCCGGGAGACGGCCCCCACCTGACGGTCCGCCGCGAAGGTGTACTGCGCCAGGTCGTTGGTGCCCAGCGAAAGGAACTCCACCTCCTGCAGCACCGAGCGCGCCCGCAGCGCGGCGGACGGGATCTCGACCATCGCGCCGAACTTCGCGTTCAGCCCGGCCTCGCGGCAGGCGTCGGCGAAGGCCTTCGCGTCCGCGCGGTCGGCCACCATGGGCGCCATGACCTCAAGGTAGACGGGCAGCCCCTCGGCGGCCTTGGACAGCGCGGTCAGCTGGGTGCGCAGCACGTCCGGGTGGTCCAGCAGGCTCCGCAGCCCGCGCACGCCCAGCGCCGGGTTCGGCTCGTCCGCCGGGGTCAGGAAGTCGAGCGGTTTGTCCGCGCCCGCGTCCAGCACCCGCACCACGACACGGCCCTCGGGGAACGCCTCCAGCACCGCGCGGTACGCGGCGATCTGCTTCTCCTCGGACGGCGCCTGCTTGCTGTCGTCCAGGAAGAGGAACTCGGTACGGAACAGGCCGACGCCCTCCGCACCCGCCTCCACGGCCGCCGGCACGTCACCGGGACCGCCCACGTTGGCGAGCAGCGGCACCTTGTGACCGTCCGACGTGGCACCGGGGCCCGTCGCGGCAGTCAGCGCGGCCTTGCGCGCGGCGGCGGCGCTCTCCAGTTCCGCCCGCTTCGCGTCGCTCGGCTCCACGAAGATCTCGCCGGTGCTGCCGTCCACGGCGATGAGCGTGCCCTCGGCCAGCTCACCGGCTCCGGGCAGGGCCACCACGGCGGGGACGCCGAGCGCCCGGGCCAGGATGGCGCTGTGGCTGGTCGGTCCGCCCTCCTCGGTGACGAAGCCGAGGACCAGTGCGGGGTCCAGCAGCGCCGTGTCGGCGGGGGCGAGGTCCCGGGCGATCAGGACGTAGGGCTCGTCGCTGTCCGGCACGCCGGGCATCGGCACGCCGAGCAGCCGCGCCACGATGCGATTGCGGACGTCATCGAGGTCGGCGACCCGGCCCGCCAGGTATTCGCCGGCACCCGCGAGGAGCGCCCGGTACGAGGCGAACGCGTCGTACACACCGCGCTCGGCGGTGCTCCCGACGGCGATGCGGCGTTCGACATCGGCCATGAGCTCGGGGTCCTGGGCCATCATGGCCTGGGCCTCAAGCACATGCTGCGCCTCGCCACCGGCCAGGTTGCCGCGCGCGATGAGGTCGGCGGCGACGGCCTCCACGGCCTGCCGGGCCCGCCCCTGCTCGCGTTCGGCCTCCTCGGCCGGGATCTGCTTGGCCGGCGGTTCGAGCACCGCGGTGCCCATGTGCCGTACCTCGCCGATCGCCACACCGTGGCTCACGCCTACGCCTCGCAGCGTTGTCTCCATTTCACCCGTCTCCGGTCGTGCGGTGGCCGTTGCCTCCGCGGTGGTGGATATCCAGTCGGCTGTCACTGCGCCGATCGCGTTACTGCCAGCCGAACAGCGAGTCGCCGGCTGCGACCTCGCCGGACTCCACGAGCTCGGAGAGGGCGTCGGCCGTCGCCTCCAGCGCCACGATGGGGCACACGGGGGACTTGCCGGCCTCCTCGACGGCGGAGGGGTTCCACCGGACGACGGCCTGACCGCGGGCAACGGTGTCGCCCTTGCTCACGAGCAGCTCGAAGCCCTCACCGTTGAGCTGGACGGTGTCGATGCCCAGGTGCGTGAGCACCCCGTGCCCCTCGCTGTCGACCACCACGAACGCGTGCGGGTGGAGGGAGACGACGACTCCATCGACGGGGGAGACCGCCTCGGAGGGCTCGCGGACGGGGTCGATGGCGGTGCCGGGACCGACCATCGCGCCGGCGAAGACGGGGTCGGGTACGGCAGCGAGCCCAACGGCACGTCCGGCAAGAGGGGACGTAACAGTGGTCATGGGGGGCCTCCCAGTGGAGCTTCGAAGGTGCCGCCGCGGCTAGAGAGGAGGACGGCGTACTGCTCAGCAGCGTAAGTCATAAGAAGTCCCGGTTCCGCCCGAGTCCTGACGGTTCGAGGACCTAGGGGCGCACCGGAAACGATTTGCCTCGACTCCCGGCTGCCTGTACTGTCGTACTCCTGCCTGGCCCCAACGCGACTTTGAGTCGGGGGTCGGCAACGGCTATTGAGCCCAAACCCTAACCCGAAATCGGGCACCCGCATGTCTGCGGGGGGCCGGTCAGGGGGACCGGAAAGGTTTGATAGTGTCGGACTCGCCGGAAAGGGAAACGCGAAAGCGAAGAACTGGAAAGCGAAAATCGCTTGACCTGCTTCGACCGGGAATCGGACACGAAAGAGTCTGATAGAGTCGGAAACGCAAGACCGAAGGGAAGCGCCCGGAGGAAAGCCCGAGAGGGTGAGTAC
>NZ_JBVJAM010000020.1:42410-91713 GCF_055590565.1 Streptomyces sp. NPDC041814 | reverse complement strand
CCCCGCGGAGCGGGTACCCCATCGCTGCGCGATGGGAAAGCGAACCGGGTTGCTTCGCAACCCGGCCGAAGCGATGGAAAGCCGCTTCGCGGCTTTCGGATTTCCGCTTCGCTCCAATCCACGGGCCTCCGCTCCGCTCCACCCCGAACAGCGGGGCGGGTCCGCTTCGCTCCCCCACCCGGTTCCGGCTCCGCCGGAACAGCTGGCTACACGATGACGGTGTATCACCGCAGGTCTGTGTAGCATCCCGAGAACACGGCCACCCCCGGAACCGTGACACCCCATCACCCCGGCCCGAGTGCCAGCCACCAGGCAACAGGTGCGGATTCCGCTGCGCTCCACCCGCATCCGGAAGCACCTCCCCCGCAAGTGGGAGATGGCTTGAAACTCCCCCCGATAGAACACCGAACCGCTACCACGATACCCGTGCATCCCCTGTACATGCATTACATGCATTGCATTATGCATCACCGATGTGCTGTGTAGCATCCCGAGCCAATCACCACCCCCTCTCAGGAGGGCCTGTTAGGGGTTCGAGGAGAGGACGCGGGGCCCGTCACCCCTTCGGATGAGGGCCGGTGCCGGGCTGACCGCATCGTCGTGGCCAGCGTAGTGACGGGCCCCGCGCTGTGGGGGCTGGCCTGAGTGATACGTGCAGGTCAACCCATGGAGCGGACGCGCTCCGCGCGGCGACTGAGAGAGGCGGGGAGCGGCGTCCGCAAATCGCCGCCTGACGGTCGTTCGCGGGTCGGGGGTGGAAGAGGGTCACTGGCTCGCGATCGGCGCTCTCCGGGGCGCACAGGGGCCTTCTCGGGCCTCCCTCAGGCCGTGGGTCCACCCGAGAGTGGAGGCGGTGGGCGGACGGCGCACCGATGGTCGGCGGCGTGGGGGCCGGGAGGCGGCCTGGGCCGCTGTGTGCCGGGCGATCGTCCGCCGGAGGCCGCCGGGGAGGGGCGGGGCCCGTTCGCCGCTCCAGCGGCCGCAGACGGCTTCGGGCGCTGGCGGCCGACGAGCTGAGCGGCCCGGCACGATCAGACCGGCGGTCGACCTCAGAAACCGGCGATGACTGGCGGTCCGGCCCGGCAGAATCAGCGGTTCATTCACGCTCTTGGGGGAGCCATGCAGGAACTCCGCTTCGACGACATTCGGTTCACCACGGCGGTCGACAGTGCCCAGACATGGCTGCGCCCCGCGCTGGGCGGCCACGAGCTGAGCGTGCAGCTCGCCGTCGGGGTGTCGCCGTTCGCGGAGGCAGGGAAGATCCTCGCCCTGGAGGCGGAGCTGTTCGGCTTCGGCGCAGCGCCGGCGCAGCGATCCCGGCTCGGCCGGATCACGGCGAACCTCGCGTACACCCCCGTCGTGACGGTCCACCGGGTGAACCTGGTGTTCCCGCTGACATCGCTGCAGGTCCACGCGATCGAGGAAGCCCGCAACGGTGACGTGCGGTTCGAGATCGACCTGAACGCCACCCTGCCGCAGGCGGCCGGATACCCAGGGTGCGCCCAGACCACGGAGAGCATCACCCTGGCCAAGAGCACCTGGGAGCAGCAGATCGCGCAGCTCGGGCCGTCCGCGGCCTTCGAGATGGCCGTGCCCTACCCGCTCGGCGACCCGCAGCGCGCCGAGGTCGGCCGGCTGCTCCGGGAAGCGCAGCGGCTGCTGACCACCGGGGAGATCCGGGCGTCGATCCTGGAAGTCCGGCGGGCGCTGGAGTGGATCCAGCACCACGTGGACTGGGACAGGCCCGGGTCGAAGAAGCTCGCCAACCAGTGCCACCAGTCCGAGCGCTGGTGGCGCATCCAGGAAGCCCTCTACAGCCAGACGTCCGGCGCCATGCACAACGACCCGGTCACCAAGGACTTCCTCTACGACCGGGCCGAGGCGGAGACGCTCCTGGCGATGACCGCCGCACTGCTGCGGAACGTACCCGCTACGACTCCCCAGACCGCCCCGGCCCCCCGCCCGTGATCCGGGACCACCGCACCAAGGGCGGCGCCGCCCAGCTCGGCGCTGCCGGCCCTGGCCTGGCCGGACCGTTCGGCGTCTGGCCCGCCGACGGCCACCAGGACGACGAGGACGAGGACCACGAGCCCGCCGACGAGGCGGGGGAGACGAGGAGCGCATGACCGAGGACCGCGGCATCGCCGGCCCGTATATCGAGTACGACGGACTGCCCGTCCTGCACGGGACGGAGGTGAAGCTGCCGCTGATCCACCCGTACGCCCTGGTGCCCGCCTCCGGCCGCTACATCACGCCCGGCGGCGGGCGGCTGACCATCCGGAAGGCGGAGGAGAAGGCCGCCCACCTGCGGATCACGCTGGACCACCTCGGCTGTCCCGCTCAGTGCACTGAGGAGAAGGACGCCGTCTACCGGCGCCTCGCTCTGGCCGTCGAGGGCTACTGCGTCGCCGCAGGTTGCCGCCACCACCCCGCGTTCTCGGACGGGGTGCTGCGCTGCTTCGAGGTGCGTACCGGCGCCGTCCCGCTCACCGTGTTCATGCGCGCCGTGCTCGCGGTCGAACTGGGCGACCTCAGCCTCGCCAACAGGCTCATCGAGGAGGCCGAGGCCCGGTGCGGGCCCGTCCGTCGGGCGGAGGAACCGGACACGACAATGTGACCGGACTTGCAACCGCGGGGGCGCCCTGGGAAGAGGCGCCCCCGAGAGAACCACACGTCTCAACCCCGGAAACGCCGACCTCGCCCCCGCGGTGGCTCGGGCTCTGGCTCCACCCGCGTGCCCAGTGAACGCACCCAGCGTGCACCTGCTTCGTCGGCGCATACGAGCGTCAGGTGCACGTCCGTCTCGCGCGTGTGGTAGTCAAGTTCCACATACACATCGTGCAGTGCACCGGGACTCGACGTCCCCAGGTCGATCGACGGCTCGCGACGGTAGTCCCAGGCCAAATCGGGGTCGTACGCGCCCCGCATCCCCTCGACTCCGTCCCCCGTCGCGCTGACCGCCACGGAGGCGAGCCGCGGACCGGACGCCTGCTCGATCTTCACCAGAGCGCGAGGCACATTCACGTCCGACTCGTCGGTGTAGGCGCGCTCCACGGAGAAGACAGGTCCCCTGTTCTCGAAGCGGTCCTTCTCCTCCCCCTCGATCTGCCGCCGCATCAGCTCCACCTGCTCCCGCGCGGCCTTGGCAGCATCCTTCGCCGTCTTCGTCTGCGACGACGTGTAGACGATGCCCACCACGCTCACGACCACGGCGACTATCGCAGTGATCAACTCGCCGCCCACTCGTCCCCCTTCTTCGCGCCTCTCCCCGAGGCGCGGCTCTGCCTGGGCCGCCAGTATCAGCGCTGGGCACCGGCGGGTGGCTTCGGCCTGGGCCTGAAGCGGCGGCACCGCAGGTCGTGGGCCTGCCCTCAGCCGGTTTTGCGCAGAAGCGAGATGGTCGGCGTGACACGCCATCGTGCGGTGAGGCCCCGTGCAGCATGTGCAGGTTGCAGAGCTGAGGGGTCCCGGAGCCCATGTCATTTGGTCATCCCAGTTGAACTTTCACCTGGGACTGTCAGGTTGATCTTTCAATTGGCCCTTTCATGTACCCGCTGGGGCGTGCACCTCCGGTAGGGCTGAATCGTTTGGTTTGGGTGCGCTGGGATGGCTATCTTCAGGGCCATGAAGAGGACATCGCACACCGAGCAGGACATGAAGGAACACAAGGCGACCGGCAGGGACACCCGGGCGCAGGTTCTTGAGCGCTCGATCCGGTCCAACGTGCCCTTGCGCAAGGTGTTCGTCCAGGCCCCCAAGGGGGCCGCGAGCCGCCACGGCCCACTCAAGGACTTCGTGACGGGCAGAGACCTCCGGGGCCTGAAGGCGTACCTGATGATCGTGGCCGCGTGCAGCAACGGTGTCTCCGGCTGGTCCACGAGGCACGACAGTGCGGTGTGGGCACGGCTGATGGACATCCAGGCGACCGCGACCGATCAGTCCGCCCGAACTGGCGCCTGGCGGGCGCTGCGCCGGCTGGAGGTTCGGAACCTGATCAAGTGCAGCCGCGCGGGCGCCATGATCACGGTCACCCTGCTGCGGGAGGACGGCAGCGGCAGGGCGTACGACCGCCCTGACGGGAAAACCGAGGAGGACCGCTTTCTGCAGATCCCGACCACGTTCTGGACGAAGGGGTACGACGAGAGCTTGGACCTGCCGGCCCTCGCTCTGCTCTTGGTCATCGCCCGGGAGAAGGCGTGGTCCGCCTTCCCTGCCGAGAAGGCGCCCGAGTGGTACGGCTGGTCGGCGGACACTCACGAACGCGGGCTGAAGAAGCTCCTCGACCTCGGTCTCGTGGAGCGCATCAAGGTCTTCAAGAAGGCTCCGCTCACCCCGGCCGGCGTCACCGTGACGTACCTCTACCAGCGGACCGCGATCGCCAGGCCCCGCAAGGCCCGCAAGGCCGCGCCGGCCACCACGAAGTCCACAACCGCGAAGAAGAGCGCCGCGAGCCCTTCCCGGAACAAGGGGTGACCTGATCAACCAGACCCAGGGGGGACCCCACACCGAAGGCGGACAGAAGCCAGCCTGGCTGGACGAGTCCTTCCACGAGAACAGCGAGAACGGCTTCTACATCCTCGCCGCCACCATCATCGACCCCGCCGTCACCGACGACGTCCGTGCGGCCATGCGGGCGCTGAAGGGACAGCGGGACACCAGCAAGTCCCACTGGACCGAGATGGACCATCGGCAGCGTCGCGACGCCGCCGAGCTCGTAGCCACCCAGAACGGCCTGCACGTGGTGGCCGTTGGTACACCAGTGCCCAAGCGGCGACAGGAACGGGCCCGGAGCAAGTCGCTGACTGCGCTCGTCATCGAACTGCACGCGTTCGAGGTCGACCGGCTCTTCATCGAGGCACGCGAGACCACACTCAACAAAAAGGACATCAGCACGGTCGCCCGTGCCCGGCAAACGGTCCTGCCCAAGGGGGCCGTGTTCCGTGCCGATCATGTGCCCGGTCATACGGAGCCGCTGCTCTGGATCTCCGACATCGTCGCGGGAGCCGTTCACGCCCAGCGCAAGGGCGATCCGCGGTACACCATGCTGCTCGGGGAAACTCTGCTCGACTTCGATGTGCCCACCGACTGCTGAAGCGCCCCGGAAATGCGCCGAGCCAGGCTCCCGGTCTGCCCCAGGTCACCTGGCTCCACTTCCGGCGACCCGCGGTCACCGACTTACCCAACACACTACAGGTCACTTTGCAGGGCGCCAACAGCCTCGATGTCACCGCCATCGTGCGGCGGCTTCCAGCGCTGGCCCGTGATCCAAACACCCGACGGGCAAGGGAGGGGTGTCAGCGGGCTGCTGACACCCCTCCCCCATATAAGTAGCTTTATAGACACCATCTCAGCAATCTTTTTCGCTAGCGAAAAAGATTGCTCATAGAGCTGATCCATCGACTTCAATGATGGTTCCGGATGCCTCTGCAGCGATTTCCGGTGTACTGCGATTCAGCTTTGACTTGAGGTTCTCGAAGCCCCTTCTGGCATACGGGGCGGCCTTGACCGCCGCAGCGGTCACCACGATGCCCACTGCGGCGGCGCCCGCCATGGCCAGCTTGAGCATGGCCTCCGCCTCGGCCTGCGTGAGCCTGGCCCTGTCGTCCGCGAGGGCTTCGGCCTCGGCGCGGGTAAGCAGGTCGCCGTCAGCCGAGTAGAGCACGCTGTGGCCGACGAGGTGGTTACCTTCGTCGCGCAGGAGGCCGTTGCGGCCGCCCGGCGCGATATTCGACTGCGAGAGGCGGGTGTCGACCGGGTACTCAACGATCATTCTCTCTCGGACCATCCCGGGCCCGACTTCAGTGCTCATGGGGCAACTGTAGGGACCGAAAAGGCGGCTGAAAGGTGGAACCCCTCTGACCACGGGTGCCGTTCCCTCGGTGCGGCTGACCCGGCAGGACAAGGACCTGGTCGCCGTCGAGCCCATGGCCCGGTTCACCGGTGCCTACTGGAACCCCGAGCCGTCCATGCCGCTCTCCGAGTTCGTCGGCAGAGTCCTCACCTCGCGGTTCGTCTCGCACGCTCCACGCACGCCGAACCGTCACGTGGTCCGGCCGGTAACGCTGGTGTGGGGCCACCCCAAGTGCGTACTGGCGGAGGCCAAGAAGCTGGGAGATGAGGAAAAGCAGCAGCGGGTAGCGCAGGAGGAGCAGGAGCGTGCCGAGCGGCGGGGGTACGCCCGGGAAGAGGCCGCGTTCGCCGAACGTATGGCACGCTCCGACCCGGACCGGGCGGCCCTGGCCCGGCACTCCGCCCGACTGCCCGGAATCGAACGAGCCAAGGCCCACGCCGCACGCCATGTTCCTCACCCGCGTGACTGTCGGCTGGAGTGTGGGAGACAGCCGCTACTCCAGCGGAGTCCCGCTCGTTAACGAGCGCGGGGCCCTGCTGGCCATCTTCGACCCGCTCCCGCTTACCGGCCCCTGCCCCGACTTCCTCCTGGACGTCGGGCTGCCGATGCTCTTCCTCACGGAGAAACGACGCGAGCGCTTCGAGGAGCACCGAGCTACGAGTGAGCGATTGCGCCGGTTGTGCCAGCAGGACGTAGCCGCGGCGCCCCGCGACGACGAGCGGTCGCCGCGCCCCTAAGCGGACGCAGCGGCGCCCTGCGTCCCGCGGGCGTGGAGGGCCGCAAGGGCATGGCCCTTGCGTGGCCGCGATCGAGACATTCGACCACTTGGTCTCGTTCGCCGCTTTGGAATCCGTGAAGATGTTCGAGGTTGGCAGACGGTTCGGCGAGTGCAACTCAGGCCAGATGCACTCAAGACGCCCATGACCCTGCGAGTTCTTCATGGGCCTGACAGGAATGGGGACCACTGCTCGCTCAGAGTGTGGTAAGCGTCACGCTTCGCGTTCTATGGCGTGAGGGGCTACTGGGGCACGGCAGGCCAGCTGGGGCCCCTGGCATTACACGGCAAACCGGGCTGGAACGATGAGGATTCGAAGAGGATTGGATCCCGTCGTCCCCTTCTTCCGTGTTACTTCCCGGTAAAGGAGAAGCGGTTGAAGAGGTTCCGAATCTGCTCCCCCGTCAGGCGAAGTAACTTTCTGCGGAGTTGAGCGTTGTGCCGCCCCTGGAGGGCGCCTGGCTGTAGTCGCAACCCGGTAGAGTCTGTCTATCGCCTTTCCCTTTGGGAGCTTCGGTCGTCTTTCTCGATCGGGGTCGACCGCCCCGGGAGGGAGGTGATGCGAGATGGAAGCAACCCCGCCTAAGTGCGGGGAGAGTCGGACCCGCAAGGTCGTGAAGCAGGCTCTCGGCTGGTTGGCACTTCAAGGGCTCAGCGCCCTGCTGCGTCACCTGCTGGACCTGTAAACGGCGACGGGCCCCCTGGTGGAACAGGGAGCCCGTACGGAGCCGAAGCTCCCATTCGCCGGCCTCGCGCCCCCACCTACGGTCTAGCTAACCAAGGGGGCGTGGGGCCACTCTTCTGTGCGCAGGGCGCATGGAGAGGTGTTCCCCCACCGTGCGCTCGATGAGCTCCAACTTCGCTCATTTACCCGCGTCCAGCTAGCTGTTTGGCCACTAAAAAAGGTCTTTCAGCAGGCCCGAACCTTCCGTTACGCTTCGGAGTCACCGACTGGTGGAAACAAACGGTACCTCTAAACCGGTCCCCACCGGTAGTTGAAGGGGATGACCATGGCGCGTGGCCTGGCGGACTTCGATCCATCTGCTCTCCTTGAGTTCCGGACCAGGTACCTCGAGCTAGACGGCAACGGAGTGCCCAGCACGGGGTCCCTGACGGCCAAGGCTCTCGCGGCACGGGTAGGTACGACGAAGTCACAGATCCTGGCCTACGAAAACGGGCACCAGACGCCGGATCCGAAGCGGATTCGTGAGCTTGCAGAGGCCCTGAACGTGGTGCCCCACATGTTGATGCGTAGAGGGCGTCGTCAGCACTGGGACCTGGCGGACATCCGCCGCGCGAGCGGACTCACGGCCAAAGAGGTTGTGAAGGCGCTCTGCATCTCGCCGAAGTCCTACCGCAGGTTCGAGCAGAACGGGATCGTCCCTGCCCGACGCCCCGCGTTCCTTGATGACGTGGCGCAGGTCCTGGGTGTGCAGCAGCGCGCGTTGCAAAGGGCCATCGACAACGTCGCCGCTGTGAAAGACCGGCGTCAACTGACAGCGGTTCTCACCGAAACCTTGGCGAACCGCTACGTGTCCAAGCCCGGTACTTGGAAGGGGCCCGACATCGACGACCCCTGCGTTACTCAGCTCTCGACGTTGTACGGGCGTCCCCCGCAGCGGATACGACGTCTCATGACGCACCTGCTCGGCGAGTTGCGGCAGATGACGGTACGGATGCAGCGGGAGAAGATCATCGCCGACTTCGACCCTGATCCAATGAGGCAACAGCGTGCGTGGGCGGCGATAGAACGGTGGAATGAGCTCTACGAGCAGGAGATCGAGAAGATCCCCCGACTGCTCGAAGGGTTTCATCGGTCAGCTCAGCCATCCGATGCTTGGCACGTCTTGGTGAACCTCTACGACGCGGGCCTACACCCCGAGGGGGCGTGGGTCTTCTCCACCCTGCTGGGGACCCCCGAGACTCTGCGGAGGCTGCCGCGTTCCCTGGTGTGGCAGCAAACGTTCGACGAGGTTGAGGCAGCTCAGCTCACAGGCAACGGCCGAGCGCATGTACGCAATTTCCAAGAGCTGTACGCGGCTCTCTACCCGGGCCTTCGGCGTCCAAAGCCCCAGGCGGTGCGGCAGGCTCAAGGAGCCACGCGAATGATTCGCCCCGAAGCGGCCTTCACTCTGCCCGGCCGGCAGGAGAGATTCGTGATCCCGAACTATGTGCTGGATGAGCTGCATCGCAAGGGCAAGAGCTCCATGGAGCTGACCGTGACGCCAAGCCTTCGCTTCACGCTGGGGTTGAACGGAAGCTCCATGGTGTCTGGGAGTCCGACTCGCCCTTCGATCTCCACAGACCTTTCAGCTACTTGATCAGCGGAGTAATTCCGCTAGCTAAAACACTAGCCATTGGCCTGCTAGCGGTCTGCGGACGCCAGCGATCCCATCCTTTCGGAGCGGCCCAGTTCAGGGCAGCCCTCACTCGCCAAATAGCCCGGCGCAAACAGCCTCCCCCGGGCCAACATGCTGCTGAGGAGGCTAGGTGCCCGCTTCCGCTGCCCGCGAGGGGCGGCCCCAGCCCCCGGCCCGCTCGATCGCGGCGAGCAGTGCCAGCTCCCAGCCGGCGGCCGCGAGCGAGGCCGTGTCGGGCAGGCCCGCGTCGGCGAGGACGGACAGCTGCATCGTGTGCTCGATGCCCTCCGCCCATGCGCCGCGCACCGCCTGGCGCTCGGCGATACGGGCCTGCAGCTCAGCGGTGGAGTTCTCCTCGCCCGCCTGGCGCAGCTCGGTGAGGTCACGGCCGCGGGCGGCGACGTCGTCCAGGAGGACGGCAGCCTTCTCGGCGTCCGGCACTGCCGGGGCCTGCACGGCGGTCGGCTTCACACCCCGGCGCAGCTGCTCCATGCGCGTGGGCAGCGGCTCCCAGGACGGCTGGCCGGCCATCTCGATGTTTGTGTCGACGACGGCGCGGGTCCAGGCGCGGGCCAGGCCGCGGGGCATCAGCGGCGTCCCGGCCGGGACGGCCTGGCCGTCCTGATGGTTGCCGTGCAGGGAGACCCACAGCGCGATCGCGGTGCCGCCGATGCGTTCCAGCAGCCGCAACCGCTCCGGTAACCACCTCTTGAGGGCCGCCCTCGACAGGCCGGACAGGGCGAGCAGCTCGGTGAACGCCTCCGCCTCGCTCCAGCCCTGCGGCCGACGCACCACCCGCAGGTCCTCCAGCGTCGGGGAGAGGTCCTCGATCGTGCGGGCGCACATCTCGCCCGCCCGGATGCCGGTGTCGGAGACGACCGCGCCGATCGCGAGCATCCGCAGCTGGCTGGTGGTCGCGTCGAGGGAGTCGGCGAGCTCGGTGAGCTGGGAGCGCAGCAGGGAGCGGGGGCGCTTGGCGACGGGTGCCTTGCGTGGCGGGTCCGGCTGCGGCGGGAGCTCGGCGAAGTACTCGGCGCCGCATGCCGTGACCAGCAGCTTGAGGACTTCCAGGCGGATCTGCTCGGAGTGGTCGGAGCCCTTGGCCGGGTCGGCGGCCGTACGCACGCGCAGCTGCCCGGTACGGGCCAGGCGCAGGTAGGCGTCGACCGGGTCGGCGGTGAAGACCTGGCGGACGCCTGCGGTGTCGGCAGCGAGGGGGTGCTCGGCGTGGGCCAGGGCGCGGGTGTACTCGTTCGCCACCCACTTCACCTGGCGGGCCCGGGAGGCGGACACCGAGGGCCAGGACGTCACCTCGGCGGCCGCCACGGCGAGCAGTTCGGCGCCGGTCAGCCTGCTGTCGACGACGTCAACGACCCTGTCTTCGGCGCTCATGACGCCGCCGTGTCGCGCGCGGAGGTGACCCGGTAGCGGGCGGCGGAGCGCTCGCTGATCAGCTTCTTCACGTCGGTCAGGGCCTGCGCGGCGTCGGCAGCCCGCGTACCGGTCGGCTTCACCGCCTCGCCGTCGTGGGGGGCGAGGCGGAAGCGCGAAACGGCCAGAAGGCCGGCGAGCCGCGCCCGGCTCCCGTCGGTGGCCAGCAGCTCCCCGATGCTGTGAACGGCGGCCCGGATGTCGGCGTCGCCGTCGAGGTTCTGCAGGTTCCACGCGCCGGACGTGTCGTAGAACCGTTCGGCGACGTCCCGGATCGTGTCGGCGTTCTCCTCGCACCAAGCCGCCTCGGCCCGGTCGCGGGCCTTGTCCAGGCGTTGCGCGGCAACGTCGCGGCCGTGGTAGCTCTTGGCGCCGCGTTCCAGGCGCAGGGCGCGGGTCTCGGCGGACTGCCGGGTGCCCAGGCCCGTCGCGTCAGCGATCTTCTGCCAAGAGCTGCCGCGGTCACGCGCGGCGCGGATGAGCTTCAGCTCCATGGCGTCCAGGCGCTGACGGGCCTCGTCGATCTGCGAGAGGGCGGCGAGGACGTCTTCCGCCGGCACTTCGGGCCGCTCCTGGCCGCGCGGTGCGTAGCCGTTGAGAGCGGCCGCCACGGCAGTGATCGCCTTCGCCGTCATGATGACCGGTAACGCTCGCTGGCACGCGGGCGCCCCGGCACGAGCCGGACGCTGGGAACGGTCACCGCCGCACCCGATGCCGAGCCCTATGAGCTGGCCTGATGAGTCGGGCGAGCGGATTGGAGGAACTGCAGATGATGACTCGTCCGACGACGGCCCGCCGCGTCGCCATGCTCAACAACAAGGGGGGCGTCGGGAAATCCGGCACCACGGTCCGCGTTGCCGAGGGCCTGGCGAAAGCCGGTAAGAGGGTGCTCGTTGTCGACATGGACCCGCAGGGCAACAGCTCCGGAATGCTCGGCTGGCGGTACGACCCCCAGCTGAAGCAGCCGACGATCAGCCAGGCCATCAAGGCCAACACGGACCCCAACGAGGCACTGGGGTGTGCCCGCGCAGTCTTCCAGCCGATTGGCTGGAAGTGCACCTACGCCGAGCGGATCCAGATCGCCCCCGCGCGGCTCCCGCTGGAAAACCGGATGTCGGAGGCCGGGATCGGTGGCGCCTGGCTCCGGCTGAAGCAGGCCCTGGAAGGCGCCGACGACGGATTCGACTACGTGCTGATCGACTGCCCTCCCAGCCTGCTCCACCTCACCCAGCTCGCTCTCGCGGCCGCGCACGACGCGGTGGTCGTCACCGACGCCGACGTCTACGCCGTCGAGGGTGCGATCCGAGCACGCGACCTCATCGTGAAGAAGGCGGCCACCCACCTGAGCAACCCGGACCTGCAGATCCGGGGCGTGATCCTCAACAAGTACAAGGACACCATCCGTCAGCGGGAGCAGCGCGACTCGATCCACAGCATCTTCGGCCCGCTGGTGTGGGACCCGAAGGTGAAGTTCATCGAGTCCCTGGCGACCGCCAACAACAACGCCGTCTCCCTTGAGGAGTTCAAGGGCGACCGGGTCTCGGAGATCCGCGCGACCTACGAACTGCTCACCCAGACCTTCCTGAAGGAGATTCCGCTCCCGTGAGCCCGGACATCCGTACCGCAGAGAACCCGGAGCTGCCGGACGACGATGACGACATCGCCGTCGGCGGCGACGTGAGGTCGCCGAAGAAGCGCGCGGCCGGCGCTCCGAACAGCCGCAAGCAGCTCGGCCGTCCGGAGCGCCGGCGCGGTCGCAAGCCCGGTCCGACCCGGGTGATGATGAACGTACGCGTCCTGTTGGAGACCGACGACCTAGTCACCGAGATCGGCGAGGAGACCGGCATGGGCCCGCAGGACATCACCGATGCCGCGATCGCCCACTACGCCGCCTATCTGCGGCGGACGGGGAAGCTCCCCAAGGCCGCCAAGCGCGACCAGGAGGAGCAGACCGAAGCGTCCTGACCTCTTTCTCGCCAGCGGCCCCGCAGAAGGCCCACGGGGCCGCTGGCTGTTTCGCTACGAAGGTGACCACTCACCAACGGCCTCCACATCGGCCATCCGGTACAGCAGCGAGCAAGGAGCGTGACCAGCGCCACACTGAATTTCTGGGAAGGTGTTCACCCTTTTCCGTCCCGCGATGCCTGTAGTGGGCAGAGTCGGGGCGCTAGGTCCCGACCGTTCACGGATGGAGTACTGGTGGGGCCGGAGCTGTTGAACGTGGCGGGCGGTTCAGTGGTGATCGTCCTGCTTGGGCTGGTCTTGCGGCCCCGAAAGAACGGCGCGGGCCTGTGGGACGTGCTCCACGAACTGGCCCGGGGCCGGACCGCCAGCGGAATGGAGCGCGAGCGGCGCGCCACCCTCTCGGTGTTGCTGCGTAGGCTGCCGGACCGCCGAGTTCAGGTGGAAGATGTCGTCCACGGACGGCGGACGGTCATTGGCGAACGCGCTGGTACCCCTAGTCGGACGCGTTGACCCGGGCGGCAGAAGGGGGCAGCTCATGGCCCGTGCAGGCTCACTGAGGGCAGACGCAGATGACTACGACCAGTTCTTCCTGCGTTGGGAACCGCAGGTAAGACGCTATTTGCTGTGGCTTGAGGGGGATCATTCGGTAATCGACGATGCGGCCCAGGAGACAATGCTGGCCGCACACACCTACTGGGACTTCGTCAACCACCTGGATAAGCCGCAGGCGTGGCTGTTCAAGGTGGCCGGCCAGCGACTGCAGCGCGTCCATGCCTCTCGGCAACGGCATGGCCTGAGTACTGACCCCGGCGAACTGCCGCAGAGTGAAGGGCCAAACGACGTAGGGTTACGAGAGAGGGAGCTCGTCCTTCTTGAGGCGATGCGCAAACTGCCCGGCCGGCAACGCACGGCGATGGCACTGCGCTGGCAACTCGACTTACCCAACGACGAGATCGCGACCGTCATGGGAGTGTCTGTGAACACGGTGAAGACCTGTTTGCGCCTGGGGCGCGACACCCTGAAAACCCTTGTTGCAGACGTCAGTGGAGGTGAACGATGAGCATCGAGCGCCACCTGTACGGCACGGCCACGGCCGTCTCTGAAATGTGGACAGACGAGAACGCCGCCCGCGCCCGGCTGGCCGCCCTGCATGAGCGAGCCCGTCGCGAGACGTCGGATCAGAACCCACTGGCTCCTTCAAGGGCGCCCCGCGAGCCGTCCGCCGCCGCGCCAGCGCTTCCTGCTTCCCAACAAAGGTCGGAGCACCCGCTGCATGAGGTCGTCTTCCTGACGGTGGCCGAAGTCGCCAACATCATGAGTGTCTCCAAGATTACGGTCTACCGCCTGGTCCACAGCGGACACCTCCCGGCCATCCGCGTCGGCCGTTCCTTCCGTGTGCCCGAACAAGCCGTCTATGAGTATCTGCGGGAGAGCTGGCAGGGCGCCGAAGTCGACAACCGGTGACCTGAGCTACCGCCGGGAACATCGGTTGCTAAGCGGCCGCACTCGCGGCGGAACCTGCAAGGCAGGCTCCGCAAGCCGGGGAGGATAGATCCTGCCGCCACTTCCCGCCGGGATGCCCAGAAGATCAAATACGTAGCAAACCGCCTACTCTAAAGCTTTCTTTTTCGCTAGCGGAATTGATACCCAAGCGGGGAGCTATATACATGATTGATATTGAGAGCTGCATGGGGCCCCAGTGAGCTAAACCGTTGCGGCCTCGGGGTCGTCGGCCCGAACGACCCCCTCGAGGCACTGACCACCCGACCCTTTCGGATCGGTAGTCCCCGCTCAGCGGGGCCAGGCGGCTGGAGTGCTCGGCGGCAGTGGGATCTCGTCCAGCCGCAGCCACCGCTCCTGGCCTCTTTGATCCGGGAGGCGGAACCGTACGTCCTGCGCCTCGTCCGACTCGTACGGGGCGTCTCCGACTGCCTGCAGCAGGGCGTGCAGCCTCGGGTGGGGGGCCTGCATCGCCCGGTCGCGTACGCCCTCGGTGCGCAGGGCGGCCAGCATGAGGGAGGCGGTGTTCACTCCGGTGCGCAGGTGTCCGTCGGCGTGGGCGATCGCCTCCGGGTGTTCCACGATGGAGGCCAGGGCCTCGGGGCCGGCGACGGTGTACGTCAGCACCAGGTCGCCGCGCTGCATGATCACTTGCGCCCCCGGCTCCACCAGCGAGCCGTCCTCGCGGGTCACCATGGCCACCTTGCCGACCATTGGGCCCATGCCGATCTTTCGGACCTCGTCGAACTGCTCGATCGTCGGGTCCACGAACCGTTCGGAGTCGGGGAGTGCGAGGGCGCAGTGCCCGTTCCACTCGGTTCCCGTCCAGGTCGGTGTGAGCGAACCGTAGAGGGTTCCGGCACCGTTCTTCTTCTGGATGGCCACGGTGACCGGCAGCAGTTCGGCTCGCACTCCCAGCTGGCCGTAGGCGTTCCGCAGCGTCATGCACGCATCGACGCAGATGTTCGCCGGCGCGCGTCCGTCGGAGAGGGCCGCCCATAGGAATGGCAGCACCAGTTCCACGATCTGGTCCGGCTTGGCGTGCTCCAGCATCCGCGCCGTGAGATCCATGCTCCCCGGCAGTGCCGTAGCCGCCCTGCGCGGACGCGGTACGGAGGGACGGGCGACCCGCTTCTGCGGTGTCCGGTGCTTCTTGCCCCGCTGCTGCTTCGACATGGGCAGAGCCTAAGGATCTCAACCGGCCTTCCGACAGAGCACGTTCCGGCCGTGATCCCGGCCTGCGGGCCCCTTCCCGAACGGGCGGTCAACGGCTGGCCGGCGAGGGTATGCATCGCGGCATGAACCAACTCACCCGACGCCGCTGGATCTTCTCCCCCATCACTTCATGGCAGGCCAGGCGGCTTTCACGGACGACCGGCATCGACCACAACGCCGCATGGGTCAAGCTCCGCACCGCCACCCACCCCGAGGAAGCCGTCTACGCCTCGCGCCGGTTACCCGGCGGGCAGGACGGCCAGTAGCAGCGAAGCCCCCGGACCATGCGGCCCGGGGGCTTGGTGGTGTCCGCAGTCAGCGCTGGCTGTCGCCGGGGGCGAGCAGGCTGGTGACTTCGGCGAGGGCGGCCGCGCCGGGCTTGAAGTACTTCCTGGCAGCGCTGACGGACTTGTGGCGGGACTTCGCCATGAACAGCAGCATGGAAACGCCCTGCTCGCCGAGATGCGTCAGGCCGGAGTGGCGGAACTCGTGCGGGTCCCAGCCGGTGCCCTCCTCGCCGCCGACGCAGGTGTGCCGGTCCAGCAGGGCGCGCAGCTGACCGCGAGAGGCGGGCCAGACCGGTGTCGGGGCAGACGTCGCGCGGGGTGAGGAGCTTGCCCGGGCCGGGCCTGCGGTGGGTGACGAACAGCGGCCCACGCGTACGGTCCCCGATCAGCCGGGGCAGCAACCGGGCGGTGCCGGCGTCCCAGTAGATCGTCTCCGTCGCGTAGTCCTCGCGGGCCTGACCGCGTCAGCGGACGGCCTTGGCGCCCTTGGCTTTGACCGGGCACTGGCGGCCGCCAACGTTGAGGTCTTCGATGTTGACGCCGAGCAGCTCGTCGGCGCGGGCGACGGTCTCGTAGAGCATCCGGTAGGTGACCTTCTCGCGCAGGCCGACGTCGCGCCGGGCGATCAAGCGGTCGATGGCGGTCTTCGAGCGGACCGGGGTGTCCGAGCCCGGGTCGGGCATCCGCTTGCACCAGGCCGGGATGCGCGGCGGCTCAAGGCCCGTGTCGTGGCACCAGACGAGCCAGCCGCCGACCGCTCCTCGGCGGGCATTCCAGGTGCTGGCGGCCGCCGCGCCCCAGAGCTGTTCGAGCGCCTGGCCGATCTCGTCGTCGGCGACGGCCGACAGGGGCCGGCCCTCGCCGAGCTCGGGGACGACCTTGCCAAGCGCCGTGGTGTAACTCCGGCGGGTGTTGGCGATGGTGATCTGGTCCAGGTAGCGGTCGGCGGCGGTGCACACGGTCGCCACTCCGGAGCCGGTCTTGAGGGGGACGACGGTCGCCACGGATCTCCTTGCCACAGATAACGGGCCCCCTGGGCGTAGGACGGCGGGGACGTTCTCGCTGGTCACCGAACACCTAGTACAGATAACAGAGCAGTTACTGCACTATCAACGCGACTTGGACAACGGTCTCCCCGGAGAACGTCAGGCGTCAGGCCAAGATCCCGCTCTCGCCGAGGTCGGCGGCGGCCGCGCTCAAGAAGGCCCGGTACGCCGTACGCGCTCGCGTCACCAGGAGTTCGAGATCAGGTGCCTCCGGGTTGAACCCGTCCGCCATCAGGAGCTGGGCGTATCCGGGTGACGGTGGTGTGAGGGGTCCGCCGTCCAGGTCGTGCCCCTTGAGGGTCGCGATCGCGCGGCCGGTTGCCCGACTGAGGAGGACACACCACTTGGCCACCTGCTCCGCAGCCTCGGCAACCGGTGGCGTGGCGTCCAACTGCAGGAGGACCCGCTGAGTATCGACATCGCCCTGCCGGTACTTGAGCGCCTCATTCCAGCGCTTGTGGGCTTTCTCGGTCCACGCCTCACGCTGCTCAGGGAAGCGCTCAACCCGCGCCAGCGGGATCAGCGTGGTGGAGAGCTTGTCCAGGTAGTCGTCGACCGTCTTCGCATAGCTGGTGTAGGTGGCCCGCCTCGACTCCCGCAGGGCCCGGAGGGTCTCGACCCTCACCTGGTGGCGGGTGGTACTGCGGCTGAGGAACGCCGCGGTGGCCCCGGCCGCCGCTGTGCCGACGGCTCCGACGGTGGCACCGAGCACGGCGGCGAGTCCTGCGTCCATCGCACCACTGTGGCGACCGCCGTCCGAACAGCGCGAGACGATGATCAGCCATCTACATCCGGACAGCCGCCCACCCGGGGTCCACGGCCGCCGTCGCCGCCGCACCTTCTCCCCGCATCCCCATCCGCCCCGTACACCGCTGATCGACTTCCGTGAGAACGACCCCGCGGGCGGATCGCGCATCCACTACCAGGTCCGCCCCCTGGCAACAGAGCAGTTATCTGCGCCATGGGCGATGTCCGATCTGCCCGCTGTCGGGAGGGGACACCTTTTTTCCCGCCCGACAACCAAGGAGGACTCTCTTGCCCATCGAGATGTGGCTTCTGCTGCCGATCACCATGGTGGTCGGCTCGCTCTGCGCGCTGGCCGTCTGCCTGTTCGCCCTGCACCGCGCCAAGCCGGGTGACATCGTCGCCCTCACCCGGGAGCTGCCGGACGTCATTGCGGCCTTCCAGCGTCACCGACGCAAGCGGTGACCCGGCATGGCCGCGCATCAAAGCACCAGCGGCCTCCTGAGCGCAGAGCGGTCCGGTCCTCCGTCTCTCAGGAGGCGGAGGACCGGGCCGGGTACCCGCGGTACCCGCCCGTCAGGAAGTCCGCCGGTGCGTGTCGGCGGCGCCCCAGGCGCGCTCCTTCAGCTCCATCCGGGCGACCGGCCCGTCGGCGACCTGCGTCCAGTGCGGGTCCCGGGTGATCCGGGTGGACAGCCGGAGCAGCCGCCTGCGCAGGGGCGCGGTCTGTTCGGCCGGCGCCTCCGCCATGCGGCCGTAGGTCGCGTACCAGTCGATCTGTGCCTGAAGAAGCCCCTCGGGGAAGACGTGCGCCATACCCGCCATTAGATCAGTTGTTCGATTTTCGACGCGACTCGGCCGCACTGGTGACGTGCCGCGACGTTCGGAGGGGGGCGTCGTTCTTGGTGCAGGGAACGACCGAACCGACGGGCACCGGGATGGGCAAGGACGCCAAGCGCGCGAAGCCGGCCCGCAGGGACAGGCGGCTGCGGGACACTGGGCGCGCGGGCGCCACGGTGACCGTGCACGAGGTGCGCACGCCCGAGGACATCGCCGACGCCCTGGCCGTGATGCTGCCGCAGCCCAAGTCGGGAGACTGGCGGCCCCACGTCCTCGGTGCGGACAGGCTGTCTCTGCGGGCCGGAACCGATTCCTGGCCGCTCCTCAACGGACATCGCGTCCCGGAGGAGATGTGCGCCGCCCTCCGGATGGAGCGGCCCGAGGAGGCCGGCGACTTCGTCCTGGAGGATCTGGTCGCGATGGCCCGGAAGGATGGGTCCGCCGGATCTGAGCGGCCTCGGCGCCGCCCTCAGCAGCATGGGCGGGTGTTCCGGCCGTCAGCTCGACCACGAGGACGGCAGCATGTCCTGCTCGCGGGGCCTGGACTGTCCCGGTGTCGCGCTGCCGCACGCCGGGTGGACCGACTGCCGCTCGCACTGGCCCTGCGCGCACTGCGACGGGCCACCGGTCCGCTGGGAGTGCGACCGGCAGACGGGCTGACCACACCGGGCCGAACGGCGCGCCTCCGGGAACGCCGGCGCGCCGTACACGACCGAGGACACCGCCGCTTGTCGGCGGACAGGTCGTGTACGGCAACGAACCGCCCCTGGGGCGATCAGAAGAGCGTCTCGGTGTCCCTCTGCTCGCCCAACGGGAAGAGCGAGTCCAAGAACGCCTCTCTACTCGCCTTGGCTGCATGCCGACGCAGAGCAGGGTCGGCGGCCCGGCGCTTCACCCGCGAGGTGGGCACGGTGATCTTGGCGACAAAGGTGTGCCGCTGTCGCGGGACCATCGGCCGGTAGTACTCCGGCCCGCGCATGCCGGAACCCCTGCCCTTGTCACCGACCACCACCGACATGTCCTCCCCGCCGGTTCCCTGGCGGTCTCGGACGGGCCGGGGCATGGCCCACATCTCGCTCAGGCCCGCGTCCTCCTGCTTCTCGAAGCGCCACGCCCGGTTCCAGGCGTCCTCCCACACCTTCCAGTCGGGCGGAACCTCGCAGGCTCGCAGGAAGCCCCGGAACTGTTCGAGGGTGTGCGGCACCATCTGCTTATTCACCACGCGGTGGGCGGAACTGCGCGGAAGAACCCCGAACTCGCCGGCCCTCTTCTCCATGGTCCGCAGCGACGGCGCGCCCGCCTGCTCGTACACGTCTCGCAGGGCGGCGCTCAGGTCGGCGAAATCCCGAACGAGCCGGGGAGACGGTGCCGGGTGCCGAGCGTGCTGGTCACGGACATGCTCACGTCTGGCCTGCCGCCATAGCCTGCGGGCCTCTTCGGGCGGCGCATCACACGCCTGGGCGTATGCCAGTACCGGCGTGAGCCGGGGAACCGAAGCGCCAGAGGCAGCGCGCTGCAGGGTCGTGGCATGCAGCCCGGCACGATCAGCAAGTTCGCGGTAGGTCAGTCCAGCCCAGGCCCGTTGCATCCGCAGCCACTCCGCCAGCCGGCGCAGCCCCACGTTGGACGTGGTGATCTCTTTCTCGCGGCGTCCCACAGCACCTCCTTCAGGGAGCCGTCAGAGCGGCCTTGAGCACCGTCCTGACGGCCCGGAAGGAGAGACGGGTACTGAGCGCGATGGTGGCTCCGGCGATGAGGCCGGCCCCCGCAAGCAGCTGCAGGACTTCAAGGGCGGGTACCCCCGTGAGAGCCGTGAGGGCCGCCGTGATGACGACCACGACGATGATCACGATGGCTTCGGCCCCATTGAGGCGGCGGGCACTGGGCGATCCGTGCTCCACGCAGGGTCTGGTGGAGGGGTGGTGCTTGGACATGGGTGTCCCTGATTCTGTTCAGTTCGGCGGCCTCGCGGCCGCCGAACGCCTGGCTCCATCTGAGTTGCACCACAGGACAGTTGCCGCCGTCCCCGGCGTGGTGCGTGGACAAGATGTTGGCACCCCAGGAACGCCAATTCCCTCGTGGCGGTGGCTAATCGCGCATTTTGATGCGCCACTGTCCCCGCAAGCCCATGCGCAGGTGTGGACCTCTTCTCCGCATTGGGTGGGAACGGCACGTTGAACCCGCATGTCTGAGCTGCGGGTTGTCCGGGTGCGAACGTTGCTGTCAGTGAGCAGTGATAAGGCGAATTGATGCGCGCGCGCTTCAATCTTTGTTGCGTCCCGTACGCGCTGCTGTCACGATCCGGGCCGTACGGGTCGTGCACCTTATGTGTACAACCTCGCCCTGGTGACTCCTGGCTCCATCCACTGATCAGCAGGGAACTGAGTTTCGCGTTGCCGCGCGGACTCGCCGGAGGCCGTTGCCGCAGACGCGGCGCCGGCCTCCTTTCGTTGCCCACGAGAAAGCCGAGCAAGGGCGCTCTTCCCCGGAGGGGAAGAGGTGTCGGCGCTGGTTCCGGCTGACCCGCGCCTCCTGACCTGCGCGGACAGGGCCGCTCGCCAAGACCAGGGTCAACGAGTTGGGCAACCCTGAGCGCCACTCGAGTCCGCAACCCCGATCGCAACGAGGAGGGCGACCTGTTGGGCGACCGTCGCCGGTCCGTCGGCGAACGACCGGGTCGGGCCGCCGCGCAGGCCGGCCGGGGGACTGGAGGAGAAGGCCCTCTTCCCCCGTGGGGAAGAGGTGTCGGCGGGCGAGCTGGATGACCCGCAGTCCCTGACCTGGGAGAAGACGGCTCCGCGGAATGGCCCCCGGCAACCTGTAGAGCAACGTGTAAGGCAACCCGTACGGCAACCGGTACAGCAATCTGTACGGCAACCTGCAGGGCAACCGTCCCGGCCGGAGTCGCCGAAATGCCGCCGGGAAGTGACCCAAACGATGACCCTTGCAGGTCAGAGCAGCGATGCCGTCATGACGGCATGACGGGCCTACGTCATGCCGTCACTTGCGGTCGGTGGCCAGCGCGGCGAGCAAACGCCTGGCCATGGGGGCTCCGTACCAGGTTCCGTTCCGAGTCCCCTTTGGAGTTCCGTTTGGAGTTCTGTTCCGGGTCCCGTTTCGGGTCCCCTTGCTCCACCACGAGACGAGGGCGAAGGCGCAGCTCAGCAGCCTGGACAAGGGGGCCCGGGCGCGCCGACTACTTCCCTGGGGACCCCTCTGGCTCCCTGGCGATGCCCGGCCCGAGGGTCCGCCGGCCTTTGTGCTCGGCCACCGCCTGGTGCTCGACGTCGTCCAGGAGCCGCTCGGGCTCGACGCGCTCGACGGGCAGCAGCCGCGGTGCGGGCCCGGCCGGGGGCGTGGTCCTGGTGCTCGGGCCGGTGACGAGTCGTCGTCGCGCGGTGCTCATGGGAGGAGTCTCCCGCCTCCGGCACGCGCGCGTGTGCACCCTCGCGACCGGTCGCGGAGCGGCGTTTCGGGGCCCCCGGTATCGGAGCGGAGTGACGAAATCTTGGTCCTCCTCGCTCAGGTCGCCTCCTGAGTCGCGCCCTCGGTCGTCTCCTGCGTGCCGCCCTGGGTGCTCTCCTGAGTCGCGTCCTAGGTCGCATCGCTCGACCCTCGTGCAGGGCCTTGAAGACGTCGTCTGACCTGGACGACAAGGGGTGCGCAGAGCGCCGGTCGCGGCGCCGACTACTTCCCTGGGAGCTCGTCTTCCCGTGAGGAAGTGCCGGCCTGGTCTCGCCGGGTCCCTGGAGCCCGGCGCGCCGGCCGTGCGAATGCTGCGCCGGACCCGCCCAACGACGACCGCCAGGAACACGAACTACTGCCGGGCGTGGTCAGAAGGGGGGCCCGGCTGTTCGCTCATCGAGTGCCTCCAGGGGCGAGCGGGCGTGTGCCACTACAGGTATCGGGCGGGCGCGGGATCGGTGTCGTCCACGGCAGCCTTCGCCCTGGGTGACGTGACGGACGCGTGGTTGGGGCGGGTACTCATCGGCCGGACCTCTTCTTGTGGAGGGCCCGCCCGCACACGGTCATGTCGTCATCCGTTCCCCAGCTTCAGAAGGCGCCTAACGGCACCTCGGCGGAGGTCATCGGAATCAGGGCCTCCCAGCTCTGCCCGTGCGCGACGCAGAGCAGAACGTCCGCGAGCTCCGGGTGGCGGTAGGCCGCCACGCCGGGACGAGGTGAAGTGGGGGCGGGCTGGGTGCTCATCGTGGCCTCCTGGAAGGGCGTCGTTTCACCGTACGCGCGCCGGACCGCCCTCCAGGCGGTCATCGGCAAACCGCCCTTGGGCCCGCGGCGTTGACAGCACAGAGCCGGGGCCGGCACGAGTGGCCCCGTGCCGGCCCCGGCCGCTGTTCCTCTCTGCTCAGGCTCCGCCGTCCCGCTGCGCGGCCTTCGCGATCTCCTCGGCCAGCGCTCTGGTAGCGCGCTCCTGCTCTTCGAGCTCGCGGCGCAGCTGTTCCTGGATCTCCTGGGCGTCCATGAGACTTCCTCTTTCTCGTGATGGTGTGCGGGTGGTGGGTATTAGCTCAGTGCGGTGAGGGTGAGGGCGGCGGCGGCCAGGACCAAAACGTGCGCGGCCTGGTCGACGTGGGCGGCACCGCCGGCGGCGGCCCACTTCTGCTGACGGGCGATCCGCATCCAGGCAGCGACGGGCCACCGGCGATCGATCCAGGCATGGGTGGCGCCGATCAGCGCGACCGCGGCCGCGCCGGGCAGGACGCCGATGCTCTCGTCCAGGACGACGGCGGCGGCGACCAGGACGAGCAAGCAGGCGATGACGTGTGTGGTGGCGTGGGTGAGGTTCGCCCGCCACCCGGCCGCGCCGCGGTTGGCTTTGTGGCTGGCCTGGTGGTCGGTCTGCAGCGGGTAGTCCGCGAGTAAATGGGCGACGTAGAGCAGGACGAAGAGGGATGGGAACATGGTCTTCTCCGGTGGCTGGGGCTGTCGGGGGCGTGGGGGCGGCCGGTCTCCTGGCAGTGATTACGGCCGCCCCGAGGCGCACTACTTCTCGTCGTCAGAGTCGGAGAAGGTGACGTTGCCGTGGCCGTAGAACATGCCGCCCTTGATGCCTGTGTGGACCCCGCCGAACACTCCACCGACGATGCCGCCGTTCGCGTCCGTCTGGGCCCCGCCGTTGCTGTTGTTGACGTCGGAGCGGGTGATGTGGAAACCCATGGTGGTGGCCTCTCTGAGGTAGGTGATCGGTGGTGGGTGGTCAGATGCCGATGTGGCGACGGGCCGGAGTCGTACATCCGCCTCACCGCGGACTGCCGCTCCGGGGCGTCCAGAACGATGCCGGCGATCCGGCGCCAGGACAGGCCGTAGCTGTCCCTGAGCCGGACGACCTGAACAGCCGCACGCCGCTCCAGAGGCGGGCGAGCGCGGTGGTGTGCTGCGCGGCGAGCAGGGCCTGATCCCCGCTCTCGGCGACGTCACCGCCGCCCAAAGCCTCCAGCGCGTAGGCGAGCTGGTCGGGTTCCACGGCCTTGGCGAGGTAACCGGTGAGGTCGTCCTCCGGGGTCCAGGTGATCTCTGCCGCGAACCCGCCGCCTACACGCCCACGCCGGGCGCCCGGACGGGCCGTCGGTCTGGGACGACGGAGACGTTCCCTGACGACGCTCGCCCGGGCCGCGCACATGCGAACCGGATGATCAAAGTCCGATTCGGCCAGCACTTCCACCACGGTCATGACCCGACACACGCCGGAGTCACGAGCCGGGCAGCACCAAGCCGCCCAACATCCCTGCCACTAATATTGGCACCTGGCCTGCGGCACACACGGATGCACTACACCGCAAAAAAGATAGTTCCCCATACTTGATGAAGCTGGTTATTCTACCGATGATGTAACCGTCGGCACCTGTGTGACACCAAAGTCCGGTAATCGATAATTCGACAAGGAGACGCGCAAGCATGACAAGTGACTCTAGGCCCGCCACAGGTAAGGATCGTTCACCTAAGCTTCCACCCTCTGAGCTAACAGAGGAAGCAAGACGGCATCCAGGCGGTTGGGTATACGAAATAGATAATGGAATGGTGAGAGATCCATACGGCGAGGTGCCCCCCTCGGCCATCATCGGGGCGTGGAAGGTCGACTCAAATGGAAATCTTACTGGAGAATACCAGGAGAATAAAAATTACACGCCCAAGGCGTGATTAAAACTCGCCGCCCACATTTTAGGGTCCTTCGTATCCTCACCATTCACCTCGGACCGATCGCCAGGTTGTCATGCCTTCATGGTCGATTTCTGGGGCCCAGAACCTCTTCCTGCGGAAGGTTCCTTCGATGGCCTTAAAAAGACGCATTGGATTTCCCGCTCGAAAGATCGCCGGCCCAGTCACGATTTTTTCCCAGAACCTATCCTGCCGCCACACGGAGACAACTGCCCCCACTGGCGCCGGCGCAAAAAGAGGAACCAAGTCGCGTTCCACGACAGGTCGAGCTCTAGGGATTAGATAGACAAGTAGGGAACCTTGGGCGTGACTTGCTGGCGAGGGCCTGGCATTGATTCGGGCGCCATTGCAGCATATGAGGATTCCTCTATCATCCAGTTCTCGCCGCACCTCACGAAGAGCTTCGAAAAGATCGACGCCTGTCGCGGACAGCGTTTCCCCCTCTGCAGTGATGACATGTAGGCCCCATGGGGGTTCATCTTCATAACATACGAGCCATTTCTGCTCAGCACCTCCCGGAATTCTTGCACATACAAACGTTTTGTGCATCATGGACGGTATCCAGGGTTCTCTATCACTTGATCCGTTGGCATGCCCCAACTCCAGCGCACGGCCCTTACTATCCTATACCCAGGAATTGCGGGAAAGATTATTTCCTTCTCGGCTCTGAATACGTACCCGAACCCGAGAGCCTTGTTCATATCTATGCCTACCCCAGGGGATTCAATTTCGTAAACCCACGTGGTGCCTTTCGCCTTCTGCGGAAACATGGCAGCAAGACCCGCTCTCTTACTCGTCCCCACCACCGACGATGAACCAGCGTTATACCAACCGTACTGCTTGAGATCGAACGGGGCATCCATCGGCGAAGTCTGGAACCCCGTAGAGAAGACCTCAGAAGGGTCACGGCTGTCGCCACGAAAAACTCGCCCAGGACTTACTACAGCCTTACTGGGGGCGTTGACTCCTGGGAAGGGGTTCGCGACAGGAGCTTTACCCTTTAGAGCTCGAAGCCAATTAACCGCCGGTCCTATGAGGCTACTGCTCGCCCCGCCCACCGCGCCCAGTAGAAGGTCCCAGGGGCCTGTAGGACGGCAGTTGACTTTGTTGACTGCCCAGGAAAATCCAGCACCGACACCAGCGTTGACCGCTGTCGAGGCGGCGATGCCGCGCCACCCGGACAGTCCAAGTGCACGCGTTGCGGCCTGCCCTGCACCCGGCATGAGAAGACCAGCGATAGCCCCTGTGACGGCTCCTTCCCCGGTCGCCTTGCCGAAGTCGCTCCAGGAAAAGCCACCATTGCGATGCTTGAAGGCGTAGATGCTTCCCTCTACCACGCCGCCGACGGCAGCACCGAATCCTGCGGATATGCACAGGGGGCAGCGGCCGGATGGGTCTGTGAGGTTGGTGGGTTGGTTGTCGGCGTAGGAATAGTTACTTCTGGCGGGCTGTACTGCGTCGCGGTTGAGAGGGTCCTGGCTGGTAAACCGGCCGAGGACCGGGTCGTAGTTGCGGGCGCGCAGGTAGTAGTGCGCAGATTCAGTCATGGGCTCTGCGTATTGCCCGGTGTAGGTGAAGGGGTTAGCTGGCGCTGTCGTGACGAGTTTGTTGGTGGCGGACTTCCCGAACGCGCTGTAGCTATAGGTGTACTGGTTCGTTCCGACCGCATTGGTAAGCGCTGTGATGGAGCCCTGGCCGTCGCGGTGGTAGTAGAAGGGTCCTGCGCCCGTCTTTACGGTCTCGACCTGTCCCTGGGCGTCGTAGGTATAACTGCTTTGAAGCTGTCCAATTCCATTCGTCTCGGCTGCGACAGTGGTCAGCGGAGTAGAGATGTCCCAATAGGAGGTGCGTTGACGGGTCCCGTTCTTGGCTGCGGCGGTTCTATTTCCGTCGGCGTCGTAGGTGAATGTGACAGTATCGGGGCCGTTCTTGGTGGTGATGAGTTGGTTGCCGGCGTCATAGGTGAGAAGGTCGTTGCCATTGCTGGTTTGGTTGCCGTCGGCGTCGTAGGTGAAGGCATGGGTGGTGCCCCCGGTGGTATGAGTCAGTTGGTCGGCTTCGTCGTAGGTGTAACTGGTAGTGACACCGACGGTGGTTGATGTGGCTCGATTGCCCACCTTGTCGTAGGTGTAGGCGGTATCAGGAGTTGTTTTGGGGCAGGTTTCGGCTTTGGTTGCTGAGGTGCACTCGGTCAGAAGTTGGCCGGTGCTGTCGTAGGTGAAGTAGCGGAATGATTCCGTCTTTCCCTGAGTAACGGAGTCAATCCTCAGGGGCTGTCCGACGGGGTTGAGAATCTGCTGCCAGTTGGTAAGGGTTGTATTCCCCTTGGTGCTCTTTACTGCCGTGAGTTGGCCAGCGTTATCGTAGCTACGACTTTCAGTGTGGCCGTTGCCTGCGGGAAGTGTGGTGGTGGTGAGGTTTCCGGCCTGGTCATAGGCATAACTTATGGTGGTGTTGTTGGCCGTCTCTGAGATGCGACGGCCGTCGTTGTCATAGCTATATGTGGCGCTGGTGTTCGTTATCTGGGAGGCCGTGGAGCGTGACTTGAGGTTGCCGTTGCCATCTCCATGCCAGGCGAGCAAGTGACCGGCCGTGTCGGTGGCAACGGCATCGAGGGTCGCACCGGCGTCGAACTTGCCGGCCAGTGGCTGTCCGTAGTTCTCCCAGCTGTCAGCTTGGGTGATCCGGGTTCCGAAGGTGCCGTCACCCTTGCCGGGGTAGAAGTAGGTGAGTTTGGCTGTGGTGCTGCGGCTGAGGAAGTCCTGCTTGCCGTCGCCGTTGAAATCACCGGGCGTGAGGTTCATGGGGCCCCAGCCGGTTCCCAGGTCAGCTCTAGTACCGAACAGCCCGTTGCCGGTCCCTGGGTAGAAGTAAAGGGTTCCATCGGATTTTATGGCAAGGAGGTCCGGCTTGGTGTCGTTGTTGAAGTCGAGGCTTGCGATGCGGTAAGTGCCCCAGCCAGAGCCAATGGCAATTCGGGTTCCGAAGGTGCCGTCACCCTTGCCGGGGTAGAAATACATTTTGTCTTCGGATGCGTTGATCGCGAGGAAGTCTTGGTTGCCGTCCTTGTTGAAGTCGGCTGCTGTGAGAGACATTGCCGCCCACCCCGAACCGCGGTCGGAAGGGGTGTCAAATCCTCCCTTGCCGTTGCCGTCGTAGCGCAGCAGATGCCCGGTGGATTTCTCGATCGCCAGGAGGTCGAGTTTGCCGTCCCCTGAGTACTCGATGAGTAGTGCCTGGCTGAAGCCGGATCCCGAGCCAGCGATTGTGGTCCCATCGACAAAGGTTCCGTCGGCCGAGCCGAGGTAGGTACGGATGCCGCTATCACCATCCGTGCGGAGCACGTCGGTGATGCCGTCGTCGTTCAGGTCTCCGGTGAGGGTCTGGGCTGCTCCGGTCCAGTCCAGGGCCTGTTCTTGTGTGGGTGCGGACCGTTTGGTGAGGCGGCCTTCGGCGTCGTAGGCGTAGGTGAAGGCGCCACCGCCAGTAGTGGGGGTGACTGCGGTGAGTCGCCCTGTCTTGTCATAGGTGAAGGCGCGGGTGCTGAAGGCGTCCGTGACTCGGCTGGGGTGCCCTATGGCGTCATAGCTGTATGAGACGGCTGGGGTGCCGTCGGAGTACGTTCGTCTGGTGACTTGCCCGCGGACGTCGTAGGTGTTTGAGATGGTCTGGCCACGGGCGTTGGTCAGCTTGGTGAGGTTGCCTTCGGGGTCGTACTGGTAGGTCTGGGACCGATCGAGAGGATCTGTAGTACTGGCAAGGCGTCCTGCGTTGTCGTAGGTGTACGACGTGGCGTGCTGGTTGGCGTCGGTCCGTTTGGTCATGTTGCCGAGCGCGTCGTACTCCATGGTCGTTGCCCCGTTGTCGGGAGCCACGATCTTCTTCAGCCGTCCGAGGCTGTCGTACTCGTAGGAGGTTTTCTTTCCTCGGGGGTCGGTGCGCTCGACCATGTTGTTGAGTTGGTCATAGACTGCATCAACCTTGTTGCCAAGAGGATCGCTCTGGCTGGTGATGTTGCCCGCGGCGTCATAGGCAGTGCGCCAGGTGTACTCGTCCGGGTCAGCACCAGCGATGTTGCCGCGCGGGTCTACCAGTCCGATCTGACGGCCGCTGTCGTCGTAGCTGTAGGTGGTCTTGAATCCGAGTGGTGAAGTTTCTGAGATCAGGTTGCTTGCGGCGTCGTACTCGTACCTGACGATCTTTCCAGTCCGGTCCTTGACCGATTTGAGTCGCCCGACTTTGTCGTAGGTGTTGGTCGTAACTTTCCCGAGGGCATCGGTTGTCGTGAGGACATTTCCCTCACCGTCATACGTGGTCTCGGTGGTGTGTCCTAGCGGATTCGTCACCTTCACCGGACGGTTTTCCGCGTCGTAGTCAGTCTGCGTGGTGTTTCCAGCAGGATCAGTAACTGTGATCTGATTTCCGACTTTGTCGTAGCCGTAGGTCCAGGTGAAGGGCTTCGGGTCCGCTCCCTCGATGTTGCCTCGTGGAGTGGTTATCGAGGTGATGTGCTGGGCTTTGTCGTAGGTACGTGTGGTCTTGGCACCTGTGACATCGGTGGTGGTGACAGGGTTGCCCATGACGTCGTAGGCGGAACTGACGGTCTGCCCCGCCGGATTTTTGGTCTGGGTAAGTTGGTTGGCGGCATCATAGGTGTAGATGGTGGTCTTGCCAGCCGCGTCCGTGGTCGTGGCCAGGTTGCCAGCTGCATCGTAGGTATAGGTCGTCTGCTGACTCTTCGGACCGGCGACATTCAGAAGACGGTTAGCTTCGTCATAGCTGTACTTGGTCGTATATTCAGCCGGGTCCTTGCCGCTGATGTTCCCCCTGGGGTCAACAGTCGAAGCGACTCTCCCAGAGTCATCGAAGGTCTGGGTGGCACGTGAGCCATCTGGGTAGGTCACCGATATCTGATGGCCGGCACTGTCGTATCCGTAATGTGTAATTTTGCCACGGGGGTCCGTGACGGATTCCAACTGCCCTCGGGTCGTATAAGTGAATTTAGTGCTGTTGCTTAGCCCATCGACGATGCTGTCCAGCAAACCGCCGCCATTGTAGGTGTATGTAGTCTCACGCAATTGAGGGTCGGTGTACTTGGTGACATTTTCGCTACTATCGTAGGCGTACTCGAATTGACCCGAAGCCGGCTTTTGGATACCGGTTAGCCGTTGATTTTCATTATATGTGTACCGGGTTACTTTTCCTTCGGGGTCCGTGATCTTGCTGACGTTCGCGGAACTGTCATAACCGTAGAACGTCTTATTTCCGAACGGGTCGTACTGGGCGGTGATGATATTGCCAGAATAGGCATCTGTCCAGACGCCGCCGTCCGGAGCCGTAGTGTCTGTTGTGGACCCGTTGTAGGAGAACTTAGTCACCCGGCCCAGGGCATCTTGCTGGCTGGTTACCTGCCCTTCGCTGTTATAGATGTTTCGGACCGGATAATTTCCCCTAGCGTCCTTAATCGATTCCAACCGACCGGAGGCGTCATACCCGTAAATGGTGTTGCTCTCGTCAAGTCCAGTGACTCCGGACAGTCGCCCTGCAGAGTATGCGTAGTCGACGGTTCGTCCATCGGCAAGAACAATGCGGTTAAGCAGGTCACCGCTATAGCTCGCCGTCGTTACGCGCCCGGCAGAGTCGGTCGCGCTTGTCACACGGCCAGCCTCGCGGTGATAAGTCACGCCATTACCTGACCGGTCCTTTCGTGAGAGCAGCGCACCGTCCTTACTAAAGGCGTAGGTCACTTTCTGCGGCGTTATAAGTGCATATGTATCATCGGACAGCTTAGCGAGGCTCGATCGGGACGTCACCGGCGTGGTGAACGAGGATCCGTCCTTCTCGTACACGTAACTGGCGCCATTCTCGGAGACATAAGTAACTGCCCCATTATTCCCTATGACAAGCCGGGCATCCCACGGAAGCGACCAACCCGGACCAAGCGACCGGCCTGTATCTTCGGCAGAAAGACCAGCGGGATCAGCAGAGTTGGTCGAGGAATAGTGGCGGGTCAGATCAATTCCGCCACCAGGAGAGGACTCATAGACATCATCAACTTCGATCGAGAACGCCCCGGTAGCCGTGTTAACCGAAGATCCCCGATAAGTCTGGGGCTGCGAAAAGGCTGCTATGGAAGATCCGCAGCGACTGCTACAGTCTGCCGTCTGACCGTCAGGGATGCTACCTAGGAGCTCCGCATAGGTAGCAACCAAGCCTGTTCTGTTATTGTCCGTCGTAGTTACCTCTGCCTGTATACCAAAGTCTCCAGGAGTTCCCGTTCCTTCGTCGCACTGGTCCGCAGCCACTGCGGTATTAAAGGTGAAGACCGGGTTGTCAGCGGGCTTGTTGTAGAAATCCCAAAGAGAGGAGTGTGTGACCCCTTTTTGCCCAAGGTCATACTCCTTAGAGACTCCCCGACACACGACAATCCATGTTACTTTTACGGGGTGGAGAGCATCGATTACATTTCCTTCTGCATCCCAACGCTCATCAGAGTTGGTTGCCTCAACCACGCCTGTAACGTTTTCACCTAGAATAACAGTTCCGTGATCATCATCAGCATATTCAACGTAGGCTCGAATTCCCCCTTCGGCGCCGTAGATACGAATGTAGTTCGCTGACCCCCACCAGAGTTGATCGTCTGGAGAAGACGCGCTGCCGTGGGCTCCTGCATCTTTCTGTGCGGCAGCATACTGACGCAGATCCTGTTTCCGCCTCTCCTCAGGAGAGCTCGGTGACGAGGTCGGAGGAAGAGACTTTTGGGCGTAAGCACGATCCCTCAGCACTTGATCGTGCCGCTCTTTCAGTGTCATTGCCTTTTGTTTCACGGCCGGGCGGGGCCCCTCTTTGGAGGCCCCAACTCCGGCCACTGACTGCTTCTGCGGCAGTGCGACCGCATTGGCGCCAAACAGACTAAGAACTACGCCGAAGACTACGAGACATGTGATCATCGACCGGAGCAACGAACGGCTGGATCTCATATTTCCCCCCACAGCTAGCCCTCTAAAGACACCTGGCCATGATCTTTAAATAGCAGAAGAGAACGCTACCGAAGGCGCCGCGTTCATGACATGGAACACAGTAAGAGTGACACACGTCACTCCGGAATCAATAGTTCCACCCTGTTAACTAAAGGCTGTCCCGTAACTACTGGTGCCCCTCGGCAGAGTCCGGTACGGGCCGATTGGTCGAGGGCTCACTGCGGGTGGCAAGCCGGGCTGCAACAGGACAATCCGGCTCTCCGAGGTGACACTGGCCGGCCCGGCTCTGAGTTACGGGACAGCCTTTACAACGCCTAACAGAATGGGCGCTGCGGGCTGAGCTACAGAGATCCCGGCTCGCTGTCGGCGACAAACCGCGTCAAGGATTGCTCCAGCAGTTCCAGAAACTGCCGCAGGTCGTCCGCTACCTTGTCGAGCTCGGGCTCGTCCAGTGATGACGTCCGCGTCCGATGAACTGACCCGTCAGGGCCCGCAACGTAGAACAGGCCGCCGCCGTTCGAGCCGATGGCAACCTTCTGGTCCGCGCCGGCATCGACAGCGCCGTTCTCCTGGAATCGCAGAAGGACGTCGCTTGCCGCGTCGAGGAAATAGCCGTTGCCGACGTCCGCCCAGGTGACGTTGCCGATGCTGTCGTAGAAAGTGACCAGGTCAGCCGGGATGAGACCCGCTTGAGCAAGCGCGCGAGCCGCAGTTTGATCGTCGCGGCTGGCCGACCGGACCTCGTTGGTGCCGGGAGGAAAACCGTGCCCACGCTCGAACTCGCCCGTCAACGCCACGAGGACCCTGGAGACTCTGCTTGTCCACGAGGCCAGCCAGGCGGGTGAAAGCGAACTGTCACTCATGAGGCTGGATCATTGCATAAGCCACGGAAACCAATGAGGTAACCCAGCGGCCTTGCACCCCGACGTCAAGACAGTGTCTTGAGTTGTCGGTGGGTGATGAGGCAGCAGGCGAGCTTCAGGAACGCTTCGTGGATGTCGGCCCGCCGTTCCCACCGGATCCGCAGCCGTCGGAAGCCGTGCAGCCAGGCAAAACTCCTCTCCACGACCCAGCGGTAGGTGCCCAGCCCGGTGCCGTGTCGGGTGCCGCGTCGGGCGATCGCGGGCACGACGCCACGGGCGCGGACCTGGTCGCGGTAGATGTCATGGTCGTAGCCGCGGTCGGCGAACAGCGAATCCGGCTTACGGCGGGGACGGCCGACCCGGCCGCGGACCGGCGGGATCGCGTCGAGCAGCGGCAGGAGCTGAGTGACGTCGTTGCGGTTGTCGCCGGTCAGAAGAACAGCCAGAGGGGTGCGGTGCCCGTCAGTGATCAAGTGGTGTTTGGAGCCGGCGCGGCCCCGGTCGACTGGCGAGGGGCCCGTCTGGCTCCCTCTTTTAGCGCCCTGACGTGGGAGGAGTCGACCATGCAGCGGGACCAGTCCAGCCGTGAGACCGCGTTCAGTTCGGCCAGCAGGACCTCGTGCAGCCGCTGCCAGACGCCGGCTTGGTTCCAGTCCCGTAAGCGGCGCCAGCACGTCATGCCCGAGCCCGAGCGGTCCGAGGACGAAGCGCGGCACCAGACGGCGCTGTCGGACGAGCACAAGGCGTACCAGGAGCGGATCTGTCGGGTGTCGTCGGCGGAGGGGTGGTTGGCTGGCAGCGAGGTGCGTACGGCGGTGGGGCCGCGGTCGTGGATCCAGACCGACACGCTCGTTCAGGGCGAAGCCGGGCTTTTGATTGGTTGGGAGATCCAGCTTTCGTCGGCCGGGCGGGAGGGGCCGCGCAGTGTGAAGGCGCGTGCGAACAAGGCGGCGAGGCTGGGGATCACCCCGGCGTGGCACACGGACCGTTCCGACTACGCGGCCCGGACTGACACGCACTGGACGCGGAGCAACAGGCTGCCGGCGCATGTGATCGAGAAGTCGGGTGATCTGCGTGTTGTGTCGGGGTTCCGCGTGCTGGACTTCTGGCGGTGCGACGCCCGGGCGCTGTATCGGTGTCCGGACACCTCGAATCGGTGCGGGAAGCAGCACGTCACGGTGAAGCCGCGGGACGTCTTTTTCGACGACCTCGTCCGCAGGACCGCCTCCGGGCTGATCGTGCCGGTCGAGCAGAAGCTCGGCGCGAAGACACACCGCTTCTGGGTCAGCGACTCCGACCGGGACCGGCTTGATGACCACAACGCCGGCCGCCCCGCTCTGCCACCGGTGGAGCCGGAGGCCGAACGCGAACTCCCCCACCGCGCGAGCCACCGGCCACCCACATGCCGTTCAGCTCCCTCCAAATCCACACCGGGCGAAGCGCAGCCCAGGGCCCTGTCCCCCGCCGGTCCGGTCGTCCCGGATCCGGTAGTACGGCTCACGCATATTGGAGCCTGGCCGCTCTTCACACCCTCCACCACGGTACCGACGCCTACACGTCCGGCTCCTTCTGCTCCTCCGGGCCCAGCAACAGTTCCGGCTCAACCGCGGCCGGCGGTTCCGTGCGCATCCTCGGCCTCGGCAGTAGTGCAGGGCGCGCCCACAGTCCCTCGGCAGACCGGCTGGAGCGCGCACCATGTTCTGGACTGGCGGTCGAACGATCACTGGGCACCGGAAGCACGGCCGTGCCGGCACTGCTCCCGCTATACGAATCTTCGCGACAACGACGGCGCCCCTTCCCACAAAACGTGTGCTGAGGGGGCAACGCTGGGACACCGGCCGGTATAGAGGGACGTGCTCCCCGGGCCTGAATTTGTGTGGAGCGGCATGCTGAGCGCGCGGCGAGACCAGTGAGGGCGGCCAAGTCAGGTGAGATGCGGCTCGATGCCAAATTGGTTGATGATGCCTGAAGCGAGCGACTGTACGGCAGCACGCAGATCTGCAATCCCGGCACGGGGAGCGAGCTCGTACGGTGTCTGGCGCACCACGACGGGGCAGCGGCCGGCTTTGGGAACGTCGAAGGCCCCGCGGTGTTGCTCCAGAACCGCGATGAAACCGGGGAACCTGCTCGTAGGTCCTGTTCGGTGTGAGTCGCTGTCGCAAACGATGGTGGCCAAGACATCCGACGAGGAGTTCAGGTGCCGGGTGCCTGCGGCCTCGTGGGCCAGGGCCAGGGCGTCACAGATTCCGTTCTGCACGACCTGTACCTCGACGGGGACGTGAAGGCCTACAGGCACCCGGGCCCTGTACGCCTGGCTTGAGACATCGACCGCGTATACGACGGTGCCATCGTGGTGGAGCTCGACCATGGCAAGGCGCCCAGCGGGGGGCCCTCCTGAGAGGGTAAGGAAGTTTCCGTCGATCCAGCGCCGCAGGCCGACACGGGCACTGCCGGTCAACGCATCGCGCATGGGGCTGCTTCCTCCGAATTCGCCGCGGAGCTTGGCCGCCGTGGACAGGGCCTTCCTCATCGCGAAGGCGGCCTCGTGGTGCTGGGGATCGGGAACCAGCAGCGGAAGTGGTCGAGACGGACGGGAGACCACGATCAGCCATGCTGCGGTGTTGTCGCCCTCACCGAGGACTACCTCGCGAGTTTCGGCGACGCACCGATCCAGCGCCTTGCCGGCGTCTTCCTGGCGCACAAACCGGTCTCGGTAGGCGCGCTCGATTTCGTGCTCCGACAGCCAGGTGGTGTGATCAGTGAAGCGGGCAGGAACGGCAAATGCCTGCTGCTCCTTATCGCGCGACGACGTTCCGAGCACGAAGTGCGGGGCCATGGGGCTCGCGGGGACGTCTACGACGAGGACCGTCCTTGTACGGTCAGGGGACTCCAGGGGATAGATGTCGACTCCGCCGACGAATGGCTGGGTGTGGGCACGAAGCCACTTGTACAGGTGCTCTGTAGCTATCTCATCGGGGTTCACCCCGTCGATGGCTCGGTCGTTGCGGACGCCATAGACGAGGAGGCCGCCACGGGCGTTGGCCATAGCGGCGACGTCCTTGGCGAACTCCGACCAGAGACCAGCCTCAGGTTTCTTCGGCAGGACGCGCTTCCAGTCGAGATCGTCTCGTTCACCGTCGATCTCCATTGTGGCCCGCTCGATCATCTCAAACGTCAAAGGGCCTGGAGGGAGGCTGAGTTCTTGGTGGATCCGGGTCCATACGCTGACCATCGAGCCAGCATATAGATGCTGATCGCCGTGCCACCCCCACCTTCGCTTCCTGGCGATGTAACGGCTCGACGAGGGACGTCGGCGTGCGCTTGTGCGGGCGCGTCCGGTCGGCAGCCCGAGCAAGCCAGTCGCGCACAGTACCCCGGTGGCAGTCGACCAGAACGGGTGCGTGTGCAGGAGGACCACGACATGCGCAGCAACCGCCGGCGCAGCGCGGTGGAGTAGCGGGACGGCCGCCGTACCTCAAAGCTGTGCGAGCTTGGCCGACCTCGCTGTCGGCGACGGACTTCAAGGGCCGGCCCGCGCGCGCTCGGGGACGACTTTGCCGAGCGTCGTGGTGTGGCTCCGGCGGGTGTTCGCCACGGTGAGGGAGTTCAGGTAGCGATCGCCCGGCGGCACGCATGCTCGCCGCAGAGGCGGTCCTGAAGGGGGGTCGCCACCCCTTGCCACAGATGACAGTTATCTGTGCGAGTGGTTCCGGACTATGCCGTGTGGGCTTTCAGTTGGCGCGGCTGAGGTCGCCCCGCCCTCAACCGGCGGGGGGGGGACCTTCCCCGGACCATGACACCGTTTACAGCTTGAGGTAGAGGGCGAGGGCGACCCAGGCGGCCAGGGCGAGCGTCAGGGCGGGAATGAGTTCCGGGCGCAGAACAGCGATGATTCCGGCGACGACCGCCCCAACAAAGGCGATCGCGGTGCGGTCTCGGTCGGCAGGCATGTCTCTCCTTCGGGAAGGTGTTCGCCGCTCCGGTCGAGCGACGCCGAGCGGCCGGGAGCGCGGTAGTCCGCCCCCGCTTTCGCGGCCGTCACTCCTTACACGTCCGATGGGGCCGAATCCGGATACGCGCCCACCCCTCACCATCAGGTCGGGCTTTGAAGCGGAGCGAATCGAGATCTAGTCGCGTCCGAGCCCAGATCCTTTCGAGTGCGCCCTCTTGGCGGACAGGCCGGCAGGGCTGCGAGTCGAGGGCCAGTACCTCGGCAAAACCCAACTCGACACGGTGCTCCCCGGTCTACGCAAGGCATCCCGCTGGGCCAGCCACAGAGGCAACAGGCAGACCCTGCCCACCGTGTGACCAGCAGCTACGCAACTTCTCCAAAAAAGTTCGGCGCAGGCATCCGGATTCGAAGGTCCCCGGACGTCTTGGGGGTGAAGGCACGCCCTTCGACCCGCTGAAGTTCTCTGGAAGGGAGACTGAGCCGATGGCTTGGCCCGCGATGGCAGGAGACGGGAGCAAGAGCCCCCCGTCCTGTCCACAGGGCGCCCGATCTGCGGCGCCCTTCCCCTCAGTGAGGGGAGGGGCGCATGACTGAGGAGATGTGCCCCGACCTGTACGACGGCGACCCTCAAAGTCGCTTTACGGAACTGAGAACACCCCTGCTTCTCGCAGCGTATGCGCAGAGCAGCGACCGTCATCTCGCAGAGGACGCGGTCCAAACGACCATGGAGAAGGTGTTCAAGAGGTTCCTCCCCGAGCTAGCGAAGGTTAGCCCGGGCCGCCTTGAGGCATACAGCCGAACAGTCCTCAAGAGGGTTTTTATTGACGAATACCGCAAAAATTCCAGGGTCGCCCTTATCCCGGTTTCGCCGGAAGCCCTTCCCGATGGTGTCTCGTCCATAGGGCTTCCGGAGGCCGCTTACCAGGAAGTTCGGGACGGCATTTATGAACTCGTATCGAAGCTGCCCGAACGCCAGAAGGAAGTTGTTGAATCCTGCTTCCTGAGGGATGTCCACCCCTCGGAGGTTGCAGCAAAGATGGGCGTTAGCGAGGAAACCGTGAAACGGTATCTGCGAGCAGCGCTTACACGACTGGAGAAGGTTATGACGGCGTCGCCGGAGGAGGGGGTGTCAGCATGAGCAGTTGGTTTTCCTCGGAGGAGCGTGATGCCCTCGCCAGGCTGGTCCTGCTGGAGCTCTTCCAGCAGGCCCTGTGCGACGACCACCTACTGGGAGAGATGTCGGACCGTGTGGGGGGTCGGCCTTCGGGCCGGCCCCCGGCCGGGGCTGAAAACCGACTGGCCGGCACATCTTTCCCGACGTCCACGCTTAATCATTTCCGCGAACTTGCGGGATTGCTCAAGCGTTCCGACGAAGAAGGCCTGAGCGCTTCCGAACAACGACGGGTGGCAGAGCTATGGGAACTCCTCAACGAGCAGTCTTACGCCAATTACTGGTGGCAGATGGCTGCCGACTCTGGGGATGAGGACGCAAAGGATTACCTGGAAATCCTGAAGGCGGAGAACAAGTTCGGGCCAGGGGAACGAGTCGCTTCTGCCAGTGATCGAATCTCCCACTACGTGACAGCACTCAACATCAGCAGGTTGGAGTGCTCCAGCACTGGCCTCCCCCAGGTAACGAAAACAGACATCGAAAGGCTGCTTTCGGAAATCGAAAAATTTCTCGCCAACCCGGACCAAGTAGCAGACGGGGGCCGACGAATCTAGCTTTTCGAAAACAACCATGCCTCTTAACCGAGGCATCGAAGAAAGGTTTCAGAATGACCTGATAAACCTGCAAGTCGTCCGTATCGGCTTGCAGGAAGAGAACTTCAGCAAAGCGGCGGTCGCCACCTCGGGGGGATAGGCGACCGCCGCGCTGTCGTCTCCAGCCACTACGAGCCTCAATGGACGACCTCCGCGCCCATCACCCAGCTCGAACGACGCCTGTGTTCCAGTGATGTCCGGTCTGCCCATTGTCGGGAGGGGACGCCCTTCCGCACCCAACAACCGAGGACTCCACCATCCGGCGGACTGGAGCCCTTTCTGAAGGGCTTCGGCTGCGGTTTCGGATGAGGGCGCGCAGGGTCAGCCGCCGGTGGTCCGTGACGCGATGAGCCGGTTGGTCAGCTCCACCGTCCCGAGGTACCACCAGAAGATCCAGTCGAGAAACGCCTCGTCGTAGTCGGTGCGCTGCTTCGCATCGCGGTGGCGAAGGTCGTAGCGGTTGGCGATCTCAAACAGCGCCCCTTCATCCCTACCGAGCTTGTCCTTGATCAGAGCCCGGCGTTCCTCCAGGATGCCCGCGAGGGTGACAATCGCTGACCTTTTGCTCTCCACTGTCGTGTCCCGGCCGCGGAACAGGGCCACCGCGTGGCGGATCCGGATAGTGGTGTCCGGGGCGCTGCCGGTGAGCGCTTGGTGCACCAGCGCGCTGCGGGCGTCGTCGGTGACGGCGACCAGGCGCCCGAGATCCTCACCTTCGGCGGCCAGTTCGTACTCGATGCCGGCCTCGCGCAGCAGATCGTTGACCCTGCCCTGGTAGAGAATGCGGGCGGGTCCGTTGTGGAACTCCGAGTGGTGCCAGCCGCACCCGCTGTAGGAGTGGAAGCGGCGGGTACGGGGGCGGCTGACCATGTCATGGAAGACTTCGATCAGACCGAAGAAGGTGTCTTCGTCCCAGGTCTCGGGGGTCAGGGGCCACAGATCGGGGATGCCCAGGCGCCGCTCGATCACGCGAGAGGCGTCCGGCAGCTCGCTGCCGTCATCGACGCACTCCTGGCCGAAGACCTCCACCAAGTAACCGTTGTCGGCAAAGTCGCTGATGATCCGCTCGAAGTCGCGTCGGGCATCCCGTGCGGTACTTCCGTCGTGCGAGAGGCCCCGGCCTTGCCTCTGCGGCCAGTACGGCCGCGGCTCGGTTGCGCAGCGCAGTTCGGTGGCGCGACTGACAAGCTCCGTCAGCCAGTCGCGCTTGTCCATCCCGCGCTTCCCCCAGCCTGGGGTCGTACTGGCCCACGGATCGTCTGAGGACGCGGGACGGCTGGGCAGCTCCTCGAAATCGGCGACCGCCGTGGTACCGGTCAAAGCCTCCGTCAGCAGCCAAATCGCCTGGTCCTCCCACCACCGGTTCGAGGACCGCAGAACACGCTCGCCCTCGGACGCAAACAGCTGGGCGGGCCAGCGCAGCTCGTAGTTACTCAGATCCAGACTCACCGGCCCATCATCACCCACGCTCGTACGGGTCAACTGGGCAACTCTGCTGCAGACCACCGTACGTTCAGTCACGGACCACGGACCCGAACGCAATCCGATGCCCCCACCTGGCCGTACCCGAGAGTTTCGTTTACTCGATGGCCTGCTCTGGACTTCGTGCTTGCTGAGACCGTATCCGTCCTCGGGGGACCCTGCTGGCTTGGCTGGGTCAGGAGCCGGCGACCAGCGCCGTCGCTTTCACTGGTGACCGTGGTCGGCGGCGCCTGGGGGCCGGTGCGCCGACGCGCAGCAGAAAGCCGCAGCAGGCCGTCGTGACGGGCACGAGTGCCAGCCCAGAACCTCCCCCCGCAGTGTCGGTTTTCATGCGCCCGCGCCCCGCCAGACGGCGGTCTGAACGGGCAATGTTCCGGGGGCGCCGCTCAATAGTTGTCATCCTCACCAGTCGAAAGCCACCCGCGCGTATCGTCTGGTCATGGGGATACAACACGCGGCCTGGGTGCCGGAAGATGTTGAGCAGGATTGGGAAGATGCTGCGGCTCTCGCAGCGCGTTGGGTGCGGATGCGAGCCGAGGACGAGAGGGCGGCCCCCGTCCTCGTTGCGAACACTCTGGACGCAACCTCCAGCATTCCGGCGCTGCGCGGGTTCGAGGTAACGAGCCCTCAGTCGCGGAGCCGTCCAACGAGGGGCGAGCCCGTCTTCGCCTATGCACCAACGCTGGAGAGCCTCGTCTACGCCGAGCAATTGGCCCGCGGGTCCTCAATCGTGGTGGTTGAGGGGTTCTCGTTCTCCGTACGAGGCTGGGCGCGGGAGTGCAGCGCGCTCAACCTCTCCACTGAGAAAAAGGAGGCCGAAGCGCAAGACGAGCGGTGGCTAAGCGCCTTGGAGCGGCTGACCTTCCACAAGAACAACGGCTGGGGCGACACGCTGGGCAAAAAGGCAGCTCAGCGCGTCGTTGATGACCTGCGAATGGCTGGCCTGCTGGATGCGGACGAACTCGTGAGTGCGATGGCTGCGCGGGACGCTTCCGTGCGCGCTCTCAAGAACCTAAGGCGCATCGTCGAAAGGCGCTGATCCCAACCCGGAGCCGTACCCCGCGCCCCTATCAGGCTGGACCACCCCGCCCCGTTCGGCGTCACCGTCGTGCTGGTGAAACGGCTACCGCATCAGCCTGACTGATGCGTTCTCCCGCTGATCCGGCGCAGTCCCTTGCCGCTCGCCGAAAGGCCGTCGTGACGACCACCGGGCAGGGTGCGGGCGGCTGCTGGGCGACTCAGAGCAGTACAACACCCGCAGCGCTGCGCCGAAAGCCGACTGGGTTACCCCTTGAGCGCTGAGCCGCGCTGCTGCAACGCCTCATCGACGTCGTCGGCGACGAGGCCTCCCGCTACCTCGCCCGGGACGCCGAGGACCTGCGGGCCAGAGCCGAGGCCATGGCGCGCGCGTGCGGCGACCCGCCGCCTCCAGGGGCAGGGGGGTTTGCTGAATTCGCTGCCCAGCACCAGCCGATCCGGGGTTCAGGAGGGTAGGGGCCGGTCTCTCTGCCGACGCATGCAGGCCCGCCGCCGTCATCGGTGGGTGTCGTCCGAATCCCAGGCCAGTGCGGTGACTGGTGATCCTCAGCTTCGTCGCAGTAGTCGTCATCCTGGTCGTCGCAGGCCTCTGCGCCCCGGGACGGCGCCGTGACCGGTGCTCTCACTAACGTGACCGAGCCCTGGGAAGGCTTGGAGTTCCTCTTACGCTCTTCGGCATACCAGCCCAATTCGCATGGCCCTTCATGGCTGCAGTCGCTAAACACGACGAGGCCGAGGCGGCACTCTGCGGTGCCCTGGGCGGTGCTCGCGGTCCGTCGCACGCCAACCAATGGTTCGTGCTCCGATCACGGCGGTTCATACAGCGCCCCGCCGTCATCCGGTCGGGGAGGGCTTGGCATCGATAAAGGCTGTGTCCACGATGACCCGCAACGGCGGATCCCCAGCGCCCGGCCGTTTGGTGACCTGGTCAAGGACCTTAGAGATCTCGTCGTACATGCGGATGGACTCCGCTTCCCGGTTCCGACTCCAGGGAGCGTCGCCTCCGGCCCCTCCGTGCGCGTCGTAATCGAGTGCCCGCAGATAGTTGGCCAGGCTTACTCCCGAGAGCTCGATCCGTTCCAGACCGCTGGGCAGGGCGGTCACCTTGGCCTTGATCGGCCGCTCACCCTGGTAGTACGGCGTCTGATCCGATGTCTTTGTCCACAGCTCCTTGGTGGTGTCGATCTGGAAGGTCTTCAGGCCGGCAGCCTTTTGCAATCGCTCTGAATGCTCGGGCGGCGAATCGACAGAACAACCGGCCACCGCCAGGAGCAGAGCCCCTCCCAGCACGACCGCAGCGGACTTGTAAGTGATGTTCACCGGCGCATTCTTATGGGCGCAGCACAACCTCGCCGGCCAACTGGGCTGGCTCATCCGATCGTGTGAACAACGGCCCTGGAGCAACGGGCCGCACCTGTGGCTTGGTTGTGCTCTTGTGTCCGAGCCTGCCCTCGTGCATCACTAACTGTAATCGTGCGGGTAGCAGAGATCAGGGGGCTGGCAGTGTCGTCTGGAACAAGCGGTGAGTACTGGGCGGATAAGGCGCTGCCCAGTGTGTTCAAGCATGATTTGCTCCGGCGGTATCTGCCGCAGTTCGGGGGAATGACGGGCACGCAGTCTCATGACAAGCGCGTGGTCTATCTGGACGGGTATGCGGGTGAGGGCCGTTACGAGAACGGGCAGCCGGCCTCGGGTGAGATTGCTCTGCGGGTTGCTTCGCACCTGCGGGCCCGGGCGGGGCTGACGCTGGAGTGCTTCTTCTCAGAGGCGCAGGCGAAGTCGTACGACCGGCTGCAGGAGGTGATCGCTCAGTACCGGGCTTCCGGGGTGCGGGCGCATGCGCACCGCGGTGAGGTCGACAGCATTTTGGACCAGGTTGTGGAGCGCGCCGCGCGGGAGCCGCTGTTCCTTTTCCTGGACCCCTGCGGGCTGGTCCTGCCGCAGGACCGCTTGGTGGATGTGCTCGCGCGCAAGCGCCCGCATAAGCGGCCGGCGACGGAGCTGCTGATGAACTTCAGCATGATGGCGGTGTGGCGCCTGGGCGGGCACGTCCGCTCCCCTAAGGGGAACGAGAAGTCGCTGCAGCGGTTCGATGATGTGTGCGGCGGGACGTGGTGGCGGGAGTACTTCGCCGACGCGGTCGCTTCCCGTGGCAGGGACGGTGCGGCCGAGGACGCCATCGAGGCGGTGGCGGCCGAGTACGCGCGCCGTCTGGCGCGCCGCACGGGGATGGTGGTGCAGTCGGTTCCGGTGTCGCACTCGCCGCGCAAGCGTGCCGTGTACCGGCTGGTGTTCGCCACTCGCAGCCCGTACGGGCTGTGGGTGTTCGGCGACGCCGTCGCCCGGGCACGCGCCAAGTGGTGGGAGGAACTGGAGGAGCGGGAGGAAGGCACGCTGTTCTCGATGGCGCCCGATCCGAAGGAAGTCGAGGCCAAGGCGCTGCCGGAGATCGCTGCCAATCTGGGGAAGCTGCTGCTGCGTGCCCGACGCCCGGTGAAGCTGGTGGACCACACGCTCGAAATCTTCGGGTCCTACTACGGGCAGGTGACCGAACCGGTGGCGCGCCAGGCGGTACGGCTCCTGCACGAGCAGGGCAAGACGCCCAGCAACGGCGTCGGCGTGAAGCGCACCCGGGAGATCACCGTTGCTCCTGGCGTTCTGTCCGTCTGACCGGTGCGGCCGGGCCCGTCTCGGGCCCGGCCGCCGTGTGTGTCAGGCCGGGACGGGGAGCGGCATCTGGTCCCAGGTGCGGCCTTCCAGGAGTCGGCCGCCGGCCTTCGGGGTGCGCCCGCCCCACTGCTTGAAGAAAAACGCCACGTCGGCTTCCTGGCAGGTGTCGCGGATCTGGGTCACCCATGCCTGGTCAAGGCCCCGGTGGTTGGGGCCGGACTCGCCGCCGGCGATGACCCAATGGATGCCTTCCAGGTCCAGTCCGGGCAGCGGTCCCAACAGCGGCTCGCAGGACAGGAACCGTACGGCGGCCGGCACCTGGCGCAGGTCGTCCACGCGCGGCAGCTCGGTCTCGGACTCGACGGAGACGCCCATCCAGAGGTTCGCCGGCCAGTCCAGCTTCGGCGCGAGCTGCCTCAGGCGCCGCGCTCGCTTGGTCAGTACTTGGTAGGTGTGCTGCGGTGTATCGGCCATGACCTGGAAGACCTGGCGGACGAAGTCGAGCGGCACCCGGGCGTGGAAGAGGTCCGACATCGAGTTGACGAAGACCACCCGCGGCGCCTTCCACTCGTACGGGATGTGCAGGGAGTCCGGATGCAGCGTCACGTCGAAGCCCGGCCCGGACGTTCGCGGGTCTCCGTCCCGCTGGTACTTCGGCGCGCCCATGGCCTTGAGCCGTTTCGCCAGCGCCAGGGCGTAGCAGTTGTCGCATCCGGAGGAGACTCTGTCGCACCCGGTAGTGGGGTTCCAGGTCGCCTCGGTCCACTCGATGGCGCTGCGGTCACTCACCGGATTCCTCCCGCTCAGATATCCGAGGTCCCCCTGTGGCAAGCGGTCTCGGTGTGCTGCCTAACGATGCCGTTCCCCCCGGAGTACCGGGGCGGATACGCAGGTATCCGATCGAGCTTTTCGCTCTGCTGTCGTCCACTTGCTCGAACCTCCGTTTGAAAGCTACTGGGTGGGTCCGCCTGCGTCGATCACCGCACCCGGGCCTCAACGTCTAGATCACGCATCGGGCAGGCCGTCGAAGCTGGTCAGCTGTAGTCGAGGGCGGCGTGCTCTATGTCGGTGAATTCGACGAGGAGGCCTTCCGCGCGCCGTCCGTTGTCGCGGAAATAGACCTCCTGGAGCCCTTCGGCGACTATGTCCCGCAGTTGCTGCTCGCCCGCACCGGTGTCCTGGGCGGCGAATAGCCGGGCCGCGTAGGTGGGTGGGAGGGCTTGGGTGATCCACCGGATGCGGCTGTCGTCCGTCGACCCGAGGGCGGCGGTGTAGCCGAAGCGGGCGCGGGCTTCGACGATGATGCCGGTCGAGGTGGCGGCCTGGCGGCGGGCGCGCTCGCGGATCCGGGGCTGCCAGTGGCGGCGCACTTCGTCGGCGAGGCGGGCGGCGAGGTCGGGGCGGGGTCGACGGATCTGGCCCTTGAGGTAGCGCTCGACGGTGCGCTGGGAGACGCCCAGGGCCTGCGCGACCGCGCGGGTAGAGCCCTTGGCCTGCTTGACGAGGTAGCGGATCTGGGCCCCGGGTGTAGCGGGGATGGGGCGGGTGAACGTGGCGGCCGCGGCCTGGTCGAGGCTTTCACCGATGATGCCCATCGGGCTGCTCCTCTCAATGATCGTCTGTACGGGTCTGTGAGTGGCGATCTCCACCCCGGGCAAGGAAATCCGGCTCGGGGATGGGTGATCGTCAGCGAGCGCGCCGCATAGAGGCGTTGTGGGGTGCGTGGGGCTGGCGGGTCGTCGCCGGGGGTCAGGTCTGCTGCATGTCGACGAAGCGGGAGTAGTGGCCCTGGAAGGCGACGGTGACGGTGGCGGTGGGGCCGTTGCGGTGCTTGGCGACGATGAGGTCGGCCTCGCCGGCGCGGGGGGATTCCTTGTCGTAGGCGTCCTCGCGGTGGAGCAGGATGACCATGTCGGCGTCCTGCTCGATGGAGCCTGACTCGCGTAGGTCGGCCACCATCGGCTTCTTGTCCGTGCGCTGTTCAGGGCCGCGGTTGAGCTGTGACAGGGCGATGACCGGGACCTGGACTTCTTTGGCCATCGTCTTGATGTTGCGGGAGATGTCGCTGACTTCCTGCTGGCGGGACTCGGGGCGGCGGCCGCCGGACTGCAGGAGCTGGATGTAGTCGATGACGACGAGGTCCAGGCCGCCGTTCTGCTTGAGGCGGCGGCACTGGGCTTTGATCTGGGTGAGCGTGTTGACGTGGCTGTCGCTGAAGACGACGGGGGCGGAGCGGACCCGGTCGGAGATGCGGGCGATGCGCTGCCAGTCCTCGGAGGTGGTGGTGCCGCTGCGCAGGCGGTGGAGGCCGACGCGGGCTTCGGCGGACAGGATGCGCATGCCGATCTCACTGGTGCTCATCTCCAGGCTGAAGACGGCGCTGCGCAGGCGGTGCTTGATGGAGGCGGCGCGTACGAAGTCGACGGCGAGGGTCGACTTGCCCATCGCGGGGCGGGCGGCGACCACGATCATCTGGCCGGGCAGGAACCCGTTGGTGAGGGCGTCCAGGTCGACGAACCCGGTGGGGATTCCCTGTTCGCGGCCGTCGCGTTCGATGGCCTCGGCCTCGTCGACCGCGTTCTGGAAGACCTCGTCCATGAAGGTGTAGCCGGTGGCTGCGTCGGCGGTCTGGGTGACCTGGGCCAGGGCGGCCGCGGCGGCGTCCAGGATGTCGTCGGCTTCGCCCGCGCCTGTGGTGGCCATCTGGGCGATGTGGTTGCCAGTCTGGGCCAGGCGGCGCAGCTTGGCGCGGTCGAGAACGATTGCGGCGTCGTGGACGGCCAGGGCGGCGTTGGGGCAGGCGTCGACGAGTTGGGAGATGTAGGCGTGGCCGCCGACGCGTTCCAGGTCGCCCTGGACGGTGAGCTGGTGTCCGAGGCTGATGGGGGTGATGTCGGTGCCGGCCGCATACAGGTCGGTGATCGTCGCCCAGATCGTTTCGTGGGCGGGCTTGTAGAACGCGGCGGCTCCAAGGGGTTCGAGGGCCTTGGCGATATCGCCGATGGCGTCCTTGGACAGGATCGCGCCGCCCAGGGAGGACTTCTCCGCAGCCTCGTCGTACGGGGCGGGGCGGTCCAGCAGGGAGAGGGGGGCACCGCTCTCGTGCTGGTCCTGGTCATTGTTCGCGGGGCGGCGGCTGCTCGGTACGGTGCTCACGTGCACTCCTGACGGTGTCATGGCTGGTGGGGTGCCTCGCGGGCCGCCCCCTGGCCGGGGTGGCCCGCTCCCACACGGTCGTAGCCGGGGGTCGGGTCAGGCGTTCAGGGCCGCGTCGTGGGCCTGAACGCGCCGTGCATGCTCGGTCTCCTGCGCCAAGTGCTGGCGCTCCCAGTCGGTGAGCACCGGCTCACCGCGGCGTGCGACCTCGTCCGCGGCCGCACCGGCCGCCAGGCCCTGGACGTAGGCGGCGACCTCGGCCGGTACCTGCTCCGCAGGGGCCGACGGAGCGGACTGCGTGTCCGGCCCGGCATTGGCAGCAGCTTTGGCGGCTGCCTTGGCGGCTCGCTCCTGCCTGCGCTTGATGACCAAGCACGAGTGGCAGTCCTCGGCGCGGAAGTCCGGGTGACGTGCGCACATCCCGGCCTTGGCAGCCGGCCGGGACGCCCGGGCCTTGCGGGTGCGGTCCGGCAGCGTCGCGATCCGCCGGTGCTCCAGCAGCCACTCGTAGTTCTGGCCGCCGCCCGGATTCGCCATCAACTGCTGACGCAGCTGCTCGTCGAACGCCCAGCCCCGCTCAACCGTCACCGTCGCAAGCTTCGGGGCCAGGCGCTGTGCCGACTGCGCAGGGAGCTCCCACGGCCCGGTCAGCGTCAGCAGGAACACCCGGGCCTCCTCGATCCGCTCTGAGCTCACGCCCTCGGGCAGCGGCGCGGTGCCCTGGCCGTCGGTCTGGTCCTCCAGGGCGAGCTGCTGGCCCGGCACCTGCCCGGCCGCCGACCGGGATCGGTCTTGTTCCAGGGCGCGGCGTGCGGCGCGGTAGCGGGGCAGGTCCTCGATCCGCTCTTGCAACACCGAGGTGATGCTGCGGCGGGCCGGGGCACGCCGGGTCAGCTGCTGAACGAGATCGGCGCCCAGCTCCCAGCCCTGGGCCTGGACCGCCTCGGCGAGCAGCGGTGCGAGCTCGGCCGCGGTTCGTCGGCCGCACGCCCAGCGCCCCGGGAGCTCCGCGAGGAACTCGGAGGCCGCCGTGACGGATGCTGCGTCTGTTGCGGGAGCGCCAGCCGCAACGGTGGTGGCGGAGGGGGACTTACGGGAGGAGGAATCCTCCTCCTCCCTATAGGGGGGAGTGGGGGGGGCAGCAACGGAACCGGGGATTTCCTGATCTCGGCTCTGACCTGCGGAAACGTCGTCTGAGGGAAGGCGGGTTTTTCCCGGTTCCGGAGCGGAACCGGGAAAAACCCGATTCCGGTGCTGACCAGGCGAAACAGGGTTTTCCCCGGTTCCGCTCGCGCCCTGCTCCCCGGGAACCGGGAAAAACCCGATTCCGGTGCTGACCTGCGAGAACGTGGCAGAGGTCGTTGCCGCGTGGTCCGGGTTCTTCCCCGGGTCGTGGAAGGCCCAGTAGCGCCACTCCGGGCGTTTCGTGTCGGGGTTGTAGACCGATTTGCGCATCAGATGCCCAGCTTTGATCAGCCGCTTGGCGATGGTGTCAAAGCGGTCGACGCTCATCTTCCAGCCGAGCTCGCGCATCCCTCCGGCGATGTCCTTGCCGGTCGCCAGCGATCCCAGCGGCTTGAGCAACAGGTACACCAGGACGCCGACGTCCTCGGGCTGAAGGCCAGGTGTCTCGGCCACCTGCCGAGTGACCGCAACGAGGTCCGGCTCGTCCCCGCGGCCGAAGACCGACCCATCGATGGACCTCATGCGGCGCCCCCCACCGCGAGCAGCGTCTTGAACGGTGCCACCGCATGGTCTACGGGCTTCCGCGCATGCCCGAGGAGGGCGTGCGCCGCCCCGGGGTGGAGGCTGCGGGAGCGGGCGGGCAGTGGCTGGTCACAGGGGGGCGCGATGCACATAGAGGTGGGAGATGGCACGCGCGCGTGACATGCAGGAGTCGAGCAGCAGCATGAAGAACGCATCCGCTGACTCTGGACCCGCCAGGCTGTGGACCGGGGCGGTACGGCCCGAGAAAGGGCGACATGGCCCGTAGGGCGGGCAACGATCTTGATGGGCGTCCCGTGGGGCGGGACGGGGGCGGCCTGGGCGGCGGGAATGGTGGTCACGCCAACCCCAAGGATCTGCGGGGCCTCAGACGTGACAGCGATCTTCAAAAAAAATGCCGGGCCGGCGGCCGCGACATAGCGGCGACGACGGGTGGGCGGGCGGTACATAGTGGGTCGATCTCCCCTGATAGGGGAGCCGTGACCAGCGGGTGTGACCTGACCGGACCCTGGGATGGTGGCGTTCCGCGGGGCGGGACGCTTATTCTGGGTATAGGTGACTGCGCGGACCCATGGTCCACGGGCATCACCCCGGCGAGGTCACCTCACCGGTCACGACTCGGGTTCCTGGAAGTTCTGCGAGTCGAACAGCGAGTGATCGAAGCCGTTCCGTCCCTGCCAGGACGGGGCGGCTTCGGTGTTTATGGGCTCCGGGCGGGAGCGGGCTGCGTCATCGGGGCCCCGTTTCGGGTGCCCGCCAGGAGCGTAGGCGGTCAGCCACGTCGTAGACGGTCAGGCGCAGCGCCCTGATGTCCGTGATCAGGTCACGCCAGGACTCGTAGGGAGCCTCCACTGACTCGCCGGATGCCTCGATGTAGGCAATCGCGACGCCGTATCCGAACAGTTCGCTGCGGGCCGGAAGCGGGCGCAGCAGCACGATCTGTTCGAGCAGGGCCGCTGCCCTCCAGAAGGCGTCGGGTGATGCCTCGTCAAGGTTGGGAGTGTTCACCCGGTGTCTGGCCACGGCGGCGACCAGGGCGGAGTAATCCCGTACGGTCAGCTCTTTTCCGAGGAGGTCCTCCTGGCGGTCAAGGAGCCAGCGGATGTCGACGTGGAGGTCCAAGAGTTAGGCCGCCCGGTTCGTGCGCTGAGGAAGGCCGCCGAAGTCTTGGTCGAAGGCATCCGTGATGCCGGGACGTGCTACGGCGGCTCGGAAGGCGGCGGTCGCGTGGCCGAGCTTCAGCTGGTTTTCTTCCTCTATCGCGAGTGTGGCCAGGTAGCCGCGGACGCTTTGTCCGCGGGCGGCGGCGATGGCGGCGAAACGGTCGCGAGTCGCCGTGTCGATCTTGACGGTTGTGTCAGCCATAACCTCAGCATACCCCTGTGAATACTGTTGTGAATACGGGTTTGGCGTCGAGTGTCGCGGTATAGCTCGGAGATGAGGCGAGCCCTGAGTGCTTCTCAGCGGGCCCGAGATGAGGGC
>NZ_JBVJAM010000020.1:40347-42313 GCF_055590565.1 Streptomyces sp. NPDC041814 | reverse complement strand
GAATACTGTTGTGAATACGGGTTTGGCGTCGAGTGTCGCGGTATAGCTCGGAGATGAGGCGAGCCCTGAGTGCTTCTCAGCGGGCCCGAGATGAGGGCCGGTCGTCCGTCGGGTCACTGACCGCTTCGCAGTTCGCGGACGAGCGCTGGCTGCCAGTGAGCGCCCGCTCGCCGAACGCCAGCGCCGAGTCCGGGTCGCCCTCGCGGGCCGCGACCACGCCCAGCGTGACCTGGGCCTCCGCGATCCGCATGGGCGGCGGTCCGTCCCGTCGGAGTCCGTCCCCGCCCGGATCACTTCGCGTGCCAGTTGCTCCGCGAGACGGTTCTTGCCGACAAGTGCTGGTGACATTCCAGATGTCACCAGATCTCGTCACTAGGCGCAGCGTCTGCCTTTGAACACCGTCATGTAGGGGAAACGCTCCGTGAGGTGACTGGGTACTCAATGGAGACCGCCGTCGGGACGAGGCCAAGCGTGGTTGACCGCCACCAGCATGGCCGCCGGGTCTCCGTCGTAGACGAGGTGCGGTTCCTCAGCGGAGGGCGCCTCGAAGCGGTTCGCATGTCGAAGCAGGTCTTCCTCGCTGAACGAGATGCTGTTCGGGTCGACCAGCGACTTCGCATTGCGCTTTCGGATTCTGTCCCAGCGGACCACGTGTGGTGCAGGCAGGTAGATGAGTACAGGCTTGCCGCCGGCCTCCATGACAGTCGCCGCCCACAAGGCACGCTCTTCCCGTGTCCAGAACCCGTGGTCGACTACGACCTCGTGTCCGGCCGCCAGGAGCTGCTGTACCTCTAGGGCGATGTCCTTGAGGACGGGCGCTTCCCGGACGCGGAACTCGCCGCGGGGGAAGTCACGACCGTAGTGTCCGTAGCGGCGGAACATTTCCTCGTCAGGGCAGAGACGTCGGAAGCTGGCCTTCTCCAAGGCGCGGGCGAGGGTCGTTTTGCCAGCACCCTGCAGGCCGGTCATGAGGATCGCGCGGGGCGCAGGTCCCGGCCGGCCGGACAGGGCTGCGGAGATTTGGCTGATCTCGAATCGTCCCTTCAGCGTGAGGGTGTGGGTGCGCTCAGCTCGAAGGAGTTCGCCAAGGCGCGCTTCGAGGTAGCTGACGAGGGTGTCGTCCAGGAGGACGTTGTTGCGGGCGTTCATCGAGACACCTCGGTCGTGGTGCGCCGCGTGCGACCAGGAGCACCCAGGTCTACGCCGTACTCGAGTACTTGGCCGTTGACGTCCAGGAACTTGGCGGTCAGGACCAGGATCGCCGCCACGGTTCCGGCCTCCAGTTCCAGGAGTTCCAGGTCCTCCTTCGTGGCGATGCGAGCGGTCTCCTCATCCACGCGCCGTTCGACCTGGCGCCCCGTGGCGTCGGCGATGAGGTCCAACGAGAGCCCGCCCTTGAGGCGCTCGTTGCGCGCGAGCTCGGGCCGCACCTGGGCGAACTCCGCCGGGATCCAGGACGTTGAGTGAGAGACGATTCCGTGAGCATCCCGGTAGACACGGCTTCGACGAATCACATCCTCGCCAAGCTCGATTCCGAGCGCATCCGCCACGTCCTCGGGCGCTGGCACCATGCCAGCGGTGTGACCGTGGGACTTCTCCCCCACGCCCCAGGACGACTTCGTCCTGCTGCTCCGATCGTGGCGCTCCGAGCCGGATGCGAGCGACACGGGACGCGCCATGACCTCGGTACCGACGCCCGGGATGCCGTTGACCAGCCCCTCATCTCGCAGCAGTCTCATGGCGCGGTCGGCCGTTGCGGTGCTGACCTGCCACTGATCTGCCAGGACTCGGATGCTGGGCAGCAGGTTGCCCGGCGAGAGCTCACCGGAGCTGATGAGGTCGCGGAAATGACCCGCGATGCGCGCGTATGGCGGTCGGTTGTCGGCCCGCGGTTGCCCTGGCATGTCGCCTCGCCTCCTTCATTCCATCTAGGTGCCTCACTATACCGCTTGACACCTGAGAGGTA
>NZ_JBVJAM010000020.1:0-40253 GCF_055590565.1 Streptomyces sp. NPDC041814 | reverse complement strand
GTATGGCGGTCGGTTGTCGGCCCGCGGTTGCCCTGGCATGTCGCCTCGCCTCCTTCATTCCATCTAGGTGCCTCACTATACCGCTTGACACCTGAGGGTACCTGAGGCAACCTGATGTAGGTCAGACGGTGATCCCCACGGAACGCCGCGTAGTCGAACCACCGAAGGAAGCACTTCCCCGTTGGGGAGGGCCAGGGTTGATAGCTCCACCAAATCCCCTGGGCCGGTCACCAGGCCGGATGCCTCCTACCGCACGTCGCAGCGCTGATGCGCTGTCCGATTAGCCAGGACGCCGGCCGTTGCCGAGCGCCTGGTGGTCGGAGAGCTCACCCGCGACGCAGCCCCCTCTCCCTCTACCGGAGGAGTCCCCCATGGCCACGACTGTGGAGCCCAAGGCTCGCAAACGCCGCAGTAAGACCCGCACGCGCAACGTCAGCCCATTACCGCCGCTCGTCGCCTCGCACTTCAAGATCGGCCAGATCGACCTGACACCGGGCAAAGAGAACGTCCTCTGCCCGAGCTGTGAGAACTGGACGCCGATCACCGGAGTCCTCGGCACACCGGTGCTGGTCCCCCACCACACCACCCCGTATCACGACCGCACCACCACCCCCCACCGCTGCTCCAACACCAACCGGCGGATCACCCTCGACATTGCGGTCGACGCCTGGCGGGAGCAGCTGGTCGAGCGGATCGAGGTGTCTGCGGCGGTTGCCTCCCGCCGGGCGACGAAGGTGTTGCCCAAGCCGAAGACGACCCCGGCGCCGGCCGCGTCCCAGATCAGGCCCGTCCCGCTCAGCGCGGAGCAGGTCCGCAGGACGTTCCGTCAGCACCAGGAGCAGTGCCTGGCCTGCAAGGGCGAGGCCACGGACCGGACCGGGCAGAAACTGCCGTGCCCCGACGGGGAGCGCCTGGCCGTCACCGTCCTCCGCCTGTTCCGCCAGGAGCCCGGGCGGCGGGCTGTGCGCGACTTCTTCGCCCGCGAGCGTCGCCGGTTCGACCGCAAGAACGCCGCAGCCGCCCAGGCGAAGCGACCGGCCGAGTGGGCCAAGCACGGCGGCGAGGAGATCGAGACCGCGAACAACCTCTACGCGGCGCGGAGGCCGGGATCGATCTCCGAATTCCGCGGACCCGACCTCCCGCTGGAGCCCACGACCGTCGCTCGGGGTGCCCGGTGAGCCGGGCCCGGCGGTTTGGCCGCTGGCTGCTGGTTCACGCGCTCCACGAGTACGGGGTCCGCTTGCTCTTGCGCCATCCGCGCCAGTGGCTCCTGACCCGGGCCCATCACCAGTGGACGGGCCTCATACTGCTCGCCTTGCTTGCGGTCGTCACCTACACCGACCGGTACTGCCCGCACTGGGTGTGGACGGGCGCCATGACGTACATGGTGGTGAGCTTCGTGCCCGACACGGTCGGCCACGGGGTCCACTTGCTGTGGCGGTACGGCCGGGTCTGGCAGGACACGATCTGCCCCTGCTGCGACAGCGGTGGCGGCTGGTGGCCCTTCTTTCCCGACGACCTTCCTGACGGCGGGCCCGAGGACCACGGACGTCACCCCGAGGACTCGCGGACGACGGACACCACCTCGGCGTCCTCGGTCCCCCGCGCCTGATCTTCACACGCACGAACGACCACAGCCGCCGTCACCCGCTTCTCGCGGGTGACGGCGGCTGTGGCTGCTCGTACGACCAGCCGAGTTGACCTCCAGCATGAAGGGACAGCCGCATGAAGCTGCCGTTTGTACGACGCACGACCGCCGACGCGTTACGCGACAAGCTCGCCCGCATCGAGAAGGAGGGCGCCGCTCACGTCGAGGAGCAGGACCGCGAGGTTAAGCGTCTGACCGGCGAGCTGAACGAGGCTCGCCTCGCCCGGACTTCGGCACTGTTTGCGTACAGGGTCGCCGCCTCCCGGGCGAGCTGCGCGGTGGCTGAGCTGGAAGCTCACCTTCGGGCGGTCCGGGACCCGGATGAGAGTGAGAGCAGCACGGCCGAACCCTCGGGCGTAGGACAGGGGCTGCCCGCCCACACTGCCTGCTGCAACAGGCCCGCACAGGCCACCTGACGCGCACAACCGCCCCCGGCCCCGGCCCCCGGCTCCCGTTCCGCGCGGGGCACGCGGCCGGGGCCTTCTGCTCCCGTCCCGGTCCACCGCAACCTGGAGGTCCTGATGCCCGCCACCCCGACCCTGACGTTTCACCAGCCCAGTACGGGCGAGGTGTTCGACGCCGAGACGCTCGCGCTCCTGGACGAGCTCGACGTCCCGCTCTGCGCCGACTTCGACGTCGACCTCGACATCGCCTTCGGTACGCCGCTGGAGATGCACGAGCCCGCAGGCACCGCCAGGGAGATGCGCCGGTATGCGGCCCAGGTCCTGGCCGTTCCGCCCGACTGCCGCCAGGAGCTCGCTCTCGCGTACGGCGCGGAGATCACCGCCCGCGTCGATGCCAGCCGCGACATCCTCGCCGCCGACCCCTCGATCACCGCGCGCGTCCGCGAGCGCCTGGTCGACCTCCTGCTCCCCTATGCCGGCCGCCTTCGCCGGACGGCCCGCCCTGAGTTCGCCGCCGCCTGACCTACCGGCCCGGACGGACGCCCACGATCATCGGCCACCCCTGCTGCACCAACGAGGGGTGGCCGATGGTCGTGGCCGGTCGTACGACCCGCCAACACGACGACAGCCCCGGGGATTGCGCCCCCGGGGCTGTCCAGGACCTGACTCGGAGGACCTGTGATGCCCAGCATGACACGCCCCACCATCCCGACCCCGTCGAACGGCCTCTACGACGACATGGAGGACGCCGACAACCAGCGCGGTCCGGAGCGGGACGAGACCGACCAGTTCCACCAGATCGTTGGCCGCCTGGTCCTCGACGGCGACTCTCGCGCCGAGGCTGCCGGCCGTCGGGCCCGTCGCACGCTCGCCGAGATGCAGCCCGGCTACAAGCGCCAGCCCGTCCTCCAGCTCGTCCGCTCGTTGACCTTCCGGTCGGCGGAAGACGCGTGTGGGCTGTGTAGCCGCTGGGACTGCGACCCCAACAACTGTCCTCCTGGCGTCGCACCTGCCCCGGCGCTGGCCGCGAGCACGGCGGGGGTGGCCCGATGACCTGCACCCCCTGCAGCACCGGCCAGAGGCTGGCCACCCTCTCGCTCACCGATGCCGAACGCGAAGAGCTCTCCAAGAAGAACGCGGAGCAGAACAAGCGCTCGGAGCAGAACCGCCGATGACCGTCCCGGTCATACCGGCCGCCCGTGCCGCACAGCGCCTCGCGGCACGGGCGGCCACCGTATGCGGCCTGGCCCACCCGGTCACCCGGATCCTGCTCGCGGCCGCCGCCACGGCGGCCGCGCAGGCGTGGGAGGCCGGCCACCGCGTCACCGACATCCACCCCGCACAACCCGAACGGAACCACGGTGGCTGACAGCCTCCACACCCGCTACATGGCCGCCAGCACCGCCTGGCGCACCCACCACAACAGCTGCCAGCCCTGCCGGAGCGGTCAGCCCTGCACGACCGGCCAGCAGCTGTTCGAGCGGTTCGCCCGGCTGCAGGACGCCTACCTCACCGAGCAGAGACGCAAGCGCTGACCGCCCGGCGGGAGGAACCACCAACTGGCCTCCCGCCCCCAATTGCTCGACCGGGTCGGGGGGGCGCCCCCCCCCCCGGCGCCCCCCCCCCCCCCCCGGGGCCCCCCCCGCCCCCCCCCCCCCCCCACCCCCCCCCCCCCCCCCCCCCACCCCCCCCCCCCCCCCCCCGCCCCCCCCGGCCCCCCCCCCGCGGGGGGCGCCCCCCCCCCCCCCCCCCCCCCCCCCCGCGCGCCCGGGGGGGGCCCCCCCCCCCCCCCGGGCCCCCCGACCCTTCGCATCCCCTGATCCGGGCATCGACCCGGCCAGAGCCCATCCCCAGGAGGCGCTATGCGCACCAACCGCCGCGACGGCTGGACCGCCGCCGACTACGACTCCCAGCAGATCCTCCACGAGCTCGGACACCGCGACGCTGCGGCCCGGGTGAACCGAGCCCGCCGCCCCCACCCGGTCCGCCACACCTGGCGCACGCTGCGCACCCGGCTCCACCGCCCCGCCACGACGGCCCCGTTCATCGACTGGGACGCCGCCCGGGCGGCCGCCGACGCCGTCCACCGCGGCGACGGCGCCGCGGCCGACCGCATCGTCATGGCCACCACCGACCCCCACAGCACTTCTTTCGCGACGTTCCGCCTGCTCAACACCAAGTGACCCGCCCGTCTGTCGGTTGCCTCCCCCGCCCATACCGGCCCCGCGCCGGTACGGGCGGGGCCGAGGGGAGCCGGACAGCCCGGACCATCCGACCGAGAAGAGGAACCGCATGTTCGAGCTGAACCACGGCCTGACCCGCCCGCAGGATGCGGCCGTGACCGAGCGCGAGTTCGTACGGGACATCGAGGTGTTCGTCGTCGGCACGATCGCCGCCACCACCCCGCCCTCTACGCCGGCCTCCCTCATCGACCGCGCCTGGGAGCTGGCCGGCAATCACACCGACTGGCTGTACTGGGGGCCCAGCGGCATGCCGCTGACCGGCGAGCAGATCGCCGCCCACGCCGAGCAGGCCGCCGCCACCCTGCGCGCGGCGGGCTGGAACCCCGCCTACACCGCCCGTCGCGGTATCTACGACGCCCTGGTCCACGCCGAGGACACCGACCCCGAGCGGCGCTTCAGCCTCGACACCCGCAGCGCCCTCGACAACATCTTCGAGCTGCTCATCCGGGCCCTGACGGGCGCCCCCCACGCCAACTACGAGACCTGGGACCGGCACCCCGCCCGCCAGGTCGAGGAGGTATTCGGCCTCCTGGCCGCCGCGGCCGTCTTCGCCCGTACCCACGGCAGCACCGCCATCCCGGCCGCTCCGGCCGCCTGACCAAGCGCCCCGGCGACCAGTTCGTCTCCCGCCCCCTGCCCGGCTGCTGGTCCGCGCTGCCCGTACACCGGGACGCGGGCCGACCGCCCCGCCCGGGGCGGGCAGGGCCCAGGCACTCAGCACCGTATGAAAGGACCCGTTGTGACGACCCGACGCCAGCCCGCCCGTAAGGCTGCCACGAAGAAGACGACCCCCACGAAGAAGACGACGACCAGGACGACGGCCACCACGGCGCCCGACGTCGACGGTGAGGTCACCGGTACGACGGTCCCTACCGAATCCGCCGCCCCGGCGGTCCCGGTGGTCGACACCGAGGCGATGGTGACGGCCGCCCGCGCGGAGGCCGACCAGTTGCTCGCCGCGGCCCGGACCGAGGCCGAGGTGCTCCTCGACGGAGCTCGCCGGCAGACGGCGGAGGCCGACACCGCCGCGCACAAAGCCCAGGCGGAAGCCGAGGCCATCGTCGCGGCCGCCAGGGACCAGGCGGAGCGGATGCGGTCGCTGACCGAGGAGCAGGTCACGGCGGCGGAGGAGACCGTGCAGCGGGCCCGCACGATTGCCGACGGCGACCTTGCGGCGGTTGAACAGACCCTCGCGCGGCGCCGGCAGGCCGCGCAGGCCCTCCAGACCGAGGCGGAGGCCGAAGCGGTCCGGATCGTGGAGGCTGCCCGTGTTCGTGCGCAGCAGCTGCGTACCGAGGCCGAGCAGGACAAGACCCGGGCCCAGGCAGAGGCTGCCGCCGTTGCCGAGCACGCCGAGGACCTGGTCCAGGAGGCCAAGGAGCGCGCGGCCGACATGGTGGCCGCTGCCGAGGCTGATGCCCGCTCCCGCCGTGAGGCAGCGGCCGCGATGCGCCAGCAGGCGGAGCAGGACGCCGAGGACCTGCGGGCGAAGGCCCGCGAGGGCATTGCGGCGGCCGAGGAGGACGCGGCCCGGCTCCTGGACCGCGCCCGAGAGCAGGCCACCGAGACACTGGACGAGGCGGAGCAGGACGCGCAGGCGACGCGGGACGAGGCGCAGCAGGTCCTGGAGAATGCGCAGGCCCGGGCCGAGGAGGACGTCCTCAAGGTCCGCTCGCTCGCGGAGGCCAAGGCCGCCGGTGCCGTTGCCGGTGCGGAGGCCGCCGCCGCCGAGCGGATCAGCGCGGCCGAGAAGGAAGCCGGCCGTCTGGTCGCCGCCGCCAAGCAGGAGGCCGACCAGGTGCGTGTCCGCGCTCGCATGGACCAGCGGGCGGCCCGCCAGGAGTTGGCGGACACCCGGGCGGAGGTCGCCGCGGCTCGGGCGCTCATCGCGAAGCAGGAGAAGCGGCAGAACCTCGTCAACATCTGGGGGCCCCGCGTGGCCCTGGCCGCGACGATCGTCCTGACCGCGTCCGGGGAGTTCGCCCTGGCCAAACTCAGCGGCTGGCCCGCGTGGGTGGCCTGGGCGCTGCCGCTCGCGATCGACGTCTACGTCGTGCAGGCCTTCCGCCGACACCGCGACGTCGCCGGGGCACTGATCCTCATGGTCGCCGCGAACGCCATCTACCACTTGGGCGACGCCGGACTGGTCGGCGTTGACGAGAAGGGCGACCCGCTGTGGTGGCTCATCGTCGGAGTCGCCGCCATCGCCCCCTGGGTGATGTGGCGCGTCCACCAGATCACCCAGGAACCCGGTGAGACCGGCCGCGGCGAGACCGGCTCGGCAGACGGCGCCGATCCGGATGAGACGACCACGGTGGTACCCGGCGGTGAGACAGACCTCGCCCGCGTCGACCGTCTCAACGGGGGCCGTGAGACGGTTCCGCACCCGCGCACCGCCCCGGCGCTCGACGCTGAGACCGGCGAGGGTGAGACACCCCTCGCCCTTGAGACCGGCACCACTGAGACACGCCCCCCGAACGGCACGACTGAGACGCCGTCTCACACGGGTGAGACGCGCAGGTCAGACCGTGAGACGAACCCCTCGGGCGGTGGCGCCACGCCCCTTCCACTGCGCTCCGGTGAGACCGGCCGCCCCGCGCTCGCCCGGGACGCTGAGATCGAGGGACAGGTCACCTCGCTCCTCAGCCTCATGTACCGCCGGGGCGGTGCGGACACCGTCTCAGTCGATGAAGCGAAGACGGTTCTCGGTGTCTCACGCGCCACGGCCGGCCGCCGCCTTGAGATCGCCCGGGGCCGGTTCAAGCAGGTCTCGTGAGACAGGGCCGGTCCCGGTTCCTCTACGCACTGAAGAGTGAGGAGCTCACCATGAGCGCTCTGCAGTACACGGTCGGCGTGGTTCTCGTCCTGATCACCCTGGCAGCGATCCTGGCCACGCCGTTCGTTCTGATCCACTCGCGCATCGAGCACGACCACGGCCCCGGCTGCTGGTGGTGCCACCCGCGCCTGCGGCCCCGCAAGCACCGCTGACAGGACACCGTCCGGCACACACCAGTGAAGGCCAGCCCACCGGTAATGGGCTGGCCTTCGCTGCGACTGCCGGAAGCAGTCACCGCACCAGTAGAGCACGTTTCCCCTGATCAGAACCCGCTTCCGGCATGTCTGGGCCGGGTCCGCACCACACCGCGAAGGAGCCAGCCGCCCATGTCCGGAATCGACTGGGACAAGGAGTTCAGCCGCATGAACCCTCAGACCCCCCAGGCCCCTCAGACGCCCCAGGCCCCGACTCCGGAGAAGCCGGAGAAGCCCGCGACGTCCTCTCGCCTGTCCGCTGCGGTCGGCGGGATGCGCCGCAACACTGCGGCGATCGCCGTGTGCGGCACGATCGCCGTGGTCGCGGTGTGCGGCACGGTCGTCGCCGTGGCCGGCATGCAGGCCGAGCAGGCCGCCCAGGAGCGTGCACGCGCCCAGGAGAGGGCGGCGAACTCCCTGGTGGAGGCGGAGGCCGACCAGCGGCGGGCGCAGACCGAGGAGGCCGCGGCCAAGACGTTGTACGAGCGGGAGATGACCATCTACCGCGAGTGCATGAAGGCCCGCGCGGCGGCGGTCGCCAAGGCGGAGTCGTACGACATCGCGAGGATCCCCACCTGCGACGCCCCCACCCTCGGTGGCGCGCCCGCCCAGGCCGAAGAGTCCTCCAGCGGCAGCGTCAGCGGCGCCATCACCTCCAGCCCGTGGCTGTGGGTGGCGCTCGTCGGGGGCGGCGGACTCCTCGCCTACAAGAAGCTCTCCTCGCCCTCCGGTTCCTCTTCCAGTTCGGGCGCCATCAGTTCCGTGAATGACAAGGGATTCACTTTCGAGAAGGGTGCATGACATGACGCTTCAGTTCTTCGCTCTCGGCCTTTTCTGCTGGGCCCTGTTCTTCACCTTCAAGAAGACCAAGGGAAAGCAGATGGCGATCTGCATCATGCTGATCGTCGCCGGGATTTTCCTGCCCTACACGCCGTTCAGCGAGTCGATCAGGACGACGCTGGAGTCGGTGTTCAACACGGCGAACACCACCGTGAACAACATCGGTTCGTCGTCACGCTGAGTGCGCAACTGCGGTTACTGGTTACCGGTTACAGCCCTCAGACACCCCCGGTTCTGCCCGCACGGAGGGCCGAACCGGGGTCCCACGGGCCTGTAACCGGTAACCAGTAACCGCCTCCAACCACACAGGGTCACAGAAGGGAGGGTCGTGGAACTCCTCTTACTCCTCGCCATCAGCTACCTCGTCGGCGTGGACAACACGCACGGCAAATACGAGCAGGCGGGAATCAAGAAACCCCCGGCCAAAACGAAAGGAAAATGGGAGCCGAACCGGGCCCCAGAAACTTTCAGGAATACGCCGCACAATATCGCGGCACGAACGCATTACGGGCTCCTGGCGGGCGCTCACATGGCCGGTGGCCTGCGAGACGGCTGGCGTTCGGCCTATCTCAGGAAACCGAACGCAAAGCCTTCCGTTTCCGCTTCCGCCGAGCCCGCTGAAGGGCCCTACACAGCCACCGAGCCGCCTACTGCCGGCGTCCCGCCGACGGCTCCCCCGCCGCCGACGAGCCCGCCCTCACCGCCGCCGACAGTCCCGCCGATGCCGACAGAGCCGCCCTCACCGCCGCCGACAGTCCCGCCGATGCCGACGGATCCGCCGTCGACGACGGTTCCCCCGCCGCCGGCGGACCCACCCCCGACCGGCGTGCCGGGGACGGCAGTTCCCCCGGTGGGCACCGTCCCGCCTCCTCGTACCGTCCCGCTGCCCGAACACATCCGGAAGGACCCCTCTATGCAGCCCAACCCGCCCACCCCGCACACCGCGACCGTCGACGACAAGGGCGTCCACGTCACCACCGCGGCGGGCAAGACCCGCACCTACAGCGGCGGTGAGGTCCTGACCCTCACCCAGGTCATCGACCTCGCCGAGGGCTCGGCCACCCTGTGCCAGACCAGCACCGACACCTGCATGGCCCTCGCGGACGAGGCCGGGAGGCTGGCCGCTGACTGCGACGAGCTCATCGCCGAGATCACTGCGAAGGACGTCGGCACGAACCTGATCGGCAAGGCCGAGGTGCTCAAGGAGCAGCTCGACCTCCAGGCCGCCGCCGCCAAGGAGCTCCACGACAAGATCCAGGGCGGCGAGGAGGCCTGCCGCACCGCCTCCGCGAACGCGGAGCTCCGCCACGGTCCGATCTTCCGCGCCGTCGCCGACTCCCCCCTGACCAAGCCCGCCGAGCGCGACTTCTACAACGCCCGATAGAAGAGGAGAGACCCCGCATGAGTGCAACCGAGACCCTGAAAAACGTTGCGACGTACGCCGCCCTGCGCCTCAAGCTGGCGTGGCTCACGCACGAGGTCCACGTGCACGGCGAGACCGTCACCAAGCTCGCCTCCGACGTCGATGACGCCGCCGAGCAGATGATGGACGCCGCCGAGACGATGAAGGCGCTGGCCGTCGACGACGCCACGACCTCCGAGTTCGCCGACGCCTCGCTGACCATGACCGGCGTCAAGGACGCCGCCGGTGCCTACACCTCCGCCGCCGACAGCGCTTCCGCGGCCGCCGACGACGCGAAGACCACCACCGAGAACGACCACGGAGGGATCGCCGACGCGGTCGCCACCTCCCCCGTCGACATGGCCGAAGCGGCCTTCTACGCCCAGCAGTAAAGGAGTTCAGCGGATCATGGGGCCGACCCGAGCACAGTTCATCCAGTACGCGCCCGCCGCGCTCGCGGTGGTGCCACTCGTGGCCGGCCCCTGGTCCGCCCTCGCCGCCGCAGCGGCCGGAGCCGGGGCATGGGCCGTCAACGCCTCCGCCCCGGTTCTGCGGTCGTTGATCGCGTGCGGGTTCACGGCCACCGGGTGCGGCATCGCCGCGCACGAGGTCCTCGCCACGGGCGCCAACCCGCTGATCGCCCTCGGGCTCGCCGTCCCGGCCGGGGCGGCCGCCCTGGCCCACCACCGCAACACCACCGGCCACACCCCCGCACCCGCGCTCACGCCCGCGACCACAAGTGCGGGTACGGCGGCGGGGCCGACGTCGCAGGAACAGCTCATCATCGCCTGGTGGCGCGAGTTCATCTCCGGTCCCACCCAGACCGAGGGCCGCGTCCTCATCCAGGCCGGCGCCAACCTGGAGCACCTCGGCCTGGAGATCGACGGCGACCACGCGGCGTTCACCGGGATCATCACCCTGCCCCAGGGTCAGCAGGTACGGGTGAAGGCCGCCGACATCGCCGCCGTCTACCAGGTCCCCGTCGCCCAGGTCGAGCTGGGCGACCCGAAGCACTACGCGCCGAACGCGCTGCCGGTCACCGTGCACCTGAAGGTGCCGGCGGAGCAGCCGCAGATCGCGGCCGGTGCCCCGACGACGCCCGAAGAGGTGTGGGCCGCGCATGTCGCTGTGCCGGAGGGCGCGATGCCCGGCACCACCCTGACCGTCACCCGCTACGACGGGCCGCTCGACTGGGAAGGGCTCGCCACCCGCGACCGCCGGGCGATCGGCACCGTCAACTTGCAGGATCTCGCGGGCAACCTGGATCTGGAGACGATCCAGATCGCCTTGGCCCCTGGCGACAAGCCCTCCCAGATGGGCATCCGCGTGATGAGGGAACACGCCCTCATGCACGGCACGATGCTCTCCTCGGTCCTGGACGAACTGTCCATGGACTCCCGCGGCTACGTCCGCGCCGGCACCTACGTCGACGGCCGGGCCGCGCTCCTGCCGCTGGCGCAGCCCGGCTCCGGCGCCCGCCACCTCTACCTCGTCGGCGGCTCCCGATCCGGCAAGTCCGGACTGCTGGAACAGATCCTGCTCTCCGCCCACCGTTCCAACATCGCGGTGATTCTCGCCTCCCCGCAGGCCGGGACCATCGCCGGGGCCTCACTGTCCGCGTACCTCGGGGACGGCCTGGACGAAGCGATGGGCGCGCTGCGCCTGGCCTACGCGCTGATGCTCGACCGAGAGGCCCGCTACCGAAGCCCGGCGTTCCCGTTCACCGACCCGCTGGTTCTCGTCGTCATCGACGAGGCGCACATGCTGCTGTCGGCCTCCTCCCCCTACCACCTGGAAGCCAAGGCGATCGTGGAGCAGCTGACCCGCCGCTCCCTCAAGCGCGGCATCGGCGTGGTCCTGGCCACCCAGACCCCGCTGGCCGAAGACCTCGGCAACAGCACCGTTATCCGCTCCCAGCTCCTCATCGGCGGCGGCGCGGTGTTCCTGCGCTGCGCGCGCGGGCAGGGCTCGCTGGTCGGTGCGAACGCGGTGGAGGGCGCGGAGGGACTCGACCTGTCGATGATCCCCTCGCAGTGGCCGGGCCAGTACGCCAAGGTCGCCGACCGGGACATGTCCGGCCTGGCCACCGAGGCCGCCGCCACCCCCGAGGACGGGACGTTCGGCCTGGGCTACCTCCTCACCCCGGGCTCCCAGGCCGTCCAGTTCCGCTCCCTGCACCTGGACGTCGCCCCCGTCACCCTGGCCGGAGGCCAGCCGCCGGTCGGGATCGAGGACTGCGACGCCTGGCGGGAACGGGACGCGATCAGCCAGACCCCCATGGTCGACCGCCGCGGCAAGAACCTGATCGGCAGCCTCGCCGACCTCCTTGCCGCAGCAGAGGGCGCCCCCTCCCAGGAGGAGGACGCCCACCCCGTCCCCGGCGGCCACCACGCAACCGCCGGACCCAGCAGGCCCGGTGCCCCCTCCGCCGTGGGGGCCCCTGACGGACAGGAGCTGATCAAGCCCCGCATCCTCGAACTCCTGCGGGAGCAGTCCATCCCCATGACCGCCGAAACCATCGCCCGGAAGCTGGGCACATCCGCCAAGAACATCAAGCCGCGCCTGTCCGAGCTGAAGAAGCGGGACGAGGTCACCAACGAGAACGGCCTGTGGAGGGCAGCATGAACACCCGCACCGAGAACATCGAGACCGAGTTCACCCACCTCGACGCCGACCTGTACGCGACGGCATTCCAGTCCCTCGACCCCAACCCCATCCCGGAACCCGCCGCCACGACCCAGGCGGTCCCCGCCCAGGCTCCCGCCAGCGTCCCCACCGCCCCGCCGGTACGGCTGACCGGCCCGGTCGAGAAGACCCTCACCGACGCCCTCGAATTCCTCGACACCCACGGCTGGGCCCGGCGCACCCTCATCCACCACGAAGGCGCCCGCTGCTCGATCGGTGCCCTGCGCGTCGCGGCCGGCGCCCGCAACGCCGCCTACCGCGACGCCGGCAACCTCCTCCTGGACGAAGCCCGCCGCCAGCACGGAAAGAAGTGGGAAACGATCCCCTCCTGGAACGACTCCCACACCGGAGCGCAGGTGCGTAGCGTGTGGGAAGCCGCCATCCGGCGCGCCCACAACCTGAACATCTGACGCTGGAGCTGCCCGTGTCGTTCTCGTTCACCAGCCCCGAACCGGACCGCGACGACCGCTCGTTCTCGTTCACCGGCCCCCAGCCGGGCAGCGATGATGGCCGCTCGTTCTCGTTCACCGGCACGGACCCGGCCGACATCGACAGGCAGCTCCAGACCATCGCCGACATGGCCACCGACATCCTCCAGCGCGTCGCAGAAGTCCGCAGACAGCTCAACTCCTGACCCCCTCCTCCGCCCCGAAGCGGAGGAGACCACGAACACCAGCCACGCCCCGCCCGGACGACTCCGGGCGGGGCGTTGTCGTTCCCACCCGAACCCGATCTGCCAGACCAAGGAGAACCCAGTGCCCGACACCACCGCCCACACCCTGACCCCCGACCAGACACCCGCCCTCACCCACCCCGCGCTCGCCGTCGCCTGCCCGGCCTGCCACGCCGCCCCCGGCACCCTGTGCACCTCGCACAACGGCACCCGCCCCCGCCGCTACAACGTCCACCGCCTCCGCACCGAGGCACTCCACGCCACCAGCTGATCCGGTCGCCCCGTCCGGCCACCGGCACCACCGCCCTCCCCCAGTGAGCGGCTGGTGCCGGTGACCGGGCAGGCCGACCGGCCCGAGCTCCACCCGCGCCCCGGCGGCCCTCCCGGCCGCCGGGGCGCAGCACTGCCCGCCACCACATCCGTTGGAGGACATCGTGCTCACCCCTCGACCGCGCCGCCGGACCGGCCGGCCCCGCCCGCAGCTTCCCGGCCCCCGCTACCCGCAGCGCCCCGCCCAGCTGCCCGGCGCCTGGAGCAGGTGATGGGCGACCAGGACGAGAACCTGGTCGACGTCGACCTCTACGATCCCGGCGACGGCTCTCTACCAGTCTTCCAATGGAGGCAGGCCGGGCGCGCGAACCTCGCGACCCGCCGCCAGCTGCGCGAGATGGGACTTCGCCCAGGAGGAGCGGAGCCCGTCGCCCGGATCGAGTGCCGTGGCGGCCAGCGCTTCGCGTGGCTGTACCGGATCGACCTGGCGAAGCCCAAGCTCGCGATGACCCTCGCGAAGGAAGCCGCGCTCGACAAAGCGATGGCTGCTCGCCAGACGTGTCCCGGCCCCTGTGGCCGGCGCTATTTCCACTGTCTCCCCTTGAAGCCCTTGGGGTCCTGCCTGGAGTGCTTCGACGGCACGCTCGCCGACCCCACCTCCTACACCGCTCCCCCGGCCAAGCACCTGCTGGCCGCCTGATCCGAGAGGGCCACCGCCCATGAGCACCACCGCCCTGCGCGTCTCCCCCTTCACCGAGCCCGAGCGCCCGAAGAACCTCCAGATCCGCTACATCAACCTCGCCGGTGCCACCGTCGACGTCACCGGCGGCGGCGAGCACGTCCAGGACAACCGCTGGACGTGCCGCGGCTGCAAGGACAGTTCCGACTGCCCGAAGGCCGACTGGCTCTGGCGGATCCGGGAAGCGGCCAGCACCCACGCCGCCACCTGCCGTGCGATCCCGCTGACGTGACCGCCCGGCGTCTGCGGGTCGCCCTGCTGCTCGCCGCCGCCGGGACCCTCACCCTCGCGCTCAGGACCCGGCACCGGTGGCTGCCCATCAACCGGCACCGCATCGAGCTGACACCCCTGCCCCGCCGCTCCTGCCCCGACTGCCGGGGCGAGGGCGGCTGGTGGGTTGACGGCGCGAACCCCGAGATGGAGGCGTGCGGCTGCTGGGCGAACCGGCCCACCTGGCACATCCGACTCCTGCCCGCCCCAGCCCCGTCGGACGAGCCTCCGTTCTGAACGACCCGACCCCAGCCGGTGTGGCCGGGCCGGACCTCGGGTGGCCGCGCATCGGCAAAGGGCCGGCCACCTTCTCCTTCACCCTTCGAGATCAGGAGAAACCCCAGCATGACGCATCGCTCCGCCCTCTTCGCCGCCGTCCTCGGACTGGGCCGCGCGGGGTCGAACGTCGGTGATCATTTCGTGCAGTCCGACTACTGCGCCCGGGTCAAGGGCGCCACCGACGACAAGCCGGTCCACTTCGCCGCCACCCCGGACGACGAGCCGACCGTCCACGGCACCTCGGACGGCATCAAGGCATGCGCCTGGCACTGCCTGACCTACACCGCCACCCAGGCCCTCGCGGTCGGGGCCGGCGCCCGCGTCCTGGGCATCCGGCTGCACCCCGGCGCCGCCGCTGCCGCGCTCGCCCTGTCGTTCGTCACGCACTACGCCGCGGACCGCCGGGTGCCGGGCGGGCTCCTGGAGACGCTCGCCACGAAGACCGGCAAGGGAAACTTCTGGCGCCTGGCCGATCACGGCATCAACGGCGCGTACTGCCTGGACAGCGCCTGGCACCACGGCTGGGAGACGGCCTCCGCGCTGGTCGCCACCATCGGGGCGAAGACCCGGTGACCGGACGACCCGACCGCACGCGCCTGGACCGGGTGCGCGCCTCGCTCGGCATCGCCCAGCTCGCCCTCCAGCAGATCGAGGACGACCTGACCGCCGACGACTGACCTGGGCAGCCCCTCCGTTCTGACCCCACAACGCAAACGCCCGGGACCGCCGCTGACACGGCGCTCCCGGGCTCTCCATTCCCGTACTGCAGACGAGAAGGACCACCAGTATGACCACCGCACTGTTACCGCGTAAGGCCTTGCACATCACCGCCATGGCCCTCCCCCTGGCCGGATGGACCCTCCACAGCACCGTCCTGCACCACCGCCTCACCCAGGCCAACCGCGACCCCCTCACCGGGACCTGGCGCCGCACAGAGTTCAGCGCCCGTGCGCAGCGCCTCGTGGGCCGTCACCCCGGCGACGTCGTCCTGGTCCTCGCGGACGCCGACAGGTTCAAGGCCCTGAACGACACATACGGGCACGCGGCGGGCGACGCCGCACTCGCCGCAATCGGCACCCGGCTCACCGAGTGGGCCGGGCCCCGCGGCGCCGTTGGCCGCCTCGGCGGCGACGAGTTCGCCGCCCTGGCCCGCATCGAGCCCCGGCACCAGGAGCTGCGCCTGGAGCACCTCGCCCGCCTCACGTCCCGCCCCGTCCCGTACGAGGACGGGCTACTGCCTCTCGGCGTCTCGCTGGGTGCAGCCACCCCGGCCGCCGTCGGCAGCACCGACCTGCCGACCCTGATGCGCGCCGCCGACGCAGCCATGTACGAGGGCAAGCACACCGGCCGCGTCATCCAGGCTGACCCCTCCCACGCCCACGTTCCGTCCGTCAACGGCCGCCGCTGCGGACGGCCGGGCACATCGCTGCCGGGGAAGGCCGCATGAGCGCGCCGGTTCCGCCGGCGGGCGACTGGATCCGCGGCATCAGCATCCGGCAGCCCTGGGCCACATGCATCGCCGCCGGGGCGAAGACGATCGAGAACCGTCCGCAGCCCTGGCCCTGGCGCGGCTGGCTCCTGCTCCACGCGGGCCAGCAGACCGACCGGCCCGCCCTGCGCGAGCCGTTGGTCGCCCGCACGATCCGCGGCCGCGAGCTGCCGACCAGCGCCGTGATCGGCGTCGCCAGACTGACCGGCTGCCATCTGGACCCGGACGGCTCCCCGCCCTGCACCGAGTGGGCGCAGACCGGGGCGTGGCACCTGGAGCTCACCGACGTCCAGGCCCTCGCCCTGCCGATCCCGGCGCTCGGACAGCTCGGGCCCTGGCGCCCCACGGAGGACCTCCTCGACCAGGTCCTCCAGCAGCTGCCCACGTTCCGGCCGTGACCCGCACCCGCTCCGAGAGGACGCTGTGGGAGCCGGGCCTCGTTCCGGCTCCCGGCGGCCTCCTCGACTGGCGCGACCCCCGGCATTACGACCGCCGACACGACCAGCCCTGCACCCTGTGCGGCACACCCACGCCGCTGCGCTCCCACACCGGCGAGCCAGCGCACAAAAGTTGCGCTGAAGCCTGGATCACCGCGAATCCCGCTGAGGCCCGGACCGGCCGGTTCGCCTCCGACAGCCACACCGGACGCAGCCGCCGCGACGACCACGCCTGAGCCCACCACCCCACAACAACCCACCAACCAAAGGACAACAACCGTGACCGAGACGTTCGAGACCATCCGCTACACCACCGACATCGTCGTCACCCGTACCGATGGTTACGTCCTGTTGATCCAGCGCGGCTGGGACCCGCACAAGGGGATGTGGGCCCTGCCTGGCGGTCACGTCGACGCCGGCGAGACCAGCCGTGACGCCGCCGCCCGCGAGCTGGCTGAGGAGACGGGCGTGTACGCGATGCCGGACGAGCTGGAGCAGATCGGCGTCTTCGACCAGCCCGGCCGTGATCCGCGCGGCCGGTACGTCACCGTCGCCTACCACCTCACTGTCATCCCCGGCACACCCGTCGAGGCCAAAGACGACGCCGTCGCTGTCCGCTGGGCCCCGCTCGACGACCTCCCGCCGCTCGCGTTCGACCACGCCGACATCCTCGCCGCCACCCGCCACCACCACTGACCCCGAAGGAGCCCGCCATGCCCAGCACCCAAACCACCCCGATCACCGCCGAACAGCGCCGCGAAGCCCGTAACCAGCGCCGCCGCGACCAGCGCCGCATCGAGAGCCGACTGCGCAGGGCCCGGCACGCTGCCCACGACCTCATCACCTACGGCCCGTGGAACGGCGACGAACCCGCCGCGACCGTCCAGGACGTCATCCAGCAGACCGACGCCATGTACGGCGGCTACCTCAAGGGCGACCCGCTCACCGAGGCCGAAGCCGAAATCGCGCTCTGCTTCGCGAAGGACCTTGCGGCGTCCTTCGAGGACAACCAGCGCCCCGTCCGCGAGGCCGCACGACGCCTTCTTGCCGCCTGAGCGCTCCCGCCCGGCCCCTCGCTGAAACACCCACCACGATCACCGGAGTGCTGCCCCGACCTTCCCGGCCGGCGCAGCACTCCGGCGTCTCCACCGACTTCGAGCCTGGAGGCTTCATGCAGCCCGACGTGTTCATCGACTCCTTCGGCGCCCGCTGGCAAGACCCGCCGCCACCCCGCTACCGTGCCGCCGTCCTCGGCATCAACCTCACCAACGCCCTGCTGAACCCGCCCGACGACCCGGCCCTCGGCGACATCATCGCCCGCCAGACCGGACAGGACGCGGGCGTACGCGACTACGTTCTCAACACCCCCGGCGCGGCCCGCATCATCAACGACGCCGTGCACGAACTCACCGCGCTGCGCGCCGCCGCGCAGGGCCGCCCCATCCAACTCCTGGTGAACTGCTGGTACGGACGCCACCGCGCACCCGCAATCGCCGACGCCATCGGCCGCCGGATGCGGGAGGCCGCCGTCCAGGTACAGGTCACCCACCACCACATCAACCGGCCGCCTGTCCCCCGCAAGCACCCCCGCCCCGACTGCCCGTTCTGCCAGATCATCCACGACGGCGCCCCGGCCACCATCGTCCACGAGTGGAACGACGCCCTCGCGATCGTGCCCCGCAACGGCGGCTGCACCGACGGCCACCTCCTGGTCCTGCCCCGAGGCCACGTCAACGACTTCACGACCGACCCCGTCGTCTCCGCCACCGTACAGATGCGCGCCGCCGAACTCGCCGCGCAGATCGGCGGCCAGTGGAACTACCTCACCTCCTGCGGCCCGGACGCCACGCAAACCGTGTTCCACCTGCACGGCCACCTCGTGCCCCGCACCGCCGGCGACGGCCTTGCCCTGCCCTGGACCCGCCCCACCTGCGAACAGGAGCCCACCCCCGCCTCGGCTACCGCTGTCATTCACCCCAACCCCGACGAAGACGGTGGGCCCGCAACGCGGGCGATCTGACCTCTGCCCCCTCCGCAGCCCCGCCTCCGGCCCTGTGCCGGAGGCGGGGCTTTTTTGCGTTCCTGGAACGGACCACGCCACCGGACGGGCGATCTCGTTCCTGCCGACGCCGTCAGCGTGGAGCTGACGAAGGCGCTCCTTGTCCTTCTGCGGAGAAGGTTCGGGCCACAGCCGGCTCACCCCCGCACGTGCGTGTGGTGACGGGTTACCGGTCGGGCGCTGGCCGGCGCCAGGAGGATCGGCGGTGGCTTCAGCCGTGTTCTGACACAGTTGTGCCGTGGAACAAATTTGGCCGTTGTCTCTTTCCATTGGCGCTGCCGCCTTGGCGGTCATTCTCCAGAAGGTGTTGGTGCCCTTGATGCAGAGGCTCAACCGACTGGAGATCGACTCGGAACGCAGCCGCCTACTGGCCGAGGTCTTGGGCGAGACACCAGAGATCAAGCCGAGCGGTGAGACCGATGCTCAACCTGTTGCTCGGCCGGATTCCGATGAGCAGGCCGATACCCGTTTCGCGAAACTCCTGATCGAGTACTACGCCTACGGGCTCACCCAGGCCCGCCGAAGTTTCAGTGTCAGCCTGTCCTGCTCGATCCTGGGCGGTCTCGTCCTGATCTCCGGTGTTGGTATGGCGATCTTCAGAGCCGAGACCACTGGGGACCAGTACGCCTCGGTCACCGCGAGCGTGGCGGGTCTGGTCATGACCGTCATCGGCACCTTGTTCCACCGGCGGGCTGACATGGCGCTGAAGCACATGGAGTCGCAGACCCAGTCGCTTCGGCAGGACATGAAGGTCGAACGGGATGCCGGTCAGGCGATTCGGCTCCTTGAGGGTGTTGATGATCAGGCGCTCAAGGCCCGTCTCCAGGCGGCGCTGATCCTAAAGTTCTCCGCCGCCGAGCTGCCCGAGCTCGGCAACGTTCTTCGTCCGGGCACCCCGACGGTGCCGCCGTCCGTCGACGGAACGCCTCTTCCGCGGCAGGCGGTGGATCCGTCGGCATAGCAGCCGATGACCCACTGACGCACGCGGACGTTCGCCCGTATGCTCCCGGGATGCGAATCTCGATCGGGATGGGACCCGTAAGGGTGTCGGGGCGTCTGGGTGGAAGCCGCAAGGAACGTAAGCCGGTTCTCAGCAGGCGACAGGACCAAGTCGGTCTCCCCATGTGGCTGCGCCGGATGCTGCGACTCGTCCCGAAGGATCCGGAGCGGAAGCCAGCGGCCCCTCTGGACCCGGCCGTGGTGGCCCCTATGACCTACACGGTCATAGTCACGCCCAGTCGGGACGGCTGGAACATCCGCATGGGAGGCGGCACCTTCCTGACGTGCAGGCACCTGGGAGAAGTCGAAGATATCGCCCGGGAACGGATCGTCTTTTCGCGGGTATGCCGTCGGAGCGCGTCCTCATCGAGGTGAAGAGGGCCTGACGTTGTCAGGCGGTGGGATTAGTGACAGGTCAAAGTTTGGATGGGGCCCGATGAGCGAGCGACGTCAGTACAGCCGTGATGAGTGGATAGGCGCAGGGGTGCTCATCGTGATTGTGATGGTGGTGGCAGCGTCGTGCTGGCCGAGCGGTCCGGACGGCGGCAGCAGCTCAGACACCACCGACAGCAGGGAGCTGCCCTCACGGCACCGAGACTCCGAACCGGAGGACCCGAGTGGAGGCCTGGCGGTCACGGCCTCGCGGTTCACGGAGTGGCCGTTCACGGTCAGTGCTGGCGTTCTGCGATGCGAGGCTGGGGCAGTCACGTTCGAGTCGCCAGGAGGCCCGCGCTACGCCGTGAACGGCACGGCCAAAGGGGCCGGATATCCGGAGATCACACCGATCTGGGCGGACGACGAGACGCTGGGCCACGGGCTGAAGGTCAACATCTCTGAGGTGTTGGACAAGGGCTTGAGCCTCTGCTGACCGTCATGCTGAGAAGCGGCTTCGACCCGGTTCGCTGAGACAGGACAACAGGTCAGTGCCCTGTCTCAGCGAACCCAGTCGACGGCAGGTGTCTGACCTGCGGCGACTAACTACGTTGAGATAGTCCCGCTGGGCTTGGGCCCGCAGCTCCGGGCCGCCTGCCTGCGGCGACTGGTTTCGGTGAGACGGATCGGCTCCGTCTCGGTTCGCTGAGACAGGACAGTCAGGGGCATTTCCTTGGGCACTGTGCCAGCCCGAACAACTTGTTGTCCGCGGACAACAACTGGTCAGAAGGCATCCGTAGGTAGCGCAGTACGGAGAACGAAGACCCGTCTCTCTGGAGAGCCGGGCCTTCGTCGTTTCGCGAGTCAAGTTCTACTCTGTGGCCACCTTGCCCAGGTTGCGGCGCTCCTCGACCATTCCGTTGAGGGTGTCCACCAAGATCAGGAACTGGGAGTCGTCCATCCGGTCGTAGAGGAACTGAGCTGCCTGAACGGCGTTGTCGTAGGGGAACCTGACGCCAGTGACGCGCTGTGGCGGCTCCGAGCGTAGGTGTTCCTCACGAGGCTCGGGGACGCTGTCCGACCTGGCAGTCACGGGCGGGGCAGGTGTCTGCCGTTCGCTCGTCCTGCTTGTGGTGTCCTTCTGGGACGTTGTGGCGGCGTCGTTGTTGTCCGTGGACAACAACGACGCGCCTGCGCCCGCGGCCTGCGTCGGCGCGGGTGCAGTTGCCGGGGCAGCCGAACCGTCCGAAGACGGTTTGTTGTCCGCGGACAACGTTTCCACCGGCCGGGCCTGAGCCAAGGCCTCACGGCCAGCGGCGAGCAGACGCTGCTCCTCCTGCTTTCGCTGTTCCGCCGTCTCCTTCGCGCTGGCGAGCTTGCCGAGGAGCTCCTCGGCACCCAGACCAGGGTTTTCCTTGAGGCACCGCGCCAATGCGCGACCGTCGCGCTCCGAGACCTCGCCAGCACTAAGCAGCACTTGAATCTTCACCGGCAGGGTCAACAACGCGAGCTGGTTGGTAACCCAAGACCGATCCTTGCCAAGGCGCTTGGCGGCACGACTGCGCGACCCACGCTCGCCGCCATCCTCGGCACAGACACTGACAAGCTGCTCCACACCCCGGGCACGCTCTATGACGTCGAAGTCCTCACGGTCGAGGTTTTCTGCGAGAAGGTGGTCGACGAAGTCCTCGCGGGTCGCAGCGAGGTCGTCCCGCACTACAAAGTCGAGCTTGTCCAGGCCGACATGGACGCCACTACGGAAGCGCCGCTCGCCATTGACTAGTACGTAGAGCGCGCTGCTTCCGATCTGGCTCTCGTGATCAGGCCAGAGCTTCAGGTAAGCAGTGCGAGTGACGGCGACACAGGCGGCGAGCTGCGCCTCCCGAAGCTCCTCACCGAAACGCGTCATCTCCTCAGCAGAACCGAAGTTCCGGCGGGGGTTGAGCGGCGTGGCAGCGACCTGATCAAGAGGGAGCCGGACCAGCTCGTACGTCGGGATTGCCCCCTCCGTCAGAGCCTTCGCCCGACCACGCTCGCTGCGGTTGCGTGTACGGCCGAACGACGAGCTCTCCCCCACCTTGTCCTTGATGCTCATCCCTGAATCCTCCGAGCGATCGAGCGCATAACGCTGGCCTGCTCGCAGTCTGGTTCGTAGGCGAGCAAGGGCTCCTTGCGGCGAACCGCCTCCCGCTGCTCCTTCAGCTCAGGGACGATGCCGAGTACGGGCTCGTTCATCTCCTGCCAGGATTCAAGAGAAGACGTCGCGATGTATCCATTGCGGGCGTCGTAGAGGTTGACGACGAACCCCAGCGTCTGGATCTCGATCTTCAGGTCCTCGCACAGGTCATCGATCTGGTCAGCGAGCATGTCGTACGCGTCACCGGACGTGTCCTCGGCCTGCACAGGGATCACGATCCCGGATTGGCCCGCTTCCTCACCCTCACGCGTGCGTCCGTAATAGAGCGCGGTGTCCATCGTGTAGCCAAGGCTCGGAGGACAATCGACGACGATGTAATCGAAGTCCTGCTCCAGCGCCTCAAGCACACGCTCGAGAGCGGTCTCCTTGATACGGACGGCGCGGGTCGTGGCGAGCTTGGCATCCAGCAAGAACGCGTCCTTGCACGCGGGCAGAAGCCAGAGACGATCCTCGAAATCGCCACCCTTTATGGGGACGAGCAGCGCTCCCAGATCACCATCGGCCTCGTCCAGCATGTGCTTCGCCAGGCTGGCTGACCCGATGTCGAGCATGGCGTAGCCGAGCTGCCGAGTCAGGTGACCTTGCGGGTCGAAGTCGATGAGCAGCGTCCGCTTGTTGGTCTCCGCCAGCGCCTGAGCCACACCGGCAGACACCGAGGTCTTGCCCACACCGCCCTTCTGGTTCCCGAACACAACACGTCGTGCGCCCGTGGTCCGCGGGGGAGTGGGACGGGGGGAGGGGTGGGTGTCCAGCCAGCAGCGGATCGCCTGGGCCACCCCCTGGTTGTAGGAGACCTTGCTGCTTTTGCTGGCTTCCTTCAACTTCGCGTACAGCCCGGCCGGCAGGTACGTGGAGAAGGAGGAGCCGTTGCTGGTGTCGACGATCGGATGGGACTTCAACTTCATCCACGCGGTGACCCCCTCGGTCACCGCGTCCTGGATGTCGACGCCCAACTCGGCCGCTCTCACCTTGAGCTCGCGGCGGAGAGGGGCGGGTAGCTTGGCAACTACCTTTTCTCGATCTTCTGGGCTGTACGGCGCAGTCATGGCGCTACCTTAGTAGCGCGATAGGGCTTGAAGGGAACTCTGTAGACGTGTCGCGTTGGTTGGACCTTCAGTTCGGCCCGGGCTTGCGGCATCGGCGACTGCCCAGCACATCAAACATTCGGGGGCAGCGCTGCCCAGCGTGCGAGGGGTGGCGAGTCGCGTAAGTATCGAAGTGGTTAGCGGACTGGTCTGCGTGCTCGCCGCGTTGATCAGCTGCGGATCAGTTCCAGATTGTCAGGGGGCCTGGAGGTGCGTATGCCGAGGCCGCTGTGGTCGGGGGCGATCAGCTTTGGGCTGGTCACGATCCCTACCAAGATCATCAGTGCGACGGAGGATCACTCGATCCACTTCCGCAGGGTGCACCTGGAGGACATGGGCCGGGTCCGTACGCGCAAGGTCTGCGAGCTCGACGAGAAGGAGTTGTCGCAGGAGGAGATCGGCAAGGGCTACGAGGTCTCCAAGGACCAAGTCGTCCCGGTGACCGACCGGGAGCTGCAGGAGATGCCGCTGCCCACCGCGAAGGCGATCGAGATCGTCGCGTTCGTCGAAGCCGACACCATCGACCCGGTACGGATCGGCGAGAGCTACTACCTCGGCGCGGACGGCCAGGTCGCTGCCAAGCCCTACACCCTCCTGCGCAAGGCCCTGGAGCGCTCCGACAAAGTCGCCATCGCCAAATGGGCGTGGCACGGCCGTGAGCGGCTGGGGCTCCTGCAGGTGAGGGAGGGCGCCATCGTGCTGCACGCGATGCACTGGCCCGACGAGGTCCGCAGCCCCGAATCCCTCGCGCCGAGACAGGTGGAGGTGGATGAGTCGGAGATCGAGCAGGCCGTCCAGCTCGCCGAGTCCATGACCACCGACGACATCGCCCAGTTCCGGGACCGCTACCGCGACGCCCTGGAAGAGCTCATCGAGGCCAAGTCCGAGGGCAAGGAGCGACCAGAGCCGGCCGAGGACGGGGAGGCGGGGGAGTCCGGCAAGGTCATGGACCTGATGGCCGCCCTGAACGCCTCCGTCACCGCGGCGAAGGAGAAGCGCGGCGAGAGCGGCGAGGACGCCACCGTCCACGAGATCCGGCCCCGCAAGAAGAGCCCCGCGAAGAAGCCGGCCGCCAAGAAGACGACGGCGAAGAAGACCACACCCTCGAAGTCCGCGAAGAAGCGCTCCGCATCCTGACGCTGACCGAAAGCGCCCCCCGGTACGGCGCCGGCCGACGGGGTCATACCGGCGGCAGCGCGTCCTCGGGGAGGCAGATCTGGCACGCCTCGATGTCCGGCTCGTCCAGGGCGACGGCCGCGTCGTCGGCGCTGATGTAGCCGAAGGGGCTCTTGTAGAGGCCACAGTTTCCGCGGTGCAGGAGCGCGCCTTCGTGCGAGCGCTGCGGCTGAATCTTGAACGTGACCTGCTCCCGCTCCCGCGCCGCCTTCCGCCGCTCCTGTTCCTCCGCGGCTTCGAGCTCGCGGACGCGCTGGTCGGCGCAGCGCAGCTGCCAGGCGAGGTACTCCCGCGTGGCACGCCACTTCTCCAACGCGGATATCGAGCCGGACCCGGACACGATGCTCAGCCCGCCTCGCCGGCGGGCTGTTCTTCGTGGGCGTGCTTGAGCGCCATCCGCGCCGCGACCACGCCCTCGCCGAGCTGCGCCCAGTACGGGTGCGTCGACACGGTCGCGCTCAGCTCCAGGAGCTCGGCCCGGTACGTGGCGACCTGCTCGCGCTGCTCGGGGGTGTAGCCGGGGCTGTCGGGCTTGGCGGAGCGGTAGCCGGACTGGGGCTGCGCGTCTGTTTCCCAGCCGGGGAGCGGCTCGGCCGACCACGGCAAGGTCTTGGCGTACTCGTCGTAGGCGGCACGGGTGCGGTGAAGAGCGAGCTGCGCGTCGCGCAGGTCCTGGGGGAAGTCGTACGTGGACACACTCGAATAGTACGACTGTTCGAATTCAGTTTGCGAGGGCACGCCGACCCGAGGCACACGCTCACCTGGATGGCCCCGTCAGAACGTCGGCTGGGGCCCCGCCGCCGGCGACCAGGAGCATCCGCTGCACCGCTCGTCCCGGCCATGCCCGGCCTCTCGTCGGTGCTGCTCCTTCAGCGCCCAGAACGCGTTCTCGTATGCCTGCCGTGCGCGGAGACACTCCTCCCGTTCCTCCTGGCTCAGGTGCGACCAGCACGCTCCCGGATCGTCCGCACCGTATCCCCGCGGCCACTCCGCCGCCTGCCGCTCGCACGCCCGGTTATCCCTTCGCCGGCGCAGGCAGGTCGGCTTCGTTCCTTCCAGCCGCCCGCCCCACGGCGGCGAGGCGTAGCGAACCCAGTCGGCGGGCAGTACCCGTACCCGCCCCGGGGCAGGCAGTGACGTGTCCAGGTGGACCCGCCCCGTGAAGGCCGACTGCTCGGGCACGTGCCGGAGCAGTGGTGGCCCGCTCGATGCCCAGGTCCGCGAGAGGAGGTCGGCGATCTGCAGGACGGCTGCCTCGTCGGCCGCGACGATGTCCACGTAGCCCGTGTGGTCTTCCATGTCCTGCCAGACGTCCGCCACCCGGCCACGGTTACGGTCCCGGACACGCAGTCACCCGCAAGAGACGAACGCTGGGCCCCACGTGCCTCGGCCCCGGACCCTCCGGTCCATGAGTCTGACGTCACCGGTTCGGGTGATTGGTACTCCTCGGCGGCCGGGCTCGGGCAGGGTCGAGACCAGGAAACGGAAAGCGCACCACGCCTACGAGTGTGGGTGGTGAGAGAAGAGGGTGGGGTCGTGGAGGAAACCGAGTTCGACTGGCACACCGAAGAGGAGTTCGGCGCCTCGCACCGGGGGCGTCCGGGCGCCGTGCTGCCGGATGGCACGGAGCCGAAGCCGGTGTTCTTCGACCTGGGCAGCGGCACACACTTCCACGAGACCAGCGACTGGTGGGTCTACGACGGCCACACCCGCAACGCCCCGCAGGCATCCGCGCTGCGCGGAGCGTGCTCCTGCGGATGGCGCGGCACGACCCTGCACCCCGTCGACTGGCAGCAGGTCGCCGCCGAGGGCCCGGAGTGGTACGACACCAGCGGGCCGCACGACGACTGGAAGCAGCACATGACGGACGTCGAGCACCGCAGCGTCCCCATCCCCGAGGACGTCACCGCTCTCCTCGACCAGCTGCGGGAGCGCCTGGACGTCCTGGCCGACGACGCACCCCTGGCCGCCCTCAGAATCGTCGCCACCCTGGAATCCACGATCACCGAGACGGGTGCGGTCGCCGCGCACACGGCCCGGGCCAACGACCAGTCCTGGGACAAGATCGCCACGGGTCTCGGGCTCACCGAGTCCGAGACCCGTACGCGTCTTCACCGCTACGCACGTCGCTTCTGAGCGGGCCCGGTGCGATGGGTTTCCGGAGCGGACCGCCCCGCGCCAGCGTGGGGGAGTGGCGGGGCGGCCTGCAGCTGTTCGGTTACGGGGCTGTCTTGTACTGGACGACGGAGTCGGTGCAGGGCTCGGCGTTCTTGAGGAGCGCCTTCTGCTCGGTTTCGTCGGCGGTCAGGCCCCAGCGCAGTTTCGTGGCGGTCCAGTCGACGAGGTAGGTGCAGGTGGCGGAGTCGGCGGGCGGCATCCACGCCGTCGGGTCTTTGTCGGCCTTGGAGCGGTTGGTCTTCGCGGTGACCGCGACCAGGGAGCGCTCGGCTGTCAGGTCGTTGGCGTAAGCCTGCCGGCGCTCGGGGGTCCAGTCGTAGGCGCCGCTGTCCCACGCCTCGGCGAGCGGCACCATGTGGTCGATGTCCAGCTTCCGCGCGTCGATGACCTCGACCTCGTCGTAATAGGACAGCCAACTGCCCCCGGTCAGGGCGCACCGCGCCCCCTGCGCCGGAGCCTTGACCGCCTCGGACAGCAAAACTTCCTGCCGGGTCGAGCAGCCGTCGCCATCCTCGTCGACCCAGTGCCGGAAGCTGTCCCGCTCGTACCCGGTGCGCTTCTCCGCAGCGACGGGAATCTTCTTGATCGCGTCCACCAGAGGAAGGCCAGCCTCGTCCGGCGCTCCGCCTGGCGCGCCGGAGGGGTTGGTGCTGCCCGGCTCGGTGGTGGCGGGCTTCGGGTCGTCGGCGTTCGTTGTTTCGGCGGTGCAGGCGGTCAAGACGGTAGTGGTGAGCAGAGCGGCGGACAGGAAGCCGAGGCGGCGCAGCGTCACGGGGCACTCCAGCAGGTCGGAGCTGATGGGCGACCATAATCCCAGCTCAGCTGATGTCCTGATGGCCCATCACTCGATTGAGTGGCCCGGGTGTGCACCGGGCATGACGGACCAGCACCGAGCGAATCCCTGACCGGCGCGCCTGTGAACAGCGTGGCACGTGGACCGGCGGGAACGCGGACTGAACGTGATCTTCGTAGTGGCTTTGGGGTCGCCCCGCGGGCCGGTTCGCTGGGTGTTCACCCGGGAGCGTCAGCCGTGGTCTTCCCACCCGCGTCGGCAGAACCGGGCTTCGCTGATGACGGTGTCGCCGGCTCTGGCGGGGCGGACGTACATGTTGAGGCCGTCCAGCCCGAGGTCGCCGCTGCAGCCATAGATCAGGCCTTGCTCCTGTTCCTCGGCATGCTGGAGCAGGGCTGCGTCGACGGCGGTGAGGGGCCGGCCAATCAAGCGGATGCCGGCGTGCTCGATCTGGGGTCCGGTGCGGCCGTGCACGGTGACGGCACCGAGGAGGGGGTAGATGCCGCGCCCGCCGCCGTAGTGCGCGGTGACACCGGTGGTGTCGAAGCGGTCCTCGTGCAGGATCCACTGGCCGTGCCCTTCCCACGGGTGCCCGAAGGGATACCGGCCGTGCCGGGCGGTCGGCTCTTCACCCAACGCGGCGGCCACCTCATCGGGGCTCATTCCGAAGTGGAGAGGGCCGACGCGCTCCAGCGGCGTCCAGTCCCAGCGCGGCCGGTCCCGTTCGGCCTTCACCGGCCAGGCACCGGCGTTCGGCGCTGCTTCACGGACGTCCCGCCAGTACATGACCGGTGCGCTCCCGTAAGGGTCGTCGGCCAGATCCGCGGCCACGAACAGGGCATCGCTGATCATCGAGTCCCGGCGCTCCAGGTACTTCTCGGGGCCGGACGACAAGCCGAGCTCGCCAGTGGCGCCCATGGACACGCCCCACGCCGCGACTTCCGGATCGCCGCTCCAGTTCACCCGCACCGAAGCCCCTTCCTGGTGTGCGAGGGCGTGGAGGTCTGAGCGGACCGCGGAGGGGGCCCGGGCGATCAGTTCCACATCCCGCAGACGTACCAACGGTCCCTCCATCGCGTCGACGGCCACGGCGACCAGACCGGAACCCTTCCTGAAGACCGCAGTCACACCCCAGCCGTGGTAACTGCCCCACCCGTCACCGCTGTCCAGCGCCTGCGAAACAGGGGCAATCGCCCCGTCCAGAGCTGCGGACACCTCGTCAGGGCGTCATGCCGAACTGCAACGGCCCCACCCCCACCAACGGCTCAAGCAGCCACTGCACCCGTTCTCCCGGCACACGCTTCCACCAGGCCATCCCGTCCCCGCCCCTCGCTTGAGCGCTCTCGGCACACCATGCCGATGATCTTGCCAATCACCCTAAGCAGGGCCTCTGACAACGACCTCCCCCTCTTCCGTTCTGCGAGGCGCGGCGGTCCTCGCTGCAGGGAATGCGGAGGGGGCGCAGCGTGCGGTGATAGGGGGTGCGCCGAACCGCGCTGGTGCGGGAGCGCTCTCTGGCGACTGGGAGAGGCAGGCATGTGCCGGTGGTAAGGGGCGTTCACCTGTTCGAGGGAACGTCAGGCTGGAGGCATCGGCTATTTGTTGACAAGTCGGGGGCTGTTTCCCGGCGGTGCGGAGGGGGAGTGCGGGCGTAGCGCGGGGTGGCGGTGGAGCGCGCGGGCGCACTTTATGAGTAGCGGTTTCGGTGGATTGGGGTGGATGCCCGGTTTGGGTGACATTTTTTGACCGGGCTGTTCCCTTTTCCGACCGGCTTCCTACTTGGTTCGGCGGTGGGGAAAGTGGCGGGTATCCATGCCCACGGCACTACGTTGTGGCACCGAACGGCTGCGCTTGGTAGTACTGTCCGATTCCCGGTTCTCGCCGGGCAGGCAAAGACCCCGGCTTCTGGTTGGTCGCCTCACCGGGGCCTTGCTTGCTCCTCAACGACTGCTCGACACCCTGAAGGAAGGAAACCCCTTCGTGTCCAACCGACGTCGATCCCGTCTCCCCGCCGATGCGTCAGCACCTGCGCGGAAACCGAGCCGTGAACGTATCATCCCTGCTCCGCGCATGGTTGAAACCCCGCGATGGGATGTCACTACTGTCATGGTCCGCGGAAGCCTGCCCACCGGCATGCTCTGCACCACCCTGCTCATGATCCCGGGCCTCGCCGCGCCCGGGGCGCTGCCCTTTCTGGCGCTCTTCCTGACGGCGTCTCACGGATCGTTCCTGGTCCGCCACCGGCTCAGCCGCCGCTGACCCGCTGATGCTGTGGGGCCAGGGCCCCGGCCCTCGCCCCACAGCATCCGTCCGGTTTCTCACCGCGCCAGCAAGACGGGCGGGCACAAATGCCCGCCCCCGCACCCCGAAAGAGGCCCCCAGTGTCCATCCGTTCGCACCCCGGCCCCCACCGGCCGCCCCGCAAGGGCCCCGCCACCGACCCGGACCGGGCTGCCCGTTGCACCGAGCGAGTCCGCGACATCGCTGAGGACGCGGTCACGGTCGCCGACGCGCTCCTGCACCGCGCTTTCGACCCCACCGCCACCGACGCTGAACTCCTTGGCCTCTTCGAAGCCCTGGCCGGACTCGCCAAGGAAGGAACCCAGGCCCTCGTCGTACGCCACCGCTCCCAAGGCAAACCGCTCAGCGACCTCACCCCCCACCTCCACCTCAGCGAGGACCGCATCCGCAAGAAGTACAACCCCCGCACCATCGACCGGAACCTCGCCATCCGCACCCGCCCCCTGCGCATCCCCCGGCCCGCCCCCACCACACCGACCGACGACACCCCCACCACGAAGGACCTGCTGCGCCAGCCCCGCCAGCGCCTGGCCCGCGCCCTGACCCTCATGAGCAAGGAAGCCCGCGTCCCCCAGCGCGCCCTCGCCCGGCACATGAACATCGACCCCTCTTACGTCTCCCGCATGCTCTCCGGCGAACGCGACGTCACCCTGCAGCACGTCACCGACATCGCCGACAGATGCCGCAGCGACCTCAACCTGCTCAAGCCCCTGTGGCACGCCGCCTACGGCATCGAACCCGCCACCGATCACGTCGACTTCCTGCGCGCCTACCTGCGCGCCCTGCACTACGCCGCCGGCGCCCCCAGCGACACCGAGATCCTCGCCTCGGTCCAGCACCCCCTGATCTCGGCCGACGTGCGCCAAGCCCTCGAAGGGCCCGGCGTTCCGCAGTGGCACGTCGTTCAGCACCTCACCGTTGCCCTTCAGGGCCTGCCCGAAATCACACGGCCGCTGTGGCGCGACGCCTACTCCACCGCCGAAACGCACACCACCATCCAGGCCGCCGCGTTCGGCTGACAACGAAGAGAAAGCCATGAGACCAGCCCCACCCGCCGTCCTCACCAACTCCTTCTACGCCTTCTACGACCTCCACCGCCCCGCCTACCGCGACTACGCCCAAGCCCGCCTCACCCCCGAGGAAGCACAGGTAGCCGTCTCCCACCTCTTCGACCTCATCGCCAGCCACTGGAGCTCCATCGTCCGCGAGCCCCACCCCGCCGCCTGGGCCTGGCAACGCCACACCCAGACCGTCGCCCGCCGAAGCGGACGGGCCCTGACCCCTATGGAGGAGACCCTGCTTCTCCACGAGGAGCTCCGGCTGAGCGTCGACAAGATCGCCACCGTGACCGGCACTGAGCCCGCAGCTGTCAGGACACACCTGGCCGCCGCACGCCGCCGACACAACCATTCTGGCCCGGACACCTCCGCGATTGGCGACACCCGCGAGGTCGCTTGGAGTTATGCATGCCCTTCGTAGCCAGCACGGGGCACCGCAGTCTTAGCCCTGAACACCGACCCTTTCGGCGGCAGTCCTGACCCGAGCGTCGGCGTGCGCCCCGCGACGGTCGTCGCGAGTATTCGCACGATTCACAGGTCGAGGTGAAGCGGCGGCATTTCGGCTCTGGTTATGGTCATAGGCGGGAGAGTGCGCGTGAGGGCTTTCCGTCGCGGTCGCTGGGACGGCCCGCCTGGTGGGCGCTGCGGTAAAGACTTGGTGATGGCCTCCCGCCCGGCGGGGAGGACCCAGGATCGGGCCTTTTCGCAGGTCAAAGCTGGTGCTCCATGGCCCGGTGATCAATGCTTCGGTGCTCCGTCCGGGTGGAGGGGGCGCGTTAACTCTTCTGCGAAGTGATGGTCGGTGACGGCCACTGCCCCGCGGGACGCCGCTCCGTCGTGCCGGGACCGGACAAACCCAGGCCGCATAGCCCCTGGCCGGGGCTAATCTCGCGTCATGACTCAGCTGCGTGACAACCCTGCCGCCCGCCTGCATGACCTGCTCATGGACCTGCACAGTGCGCATCCGACCCAGCAAAAACAGCAACAGCAGTCGTGGGCGGCTGTTTGCGCGCTCCTCGGCGTCGAGCCGGACTCCCCTGCTGGCCTCCAGGTAATAGCCGATGTCACCCGTCTCCTTGACGAAGTTATCGAAGCCGTCACGGAGCATGCTGACGACGAAGAAGAACGGGAGCACCTGCTTGAGAGCGTGCCAAGGCTGCGCGCAGCCATGCGAGAGCTCACTCTGAGGCACTCCCTTCAGGTCATGTTTGAAAAGTTCGCTCCCGGCGGGAATGTCCCTCTCAGCGGCGCCGTCCGCGATCTTGCTTCCTGTTCGCGTATGTTGCATCGCGCTAGCGCGTCTCCCGCACTCTCGGACAGTGAACTGGACCAGATTCAGACACTGATCACAGGGCTGATGGACCAAGTCATGGAGGCAAACGTTGACGCGGACATCCGACTTCTCTTGCTTGCCCACCTGCGCAAGATGCTGGAGGCCGTGCAACTCGTACGAGTCGGGGGACGCGCTGCGATTGAGAACGAGCTCGATGCTGTCCTTGGCGCAGTTGTGCGACGCCCCGAGGCTAGGGAAGGGCTTCGAGAAGCCGGGCTGCTGGACAAGCTCAGCACCTGGCTGAACGTATTGACTGGGATTCTGTCCGTTGGAACGGGCTCAACCGAACTTGCGGAGGCAGTCACTCGGGCGATCGAGACGTGAGTTGAGCAGGTTGCAAGACGCGCCCTCGAAAGCCGCGAAGAAGTGCTAAGCCCTTCTGGGACTCGGGCCGCGCAGCATTTACATGCCCTGGCTGGTGTCCGCCGGGCGGGCACGGCGTTGCTCCGGTTGCCCGCCCGGCGGGATCGGCGGTGAAATTCCGGTGAACTCTCCCGCCTCACGGGATCGCCCTTTTCCGCAGGTCAAAGCGGGTGTGTGCTCGGGTGATGCTGAGTGTCGCGAAGATCCAGAGGCGTAACGCGTGGCGGTACTACATACGCGGAGTCGCGGTCGGGGACGGCCACCGTCCGGTCGGCCAGTCACTGAAGGGCGCTCAGGAGGTGGCCGGGCTCCCGCCGGGGAGGTGGCTGGGGCGTGGTCTGCGCGGGCTGGGGCTCACCGAGGGCGGCGTGGTGTCCGGGCGTCAGCTGGAGCTGCTGTTCGGTGAGGGCCGGCACTCGGACGCGGACCGGATCGAGCGCGGCCTCCTGGACGACGGCGTCGACGCGGCCACGGCCCGTCGGCTGACGGTGCTGGGGCAGCCGATCGAGGAAACCGAGGCCCGCAAGCAGACTCCAGTGCTCGGCCTGGACTTCACCTTCCGGCCACAGGCGTCACTGGTTGTGCTGTGGGCGCTGGGCGACGCCACCGTGCGCCGGGTCATTGAGCGAGCCCACGAGCGGGCCGTCGATGCCGCGTTGCGCTGGCTGGAGGACGAGGTCGCCGAGACCCGGTGGGCATCAGGCCGTAGCCGCGCGAAAACACCCGCGCTCGTGGTCGCCGCCTTCCGGCACTTCGACAACCGCGACGGGCTGCCGCTCCTGCACGAGCACTGCCTCATCCTCAACCGCGTGCAACGCCCAGGCACCAACGGCGATCCGGCCTGGGGCGCCCTGGACACCTACCGCCTCCACCAGCACGTCGCGGCCGCAGGCACGCTCTACACCCTCACCATGACGACCGAGGTGTGCGAAACCCTGGGCCTGGCGACCGTGCCGCGCGACGTCACGCCGGGCCTGCGCCCGGTCATGGAGATCGCCGGAGTGCCCGAGGACCTCATCAACTGGTCGGCTTCCCGCCGCCGACGCATCGAGAACGCCCTGGAAGCGCTCACCGACCAGTACGTGAAGGACCACGGACACCTGCCCGGCGACCGCGGCCGCCACGGACTGGGCTGGTGGGCGGCGCAGGAGACCCGGCCCGCGAAGAAAAACCCGAAACCCCTCGCGCAGCTGCTCGCGTGGTGGCGCGCCTCCGCAATCCTCCGCTTCGGCAAGCAGCTCATCGACAGCCTCCTGAACAGGTGCCGGGCAGCCGGGGCGGCCATCCGAGCGCGGGTGGATCCTGCCGTGGACGTGGCGCTCGCCGCCATCGACGTCGCCGCGGTCGTCTTCACCGTCCGCGAGAAGTTCTCCCGGCGCCACATCCTGGCCGAAGCACGCCGGCACCTGCTGGAGACCCTGCGCGGCATCACGCCTCCCCGAGGCATGGATGACTCCATCACCGACCGGGCTTTGCTCCGCCACTCCCGGCGTCACACGGTCACGAAGCCCGGCCGTGGGGCGCCGGCACCGGACCGGATGACCTACACCGCCGACTTCCCCCTGCCGCACCGGTGGTGGATCGCCCCCGCCCAAGGCACACCGCCGCGGGAGTCCAGCCGCTACGAGCGCGCCCGCGTCGCCAGCCTCGCCGTGCAGAACGCGATCCGCGACGCCCGCATCCGAGCCGACACCGCCGCCACCGAGGCGACGACCTCGGCCGCCTGGGTACCCGCCGGTCACCGCGACATCGAGGGCGCGACGGCATCGGCTCCCCACGCCGTCGACCACCCCGGCCGGGATGCCGCCCTGACCCCGGCCCAGCGGGCCGCCGCCGTCCAGGCCCACCAGCAGGCCGCGATGCCCGAGGAAGACCTCGCAGGCCGCACGATCGATCCGGCCACGTGGCTGCGCACCCCGAAGAACCTGGACCGGCTCGCCGCCTACACGCAAGCCGCAAGCATTCGCCGCCGCGCCATCGAGGACCGGCCGAAGCCCGAGCAGCCGGCTGACGCGGTCAAGCCCACCGACCAGCAGCACCACCACGCGAACCGGCCCGACCAGGGCAGGGGAAAAAGCCGCAACCAGTGAGGAACGAAGCGGCCACCGGAGGGCCGTTCCGCCCGATGGACTCCACCCCGTGTGCAGGATGCCGGATCCCCGCCTCCGCCCGCCCGACCGGGCCGGCTGCACGAGCCCGGTGCCCGCCCCCATGCCGCTTCCCCGGCTGCCATACCCGTGATTCAGTAGAACAGGGCCGGTCACCAGTACGCTCACACCATGGATACGGATGACCTACGAGGAACGGTCATTGTGTACCTCTACGGCCCGACAGAGCAGTTCGCCAGCGCCCTCGCCAAGTTTGACGATCACGGGATTCCCGCCCGCAAGGAGTCCAACCGCAAGGCGTCCGATGGGCGTGACGCCCTGGCGGCCTATTTCCACGAAGGCACCGTGCGACCTTCACAAGAGTTCGTCCAGCAGTGCAAAAGGCGTGCCGGTGCGGCAGCCGACGGGACCGGCTTCACCGTGGACGAGGCCGGCGTGGAGCAAGGCAACGCGGCAACACGACAGATGATCCATAACCGGATCACCGGGCAGTGGCTCGGATGGATTGACACCGAGGAGCCGCTCCAGATCCGGGAAGAGCGCCTGGAGGAGTTGGCGCGCGTGTACGGCATCACCGTCAATGACATCGAGGTGCGCGAACCGGACTACATGACGCCACCGACTGAGTGATCTGAATCCAGAGTGAAGCGGGGCGGACCTTAGGATCGCGCACAGCGAAGTAACGGAGGCTTACTCCGCTTTCTGGTTCCCGATAAGACCGCTGCGGCCGCCCGCCTCGGGGTAGGGCAGACCTGGCACAGGGGCGGGGTTGGGGTCGACCATCCCCGGTCACATCCCGGCGTACATGTGCAGAGATTATTTCACCTTGACTCGCGCATATTGCAGAGATAGTTGCGCCTGGGAGTTACTATCACTGTCAAAGTGTGTAACCATCTCTGTATGGACCGCGCCGACCAGCTTGCTATGCTCTCGGGCCCTGCCGCCGATCAGTGGGGCCTGATCACCACGGCTCAGGCAAAGGTGCTCGGCCTGACCCCTGTGCAACTGCTGCGGCTGACCGCTGCGGGGCTGCTGGACAACGTCAGCCGCAGCGTCTATCTCCTGACTGCCAGCGGCAGACCACGCCACCTGGACATCAAGGCCGCCTGGCTGCGCCTACAGCCCACCGTATTTGTCTGGGACCGACAGGCCGGCCATCCTGACTCCGGCACCGTCTCCCACACCTCCGCGTGCCAACTGCACGAATTGGGTGACATCCCCGCCCCCGACGTAGAGATCACCGTGCCCCGCCGCCGGACGACCAACGAACCCTTCGTCCGGCTCCGCACCGCATCGCTGCGCCCAGAGGAAATCACTATCGTCGACGGGCTCCCCGCGACCACTGTCCCTCGCACTATCACCGACCTGCTACAAGCCAAGGCCGACGGTGGCCACATCGGCGGAGTCATCGCGGACGCCAACCGCCGCGATCTGATCTCCCTCGACGACCTTGCCCGGCAAGTGCAACCGTACGCCCGCAGGTACGGGCTGAAAGCCAGCGCTTCCGGACGCGACCTGATCAACCACCTTGTAGAACAGGCTGGCGAGAGCCTGCACCGTCAAGAGATCGCCCGCGCCAGCGAGGAAGGCTTCACCGCAGCTCTGCATCTGATGGCTCATAACCCGCACATGGTCGGTCTCACGGGAATTGGGCAGCCAGGTATGGATAAGCTGCTTCAGCAGATCAGCCGCACCATAACGCAGAATGCAGCTGCGTTGCGGCTTGACCCTGGTGTTCTGCGGGCGCTCGGCGAGGTGACGCAGAATGCAGCTGCGTTGCGGCTTGACCCTGGTGTTCTGCGGGCGCTCGGCGAGGTGACGCAGAATGCAGCTGCGTTGCGGCTTGACCCTAGTGTTCTGCGGGCGCTCGGCGAGGTGGTGGCGCCGTCTGCGCTTCCAATGGCCGTGGAGGGCCCAGCCGATTTCGCCGAGAACCAGCAACCATCGCGGCCCCCTGAAAGGGACGCCAGCTGGCAGAAAGACCACCCTGGCGACAGCTCTTCAGACGGGCAGACCAGCGGCTGACCTACTTATTTTGGGGTGGGGGGGGGGCACCCCGGGCGTAGAGTCGGCGGTCTTGAACCATCACGCCAGGGGGGCGATCCATGGGCAAGACCTACGCAAGTCCATCCGGTTTTCAGACGGCGTTGAAGCATGCCGCGAAGAACATGTCCAAGCAGACTGGTATGAGTCTCTCCGACCTCATGAAGATCTACTACTTCAACCGTCTCGCGGCCCGAGTCTTCACCAAGGACCGCGACGGCTGGCTCATCAAGGGCGGCCAGGCCCTGCTGGTCCGATACCGCGGCGCCGCCCGCCTCAGCAGTGACATCGACCTCCAAAGCGCTCACCCCGAGCTCACCGTCGAGGAAGCACGCCAGTTGGTGATCGACGCAGCCGGGATGGACCTGGGTGACTTCCTCCGCTACATGCCGACCAAGTTCGACGGCCACAGCGAGGAGGGCCGAGGCGGCGCGCAGCACTTCAAGGTCTTCTGCGGCACATCCGAAGTGACCAACATCAAGGTTGACCTGGTTGTCGGCCGGACGCTCTCCGGCACCCCCGAAGTCCGCACCCTAAAGTCCGCCGTCGACATCGAGTGGCCTGTCGACTGGCCCGACGTTCGCCTCTACCCCGTCATCGACCACATCGCCGACAAGATCTGCGCCATGTACGAGCGGCACGGCGACAATGCCCAGTTCGGCTCCAACCGTTACCGTGACCTGGCCGACCTACTCCTGATCAGCCAGCAGGAGACCGTCTCAGGACCGGACGTCGCTCAGGCTCTGCACCGTGAGGCCGAACGCCGACGGCAGAGCGGCACCCCCGTCGTGTTCCCAGTCGGCTTCGAGGCACCGGGCACCGACTGGCCCAGCGGCTACCCCAAACAGGCAGCCCTGGTCGTCGGCCTCCGCGGGTGCGGCACCTTCACCGAAGCGGCACAGGCCGCTGCAGCGTTTATCAACCCCCTGCTCGACAACACAGCCCAGGGGACTTGGGACCCGCACCACAGCGCCTGGAGGTAGGGCGCTGACAGCCCTACGAAGCCCGGACGAGAACCAGAGGTTCCCAAGACCGACTGCCGCGCGAGGCGCACCGGGTCACACTTAGATTCCGCGAGTCACACAGCAGGCCCCGCCCTCTCAGGCGGGGCCTGCCAATGTCCGCAGTCACGGTCCGGCCCGTTCAAGACTACGGCGAAGCGATACGCCGCTTTCTGCGCCATCGGGGTTGTTACTGCGGCTTCCGGTCCTTGGTGCTTCGGCTCCGGAGCCAGCGCGTGAGCGTGGTGCCGAGTGCGACCACGGCGGCAGAGGGGAGTTCGGCGAGCAGGCCATGGGCGATCTCCAGGTACAGGTCGTGCAGCATTGTGAGCGCCTCCAGAAGAGGAGAGGTGGACGGGTGCACACAGCTCAGCGGCAGCGGGACCTCAAGAGACGCAGAGTGAACTGCCCCGCAGAAGGTTGGTCTGTATTGGGTAAACCCCCTGCTCAGGGCAGGGCTGGCTCTTAGGATCAGCGCAACATTGGCGGATGTTGAGGGAGATGCTGTGGCAGACCCAGCGGCCGTGGCCACCAGCGATCAGCTGCTGGCGCAACTGCGGATGCTGCTTGAGCAGACCCGCATGGCGCCGGAGAAGCTGGGTGGCTTGGCAGGGGTCTCGGAGAACACCGTCCGGGCCATGGCGAAGGGCAGCGCCAGGTTTCCGCAGCAGAGCACGCTGGAATCCGTGGTGCGCGCCTGTGGCCAGGATGCGAAACCATGGATGGATGCTTGGCACCGGGCCAACGAAGCCCGTGTCCGGCCGGCGCGGACCAGCAGCGGAACACAGGACGTTCAGCTGCAGATCGACGAGCTCACTGATACCGTCCGGCAGCTGTCCGAGCAGGTTGCCACGCTGATCGAGCTGCAGACGCAACAGGACCAGGAGCAAGCACACCAGGTGCTCAGCAAGCGGGCCTACTACCGGTTCCTCCACGCGTTGCCGCGCGCTGAGTTCCAGCGCGTTCAGTGGCACCTCGACGCGCGGGGCACCTCGACATCTCCGGAACAGCCCTCGTATGACGAGGTCTCGATACTCGGGATGCTGGAGGAGCTCGGAGAGATGATCACGGATCAGGACCGCTTGCCGGAACTCCTCAACATCCTTAGCTGGGTCACCCCCGACCTTGCTGACAGCCGGGCGCCGTTCGAGGCTGGAGACACAGCTCCCAACCTTGTCAGCAAGGCGGACGTCGACCACCATCTCGCCAGAATTCGTGATTGCCTGCGCGGTTACTTCGCGGAGATCGGTGGCGAGGTGCCGCCGGCCGGAGGGCAGCCCATGCCGGCGTGACAGCCGCACTGGTTCTGGAGAAGCCGTGACCGTCAGGATGCAACACCCAGAACCAGCACGGCCAAGCTCCGCCGCGCGGCTCGCCAATGCTGCCTGCGGTGCCACCTCCCAAGATGTTCAAGGCGCTCACCTCACGTCATCCTGCGGTGAAGCCACCACGACAGGGTCCGTCGCAAAAGATCTCGCTCTTCTTTCTCGACCCGCACACCTACGCCGCCCACTCCAGCCCCAGGCCGGCGAGGGCGGCGAGCTGGTCCTCGCTGAGCCGGTCGCGCCTGCTCTTGTGGTTGCTGAGGAACACGCCCAGGCGTACCGACGTTCCGTCGGGTAGCTCTTCGATGTGCTGGCGTCCGACGGTGCTCTTGCCTTCGCGTGCGATGTATTGCCGGAGGGCTACTACACCGCGTTGGAAGGCTTCAGAGCTCTTCCCGACTCCGGTTGTCGCCGTGCCTCGGGCTGCGCCCCCACGGGCCCGTACAGCCGCCCGTGGCCGCACCCCCAGCTCCTCCAGCCTTCGTCGCTGCTCCGTGTTCAGCTGCGTCCAGTCCCGCGCCTGCCGTGCCACCCAGCGGCCGATGTCGTCGCCCCGGTACGTAACCCCGGGCTGCACGTCCTCCAGCCCACTCCCGGCCTCCAGGAGCGCGTGCAGCCCGACGTAGCAGCGTTGCCAGTCCACGGTCCACCCGAGCAGTCGCGGGTTCCAGTCCGGGTCGATCGCGGCGAGCTGCTCCGCGCGCCGTCGGGCGCGGTCGGTGTCCTTGCCGAGTCCGCCTGGCCGGCGGAGGTTGGTGAGCCATTGCCCGACGGGCCGGTCGAGGGCGGTGGCGTGCCGGGGCGCGGCCAGTGTCCCGGCTTCCGCGTAGTACGCGCGCGCGGCGGCGAGGTTTTCCTCGAAGGCGGCGTCGGCGGTGTCCCACACGATCCCGAGCTCTTCCAGCTCGTCGGCGCGTTCACCGTTCATGGTCCCGGCCCGGTAGGAGCGGCGCTGGTCGGACAGCCACCTCCCGAGCGGATACGTCCCCTCGGTGTGCTCGTAGGGCACGTCCAGGTCGCCCTCGCGCTCGAAGTACCGGCGGGCGGCGTCGTAGCCGCGCTGCCAGTCCTGGCGCTCGGTGCTGATGACGTTGAACCGCACCCACTTCGCGATCATGACCGGGTCCCTGGGGGCTGCGAACCGCAGCAGCGGCCGCGTGTCCTCCTGGCCCTCCTCCGGTTCCGGACCGATCGGAGGCGACGGATCAACAACCGCCTTCTGCTGCTCCTGGGGAATGGCCAGCAGCTCGATAGCACGTTCATCGTGCGCCCGAAGCCCCTCCAATACCTTTACCAAGGGCCGATACGAGTTGGAGGTGAGCATGTCTTCCGGCTTTTCACCCGGAGCGAGAAAGACAGGCACGATCAGCGTCGCCATTTTGCCCTCTCCCGGTTTTTGCCGCAGCGCCCGTCCGATGGCTTGGACGATGTCGACGGCTGATCCCTTGGGGTC
>NZ_JBVJAM010000019.1:0-112004 GCF_055590565.1 Streptomyces sp. NPDC041814 | reverse complement strand
GCCGACCTGTCCGATGTCGCTGCCGAGCATCCAGAAGGCGGGCCACATGCCCTGGCCGCGCGGGATCTTCATGCGCGCCTCGACGTGGCCGTAGGCCTGGGTGAACTTGCCGGAGGTGTTCAGCCGCGCCGAGGTGTACTGACAGGTGCCGTACCAGCACTGGTAGTTGGAGGGGTTCTCCTTGCGGGCGGTGATGACCAGATGTCCCTGCCCGTCCAGCGCGGCGTTCTTGTTGCCGGAGGTGTAGTACTGCCGCTCGTGGTTGTTGACGTTGTCGCCGGTCTCGATCTGCCACTTGCTGCCGTCCACGGCCGAACCGGCCGCGCCGTCGAACTCGTCGGAGAACGTCGTCGTGGCGGCGGAGACGGTGTCCGGCTGCCTGGGGGCGCCCGACGCCAGGCCGGACGTGGTGGCGACCAGAGCGAGTACGGAGAGAGCGGGGACCAGGAGACGCCTGGCCCGGTAGGGGGAGTTCATGAACGTTCCTTCCCGTGCGGGACGGGGACATGTGATGCGTCATGCATATGACAAGTGGGGGCATGGCCATCACGTGGGGGGATGATGGTGCTTTAGTTCACTACGTGATTTAAGAAGTGAACCAACGGAGTGTCAAGGCTCCGGTACGGACCACAGTTCTTGCACGTCCGGCTCATGGCGCACCCCGGTGCGCCCCCCGGCCGCCGGGCACGTCGGAGAGCGGGCGCCCGACGCGGAGGTTCCAGCGCCCCGCGCGCCCGCTCAGCTCCGTCAGTGAGAGCGGGGCGACATCGAGGCGCCAGAACGCCTGCGGCGGCAGGGCCAGCGCGTGGACCACGGCCGCGCGTACCAGGGACGGTTCGGCGACAGCCAACACCCGACCGGCGCCGTTCAGCGAGTCGAGCCAGGCCCCCGCCCTGGCGCAGAGGCCGATCAGCGACTCGCCGCCGTGCGGGGCGGCCGACGGGTCGGCCAGCCAGGCCGCGACCTGCTCCGGTTCCCGTGCGCTCACCTCGTCCAGCCGGGCAGCCGACCAGCGCCCCAACTCCCAGTCGCGCAAGGCGGGTTCGCCCGTCGAACGCAGACCCAGCTCCTCCGCCGTCCGGGCACACCGCTCGGACGGCGCGTGCACCGCCCGGTCCGCGTCCGGAACGTGCGCCGCGGCCAGTCGGGCCGCCCGCACCCCCGACGCGTCCAGCGCGGCGTCACCGGCGAACCGGGCCTCGCGCAGCGCCGCGTTCATCGCCGGGGAGATCCACATCACCCGTACCGTCACTACCACCCTCAACTCCCCGAACATCGGCCCCACGGCCAAGCACACCATGGCATCCGGGCCCCGCGGACCGCTGATACGCGGCATGGCGGTGCCCGGTCTCCAGGGGGTATGGTCGCGGCGACATGACGAGGGTGTGACGGAAGTCCGGTGAGAATCCGGCACGGTCGCGCCACTGTGTACCCGCGCACGCGGGAAGTCAGACCCAGCACCTTCGTCTCAGGCACCACGATCGGGACGCGTGTTCCCACAGGAGGTTCTGCCATGGCACAGAGTGCTGCCCCCGCAACCGGCGCATCCGCCATCACCCCCATCTCCCTGAAGGTCATTGCCCCTTGGGCGGTCTTCTTCGGCATCCTCATGCTGGTCCTGCTCTACTTCGTCGGCGCCGAACAGGGCGCCACGGCCGTCATCTCGGGCGAAAGCGTCCACGAGTGGGTCCACGACGGCCGTCACCTCCTCGGCTTCCCCTGCCACTGACCGACCGGCTGATCCAGGGGAATCCCTCATGAACTCCATATCTGTCAGAGCCCTGCTGGTCCGCGGCATGCTGGCCGGACTGGTCGCGGGCGCGCTCGCGCTGCTCGTCGCCTACTTCCTCGGCGAGTCACGGGTCGACGCGGCCATCGCGCTCGAAGAGGCCGCGCACAGCGCCCACGGCCACCACCACGGCGCCGCCGAGGAACTAGTCAGCCGCGGTGTGCAGTCCACCGCGGGCCTGGCCACCGGTGTCCTGGTCTTCGGCGTCGCGGCCGGCGGCATTACCGCGCTCGTCTTCTGCTACGCGCTGGGCCGGACGGGCCGGTTCGGCCCGCGCGCCACGGCCGCCCTGATCGCGGGCGCGGCGCTGGTGAGTGTGTACATCGTGCCGTTCCTGAAGTACCCGGCCAACCCGCCGGCCGTCGGCAACCCCGACACCATCGGCAGACGCACCGCGTTGTTCTTCCTGATGGTCGCCCTGAGTGTGCTGCTCGCGGTCGCCGCCGTCCTCGTCGGCAAGCGGCTGGCACCCCGTCTGGGCAACTGGAACGCCACGGTCGCGGCGGCGGCCGGTTACGTCCTGCTGATCGCCCTCGCCTATGTGTTCCTGCCCTCCTTCAACGAGGTCGGCAAGGACTTCCCGGCCACGCTGCTGTGGCAGTTCCGGCTGGCCACCCTCGCCGTGCAGGCCACGCTGTGGACCGCCTTCGGCCTGGTCTTCGGCCACCTCACAGAACGGCTGCTGGTGCCGAGGGCCGACACGCCGGCGGGCGGCCGGGCGAACCGGACGGCCGCCGCCGTGGGCTGACGCCCGCGTACGTGCCGCTGTACGACGGAGCCCGCCGGGTGATCCCGGCGGGCTCCGTCCGTTCCACGCTTCTACGCCGTCCACTCGGCCAGGTAGTACTTCAGCGAGGCGTCCTCGTCCACGAGGCGCATTCCGGCCGCCGTCATGACGCGCTGCGAGGGGATGTTGTCGGTGTCGGCATCCCCGCGCACCCGGACCACGCCCTGTTCCCGGGCGAACCGGAGCAGTGCCCGGAGCGCCTCGGAGGCGTAACCCTGTCCGCGCGCGGACTCCACGAGCCCGTAGCCGATCGTGACCCCGCCCCGCTCGTCCGGCGCGCTGTGGAAGCCGATGCCCCCGATGACCGCACCGTCGGAGCGGAGCCGTATCGCGTACGAACCGAAGGGGCTCGGATCGCCGCTCTCCGCGCAGGTGGCGAGGAAGCGCGCGGCGGCCCCCCGCTCGCCGGGGGAGGGGTAGCCCGGGGCCCAGCGGGCCCCGGGCGGCGGCGAACCGGCGGCGACGTGTTCGGCGTCGGCGGGAGCCAGCAGGCGCAGGATCAGGCGTGGCGTTTCAAGGTCGGTCATGGTCCCGTGGACTATCACGCGGCCGGGGTGCCGGGCACCTGGAATACGGCGGGTGCGCGTGTCCGGTCAGACACCCTCCAGGTCACCGGACAGCGCGGCGGCCAGCCTGAGCTGCGTGTCCGCCTCGGCCTGCCGGCCCTGGCGCTCCAGCGTCCGGCCGAGCATCAGGCGGGCGTAGTGCTCCACCGGGTCGCGCTCCAGAACGGCACGGAGTTCCGTCTCGGCCCGCCCGAGGCTCGCCGAGTGGTAGTAGGCGCGGGCCAGCAGCAGCCGGGGCGCGACCTGCTCCGGGACCTCCGCGACGAGGCCGTCCAGGATGCGGGCCGCGGTCGTGTACTCCTTCGCGTCGAAGAAGAACCCCGCGCGCTCCCAGCGCTCGGCCGCGGTGCCGAACTCGTAGTAGGTATCGCTCATGTCGTCTCCTCGGTCGGGCGGGTGTCCGATCCGCACAACACCCACAGGTGGTTTAACATTCCACTAAATGTCCGGCGTGGGTGCCACCCGCCCCCACCCGCAGCGGAATAGGTTGAGCGCCATGAGCAATCTCGATCGCCAGGCCGTCCCCAGCGTCTGCGGGGGCCGCGGTTTCGTCGTTGCGGAGCCGGTACGTGAACTGCTGGCCCCGCGCAAGGTGCGGCTCGGTGAGTCCACCGAGGTCCGCAGGCTGCTGCCCAACCTGGGCCGCCGGATGGTCGGCGCCTGGGCCTTCGTGGACCACTACGGCCCCGACGACATCGCCGACGAACCCGGGATGCAGGTGCCGCCGCACCCGCACATGGGCCTCCAGACCGTCAGCTGGCTGCACGAGGGCGAGGTCCTGCACCGCGACAGCCTCGGCAGCCTCCAGACGATCCGCCCGCGCGAACTGGGCCTGATGACCTCGGGGCGCGCGATCAGCCACTCCGAGGAGAGCCCCAAGCAGCACGCCGCGCTGCTCCACGGTGCCCAGCTGTGGGTGGCGCTCCCGGACGCGCACCGCTTCACCGAACCCCACTTCCAGCACCACAGCGACCTGCCCACGGTCACCGCTCCCGGCCTCACGGCCACAGTGATCCTGGGCGAACTCGACGGCGCCACCTCGCCCGGCACCGCGTACACCCCGATCGTGGGCGCCGACCTCTCCCTGGCCCGGGGCGCCCAGGCCCGGCTCCCCCTGGACCCCGACTTCGAGTACGCCGTGCTCTCGATGTCCGGCGAGGCCGAGGTGGACGGCGTCCCGGTCCTCCCGGGCTCCATGCTCTACCTCGGCTGCGGCCGCACGGAGCTCCCGCTGCGCGCGGAGTCGGACGCGGGCCTGATGCTCCTGGGCGGCGAGCCGTTCGAGGAAGAGCTGATCATGTGGTGGAACTTCGTGGGCAGGACCCAGGACGAGGTCGCCCGGGCCCGGGAAGAGTGGATGAACGGTGACCGGTTCGGCACGGTACACGGCTACGACGGGCCGCCGATCCCGGCTCCGGCGCTGCCGGACGTGGCGCTGAAGCCGCGTGGGCGGGTGCGCTGAGCTGCCTATCTTCCATTTGCAGGGGGTGTCGCTTTATTCACTGTTTTCTCGGACATGGGCTTTCAGCGCGCCGGCCCTGGGCCGCCCGGGACATCTGTGGGTTGCGAGAGGGGCATGAACAAGGCATTTCGCTACGTGCTCCCACACGCCAAAACCGGACTTTCTGCGATCATTGCAGGTTGCACACGGTTCCCCGGGCGGATTCGGATTCAGAGATAGGTTCATGGGCCAGTCATTCGTGATCGTTGAGCTTGCTGAAGACGTTTGAGGCGCTTATGATTTGCACTGGCGCACGGGGCCGGTACCGCTCTTCGCGCTATAAACAGCTCAGCGGCTGCGACGACTTGGGAGTCTGGCAGTCTGCTGTCCTCTGGGGAGGGGAACGCTTCATGCGTAAGGGACATTTTTTGCTGACGCCTTTGTTGTCGGCGATGCCTGCAGTCAGGCGCACGACATCCAGCACAGGCGCCCGTCGGGCGCAGTGCCACCAGCCAAGGTTGTTGAAGGCTGTCCGGTAGTCCCGGATTTCGCGCACCAGTGTCTCGTTCGACCCGCTTCATAGGGATCTCGTTGACACGACTGGTGGGGACACAACGGGACGGGCTGATCTGTCTGTAGCGGCCTATTGGCCTGCCTCCAGGGTTGCGGGACAGCCTTTTTGGGGGTGACTCGGGCGACCCAGCACCTGGAAACTTCCCGTTGAGAGTTGCATGTCGGCAACCTCGACCTTTCGGTTGATCACCAACGTGCGCGATGACCAGATTTGCGACGCTCTGAATTACGTGCGCCGAAATTCGGGTGCAAGCGGCCGGGGTGCCGCGGCTTGAGGTGAGTCACTCGGCACGGGGGCGAGAGTCGCACTCCGCGCGAGCGGCATGCGAGATTCACAAGACCTCGACCGCGTCCGGCTCCGTCGTGCCCTCATTTCTTCGCGGCCGACTGCTTGAGGTGCCGTCATCGGTCGTTCGGCACCTCGCGTCAGTTCACATCAGATGGGCGTCCTCGCTTCAGGCAACAGCTGGCCGGCCCCCTCCTGGGGGACTGCCGACTTGCGCGCGCCCGGGGCGACTCTTCACCTGCAGCACACACCTACTGTTTTCACAGGAGTTGACATGAACAAGATCGTAAGAGCCTTTGGTGTCGCGGTTTCCGCCATTGTGTTCACGATGGCGAGCGCTGCCACCAGCCACGCCGACGGCAGCCAGGACGGCACGGCATACGCCAGGCCCGTCGGCGGCGATTTCCCGGCAAAGGCGCACTTCAAGGCCTACGGCGAAATATTCACCGTCTATGACCTCAAGGCGGACGGGCGCTCCGGTATCGGCGTCCTCAGCTACGGGAGCGCAGCGAGCACCTACTACTACTGGAACCACAAGGGTGCCGGCACGACCTACGAGAAGAATCTGGAGATCGCGGAGCTCACCCCGCTGGTCATCTGGTCGTGCACCGGCAACTACCAGGGCACTCCGACAGGCGGACTCGACTGGACTTCCGGCTGCAACCCGAACACGGACTCCGGCACCTACGTATGGGCCTGAGCTAGAACTCCTCGGGAGCCGGCCCCGGTCGCGGCTCTCGACCGGATAGGGGGCCGGCCGCACCCTTGACGGCGGAGTCAACGGCTCTGGGATCTCCCAAGTCCGTTCGGAAGAAGCCGACTCCAAGTGCCCCGCCCTCTACGCAGACCAACGAGTCGGCACTGCGTGGGGCGGGGTCCAACTCATCCGCGAGCGGTGGCAGGCGGGCAGCGGCGAGTGTATGAGAACTCGTCACTGCCCGCCGGTCCGTGCGACGTTGAGCCCGTCAGATCACAGGCGAAACCGCCTTGCGCCCACCGAGGAATCGTCAGTGCGGCTGCTGTGAAGCAGTAACGGAAAGTGGGTCATGAAAATGAAATCCCTTGGCAGGGGTACAGCTTCGATCTTGGCGGTCATCGCCTTGAGTGCAGGCTGCTCGAACCATTCGTCCGACGTTGCGGCCCCGGTCGAGCGAAGTGCATCTGCATCCACGTCCCTGCCTCCCGGCAGTCTGCCCGTAAGGATGAAAGAAGCCGCAGCGAAGGAACTCGGATTCTCCGTCCGAGACGCGACAGACCTTGGCCGGACGGTGGATTTGCAACACGCGGAATTCTGGACTGCTTGCCTGACGAAAAAAGGACTCGGCCCGGACTCCATTGATTTCGGTGCCGTCCCGCGCGGGGAAAAGTGCCCCACTCATTGGAATGCTCATGTGTCAATCCCCGAGACGCCTGATCTCATAGGGAAGGACTTTAAAAAATCCTACGATGAACTGCTGAAGAAGGGATATAACAGCCAGTTCATTGATGTGTTCTACAGAGGCCCCGGCGGTGTCGGCCGGCATGACGTCTCTCGGGTGCACGGAAAAATCTGCCGCCAAATCCCGAAACCTGGCGAACTGTTCGACGCCTCGGCAAAAGTCAAATTGTACGTCGCGGCAGGAAAGTGCCCGTCGAACTCGTGAGGTCGGCATCGAGCTGACCCGGCAGGCCACCGGGTCTCCGCCGACACGGTCGCCGGCCTCCTCGGGGAGGAAGGCGTCAGCCTGCGGGCCTCTACCAAGACCATCGAAGGCGCTCAGCACCGCGACAGGGACGCCCGGCTCCGTCACCTCCCTGTCGGGCCCGGAGGCGGCGGGCTATTCACCCACGGGGGCCAGAGCGCGCGCGAGTTGCACTCTGGAGCGCAGGCCGAGTTTCCGGTAGACGCGGGTGAGAGTCGCCTCGACCGTCTTCACGCTGACGGTGAGGCTGGTGGCGATGTCGCGGTTGCTCGCTCCGGCGGCCGCGAGTTCGGCGCAGCGTCGTTCGGCCCCGGTGAGGCGGGGGCGGGCGCCGCTGTCCGTGGGGACGGCTCCCAGCCGGTCGAGGGCATGGGCGGCGGTCCGGGCCCAGGGGTGTGCTTCGTGGCGGGTGAAGAGGTCGACCGCGCTCTGTGCTGCCGCACGGGCGCTCGCGCGTCGCCGTCCGCGGCGTTCGGTGTGACTGAGTGCCAGCAGGGTCCTGCCGCGTTCGACGGGCAGATGACGGAGGCGGTCGGCCGCGTCGCCGAGGCGGCGGGCGGCGCCGTCGTAGTCGCCGCGGGCGGCGTCCAGAAGCGCCTGGGCGCGGTCGAGCGAAGGGAGGACCGCGCTCCTGCCCAGGGCGGTCGCGGTGCGGCGGGTGTCGTCCAGCAGGCCCTGCGCCCGGTCGTGGCGGCCCAGGGAGATGAGGGTCTCGGCGAGTTCGGGTTGCCAGCGGAGGACGGACGGGTCGCGCACCTGCTGGAGCTTCTCCAGCTCGCTCACCTCCTCCAGCGCCTCCAGGGCCTCCTTGGGGCGGCCGGTGGTCAGGAGAAGATGCCCGAGGACGAAGAGGTTGCGGGAGAGGAAGACCTTGTTGTCCTCCTGGCGGGCGGTGTCGGCGCCGCGGCGGGCGTGGGCGAGGGCGACATCGGCGCACCGGGCGGCGCCCTCGACGAGGGCGGACGTGTAGTGCGCGGGAGCGGACGACAGCGCGGTCCGGTCGGTCAGTGCCTGGGCGCGGCAGGCATGCTGGAGTGCCCTGGCGCACCGCCCGGCGCGGAGTTCCGCTTCGGCGAGGCTGCGCAGGATGTCCACGGTCGCCTCGGCGTCCCCCGACCGTTCGGCCTCGACGAGCAGGGGCAACAGTGCGGTGCGCGCCTCGTCCGGACGGTCGTCGAAGAGGACGTGCCGGGCGGCGAGATGCTGAGGTGTGCCGTTGAGGGGGACGGCGGCCGTGCGCGGCAGGGCCAGGGCGCGGCTGAGTGAGACCTCGGCGTCCGGGTGGCCGAGGATGCGTTGGAAGCGGGCCTCCATAGTGCGGGCCATGACGAGGGTGGAGGTGTCGTCCGCCGCCTCGGCGAGGACAGCGGCCCGGCCGGCGAGGGCACACGCGCGGTGGGGGTCGCCCTCGTTGACGTTGGCCCAGAGGGATTGCCGGATGAGGACCCGGGCGACGAGGCCGGAATGTCCGGCCGCCGCGTGGAGTGCGCCGGCGAACAGTTCGTCCGCGCTGTTCAGGTGCTGCCCGCTCGCGTCGATCAGCGCGATGAGGGCGTCGACGCGTTGGTCGGGCGTGGTGTCGTGTCCCAGGACGAGACCGGCGGCGGCCCGGGCGCGGGAGACGTCGCCGTAGTGGCCGGCGTCGCGTACGGCGGTCAGGGCGCGCTCGGTGTACAGGTCGCTGTCGTCCTGCGGGGTGCGCTGGGCGGCGAGGAGGGACAGTTCGGCGGCGAGCGCGTGTTCGCCGCGCAGCCGGGCGCGTGCGGCCGCGCGCGCCGCTGTGCGTGCGGCGTGCCGGGCCGACCGCAGGTCGGTCGGATCGGCCGCGAGCGCGGTGTGCCGGTCGCGCCGCACGCCGTCACGGGAGACCTCGGCCAGACGGGCGTGCAGGAGCCTGCGCGCGTGGCCGGGCAGCCGGGCCACGAGCTCGGTGCCGATGGCGGAGGCGGTGAACCTGAGCGTCCCGCCGGGCTGTCCGAGGCCGATGAGCCCGGCCGCCTCGGCCTCCGCGAGGAGGGCCTCGGCCGCCGGGCCGGCGATGTCGCCGAGCAGGTCGAGGTCCGGCCGGTCGTCGAGAGCGGCGAACGTCAGGAGCTCCTGGACTTCTCCCGGCACAGTGCCCAGCCATTCGCCGACCAACTGGCGGGCCGCGGCAGGGAGGGGATGGCCGGTCTCGCTGCCCGGGGCGAACGGTGTCGCGGAGGTGTGGCCGCGGACCTGGGCGAGTGCCAGGGCCAGCGCCGGGTTCCCGCCGCTGTGGGTGTGGATGAGCGTGATCTCGCGAGGGGCAAGCCGGTACGGGGCCAGCACCGTCGCCACCTGAGAGGCCGTCAAGGGCGGGACGCGCACCGCGTACACGTCCTCCCCGCACCAGTGTTCCGCGCCTGCCGGGCGCCAGGTGCGCTCGGCAGCGATGACCGGCAGGTCCGGTGCGAGGCGCAGCGCCCAGCCCAGGACGGCCACGCTTGCCGCGTCCAGCCACTGGGCGTTGTCCACCACCAGCGTCATCGGGGGAACGCCCCGTAGCAGGGTGGCGGTGCGCCGCCGGAGCCGCAGGGCCGTACCGGCATCGTCCGGCGAGTCCGGCCGGTCGGCGGCCACGTCGAGTTCGGCCGCCAGCTCCCTGGCGACAGGATGCACGTGGAGTGCCAGGGCGAGTTCGAGCAGCCCGGCGTACGGAACGCGGGCGTCCTGCGGTCGCGGGGCAAGCCGCTGGACGGGCAGGCCCAGGCGCCGTCCCAGGATCCCGGCCGCGTAGGTCTTGCCGCTTCCGGGCGGCCCGGACAGGACCGTCCGGCGGATGTGGTGCACGTCCTCGCGCATGACCGGCAGCGCGGGACCGGCCTCGTGGAACGTGTTCATCCACATCGGAGAGTCTGGCATCGGGCCATGGTGCGCCCGCCGGGCCCGCTCGTCCAGATCAAGGGGTTGCCCCGATGTCGGCCGCCACCCGCATCCCTAGCCTCATGGCCACAGCCGGGCCAACCGCTGCCGAACACCCCCCGCACCCCAGATGACGTTCTGCGGCATTTCCCCGACAAGGCCCGGTGGAAGGATGTCCGATGAACCCCAAGAACGCCCTGGCGGCCGCTGTCGCGGCCACCCTCGCCCTGGGCTCCCTGGCAGTGGTGTCCACCCAGTCCAGTGCGGCCACCCACGCCGCCCCGGCCGCCGGCGAGTCCGCCGCACGACCCGGCGCCGGCTTCCGGGCGATGACCGCCGACGCACGCGACGAGGCGATACGCCTGGCCGACCGGAACGCCGCCGCCACCGCCCGCGAGCTCGGCCTCGGTCCCCACGAGCGCCTGGTGGCCAAGGACGTCCTCTCCGACGCCGACGGCACCCGGCACGTGCGCTACGACCGCACCTACAGAGGCATGGCCGTGATCGGCGGTGACCTCGTCGTCCACCTGGCCGAGAACGGCACGATCGCTGGATCGAACCTGGCGCACCAGGGCGCGATCCGCCTCCCCGGCACCACGCCGAAGCTGTCGGCGGCCGAGGCCTCGGCCAAGGCCGTGAAGCACGCCAGGCACGTGAAGAAGGCGAAGGCAGGCAGCAAGGACAGCACGCTGGTCGTGTACGCGGTCGGCAAGGTGCCTGTCCTCGCCTACCGTTCGACCGTCACCGGCACGGGCGAGACCGGCCCTGCCTCACAGCAGGCTGTGATCGTCGACGCGAACAGCGGCGCGGCACTGGACCAGTACGAGCTGCACCAGAGCGTCACGGGCACCGGCAACGGCGTCACCGTCGGCCAGGTCTCCATCGAGACCACCCAGTCCGGCAGCGGCTACACCCTCACCGACTCGGCGCACGGCGGCACGATCGTCTACGACTCCTACAACAGTCCGCAGTCGTATCCGAAGCAGAACGCCCGGACCTTCTCCAAGAGCAGCAACGCCTGGGGCAACGGCACCAACTCCAGCCGGGAGAGCGCCGCGGTGGACGCCTCCTACGGCCTGGCCAAGACCTGGGACTATTACAAGAACGCCTTCAACCGCAGCGGCATACGCAACGACGGCCGCGGCGCCCCCGCCTACGTGCACGTCGACAGCGGCCTGCTGAACGCCTTCTACGACGACAGCTGCTTCTGCATGTCCTTCGGCGACGGCTCATCGCAGAACGGCAACACACCCGTGACCGCGCTCGACGTGGCCGGCCACGAGATGAGCCACGGCGTCACCGCCGCCACCGCCAACCTCAACTACTCCGGCGAGTCCGGCGGCCTCAACGAGGCCACCAGCGACATCTTCGGAACCATGGTCGAGTTCTACGCCGACAACACCGCCGATCCCGGCGACTACTACATCGGCGAGAGACTCAACATGTCCGGCGGCTACATGCGCCGGATGGACAACCCTGCCGCCGACGGGAACTCGCTCTCCTGCTGGACATCGGGCGCGGGCTCGGTGGACGTCCACTACTCCTCAGGCATTGCCAACCACTTCTTCTACCTGGCCGCCGAAGGCACCGGTGCGAAGACCATCGGCGGACGCTCGCACAACGGAACCACCTGCAACAACGACACCTTCAGCGGCATCGGCAAGGACAAGGCGGCCGCCGTCTGGTACCGCGCCCTGTCCGCCTACATGACCTCCACCACCAACTACGCCGGCGCCCGCACCGCCACCCTGCAGGCCGCCGCGGACCTGTACGGGGCCGACTCCCAGGAGCGGTACCTCGTCTCCAAGGCGTGGGCGGCCGTGAGCGTCGGCACCGCGCTGCCCGACCCCGGCACCGGCACCCCCGACCCGTCGCCGACCCCCACGCCTCCCGGCGGGAACGCACTGACCAACGGCAGCTTCGAGCAGGGCACCAGCGGCTGGAAGCAGAGCGACGACATCATCACCAACTCGCCCCTGCAGCCCGCGCGTGGAGGGTCCTCGTACGCCTGGATGATGGGCTACGGGGCCGCCGCCATCGAGTCGCTCTCGCAGTCGGACATCGCCGTGCCCGCCGAAGGCGCCCCGAAGCTCACCTTCTGGCTGAGGGTCACCACCCAGGAATCCGGCTACACCGCCTACGACACCCTCAAGGTCAAGATCAACGGCACCACCCTGGCCACCTACTCCAACGCCAACGCCGGTTCCGGATACGTCCAGAGGACCGTCGACCTGTCCGCCTACAAGGGCCAGGCAGTGAAGCTGGAGTTCGCCGGCACCGAGGACGCCTACCTGTCGACCATCTTCCTGGTCGACGACATCGCCGTCGGCTGACGTACTCCGCTCACCTCAGCTCCTGCGGCCGGAGCCCTGCTCGGGTGCTCCGGCCGCAGGTGCCACCGCCACGCCGGCGGAGCCGGTCGTCAAGATCGAGGGCACGCGTGCCGGCGCCATTCGGGTGGTTCACCGTTGCAGGGCCCGGTGAGCGGCGCCGTGCCAGGGGCGCGGGAATCACCGGCGATACCCCTGGACCAGCCTCCGGCAGCGGCCGGGCGCTCTCTCATATCTCCATAGAGTGTGGCGAGGAGGGAATACGGGGCGGATGCCTCGTCCGGTCCGGGCGCTCCCTCCTTCATCTCCAGGCCGCCAGAACGACTTCGGCGTCGGCCGTCCACCGGATTGGGAGTTCGTACGTGACGCTTCACTGCTCCGACACGCGTCAGATCGCCGCGCAGCGCCGGGCGGACGACCGGGGCAGAACCGGCAGACACACCCCGACAGGGCAGTCCGCACTGCGCGACGCGCTCGCCGCAGCGTCCGAGGACACCCTGGTGTACGACCTGGACGGCATCGGACGCCAGTACGCCGCCCTGCGCGCCGAACTCCCGGGCGTAGAAGTGCGGTTCGCGATGAAGGCGTGCCCGGTGGACGAGGTCCTCGGCCACCTCGCCCGGCTCGGCTCCGGCTTCGACGCCGCCGGGCCGCAGGAGATCGCCCAGGCGCTGCGCACGGGGGTGGCGCCGGGGCTCATCCACTACGGCAACACCGTCAAGTCCGACCGCAACATCGCCGAGGCGTACCGGCTCGGCGTGCGCGACTTCGCCACCGACAGCCGCGAGGACGTCGCCGCGATCGCCCGGCACGCCCCCCGGTCAAGGGTGTTCTGCCGGGTCTCCACCACCGGGAACGGTGCGCTGTGGGGGCTCAGCCACAAGTTCGGCTGCTCGCCGGACGACGCCCCGCGCGTACTCGGAGCAGCCCGGGCCGCCGGCCTTGTGCCGTCCGGGCTCTCGGTGCACGTCGGCTCCCAGCAGATGACGGCGGAGGCATGGGGAGAGGCGATCGAGATACTGGCTGCCCTGCTGGACGCGCTCAACCGCCGGGGCATCGTCCCGGACCGGGTCAACCTTGGCGGAGGTCTCCCGGCGCTGGGCGTCCTGGACCGGTGCGGACGCCCGCTGGAACCGCCGATTGACAAGATGTTCCGGGTGATTCGCGACGGCATGGCACGGCTGAGCGCCGTCAACGCGGGACCCCTGCGATTCTTGCTGGAACCCGGCCGCCACCTGGTAGCCGACCACGGTGCCATCCGGGCCCACGTCGCCCGGCTGACCTCCCGTCTGCGGCTCGACGGCACCCGCGAGGACTGGCTCTACCTCAGCTGCGGAAAGTTCAACGGACTCTACGAGATGGACCAGTTGCGGTACCGGCTGGAGTTCCCGTCCCATCCCGGCGGACGGTTCGTCGAGGCCCTGGTGGCCGGGCCGACCTGCGACAGCGACGACGCGTACGCGCGGGAGGGCGGCCCGGTGCGCGTTCCGCACGCGGTCGCCTCGGGCGACCCGGTCTGGGTCCACTCCTGCGGCGCGTACGCCACCGCCTACACCACCCGGGGCTTCAACGGCTTCGCGCCCCTGCCGTACACCTGTGTCGGTGGCTCATGACGGACTCCGTGACGATTCGCCCTCTCCGGGAGGAGGACTGGGAAGACGTGGTCGCCTCTGAGCGGCGCGCCTACTCGGCGAGCGGCCTCTCGGAGGGGGAGGACGCGCTGCGGTCCCGGCACCGCGCATCGCCGACGACCTGCTTCGTGCTGGAGTACGAAGGTATGGTCGGCGGCTACCTGCTCGCCCTGCCCTACCCCCTCGGCCGCTGCCCGGACCTGAGCCTGCTCGAACAAGGAGGGTTCACGGGCAGCAACCTGCACGTACACGACGTGGTGATCGCCGAGCGGCTGCGCGGCCGGGGTCTGGCCCCCCGGCTGCTCCGCCACCTGGAGGAAGCGGGGCGGGCGGCCGGATACCGGACCCTCTCCCTGGTCGCCGTCCACGGGACACGGGGGGTGTGGTCCGCGCTCGGCTACCGCGCCCGGCCCGGAATCCGGCTGCCCGCGAGCTACGGCCCGGACGCGGTCTACATGGCGCAGGAGCTGGACGCCCCACGCTGACGCCCCGTCAGTACTGCCAGCGGGTCGCCTCGATGACCTCCGCGTCCGGGCGGCCCGCGAACAGCTCCGCCTCCGCCCGCCGCACCGCCAGCACCGCCTCGTACAGCTCGCGGCCGAGCGCCCGTCGGAGCGGCGCGGACTTCTCGAACGCGTCGGCCGCCTCGGACAGGCTGACCGGGAGACGTTCGGCGGGGGCCAGGACAGCCGGGTCGCCCCTGGTCTCGGGAGGGAGGGGCAGAGCGGCGTCGAGGCCGGCGAGCCCGGCGGCCAGCACGCCGCCCACCGCCAGATACGGGTTGGCGGCGGCGTCGAAGCACTTGAACTCGGCGTTCGCCTGTCCGGCGGCGGAGCCGGTGATCAGACGCAGCGCCGCCTCACGGTTCTCCAGACCCCAGCACCGGTACGCCCCCGCGAAGTGGGCCGGGACCAGGCGCAGATAGGAGGCGACGCCCGGTGCGCCCAGGGCGAGCAGCGCGGGCAGTTCCGTCAGCGCGCCCGCCAGGAAGTGCTCCGCCTCGGGGTGCAGCCCGTGGGGCCCCGGGCCGCCGTGGCCGAGGTTGCGGCCCTCCCGCCAGAGGCTGATGTGGAGGTGGCCGCCGTTGCCGAGCGCGCCCTCGGTGAAGACGGGGGCGTACGAGGCACGCAGGCCGTGCCGGGCGGAGACGGCCCGGATGGTGTGGCGGACCAGCATCGTCGTGTCGGCCGCCTCGACCGGACCCTCGGCGGCCACCGAGACCTCGAACTGCCCGGCGGCGTACTCGGGATGGAGCTGCGAGACCGTGAGCCCCTGTGCGGTGAGGGCGCGCAGCACGTCGCGGAGGTAGTCGGAGCGCTCGACGAAGCGGCTCATGCCGTAGCCGGGACCGGTCGCCGCCGGGTTGCCGGAGGCGTCGGCCACCGACCACTCGACCTCGATCCCGGCGCGCACCGTCAGGCCGCGCCGCTCGACGGCCTCCGCGGCCCGGCGTGCGAAGCCGCGCTGGCAGCCGGGGTGCGGGGAGCCGTCCTGGGTGCGGCGGTCGGCAGGGGCCCAGGCCCAGCCGGGCTGGGCCGCGAGGCGGGTGAGCCGGTCGAGATCGGGGACGAGGCGCAGGTCGCCCACCGCGCCCGTGCTGGAGGGTGCGGAGGTGAACGAGTCGTCCACTAGGGCGAAATCGAAGCAGGGCGGAGCGCCGACGCCGAACTCGGCGGCATGGGCGAGCTGGCCGAGGGGGACCGATTTCACCCGGGTGAGCCCGGCGTTGTCGACCCAGCCGAACACCACCCCGTCGATTCCTTCAGTGGCGAGCTGGGCTTCGGCCGCCCGGGCCTGGGCGGCCCGTTCGGCCCCGGAGCGCGTGATGATCATGTGTCCATGCTGGCGCTCGTGGCGGAGCATGTGCCACGGGTCCGGCGGGAGTTCACCCGTCCGTGAACGGCTGCCGTGGCAAGGTGACTTGGGCCCAAGCGGGCAGTCCCTGGTCAGGCGTGACGGAGGCAGAGGCTGCCCCACTGGAAGCCGGCGCCGATGCCGGACAGTACATAGACGTCACCGGGGAGCAGGGCACCCGCGGCCACCGTGGTGTGCAGCGCGGTGAACACCCCCGCCGAACCGGTGTTGCCCAGCCGGTCGATGGTGACGGCGGCGCGCTCGCGGGGGACGTCGAGGACCTTCAGGGTCTCGTCGAGGATGTTCAGGTTCGCCTGATGCAGGAAGAAGTGACGGACCTGGTCGACCCGCACACCGGCCTGGCGCGCGGCACTGCGGATGCTCTCCGGAAGCCGTGTCGTCGCGGTGTTCCACACGGCACGCCCGTCCATCCGCAGGTAGTGCTCCCCGGCGCCCACCGTGGCGCCGCTCGCGGGCAGCCGGGAGCCACCGGCGGGGATCTGGACGTCGTACGACAGCCGGGAGCCCAGATCGTACGAGAGCAGACCGGCTCCCGGCGTCTCGCGGCGGGTGAGGACGACGGCCGCCGCCGCGTCGCCGAAGAAGACGCGCGTCGTGCGGTCGGCGGGGTCGGTGATCCTGGACGCGCAGTCGGCCGCGAGGACCAGAATCGTGCCGATGGAGGGGTTCTGGAGGAGGTGCGCGGCGATCAGGACGGCCTGGATGCCCGAGGCGCAGGCGGCCTGGGTGACGTCCAGCGACAGGGCACGGTGGGCACCGAGGGCGTCCTTGACGATCAGCGCGGTCGATACGAGCGGCTGGTCGCCCGTATAGCTGGCGACGATGACCGCGTCCAGCTCCGCCGCGTCCACCCCGGCCGCCTCCAGTGCCGGACGCGCGGCCGCCACACACATGTCGGACGTGGCCAAGTGAGGTGCCAGGCAACGGCGTTCGCGGATTCCGGTGCGGCTCGTGATCCATGCGTCGCTCGTGTCCAGGGTGCGCGTCAGCTCCTGGTTGGTGACGACATCGGGCGGCAGGTGCATCCCGGTCCCGGCGACGGCGAACGGCACGGACAGCCCGGCACCGGTCTGGTGGGACAGGGGATGGTCGGGCGCGAGAACTCCCATATTCCGTACCTTTCGAAGGCGGTTGGAGAAGGGCCCCGTCGCATTCCGAAGCCGCCGTATCGTCTCACGGAAAAACAGCGGGAATAGTGCGAGGTAATCCGTGAGCGTGAGGAATTACGCGGCAGCTTGACTTCGGAATGGCGGAAATGCATTCACCGGTGGTCACGGCGTCTACTGCCCCTCCGGGGCAGTACGCAGGGACGGCACGGAGTCGAGCAGCGTCCGGGTGTACGGGTGGGCCGGTGCACGCAGGAGCGCCTCGGTGGTCGCGGTCTCCACGATCCGGCCGTGCCGCATGACCGCCACCGCGTCGGAGACATGGCAGACCGCCGGCAGATTGTGGCCGATGAACAACATGGACAGGCCGAGCTCCCGCTGAAGCCGGCGGACCGTGTTCAGGACGGAAGCCTGCACCGAGACGTCCAGCGCCGAGGTGATCTCGTCGGCGATCAGCAGACCCGGCCGGACGGCCAGCGCGCGGGCCAGGGCGACCCGCTGACGCTGCCCCCCGGACAGCTGCCGGGGCAGCCGGCCGGCGAGCCGGGCGTCCAGGCCGACCAGTTCCAGCAGCTCGGCGACGCGCTCCGCACGGGCGGCCCGGTCGAGCCGCCGGAACACCGTGGCCGCCTCGGCCAGTGCCTGACCGGCGGTCATACGTGGATCGAGCGCGGTGTCCGGGTCCTGCAGGACCACCTGCACCCGGCGGCCCAGCCTGCGCCGGTCCCGGACGGTGCGGGTGCGGACCTCCTCGCCGTCCACCAGGATCCGGCCGGCCCGCACCGGCACCAGACCCACGATGGCCCCCGCCAGCGTGGACTTCCCGGAGCCCGACTCCCCGACGAGACCCAGCGTCGTGCCCGGCGCGATCTCCAGCGAGACCCCGTCCACGGCGGCGAAGGAGCCGCGGGGGCCGGTGCGCCGGACGGTGAGGCCGTCCACCCGGAGGGCCGTCATGACGCGGTCACCGCCGTCGGGGCCGCGGTCACCGGCAACGGGTACCAGCAGGCGACACGGTGGCCGGAGCCCAGGTCGTCCAGCGGCGGAGCCTGCTCGGCGCAGCGGTCCCGGCGGCGCGGGCACCGGGCCTCGAACGCGCAGCCGGGGGAGGGTGCGAGCGGATCCGGCGGAGCGCCCTCGACCGTCGGCAGCGGGCGGTCGCGGTCGGCGGTGAGGTCCGGGACGGACGAGACGAGCGCCCGGGTGTAGGGGTGCCGGGTGCCCGCGGCGAGCCGGCCGACGGGAAGGGCCTCGACCAGCGTCCCCGCGTACATGACCAGCACCCGCTCACAGAACTCGGCGACCAGCGCTACATCGTGGCTGATGAACAGGATCGCGGCGGAGGTGTCCCGCCGGATGTCCACGAGCAGCCGCGTGATCTGCCGCTGCACGGTCACGTCGAGCGCGGTCGTCGGCTCGTCCGCGATGATCAGCCCCGGCCGCACCATCAGCGCGGCGGCGATCATCACCCGCTGGCGCTGCCCGCCGGAGAGCTCGTACGGGCGCGAGCGCAGCAGCGCCGGGGACAGGCCGACGCGGCGCAGCGCCTCGGTCGCCTGCGCCTCGGCCTCGGCGCGGCTCGCCCCGCGATGGGCCCTGACCGCCTCGGTGAGCTGCGTGCCGATCCGCAGGGACGGGTTGAGCGCCGATGCGGGGTTCTGGAAGATCACCGACAGTCCCGTCGCGAGATGCCGGTCCCGCTCCTTGCGCGTCAGCGCCCCGAGATCGGTCCCGAGCAGCCGCAGCGTACGCCGGGACACCCGGGCGCCGTACGGGAGCAGGTCCGCGACGGCGAGCGCCGTCAGCGACTTGCCCGACCCCGACTCGCCGACGAGCCCGACGATCTCGCCCCGCCCCAGCGACAGGCTCACCCCGCGCACCGGGCGGACCGGGCCGGCCCGGGTCGGCAGCTCGACGGTGAGGCCGTCGACCTGGAGGACCTGCCCCGCCTCGGCCGGGCCGCTCGACGCGGACCGCTGCGCCGGGATGCGGACTGCCCGGCCGCGCCGGGCGGCGCCCCCGGCCAGGACCTCGCCCAGCAGCTGGAACGTCAGCGCCGCGTACAGCAGGGCCAGGCCCGGGGCGAGCGCGGGCAGCGGCTCGGCGTAGATCCGGTCGAGCCCCTGGCTGAGCAGCTGCCCCCAGTCGTAGCCCGGGGGCTGAACGCCCAGACCGAGGAAGCTCAGACCCGAGAGCGCGACCAGGGCGGTGCCCGCCGCCGTGGTGACGCTGAGCAGCAGCGGCTCGGCGATGTTCGGCAGGACATGGCGCCACAGCAGCCGGAGGCGGCCCAGACCGAGGACCCGGGCGGCGGCCAGGTGGTCGGTGCCCGCCACGCCCGCCGCGAGGGTCTGGGCCAGCCGCGCGAAGCCGGGCACACTCGCCGCGGCGAGGGCCAGCACCGCCCCGCTCGTGCCCGCGCCGAACACCACCGCGAGGAACATCGCGACCAGCAGCGCCGGGAACGCGAGCAGCAGGCTGATCAGTCCGGCGGCCAGCCGGCGGGCGCGCCGGCCGACGACGGCCGTGCAGGCCCCGAGGCACACGCCCGCCGTCGCACCGAGCAGGACCGACGCCAGCGCGAGCAGCAGCGAGGGCCGGGCGGCCGTCAGGATGCGGGCCAGCAGGTCCCGCCCGAGCCCGTCCGTGCCGGCCGGGTGCGCCGCCGAAGGCCCCTGGAGCACCGCCGAGGGGTCCGGGTCGTCGGCCGCCGCGCCCCAGAACAGCGGGCCGGCGACGGCGAGGACGACGAGTGACGCCAGCATGAGCCCGGTGACCCAGGCCATGGGGGAGCGCCGGAGACCGGCGGGAAGGCTCATGATCACATCTCCCGGATCGCCGAGCGGGGGTCGAGCAGCGCGAGCAGCACATCGACCAGGAGTCCGGCGAGCAGCACGGTCGTGCCGAGCACCAGCACCATGGCCTGGACCACCGGATAGTCCTGCGCGACCACGGACTGGGCCATCGCGGACCCGATGCCGGGCCAGGCGAACACCTTCTCGACCAGGACCGTGCCCGCGATCAGGGCGGGCAGCAGGCTTCCCGCGACGGTGAGCGCGGCGGACGCCATGTTCGGTGCCGCGTGCCGCAGATAGCGGCGTGCGGCGGACAGCCGCTTGCTCCGGGCGGTACGCAGGTAGTCCTCGTTCAGCACCTTCAGCGCCTCCACCCTGACGATGCGCAGGAGCACGGCCGTGGGGGTGAGGGCGAGCGCGATGACGGGGAGTACGAGCGAGGCGACCCCCGCCGCACCGGCCACCGGGAACAGCTGGAGGCCGACGGCGAACAGGGCGGTGAGCCCGGCGGCGAGCACGAAGTCGGGCACCCCGGTCAGCCCGGCGGTGACCGTGGTGAACGCCAGCTCGGTGCGCGGGCGGCGGCCGTCGCGGGTGCGGACGGCGGCGAGCAGGCCGCCGGGCAGGGCGACGGCGAGCGCGGTGAGGAAGGCGAGACCGGCGATCGCCAGGGTCGCCGGCAGCCGCGTGCGGACCAGTTCCGCGACCGGCGCCCCGGTGACCAGCGAGGTGCCGAGGTCGCCGTGCAGGAGGCCGCCGATGTAGTGCTGGTACTGGGCCAGGAACGGCATGTCGAGCCCGAGCGCGTGCCGCCGGGCGGCGACCAGGTCGGGGGCGGCGTCCACCCCGAGTGCGGCCCGTACCGGGTCGCCGGGGATGAGGCGGATCATCGCGAAGGAGGCGGTGAGGACGATGCCGAGCGAGACGAGGAGCCGGAGGCCGCGGCGGCCCAGGAACACCGTCCAGGGGTGCCGCAGCAGTGCGGGAACGGTCATGGTGGGTCCCGGGATCACTGGTGGAGGCGGATGCTCGTGGGGACGAGCTGACCGCCGAACGTGGTGGTGAACGTGGTGCGGTGTCCGTACACGCCGCTGCGGCCCTCGGCGATGGGCAGCGCGTCGGCCGAGCGGAGGAGCGCGGCGGCGGCTCTGTTCCAGGTGGCGCAGCCCGTCGTGTCCGGCTCCCGGAGGGCCCGGGAGACCAGGGCGTCGTACTCCGGGTTGGCCACCCTCGCGAAGTTGAGACCGCCTGCGGGGGCGGGGCCGGAGAAGAAGGGGATGAAGCCCGCGGGCAGGGCGAAGCCCGGGGTGCTGCCGACCACCACATCGAAGTCGGAGGTCGTGTACATCGCGTTGACCAGGGCGGGCAGGCTCTCGGAGACCAGCTCGACCTTCACGCCGAGCGCCGTCCACTGCCGGGCCATCAGCTCGGCGACCGATGCCAGGGTCGGGCCGAGATCGGGACTGGTGACCAGGCGGAGCCGGAGCGCCCGGCCGTCCTTGGTGAGGGGACCGCCGGGCGAGCGGGTCCAGCCCGCGTCCCGCAGGGCGTCGGTGGCGTCATGTCCGGGCAGATGGGCGTCGGCGAGGTCTCCGTGGCAGACGGACCCCTCGGCGCCGAAGTCCCGGGCGGGGCTGCCGGTTCCGCCCACGGCGACGTTGGCGAGGCCCCGGCGGTCGAGGGCGCCGACCAGGGCCCGGCGCACCGCACGGTCGGCGAGGATCCGGCCGGGGCGCTGGTTGAAGAAGGTCATCCCGACGACGGTCGCGACCTCGGTGGTGGCGAGGCCGTGGCCGGTGAGCCTGGCACGGTCGGGTCCGCTCACCCGTGCGATGTCGATGCCCCCGGTCAGCAGGAGGTTCGCCGCCGTGGACGTCTGGGGGACGACCGAGAGCTCGATGCGCCCGGGCAGGCCGCGCTCGGCGGTCGTCGCACCGGCGGGCCCCCAGGTGTAGCCGTCGCGGACGGTGAACTCGTACGGCCCGCCGGGGGAGTAGCGGGTCAGCACATAGGGGCCCGTGCCCTGCGTGGTGCGGTCGAGCGAACCGGGCCGGTCCAGGCCGGCCGGGCAGACGACCGGCAGCAGCCCGACGGTACGGATCAGAAAGGGGAACGGGGCGGCGGCGGACACCGAGACCGTGCGCGCCCGGTCGTCCGCGTGCGCCGTGAACGGGACGTTCGGCAGGACCGTACGGGCCCCGGCGAGCTGGTGGTCCGGGTCCGCCGCGTAGGTCAGCGACCGGGCGACCGCCGAAGCGGTGAGGGGGGTGCCGTCGGAGCAGGTGACGCCCGCGCGGAGCGTGAACACCGCGTCGGTCGCGGTGGCCCGCCAGTCGGTGGCCAGGCCGGTGACGAGGCCGCCGTCGGGGTCGGGGTTCACGAGGGAGTCGTAGGCGTAACGGGCCTGGGAGGCGCCGAAGGCGGAGTACGGGTCGAAGCTCGGCGTCTCGCTGGCCTCGGCGATCCGGACGGTGCCGCGGTCCACCAGGGGGGTGGTCGTCGAGGAGCGGGCGACGCCGCCACAGCCGCTCAGCGCGAGGGCCGAGGCGGTGAGCGCGGCCGTCAGGGCGGCCGGCGGGGTGCGTCGGAGCATGGCGCCATGGTGCCACCGGGGAGCGCGCTCGATGATCCAACTTCCCTACGCGGAAAGCCTGTTCGAGCGCCAGTAAGTGCCCGCCCGCCGGGCCGGGCGCGGCCGGGGACGACCGGGGGCGGCCGATCCTGATTCACCCGTACGGGGCGGAGCGGCGGCGTCGGGGCAGGGGCCAGGCCGAACGTTTCGGAAAAACTCGTCGGATAATCATTCTGGAACGTTCCGGGGGTGCGCTCAATTCCAGACACGAGAAATGGCCATGGACACTCACATGAGTGAACCCAGGGGAATCCATTTGGCCCAGGCGGTCGTCATTCGACTACCGTGATCAAGGGATCGGACGGCGTGTTCCCGCGTCCGGGAAATCGATTTCCCGGCTCGGTACCGGATTTCCCGGGCCCGTACCGGATTTCGAGACGGAATGCCTATTTCCGCCCGGCCGTGCGCCGCTCCCATTCTCGTCGTGCCCGGGTTTCCCTGTCATTCGTATGCGTGGAGAGGATGGAGCGTCATGCCGCCTGTAGTACCGCCGTTTCTCGTCGGGCTCATCGTCGCGCCGCTGGCCAAGCGTCTGCTGAAGCCGCTGGTCGGTGGAGTCGTCAAAGCTTCCGTCGGAATCGCGATGGAGGTGAAGAAGGCGGCGCACGAGGCCGGGGAGAACATCCACGACCTCGCGGCCGAGGTCGCCGCCGACGTGGTGGCCGCCCAGATCGCCGCCGGCGAGACCGAGGGCCACTCCGTGCCCGGCCAGCACGCGACCGGAGCCGGTGCCAAGGGGGACCGGAGGGCCCCGAAGATCCGCGCGACCGCCGAGAGCGTCGCCGGAAAGACGCACTGACGGCCTGTGCGACCCGCGGCCGCCACCGGGCGCGCCCGCCGACCGACTGCGGCGGAACGAGCCAGGGTGGCGGCCGTTCGCGGGCCGCCCCGCCCACGCACCCCCTCCGGCCCCCGCTCCGCATCTCATTCCCCGCTCCGTCGCCGTGATCCGCCGACTCCGTGACGGCCTTCCGCGACCTCCGTAAATCAGGTGAACGTACACATGCCATCGCTACTGGGAGCCGCATCCGGATTCCGCTCCGTGGAACCGGCCGCGAGCCCTCGCTCGGTCACACCGGGCCGCCAGCGCTGGGACGTCGGGCTCGTCGTCGGACGCCCCCGGACGGCCGAGATCCTCGCCGCCGCGCTGCGCCACATCCCCGGGATCACCGAGGCCCAGGCCAGCCCGGTCACCGGCAGGGTGCTCGTCCGCCACGACGGGCGGCTGCGCGCCACGGACGTCGGCCGGATCGTCAGCCGCACCGTCGCCCGGCTCGCGCGGGAAGCGGGCGCCACGGGGCGTGCGGCGACGGACCGGTCCGCTCGGGCCACCGGGGCGGACCGCGGCCCGGTCGTGCGCCCGGTGCTCGCCGTCGGCGGCGGAGTCGCGGCCGGCACCGCGCTGGTCAAGGGGTCGCCCCTGACGCGGCAGTTGGTGGCCGTCGGCGGGGTGGCCGCGGCGACCGCGGTCGTCCTGCGGAAGGCGTGGCGCGGAACGGCCGAGGCGGCCGGGCCCGACGCCGAGGGCCACCCACTGCTGGAGATCGTCGGACCGCACCGCCCCCGCCTCTACCGCGCCGCCGCCCTGTCCGTGGCGTGCCAGGCAGCGGAGATGACGCTCGGAACCTTCCTCGGATGGACCGGCCTGGTCCTCATCAAGGGCGAGGCGGCACCGCTGGCCCGGATCGGCCTGACCACCGCGTCCGCCCAACTCCTGGGCCTCGCCGGCCTGGTTGCCGCGGCCTGTGCCGCCGTCGCCGGACTCTCGTACGCCTCCAACCTCCAATGGCGCCGGCTCGGCCAGGACATCGAGCACGACTGGCGGGGCCGCACCTACCGGCACGCCCAGCACCTCGAACTGGGCCACCTGGAAGGCGAGCGGACCAGCCGGGTCGCCGGCACCCTCACCAACGACGTCGGCCAGCTCGGCGCCTTCTTCGCGGGCCCGGCCAACGACGTCCTGCAACTCGGCACCAGCCTGGCCCTTCTCGTACCGGCTTTCCTCCTGCTGGCACCCCAGATCGCCTGGATCGCCCTCCTCCCGATCCCGGTCATCGCCTGGCTGTCGCTGCGCCACCAGGAGAAGGCCGCCACGGACTACGCCACCACCGGTGAACACCGCGCCCGGCTCGGCAGCCAGGTGATCAACTCGCTGGAAGCCGGTGCGACCGTCAAGAGCTTCTGCACCGAGGCGTACGAGGCCGAGCGCGTCGACCGGCTCAGCGACGCGGTCCAGGAGAGCAGCCACCGCACCGACCGCAGCACCCTGCGCCACGGCGAGACCGTTCGGGCCTGCACCACCGCGTCCATGGCCGCCACCCTGCTCGTGGGCGGCCGCGCGGTCCTCGACGGCACCCTGCGCTTCGAGGTGTTCAGCCCCCTGATCGGGCTCCCGCAGATGCTGCTCATGCGCATGAGCCGGCTCGGCGGCATCGCCGACCAGTACCAGCGCACCCTCGCCTCCTACGACCGGGTCCAGCGCCTGCGCGAGCTGCCCGTCGAGGCCGACGACGGGGAAGGCGCGGTCGAACTCCCCTCCGTGCGCGGCCAGATCGTCCTCGACGAGGTCACCTTCGCCTACCCCGGCCGCCCGGCGACCCTGGACAGCCTGTCACTGACCATCCCCGCCGGACGGGTCACCGCCCTGGTCGGTGCCACGGGCTCCGGCAAGACGACGATCGCCAAGCTGCTCATGCGCTTCCAGGACGCCGACTCCGGCCGCGTCCTGCTCGACGGCCAGGACGTGCGGGAGCTGCGGCGCCACGACCTGCGCCACGCCATCGGCTTCGTCGCCCAGGACCCGTTCCTGTTCGACGGCAGCATCGCCGACAACATCCGCTACGGCAGCTTCGGCGCCTCGGACGAGGCCGTCGTCCGCGCCGCCGCGATGGCCGAGGCGCACACCTTCATCACGACCCTGCCGAACGGCTACGACACCCTCATCGGCGAACGCGGCGCCGCGCTCTCCGGCGGCCAGCGGCAGCGCGTCGCCCTGGCCCGCGCGATCCTCAAGGACTCGCCCGTCGTCATCCTGGACGAGGCCACCTCCGCCGTGGACAACGAGACGGAGGCCGCCATCCAGCGCACGCTGCACAGCTTCGCGGCCGACCGGACCATGATCGTCATCGCCCACCGCCTCTCCACGGTCCGGCACGCCGACCGCATCCTCGTCCTGGACAAGGGCGGCATCGTCGCCGAGCAGGGCACCCACGACGAACTCCTCGCCCAGCACGGGCTCTACGCATCTCTCTGGCAGCTCCAGGCCGGCGAACTCGCCGCCTGACCGCAGGAATCCCACCCACCGCCCGGCCGCGTGACGCCACCGCGGCCGGTGCGCCCTGCGCGCATGCCCTTTCATACCTCTGGAGGTACCCCATGTCCCGTCGTGACGGCGACGTCCTTCCCCTGACCGCGGCCCAACGGGAGATCTGGCTCGCCGAGCAGAGCTCGCCGACACCGATCCCCGGCTACCGCGTCGGCGAGTGCCTGGAGATCCACGGACCGGTCGACCCGGAGCTGTTCGAAACCGCACTGCGCCGGGTGGTGGACGAGGTCGACGCGCTGCACGTCACCTTCGCCGACGAGGGGGACGGTCCGCGCCAGATCCTCCGCGCGACCTGGGACTGGGCACCGGTGCACCTCGACCTCGGGGCGGAGCCGGACCCCCGGGCGGCGGCCCGCGCATGGATGGAACGGGATCTCGCCCGCCCGCTCGACCTGTCCCGCGATCCGCTGTTCGGCCACGCGCTGATCCGGCTGTCGCCCACGGAGTACTTCTGGTACCTGAACTACCACCACGTGGTCCTGGACGCCATCAGTGCCTCCATGGTCCGGCAGCGCGTGGGCGAGGTGTACTCGGCGCTGGCCGACGCCGCCGCCGTCCCGCCCTCCCCCTTCGGCACGCTGCGGGACCTGGTCGACAGCGACGCCGAGTACCGCGCCTCCGACGCCTTCACGGCGGACCGCGCCTACTGGAACGAGCGCTTCACCGACCTGCCCGCTCCGACCCGGCTCACCCGCACCTGCGCGACCGACCCGCACCAGGTCCTCCGCGTGGCCGGGGAGCGGGAGCTGCGGGGCCCGGAGGCGCTCCGGGCGGCGGCTGCCCGGGCCGGCGTCAGGTGGTCCCGGCTGGTGATCGCGGCGACCGCGCTCTACGCCCACCGGCTGAGCGGCGCCCGGGACGTGGTCCTCGCCCTGCCCGTCACGGCCCGCCGGGGCTCCGGCCGCGACCTGATGTCCGTGCCCGGCACGATGTCCAACGTGGTCCCCCTGCGGCTGACCGTGCGGCCGGACATGCCGTGGGGCGAGCTCGTGGCCCAGGCGGCGCGCGAGGTCGAGGCGGCCGTCGCGCACGAGCGGTACCGCAGCGAGGACCTGCTGCGCGACCTCGGCGCACCCGGCGGCATCGGCACGGCGTTCCCGCTGATCGTCAACATCATGGCCTTCAACGCCCGGCCCGCCTTCGCCGGGCACCCCGCGTCCGTGCACCACTTCGTCTCCGGCTCGACCACCGACCTGGCCGTCTGGCTGTTCGACTACCGGGACGGCAACCCGCCGCTGCTCAGGCTGCACGGCGCGCCGGAGGCGTACGGCGACGACGATCTCGCCGCACACCAGGAACGGCTACTCGCCCTGCTCGACGCCGTCGCGGACCTCGACCCGGCCGAAGCGGTCGGCGGGGTCGGCCTGCTCACGGCGGACGAGCACGACGCGCTCGCGGCGCTGGGAACCGGGCCGGCGAGGACGTCCCCGGCTGCGAGCCTGCCGGAGCTGTTCCGGGAGCAGGTGCGGACGACTCCGGGCCTGACGGCGCTCGTCTGCGGCGATGTGTCGTTCTCCTACGCGGAGCTGGACGCCCGAGCGAACCGCCTGGCCCATGCGCTGATCGCGCGGGGTGCGGGTCCGGAGCGGCTGGTCGCGGTGGCGTTGCCGAGGTCGGCCGACCTGGTGGTGGCGATTCTCGCGGTGCTGAAATCGGGTGCGGCCTATGTGCCGGTGGACCCGGAGTACCCGGCCGCGCGGATCGCGTACCTCGTGGAGGACGCCCGGCCCGTGCTGACGGTGACCGATGCGCGTACCGGGCAGGCGCTCCCGGAGAACACGGGCGACCGGTTGGTGCTCGATGACCCCGAGACCTCCGAACTGATCGATAGGTGCCCCGCCACCGACCCGGCGGTGGCGGTCGACCCCGGTCATGCCGCCTACGTCATCCACACCTCGGGATCCACCGGCCGCCCCAAGGGTGTCGTCGTCACACACGGCGGCCTGGCCGATCTGCTCACCGACCACCAGCACGCACTGTTCGCACCGCTCTTGAAGAACCGGCAGCGGCTGCGCGTGGCGCTCACCACCTCGGTGTCCTTCGACGCCTCCTGGAACCAGCTGATGGCGCCCTTCGCGGGCCATGAGCTGCACGTCCTGGACCACGCGACCTGGACCGACCCGGAGGCCTTCGTCGCCTACGCGGCAGACCGCGGGCTGGACTACATCGAGGCCACCCCCTCGTACCTCCACGACCTCGTATCCCACGGACTGCTGTCCGACGTGCGACGCCGCCCGACGCTGGTCGCGGCCGGTGGCGAGGCCGTGCCGCCGCAGCTGTGGGAGCGGTTGCGGGAGGCCGGGGACACACACTGCGTCAACCTGTACGGACCCTCGGAGTGCACGGTCAACTCGGTGACCGCAGCCGTGGCGTCGAGCCCGCACCCGGTCATCGGCCGCCCCGTCACCAACGCCCGGCTGTATGTGCTGGACGGTGGTCTGCGGCCGGTGCCGGGTGGCGTGCCGGGCGAGCTGTACATCGCGGGTCCGGGGCTGGCGCGCGGCTACCTCAACCGGCCGGCCCTCACGGCTGCACGGTTCGTGGCGGACCCGTACGGCCCGGAAGGTTCGCGCATGTACCGCACGGGCGACCTGGTGCGCTGGAACTCCGAGGGCGACCTTGAGTTCCTGGGCCGTACGGACGATCAGGTGAAGGTACGCGGTTTCCGCATCGAGCCCGGCGAGATCGAGGCCGTCCTCGCCGAGCACGACGACATCGCACGTACCGCCGTCACCGTGCGCACCGAGGAGGAGCCCCGCCTCGTCGCCTACGTCGTGCCCGCGGCCGGACAGGACATCCAGCCGGACGCACTGCGTGCCCGGCTCCGCGACCGGCTGCCCGGGTACATGATCCCCTCGGCGATCGTGGTGCTGGACGCCCTGCCGCTGACCCCGAACGGCAAGCTGGACCGGCGCGCCCTCCCGGCTCCCGGGCACCGGCCCGCTGCGCCGGGCCGCGCCCCGCGCAGCGCGGTCGAGCACCAGCTCGCCGGGCTGTTCGCCGAGGTACTGGGCATCGCCGAAGTCGGCCTGGACGAGGGCTTCTTCGACCTCGGCGGGCACTCCCTGCTCGGCACCCGGCTCATCGCCCGGGCCCGGTCCGTGCTCGGCGTGGAGCTGCGGCTCAGCGACCTGTTCGACGCGCCGACGGTGGCCCGGCTGGCGGCCAGGGCGGACGCGGCCGGCCGGGCGCGCCCGGCACCGGCCCGGCGCGAGCGGCCCGAGACCGTGCCGCTGTCCTTCGCGCAGCGCCGGCTGTGGTTCCTGCACCGGATGGAGGGCCCCAGCGCCACGTACAACATCCCGCTGGCGCTGCGGATGACCGGGAGCCTGGACGAGCGGGCCCTCGACGCCGCCCTGGCGGACGTGGTCGAGCGCCACGACACCCTGCGCACCGTCTTCCCGGCCGTCGCCGGTGTGCCGTGCCAGCGGGTGCTGGACCCCGACACGGCCCGGCCCCGGCTGCGGGTGACCGCGACCGGTGCGGGCGAGCTGCCCGACCGGCTGGCCGAGGCGGCGCGGCGGGGCTTCGAGCTCTCCGACGAACCGCCTTTGCGCGCGGAACTGTTCCGGCTCGGCGATGAGGAGCACGTACTCCTGCTCGTCGTCCACCACATCGCCGGTGACGGCTGGTCGACAGGCCCGCTCGCCCGAGACCTGGCGACCGCCTACGCGGCCCGGAGCGAGGGCGCGAAGCCGCAGTGGTCGCCGCTGCCGGTCCAGTACGCCGACTACACCCTGTGGCAGCGCGAACTGCTGGGCGACGGCGGTGACCCCGACAGCCTGCTCAACACCCAGCTCACCCACTGGCGCGAGCGGCTGGCGGGCCTGCCCGACCAGATCGAGCTGCCCTTCGACCGGCCCAGGCCCGAGGCGATGTCCTACCGGGGCGCGCAACTGCCGGTGTGCTTCGACGCGGAGCTGACCGAGGGCCTGCGCGCCCTCGCCCGCGACGGCGGGGCCAGCCTCTTCATGGTCCTCCAGGCCGGACTGGCCGCGCTGCTCGGCAAGCTGGGCGCGGGCACCGACGTACCGATCGGCACACCCGTCGCGGGACGCACCGACGACGCCCTGGACGACCTGGTGGGATTCTTCGTCAACACACTGGTGCTGCGCACCGACCTGTCCGGCGACCCGACGTTCACCGAACTCCTGGCCCGGGTGCGCTCCGAGGCGCTGGCCGCCTACGCCCACCAGGACGTGCCGTTCGAGCACCTGGTGGAGGCGCTGAACCCGGCGCGGACCCTTGCGCACCACCCCCTGTTCCAGACGATGCTCACCCTTCAGAACACACCGTCGGGCACCTTCGACCTGCCGCGGCTGCGCGTGACGTCCGACCTGGTCCCCACCGGAACGGCCAAGTGCGACCTGACCTTCGTGCTGGCCGAGCAGCCCGGCGGGCGCGGTCTGACGGGCGTGGTGGAGTACAGCACGGACCTGTTCGACGCCGCCACCGTCACCGGCATCGTCCAGCGCTGGCTGCGGCTGCTGCGTGCCGTCGCCGCCGACCCCGGCCGGCGCATCGGCCAGGTGGACGTGCTGTCCGACGACGAACTCCGGGCGCTGCTGCCGGCGGGCCAAACAGCGGCACCGGGGCAGCACAGCCTGCCCGCGCTGTTCGAGCGGCAGGTACGGGCCGATCCCGGCGCCATCGCCCTCACGGACGGCGCGACCACGCTCACGTACGCCGGGCTGAACGCACGCGCCAACCGGCTGGCGCACGCGCTGATCGAACGGGGCGTCGGCCCCGAGGAGCTGGTGGCGCTGGCCCTCCCGCGCTCGGCGGAGCTGGTCGTGGCCGTGCTCGCGGTGCTCAAGGCGGGGGCGGCGTATGTGCCGGTGGACCCGGAGTACCCCGCCGCGCGCATCGCCTACCTGCTCCAGGACACCCGGCCCTCGCTGGTCCTGACCACCAGTCGGTTCGAGGTGGGCGGCGCGGAGCGGCTCCTCCTGGACACCGTCGACCTGGACGGGCTGCCCGACACCGATCCGGGGGTCGCCGTCGACCCGGCCCACGTCGCCTATGTCATCCACACCTCCGGGTCCACCGGCAACCCCAAGGGCGTCGTCATCCCGCACCACAACGTGGTGCGCCTCTTCGACACCACGCGGGAGCGGTTCGCCTTCGCTGCCGACGACGTGTGGACGCTCTTCCACTCCTACGCCTTCGACTTCTCGGTCTGGGAGCTGTGGGGACCCCTGCTGCACGGCGGGCGCCTGGTGGTCGTGGACCACGAGACCAGCCGTTCGCCCGGCAGGTTCCTGGACCTGCTCGCCCGCGAACGGGTGACGGTGCTCAACCAGACTCCGTCCGCCTTCTACCAGCTGATGCAGGCCGACGCCGAGGACCCGGACACCGGCCGCAGGCTCGCCCTGCGCACGGTGGTCTTCGGCGGCGAGGCACTGGAACACGCCCGGCTCACCAGCTGGTACGACCGTCATCCGGAGGACGCGCCGCGCCTGGTCAACATGTACGGCATCACCGAGACCACGGTGCACGTCACCCACGCGGACCTCGGCCGCTCCGCCACCGCCCCCGGCGACATCGGCACCGCCCTCCCCGATCTCCGCGCGTACGTCCTCGACGCCGGCCTGCGCCCGGTCGCCCCGGGCGTCCCCGGCGAGCTGTACGTCGCGGGCGCCGGCCTGGCACGCGGCTACCTGAACCGGCCCGGACTCACCGCGGGGCGCTTCGTGGCCGACCCGTACGGGCCCGCGGGCTCACGCATGTACCGCAGCGGTGACGTGGTGCGCCGAGCCGCCGACGGCACCCTGCGCTACGCCGGCCGCGCCGACCACCAGGTGAAGGTGCGCGGTTTCCGCATCGAGCTCGGCGAGATCGAAGCGGCCCTGGCCGCACACCCGGACATCGCGCAGGCAGCCGTCCTCGCCCGGCAGGACCGGGCCGACGACACCCGGCTCGCCGCCTACCTCGTACCGGCCACCGAGGCCGCACCGGACCCGGCCGGTCTGCGCGCGTACCTGCGGGAGCGGCTGCCGGAGCACATGGTCCCCTCGGCGTTCGTCGCGCTGGAAGCCCTGCCGCTGACCGTCAACGGCAAGCTGGACCACCGCGCCCTGCCCGCCCCCGGCCTCACCCCGGCGACCGCGTCCCGCGCACCGCGCACCGCGCAGGAGCGGATCCTGTGCGAGCTGTTCGCGGAAGTCCTGGGCGCCCCGTCGGCCGGTGTGGACGACGGCTTCTTCGACCTCGGCGGGCACTCCCTGCTGGCCACCCGCCTCGCCGCCCGGGTCCGCGCCACCCTCGGCGTCGAGATGCCGCTGCGCACGCTCTTCGAGGCGCCGACCCCGGCGGCACTGGCCGCCGCCCTGCGCGCCGCCGGACCGGCCCAGACCGCCTTGGTGCGCCGCGAGCGCCCCGAGAGCATTCCGCTGTCGTTCGCCCAGCGCCGCTTGTGGTTCCTGCACCAGCTGGAAGGCTCGGGCGCGAACTACCACATCTCCCTGGCCTGGCGGCTCTCCGGCGACCTGGACCGGCGGGCCCTGGAGGCCGCCGTGGCGGACGTCGTCGCCCGGCACGAGAGCCTGCGCACCGTGTTCCCCGCGGTGGACGGCGTCCCGCGCCAGCGCGTCCTCGACGTGGACGAAGCCCGCCCGTGCCTGCCCCCGCGCCGGACCACCGAGGCCGAGCTGCCGGACCTGATGGCGGCGGCGAGGGAGCGGCGGTTCGACCTGGCCGCCGACATGCCGCTGCGCGCCGACCTCTTCGCACTCGCGCCGGACGAGCACGTCCTCCACCTGGTCCTCCACCACATCGCGGGCGACGGCTGGTCCCTGAGCCCCCTCGCGCAGGGCCTGACCGACGCCTACGCGGCACGCGTCCGCGGCGAGGCCCCGCAGTGGGCGCCGCTTCCCGTCCAGTACGCGGACTACACCCTGTGGCAGCACGAACTGCTCGGCGACTCCGCCGACCGGGACAGCCTGCTCGCCGGACAGGCCGACTACTGGAGGCGGCAGCTCACCGGTCTCCCGGAGCTGATCGAACTGCCCGCCGACCGACCCCGCCCGGCGGTCGCCTCGCACCGGGGCGGCTCCGTGCGCGCCGGCCTCGACGCCGAGCTGCACCGAGGGCTCCGCGAGCTGGCGCGCGCCCACGGGACGAGCCTGTTCATGGTGCTCCAGGCAGGCCTGGCGGCGCTGCTGACCAAGCTGGGGGCGGGCGACGACATTCCGGTCGGCAGCCCGGTGGCAGGCCGGACCGACCAGGCGCAGGACGAGCTGGTCGGCTACTTCGTCAACACCCTGGTCTTCCGCACCGACACCTCGGGCGACCCCACGTTCGCCGAGCTGCTGGGCCGGGTCCGGGACACCGCGCTCGCCGGGTACGCCCACCAGGACGTGCCGTTCGAATACCTGGTCGAGATGCTCAACCCGTCCCGGTCCCTCGCGCACCACCCGCTGTTCCAGGTCATGCTGGTGCTCCAGAACGCGCCCCGGGCCGACTTCGCGCCGCCCGGGCTGCGCGTGGCGGACATGCCGTCGGCTTCGGCCACGGCCAAGCTGGACCTGGTCTTCACCTTCGCCGAGCGGCACGCGGCGGACGGCTCCCCGGACGGGCTCGACGGGTCCGTCGAGTACGCCGACGACCTCTACGACCCGGCCACCGTGGAGACGATGATCGCCCGCTGGGAGCGGCTGCTCCGCCTCGCGGTCACCGACCCCCGGCGACCGCTGAGCCGCCTCGACCTGCTCACGGCCGACGAGCGCGACGCGCTCGCGGTGCTGGGCACGGGCGCCGCCGCGCCGGTCCGCACCGAGACGCTGCCGGAGTTGTTCCGGGAGCAGGTGCGGAGGACTCCGGATCTGACGGCGCTCGTGTGCGGCGATGTGTCGTTGCCGTACGCGGAGCTGGACGTGCGGGTGAATCGCCTGGCGCACGCGCTGATCGCGCGGGGTGCGGGTCCGGAGCGGCTGGTCGCGGTGGCGTTGCCGAGGTCGGCCGACCTGGTGGTGGCGATTCTCGCGGTGCTGAAGTCGGGCGCGGCGTACGTGCCGGTGGATCCGGAGTATCCGCCCGCGCGGATCGCGTATCTCCTGGATGAGGCCCGGCCGGTCCTGACAGTGACCGACGCCCGTACCGAGGCGAGGCTTCCGGAGGAGTGCGGAAACCGGTTGGTGGTCGATGCCCCGGAGGCGGTCGCGGAGTGCGGAAGCCGCCCCGGCACCGACCCGATGGTGGCGGTCGATCCGGCTCACCCCGCCTACGTCATCTACACCTCCGGGTCCACCGGCCGCCCCAAGGGCGTCGTCGTGACGCACGCCGGCGTGGTCAACCTGTATGCCAACCAGGGCCCGCTGGTGTCACCGACCGGGGAGCGGCTGCGCGTCGGGCTCACCACCTCGGTGTCGTTCGATGCCTCCTGCGACCAGTTGTTCGCCGTGTTCGCCGGGCACGAGTTGCACGTCCTGGACGAGGCGACGTGGACCGACCCGGTGGCCTACCTCGCGTACGCCGCGCGGGCCGGGCTGCACACCATCGGCGGCACCCCGTCCTACCTGCACGTCCTGGTCGAACACGGTCTGCTCGACCACCCCAGGTGGCGCCCCGCCCTCGTCGCGCTGGGCGGTGAGGCCGTCCCCGGGCCCCTGTGGGAGCGGCTGAGGGCCGCCGACGGGGTGGATGCCCTCAACTACTACGGACCGTCCGAGTGCACGGTCGACTCGGTCGTCGCCCCCTTGGCGTCGAGCCCGCGCCCCGTGATCGGCCGCCCGATGGGCGGCGCCCGGCTGTACGTGCTGGACAATGGTCTGCGGCCGGTGCCGGGCGGTGTGGCGGGTGAGTTGTACATCGCGGGTCCGGGGCTGGCGCGGGGGTACCTGAACCGGCCGGGGCTGACGGCGGGGCGGTTCGTGGCGGATCCGTTCGATGCGAGTGGTTCGCGCATGTACCGCACGGGCGACCTGGTGCGCTGGAACTCCGAGGGCGACCTTGAGTTCCTGGGCCGTACGGACGATCAGGTGAAGGTACGCGGATTCCGCATCGAGCTCGGCGAGATCGAGGCCGTCCTCGCGGAGCACGACGCCGTCGCACGTGCCGCCGTGGTCGTCCGCGAGGGCGGCGCGCAGCTCGTCGCCTACGTGCAACCCGCCGCCGGGGCCGCGCCGCAGCCCGAGGAGCTGCGGGCGCACCTGAGGGAGCGGCTGCCCGCATACATGGTGCCGTCCGTCTTCGTCCCGCTCGAAGCGCTGCCGCTGACCCCGAACGGCAAGCTGGACCGGCGTGCGCTGCCCGAACCCGACGCCACCACCACGGCCGGGCGGGCGCCGCGTACGCCCGAGGAACACGTGCTGGCCGGGCTGTTCGCCGAGGTGCTGGGGGTGCCACGGGTCGGCGCCGACGACGACTTCTTCGACCTCGGCGGACACTCCCTGCTCGCCACCCGGCTCGTCGCCCGCGTCCGCGCGACGCTGGGCGTGGAGCTGGCCCTGCCCGCCCTGTTCCGCACGCCGACCGTCGCCGGACTGGCCGCCGGACTGGGCAGCGCGGGCCGGGCCCGCCCCGCACTGGAGCGGGTGGAGCGGCCCGAACGGGTGCCGCTCTCCGCCGCCCAGCGCCGCCTCTGGTTCCTGCGCCAGCTGGAGGGCGCCGAATCCGTCTACAACATGCCCCTCGCCTGGCGGCTCACCGGCCGGCTGGACCCGGTGGCCCTCGAAGCGGCGCTGGGCGACCTCGCGGACCGGCACGAAACCCTCCGTACGGTCTTCCCCGCCCAGGGCGGGGTGCCCTACCAGCACGTGCTGGCCGTCGGAGAGGCACACCCGGCCCTGCGGGTGGCGTCCGCCGACGCGCGGACCCTGCCGGAACAGCTGACCGCGGCTGCCGCGCGCGGCTTCGACCTCGCCACCGAACCGCCCCTGCGCGCCCAGGTGTTCGAGACCGCTGCGGACGAGCACGTGCTGCTCCTCGTCATGCACCACATCGCCGGTGACGGCTGGTCGCTCGGCCCGCTGGCCGCCGACCTGGCCACCGCGTACGCGGCACGCGTCCGTGGCGAGGCACCGGAGTGGGCGCCGCTTCCCGTCCAGTACGCCGACTACACCCTCTGGCAGCACGAACTGCTCGGCGACGCTTCCGACGAGGACAGCGTGCTCGCCCGCCAGACCGACTACTGGACCCGGGCGCTCGCGGGACTGCCCGAACAGATCCGGCTCCCCGCCGACCGCCGGCACCCCGCCACCTCGTCCAGCGGCGGCGGCCGGCTCCCGGTCGAGCTGGACGCGGAGCTCCACGCCGGACTGGTCCGACTGGGCCGCGAGCACGGTGCCAGCGTCTACATGGTGCTCCAGGCGGGCCTGGCCGCCCTGCTGGACAAGCTGGGGGCGGGCAAGGACATCCCTGTCGGCAGCCTCATCGCCGGGCGCACCGACCAGGCCCTCGACGATCTCATCGGCTTCTTCGTCAACACGCTGGTGCTGCGCACCGACACCTCGGGCGACCCCACATTCGCCGAACTGCTGGGCCGCGTCCGGGAGAGCGCGCTCGGTGCCTACGCCCACCAGGACCTGCCGTTCGAACAGGTCGTGGAGGCGCTGAACCCGTCCCGCTCGCTCACCCGCCAGCCGCTGTTCCAGGTGCTGCTGGCCCTCCAGAACGTGCCCCGCACCGACTTCGCGCTGAGCGGTCTGGCCACCGAACCCGTCCTGGTCGGGACGCCGACGACGATGTTCGACCTCGGATTCCACCTGCTGGAGCGCGGCGGCCCCGGTGGCTCCGAGGGCATCGTCGGGCGCGTCGAGTACAGCACCGACCTCTTCGACCCCGCCACCGTGGAGGCGCTGGTCGCCCGCTGGCTGCGGCTGCTCGCGGCGGCCGTCGCGGAGCCGGGGCTCCCACTGAGCCGGATCGACGTCCTCACCGCCGACGAACGCCACGAGCTGCTGGCGGCCCGCAACGACACGGCCCGCCCGTCCGCCGACGCCACCCTGCCCGCACTCTTCGAGGAGCGGGTCCGGGCGACCCCGGACGCCCCGGCCGTGGTATTCGAGGACACCGTGCTGTCGTACGGCGAGCTGAACCGCCGGGCCAACCGCCTCGCCCACGCCCTGATCGCGCGCGGGGTGGGCCCCGAGCAGGTCGTCGCCCTCCGGCTTCCGCGCTCCGCCGATCTGGTGGTCGCGATCCTCGCGGTGCTGAAGACCGGCGCGGCGTACGTGCCGGTGGACCCGGACTACCCGGCCGCCCGCATCGCGTACATGGTGGAGGACGCGCGCCCGGCCGTGGTGCTCGACGACCTCGCCTCCGTAACCCCGTCCGGCACGCTGCCGGAGCACGACCCGGGGGTGTGCGCGGATCCGCGCCACCCCGCGTACGTCATCTACACCTCCGGCTCAACCGGCCGGCCCAAGGCCGTCGTCATGCCCGCCGCCGCACTGCTCAACCTGCTGGCCTGGCACCACCGCACCGTCGGTGGCGAACCCGGCACGCGCACTGCGCAGTTCACCGCGATCAGCTTCGACGTCTCCGTGCAGGAGGTGCTGTCCGCGCTGTTGTACGGCAAGACCCTGGTGGTGCCCACCGATGAGCAGCGCCGCAGCGCCGAACTGTTCGCCCACTGGCTGGACCGCCACCGCGTCGAGGAACTGTTCGCGCCGAACCTGGTGGTCGAGGCGCTGGCCGAGGCCGCCGAAGAGGCCGGTCTCGACCTGCCGCACCTGCGGCTCGTCGCCCAGGCCGGGGAGGCGATGCGGCTCAGCGGTGCCGTACGCCGCTTCGCCGGGCGGCCCGGCCGGGTGCTGCACAACCACTACGGCCCCGCCGAGACCCACGTCATCACCGCCTACGCGCTCCCGGCCGACCCCGCCGACTGCCCGCAGCCCGTGCCGATCGGCCGCCCGGTCGACAACTGCCGGGTATACGTCCTGGACGAGGCCCTGCGCCCGGTCGCCCCCGGCGTCCTCGGCGAGCTGTACCTCGCCGGTGCCGGGCTCGCCCGGGGCTACCTCGACCGGCCGGGCTTGAGTGCCGGACGCTTCGTCGCCGATCCCTACGGGCCGGACGGCGCGCGCATGTACCGCACCGGCGACCTGGTGCGCTGGGGAGCCCACGGCGAGCTGGAATTCGCCGGCCGGGCCGACCACCAGGTGAAGGTGCGCGGCTTCCGCGTCGAACCCGGCGAGATCGAGGCCGAGCTCACCGCACACCCGTGCGTCTCCCAGGTCGCGGTGCTCGCCCGGGAGGACCGGATCGTCGCCTACGTCGTCCCGTCCGACCCGGCAGCGACGACTTCCGCCGCGCTCGCCGCGTACCTGGCCGAGCGGCTGCCGGACTACTTGGTGCCGTCCGTGTTCGTGCTGCTCGACGCGCTTCCGCTGACGCCGAACGGGAAGCTGGACCGGGGGGCGCTGCCCGCGCCGGACGCCGTTTCCACGGGGGTGGGCCGGGCGCCGCGTACCCCGCAGGAGCAGATCCTGTGCGAGCTGTTCGCCGACATTTTGGGCGTCGCCCGGGTCGGTGCCGACGACGACTTCTTCGCGCTGGGCGGACACTCCCTGCTCGCCACCCGGCTCGTCTCACGGGTCCGGGCGGTCCTCGGGATCGAGCTGGAGCTGCGCGCCCTGTTCCGAACGCCGACACCGGCGGGCCTGGCGGCCGGGCTGCACGACGCCGGGACCGCGCGCCGCGCGCTCGTGCCCCGCCCCCGGCGCGAGACGCTGCCGCTGTCGTTCGCCCAGCGCCGCCTCTGGTTCCTCCAGCAGTTCGGGGCACCGAGCGCCACCTACCACATGCCGCTGGCCCTGCGGCTCTCCGGAGACCTGGACCGGGACGCGCTGGGCGCCGCCCTGGCCGATGTGATGACCCGGCACGAGACCCTGCGCACGGTGTTCCCGCACACCGGCGGCATCCCGCACCAGCGCGTGCTGGACACCACCGAGGCAGGCGTCCCGCTGACCGTGCGCCCGGCCGGCGCGTCCGAGGTGCCCGCGCTGCTGCGGGACGCCGTGGTGCGCGACTTCGACCTGACCAGCGAAATCCCGTTGCGGGCCGAGCTGTTCGCGGTCGCGCCGGACGAGCACGTGCTGCTCCTCGTCATGCACCACATCGTCGGGGACGGCTGGTCCATGGGCCCGCTCGCCCGCGACCTGGCCACCGCCTACACCACCCGGCGGAACGGCGCGGCACCGGAGTGGCCGCCACTGCCGGTGACGTACGCCGACTACACCCTGTGGCAGCACGAGATCCTCGGCGACGAGAACGACGCCGACAGCCTCTTCTCCCGCCAAGTCGCCTACTGGCGGCGGGAGCTGGCAGGCATGCCGGAGCAGCTGCACCTTCCCGCCGACCGGCCGCGTCCGGCCGTCATGTCGTACGGCGGCGATGTGCTGGAGATCCGCATCGACGCCGAACTCCACGCCTCGCTGGCTGACTTGGCGCGTCGGTCCGGAGCGACCCTTTTCATGGTGTTGCAGGCGGGTCTGGCGGCGTTGTACACGCGGTTGGGTGCGGGGACGGACATCGCGATCGGGAGTCCGATCGCGGGGCGTACCGATGAGGCGTTGGATGATCTGGTCGGGTTCTTCGTGAACACGTTGGTGTTGCGGACGGACACGAGTGGTGATCCGGGTTTCGGTGAGTTGCTGGGCCGGGTGCGGGAGGCGGCGCTGTCGGCGTACGCGCATCAGGACGTGCCGTTCGAGCACCTGGTCGAGGCGCTGAACCCGTCCCGCTCCCTGTCCCATCACCCCCTCTTCCAGACCGGTCTCGTCGTGCAGAACGCGCCGGGCGGCGCCTTCGACCTCCCCGGCCTCCAGGTCTCCTCGATGCCCGTGCTCACCGGCACCGCGCGGCTCGACCTGACCTTCGGGTTCGCGGAGGAGTACGGCCCCGACGGCGAGCCGGCCGGTCTCAGCGGTGCCGTCGAGTACAGCACCGACCTGTTCGACCGTGCGACGGTCGAGGCGCTTGCCGTCAGGTGGCTCCGGCTGCTGGCCGAGGCGGTCGCCGCGCCGGAACGCCCGATCGGTGCCATCGACCTGCTGTCCGACGAGGAGCGGGGCGAACTGCTGCCCGCCGTCGCTGACGAGGCGGCCGGGGGGAGCCTGCCGGAGCTGTTCGCGGCCCGGGTGGCGGCGACACCGGACGCGCTCGCGCTCGTCTGCGGAGGCGCACAGCTGACGTACCGGCAACTGGATGGCCGTGCGAACCGGTTCGCCCACGCGTTGATGGCGCGTGGGGTGGGTCCGGAGCAGGTGGTGGCGGTGGCTCTGCCGAGGTCGGTGGAGTCGGTGGTGGCCGTTCTGGGTGTGCTGAAGGCCGGCGCGGCGTATCTGCCGGTCGACCCGGCGTACCCGGAGGCCCGGATCGCGTACATGCTGGACGATGCCCGTCCGGCGCTGGTGGTCGATGATCCCGCCTTGGTGTCGGAGGGCGACTGGCCGGAGAGCGACCCGCGGGTCGCGCTCGATGTGCGCCATCCGGCCTACGTCATCTACACCTCCGGCTCGACCGGCCGCCCCAAGGGCGTCGTGGTCAGCCATGCCGGAGTATCCCGCCTGGCGGCGGTGCAGGCCGACCGGCTCGGCGTGGCGGCGGGGAGCCGGGTGCTCCAGTTCGCCTCGCCCAGCTTCGACGCGTCCTTCTGGGACCTGTGCAGTGCGCTGCTCACCGGCGCCGCGCTCGTCCTCGCCCCCGCCGACGCCCCACTGGACGCCCTGACGGACCCCGGGCTCGCCGTCACCCATGTGACCCTGCCGCCCTCGGCCCTCGCCGCGCTCGGCGACGCCGAACTCACGGCGTCCACCCTGGTGGTGGCGGGGGAGGCGTGCTCGCCGGAGCTGGTGGCGCGGTGGGCGCCCGGACGCCGCATGATCAACGCGTACGGCCCGACCGAGACCACCGTCTGCGCGACCATGAGCGACCCGCTCGTCCCGGGCACCGGTGTGCCCCCGATCGGCCGCCCGGTCGCGGACTTCCGGACCTACGTGCTCGACGACCGGCTGCGCGCCGTACCGCCGGGCGTGACCGGTGAGCTGTACGTCGCCGGGCCGGGCCTGGCACGCGGCTACCTGGACCGCCCGGGTTTGACCGCGGGACGCTTCACGGCCTGCCCGTTCGGTCCGGCGGGCACACGGATGTACCGCACCGGCGACCTGGTCCGGCGCCGCGCCGACGGCGAGCTGGAGTACGCCGGCCGCGCCGACCAGCAGGTGAAGGTCCGCGGCTTCCGCGTCGAGCCGGGCGAGGTCGAGGCCGCGCTCGCCGTGCACCCCGGCGTCGCCCAGGCCGCCGTCGTGGCCAGGGACGACCGGCTCGTCGGCTACGTGGTCCCGCTTCCCACCGCGGCCGTACGTCCCGAGGAGCTGGCCGCCCACCTGCGCGAGCGGCTGCCGGACTACTTGGTGCCGTCCGTGTTCGTGCTGCTCGACGGGCTTCCGCTGACGCCGAACGGGAAGCTGGACCGGGGGGCGCTGCCCGCGCCGGACGCCGTTTCCACGGGGGCGGGCCGGGCGCCGCGCACCCCGCAGGAGCGGATCCTCGCCGAACTCTTCGCCGAGGTCCTCGACGTGCCGCGGGTCTCCGTGGACGACGACTTCTTCGAGCTGGGGGGACACTCCCTGCTCGCCACCCGGCTGGTCGCCCGGGTGCGCTCGGTGCTGGGGGCGGAGCTCGGGCTGCGCGTCCTCTTCCAGACGCCCACCGTGGCCGGACTGGCCGGGGCGCTCGCGGCGGCCGACGGGGTGCGCCCGGCGCTCACCCCCTACGAGCGGCCCGACGTGGTGCCGCTGTCCTTCGCCCAGCGCCGCCTGTGGTTCCTGCACCGCATGGACGCCACCGCGGCCACGTACCACATCCCGCTGGCGCTCCAGCTGACCGGAACGCTCGACCGGGGCGCGCTCGACCAGGCGCTGGCCGACGTGGTGACCCGGCACGAGAGCCTGCGCACGGTGTTCCAGGAGGTCGACGGCGTACCCTGCCAGCGCCTGCTGGAAGCGGACGGCGTCCGGCTCCGGGCGCGCCCGGCCGGGGTGCCGGCCGACGAGCTGCCGCGGCTGCTCGCCGAGTCCGCCCGGCAGCCCTTCGACCTGTCGGCCGAACCGCCGCTGCGGGCCGAGCTGTTCGCGGTCGCGCCGGACGAGCACGTGCTGCTCCTCGTCATGCACCACATCGCCGCCGACGGCTGGTCCACCGGGCCGCTCGCCCGTGACCTCGCCGAGGCGTACGCGGCACGCTGCGAAGGCCGGACGGCGGACCGGCCGGAACTGCCGGTCCAGTACGCCGACTACACGCTCTGGCAGCGCGACCTGCTCGGTGACGCGGCCGACCCGGAGAGCCGGTTCGCCGAACAACTCGACTACTGGAAGCGGCAACTGGCCGACCTGCCGGAACTGCTTCCGCTGCCCACCGACCGCCCCCGCCCGGCCGTCGCCGGATGGCAGGGCGACCACATCGGCCTGGAACTCGACGCCGGACTGCACCACGCGCTGACGGAGCTGGCCAGGCGGACCGGCACCAGCCTTTTCATGGTGTTGCAGGCGGGTCTGGCGGCGTTGTACACGCGGTTGGGTGCGGGGACGGACATCGCGATCGGGAGTCCGATCGCGGGGCGTACGGATGAGGCGTTGGATGATCTGGTCGGGTTCTTCGTGAACACGTTGGTGTTGCGGACGGACACGAGTGGTGATCCGGGTTTCGGCGAGTTGCTGGGCCGGGTGCGGGAGGCGGCGCTGTCGGCGTACGCGCATCAGGACGTGCCGTTCGAGCACCTGGTCGAGGCGCTGAACCCGTCCCGCTCCCTGTCCCACCACCCCCTCTTCCAGACCATCCTGGCCGTGCAGAACGCCCCCACCGGCAGCTTCTCGCTGCCAGGGCTGGACGTCACGACCTACGCCGTGGCGACCGGCACCGCGAAGTTCGACCTCGGCGTGAGCATGGTCGAGCGGTTCCACCCGGACGGAACCCCGGCCGGGATCGTCGGCGCCGTCGAGTACGCCACCGACCTGTTCGACCGCTCGACGGTCGAGGCGCTGGTCCGGCGCTGGACGCTTCTGCTGACGGCCGTCACCGCCGACCCGGAACAGCCGATCGGCGCGATCGACCTCCTCGACGCCGACGAGCGGCACCGGCTGCTGGAACGGGACAACGCGACCACCCGCGACGTCGGCGCGGTCCCGCTGCCCCAGGCCTTCGAGGCCCAGGTGGCGGCGACACCGGACGCGCTCGCGCTCGTCTGCGGCGAGACTGAATTGACGTACCGTCAACTCAATTGCCGTGCGAACCGGTTCGCTCATGCGTTGATGGCGCGTGGGGTGGGTCCGGAGCAGGTGGTGGCGGTGGCTCTGCCGAGGTCGGTGGAGTCGGTGGTGGCCGTTCTGGGTGTGCTGAAGGCCGGTGCGGCGTATCTGCCGGTGGACCCGGCGTACCCGGAGGCCCGGATCGCGTACATGCTGGACGATGCCCGTCCGGCGCTCGTGGTGGACGATCCCGCCTTGGTGTCGGAGGGCGACTGGCCGGAGAGCGACCCGCGGGTCGCGCTCGATGTGCGCCATCCGGCCTACGTCATCTACACCTCCGGCTCGACCGGCCGCCCCAAGGGCGTCGTCGTCGGACACGGTGGTGTGGCGAGCCTGGTCGCCGGACAGATCGACCGCTTCGCGGTCGAACCCGCCAGCCGGGTCCTCCAGTTCGCCTCGCCCAGCTTCGACGCCTCGGTGTCGGAGATCTGCACCGCCCTGCTCAGCGGCGCCGCCCTCGTGCTGCCCCAGGCGGCCGGGCCCCTCGCCGCACTCACCGACCCGGACCTCGGCGTCACCCATGTCACGGTGCCGCCGTCCGTCCTCGCCGCCGTGCCGGACGGCGCCGTGACCGCGACGACGCTCGTCGCGGCCGGTGAGGCATGCCCGCCCGAGCTGGTGGCGCGGTGGGCGCCCGGACGCCGCATGATCAACGCGTACGGCCCGACCGAGACCACCGTCTGCGCCACCATGAGCGACCCGCTGACCCCCGGCACCGGTGTGCCCCCGATCGGCCGGCCCATCGCCAACGCCCGGGTCTACGTGCTGGACGCCCGCCTGCAACCGGTGCCGCCCGGCGTCACCGGGGAGCTGTACGTGGCGGGCGCGGGCCTCGCCCGGGGATACCTCAACCGGCCCGGGCTGACGGCGGGCGGGTTCGTCGCCTGCCCCTTCGCCCCTGGCGAGCGCATGTACCGCACCGGCGACCTGGTCCGCCGGCTGGGCGACGGACAGTTGGAGTACGCCGGCCGCGCCGACGACCAGGTGAAGGTGCGCGGCTTCCGCGTCGAGCCCGGCGAGATCGAGGCCGCGCTCGCCGCACACCCCGCCGTCGCCCGGGCCGCCGTACTCGCCCAGGACGACCGGCTCGTCGGCTACGTCGTCCCGCACCAGGACACGGCCCGGGACAGCGGCCTCGAAGCGGACCAGGTGGGGGAGTGGCAGGACATCTACGACGCCCTGCCCATCGCCCCCGACACGGCACGCTTCGGCGACAACTTCGTCGGGTGGAACAGCAGTTACGACACGCAGCCCATCCCCGAGGAGCAGATGCGGGAATGGCGGGACGCCACCGTGGCCCGCATCCTCGGCCTCGGCCCCCGCCGGGTGCTCGAAGTCGGCGTCGGCACCGGCCTGTTGCTGTCCCGGATCGCGCCCCATTGCGAGAGCTACTGGGCGACCGACTTCTCCGCCACCGCCATCGACGCCCTGACCGCCCAGGTCGCCCGCGAGGAACGGCTCACCGGGCGAGTGGTGCTCCAGACCCGTCCGGCACACGACACGGACGGGCTGCCCGCCGAGGCGTTCGACACCATCGTCATCAACTCGGTGGTGCAGTACTTCCCCTCCGCCGACTACCTCGCCGACGTCGTCGGCAAGCTCGTGGGGCTGCTCGCCCCCGGCGGCGCGCTGTTCATCGGAGACGTACGCAACCTGCGCCTGCTGCGTCCGTTCGCGACCGCCGTCCAGCTGCACCGCACGGGTGACGACGCCGACCCCGCCGCCGTACGTCGTGCGGTGGAGCAGGCCGTCAGGGTGGAGAAGGAACTCCTCGTCGACCCCGACTTCTTCACGGCCCTGCGCGAGCACGGCACGGACATCGGCGCGGTGGCCGTCGAGATCAAGCGCGGACGCCACCACAACGAGCTGAGCCGCTACCGCTACGACGTCACCCTGCACAAGGCATTGGCGGCCCCGGAGCCCGCGCCCGGGACCATCGAGCTGGCCTGGGGACGGGACATCGCCGGTCCCGACGCCCTGCGCGCCCTGCTCACCGAACCGCCCGCCGCCGTCCTGCGGATCACCGGCGTCCCCAACCGCCGCGTCGCGAGGGAAGCAGCCCTGGCCCGCGCCCTGCACGAGGGGGACGGACCGATCGCGGAGCTCCTGGCGCGCCTGCACGCCCCGGACGAGGAGGACCGCCTCCCCGACCCCGAGGACTTCCACGCCCTCGGGCAGGCGTCCGGCCGCGCGGTGTCCGTCACCTGGTCGGCCACCTCGGACGACGCCCTGGACGTGGTGTTCGCGGACCCGGCCGGCCCCCCGGTCGAGTATTGCCCGGCAGGGAACGCCGACCGGGCGCTCTCCGCGCTGACCAACCGCCCGACCGGCAGCCGGAGCACCGGTGCCCTCCTCGGCGAACTCCGCGACTGGCTGCGCGAAAGGCTCCCCGACTACCTGGTCCCCTCGGCGTTCGTGGCGCTGGACGCCCTGCCGCTGACCGCCAACGGGAAGCTCGACCGGCACGCACTGCCCGCACCCGGCCTCGGCCCCGCCGTGGGCGGACGGGCGCCCCGCACCCCGCAGGAGCAGCTGCTCACGGAGCTGTACGCCGAGGTGCTGGGGCTCGCCCAGGTCGGGGTGGACGACAGCTTCTTCGACCTCGGCGGGCACTCGCTGCTCGCGACCCGCCTGGCATCCCGGGTCCGGGCCACCCTCGGCGCGGAGCTGGAGGTCCGCACCCTCTTCGAGACCCCCACCGCGGCCGGTCTCGCGGCCCGCCTCGACGGGTCCGGAGCGGCGCGCCCCGCGCTGACCGCCCTGCCCCGCCCGGAGCGCGTCGAGCTGTCCTTCGCCCAGCGCCGCCTGTGGTTCCTGCACCGGATGGAGGGGCCGGGCGCCACGTACAACATGCCGCTCGCGCTGAGCCTGACCGGCGGCCTCGACCGGACCGCCCTGCACGCCGCGCTCGCGGACGTCATCGCCCGGCACGAGAGCCTGCGCACGGTGTTCCGCGAGGCCGACGGCACCCCGCACCAGGTCGTACTGGACCCGGTGCGGGCACGCCCCGAGCTGCCCGTGGTGGACCTGGACGAGGACGCACTCCCCGGTCGCCTGGCCGAATCTGCCCGGCGCGGCTTCGACCTGGCGGCCGAACCCCCGGTCCGGGCCGAGCTGTTCGCGCTCGCCCCCGACCGGCACGTGCTGCTCGTCGTCGTGCACCACATCGCCGCCGACGGCTGGTCCATGGGCCCGCTCTCCGCCGACCTGGCGACCGCGTACGCCGCCCGCTGCCGCCACGAGGAGCCGGGCTGGTCCCCGCTGCCCGTGCAGTACGCCGACTACACCCGCTGGCAGCGCGACCTGCTCGGCGACGCGGGAGACCCGGACAGCCTCTTCGCCCGGCAGCTCGGCTACTGGAAGGACGAACTCGCGGGCATCCCGCAGCAGCTCCAGCTCCCCGCCGACCGGCCCCGGCCGCCCGTCGCCTCGCAGCGCGGCGACCGGGTCGTCGTCGGGATCGACCCCGAGCTGCACCAGGCCCTGCGCGACCTGGCCGCCGAACGCGGCGCCAGCATGTTCATGGTGCTGCAGGCCGGACTCGCCGCCCTGCTCACCCGGCTCGGCGCCGGCACGGACATCCCCATCGGCAGCCCGATCGCCGGACGCACCGACCAGGCGCTGGACGAGCTCGTCGGCTTCTTCGTCAACACGCTCGTCCTGCGCACCGACACCAGCGGCGACCCCGGCTTCGCCGAGCTCCTCGGCCGGGTCCGGCAGAAGGCGCTCACCGCGTACGACCACCAAGACGTGCCGTTCGAATACCTGGTGGAGGTGGCCAACCCGGTGCGGTCCCTGGCCCACCACCCGCTCTTCCAGGTCATGCTGGCGCTCCAGAACGCACCCTTGGGCGACTTCGCACTGCCCGGCCTCGAAACGGGCCACCTGGAGGCACCGACCGGGACCTCCCGTGTCGACCTCACTTTCAGCCTGGCCGAGCAGTTCCGGCCGGACGGCGGCGCCGCCGGACTCGTCGGTGCGGTGGAATTCGCCACCGACCTGTTCGACGCCGCCACCGTGGAGCTGCTGTTCGAGCGCTGGGCCCGGCTGCTGCGGGCGGCGGTCGCCGAACCGGACCGGCCGCTCAGCCGCGTCGACCTCATGTCCGACGCCGAACGCCACCGGCTGCTCCACACGTTCAACGACACCGCCGCCGAACTTCCCCCGGACGCGTTGCCGGCGCTGTTCGCCCGCCAAGTGCGTGCCACTCCGGACGCCGTCGCCGTCGTCGCGGACGGCGTTGAGCTGACCTACACGGAACTCGACCGGCGGGCCGGCACGCTGGCCCGGGCCCTGATCCGGCAGGGCGTCCGGCCCGAGACCCCGGTCGCGGTCATGCTCGACCGCTCGGCCGGCCTCGTCGTGGCGCTCCTGGCCGTCATCAAGGCGGGCGGCGCCTACGTCCCCCTGGACCCGCGCTTCCCGGCCTCCCGCATCGACCTGATCCTGCGGGAGAGCGGCGCCGCGCTCGTCCTCACCCGGGAGGTCCTGGCCGCGCTGGAGCAGTCCGGACACCATGAGCCGGACGCGGTGGAAGCAGCGTGCGAACCCGGGCAGTTGGCATACATCATGTACACCTCCGGCTCGACCGGGCGGCCGAAGGGCGTGGCCGTCACCCACCGGGACGTGGTGGGCCTCGCGCTGACCCCGGAGTGGCGCGGCGGCGGACACGCGCGGGTGCTGATGCACTCCCCGACCGCCTTCGACCTCTCCACGTACGAACTGTGGGTGCCGCTGCTCAGCGGCGGCCGGATCGTCGTCGCACCCCCCGGACAGCTCGACCTCGACCTGCTCCAGCACACCGTCGCCGCGCACGGCGTGACGGGGCTCTGGCTGACCGCGGGGCTGTTCCGGCTCGTCGCCGAGGAACGCCCCGGGCTGCTCGCCGGAGTGCGCGAGGTGTGGACCGGCGGCGACGTGGTCTCGCCGGCCGCCGTCGCCCGGGTCCTCGCCGCCTGCCCCGGCATCGAGGTCGTCAACGGCTACGGACCCACCGAAGCCACCACCCTCGCCACCCGCCACCCGGTGCGCGGCCTCCCGGAGAACGCCGCGACCGTGCCGATCGGCGGCCCGATGGCGAACATGCGCGCATACGTGCTGGACGACCGTCTCCGCCCGCTGCCCGCCGGCCTGGTCGGCGAGCTGTACCTCGCGGGTACGGGGGTGGCGCGCGGCTACCTCGGGCGGCCCGGCCTCACCGCGGAGCGCTTCCCCGCCGACCCGTACGGGCCCGCCGGAAGCCGCATGTACCGCACCGGCGACCTCGCGTCGTGGCGCCCCGACGGCACGCTGGACTTCGCCGGACGCGTCGACCACCAGGTCAAGCTCCGCGGCCAGCGCATCGAGCCCGGCGAGGTCGAAGCCGTCCTCGCGGGCTGCCCCGGCGTCGCCCAGGCGGCCGTCGTCGCGCGCGAGGACCGGCCGGGGGACAAGCGCCTCGTCGCCTACCTGGTGCCCGCGCCCGACGCCGTCCCGGAGACCGCCGAGCTGTCCGGCCGGCTGCGCCGCGAGCTGCCCGACTTCATGGTCCCGGCCGCCTTCGTCACCGTGGACGCGCTGCCGCTGACCGCCAACGGCAAGCTGGACCGGGCCGCCCTGCCCGCCCCGGACTACGGCGTGTCGGGCGCGGGGCGCGGGCCCCGGACCCCGCAGGAGCAACTGCTGTGCGGGCTCTTCGCCGAAGTGCTGGGACGCGAGCAGGTGGACATCGACGACGGCTTCTTCGACCTGGGCGGCCACTCGCTCCTGGCCGCCCGGCTGGCCGCACGCGTCCGGGAGACCCTGGGCCTGGAACTGGGGCTGCGGATGCTGTTCGAAGCGCCGACCGTCGCCGGGCTCACCGAACGCCTCGCCATGAACAACCCGGACGACGCGCTCGATGTGGTCCTTCCGCTGCGTTCGACCGGGACGGAGACCCCGCTGTTCTGCGTCCACCCCGGCGGCGGCATCAGCTGGTCGTACAGCGGACTGCTCAACCACATCGGCCCGCAGCACCCCGTCTACGCCATCCAGGCGCGCGGCCTCGGACGCCCCGAGCCGCTGCCGGAGTCGTACGAGGAGATGGCGGCCGACTACGCGGACCACATCCAGAAGATCCAGCCGCAGGGCCCGTACCTGCTGCTCGGCTGGTCCGCGGGCGGACTGATCGCCCACGCCCTCGCCTGCGAACTCCGGGCGCGCGGCGAACGGACCGCCCTCCTGGCCGTCCTCGACGCCTACCCGGTGAAGGACGTCCGGTTCGAGGACGAGCCCGTGCCCACCGTGCGGGACGTACTCGTCGGCGTGCTCGACGTCGACCCGGCCGAGCTGGGCGACCGCGAGATCACGTACGCGGAGGTCGCCGAGGTGCTGAACCGGCGCGGCAGCGCCCTCGCCGGGCTCAACGAGCGGCAGGTCGAGGTCATCGTCGACATCATGATCAACAACGCGAAGCTGGCGGTCGATTTCGTCCCCGGCCGCCACGACGGCGACCTGCTGCTGTTCAACTCCACGATCGACCGGGCCCAGGACGACGCCGGACCGGACGTCTGGCGCCCGTACATCACGGGCCGGATCGAATCCCACGAGATCACCACCCGGCACGACCAGATGACCCGGGCCGGTTCGCTGGCCCAGATCGGACCGGTCCTGGCCGCCAGGATCGCCGAGGCCACCGGTGACGCCGGTGACACCACCCTTTCCCCTCAGGAGGACTGACCCATGACCAACCCCTTCGACGACCAGGACGGCACCTTCCTCGTCCTCGTCAACGACGAGAACCAGCACTCGCTTTGGCCGCAGTTCGCCGACGTTCCCGCCGGGTGGACCGTCGCCCACGGCCCCGGCACCCACGCCGCCTGCCTGGAATACATCGAGCGGAACTGGACCGACATGCGGCCCAGGAGCCTCGCCGAAGCCATGGACGCCCGGCGGTAACGCGGCCGACATGACCTCCACCGACACCCTGGCCGGGGCCCGCGACACCGCGGGCCCCGCCCCGGTCCGCGACCTCGGCGCCGCCCTGCTCACCCCCGAGGCCCGGCGCGACCCCTACCCGCTCTACGCCCGCATGCGGCGCGAGGACCCGGTCCACCGCAGCCCCCAGGGCGTCTGGTACCTCACCCGGTACGCCGACGTCGAGGCGGCGCTGAGCGACCTGCGGCTTTCCAACGACCGGGACAGGATGACCCGGGCCTACACCGCGCTCGGCGGAGACCTCAAGGAGTTCAGCCGGCTCACCGACCGACTCGGCCGCGTGATGAGCAACACCGACCCGCCGGACCACGCGCGGCTGCGCAAGCTCGCCAACCGGGCGTTCACCGCCCGCCGCGTCGAGGCCCTGCGCGACCGCGTCCAGTACCTCGTGGACCGGCTCATCGACGCGGCCGTCGCCGCCGGGCCGGAGATGGAGCTGATCGAAGCGGTCGCCTCCCCGCTGCCCATGTCCGTCGTCTGCGAACTCTTCGGCATCCCCGAGGACGACTTGCCGCGGGTCAAGGGCTGGTTCAGCCGTTTCGGCCGGCTCAGCGAGGACATCGCCGAGTCCGAGAAGGCGATCGACCAGTACGAGGACTACCTGTCCGGGCTCATCAGTCAGCGCCGCCGCCGACCGGGCGACGACCTGATCAGCGCCCTGGTCGCCACCCAGGCCCACGACGACCGGCTCACCGACTCCGAACTGCTCTCCACCTGCTTCGTCCTCATCACCGCGGGCGACGAGACCACCACGCACCTCATCACCAACGCCGTCCACGCCCTGCTGCGCCACCCGGACCAGCTGGCCCGCCTGCGCGAGGACCCCGGGCTCATGCGCGGCGCCGTCGAGGAACTGGCCCGCTACGACACGGTGACCCAGGCCATCGTCAGGGTCGTCGCGCAGGACCTGGAGATCGGCGGACGGACCCTGCGCGAGGGCGAGTTGGTGTACCTCTTCCTCGGCTCCACCAACCGAGACCCCGAACGCTTCGAGGACCCCGACCGGCTCGACCTGACCCGCCCGGGAAACCGGCATCTCAGCTTCGGCCACGGCCCCCACTTCTGCCTCGGCGGCCCGCTCGCCCGGCTCCAGACGGAGGTGGCCGTCGGCACGCTGGTGCGCCGGCTGCCGGGGCTGCGGCCGGCCGAAGGGGCGGAGCCGTCCTGGCGGCCCAATCCGCTGCAACGACGGCTCAGCGCCCTCCCGCTCACCTACTGACCATGAACGACGAAGGAGCAGCACCGACCATGGCCCGGGAATTCCAAGTCCGCAGGCAGCAGGACCTGCCCGTCGCACCCCAGCAGGTCTGGGACGCCGTCGCCACCGCCGCCGGGAACCTCGGCTGGCTCTACCCGATGGAGATCGAGCCCCGCGTCGGCGGAAAGGCCACCCGGGGCGACGCCACCGTCGTGGCCTGGGAGCCGCCGCACCACCTCGCGCTACGGGCCACCCAGGACGGCGGGTTCTCCAACACGCTCAGCTACCGGGTCGAGCCCGCCGACGGCGGCGCGAGCCACCTGCGCATGGGCATCCACTGGGTGCACACCGGTGTGGTGGACGACGCCTGGAACTGGGACGCCAAGACGGACGTGGCCGAGAAGTACGTCGACTTCCATCAGCACGCCCTGGCGGAATACCTCAGGCACTTCGCCGGGCGCCCCGCCGTGTACGTACGCGCCCACCGGCCCGAACCGACCGCGGACCCGGCGGACTTCGCCGCCCTGCGCCGCCGTCTGGGCCTCGCCGACGACGCGGCGGTGGGCGACCGGTTCACCCTCCTGGCCCCCGAACCGGTGGAGGTCACCGTCGACTGGCTCAGCACCGACTTCGTCGGCCTGCGCGGCCCGGACGCCCTCTACCGGTTCTTCAACGGCAGTACCTGGAACGTGCCGATCCGGCTCGGCCACCACCTGTTCGCCGAGGATGCCGACGAACAGCGGGCCACCGAGACGTGGTCCGCCTGGCTCAACGAGCCCTCCCGGGAGCGCTGATGGAAACCTCCGCGCAGACCCTGCTGTTCGCCGCCGAACTGGTCGAGGAGAACGGCACCTACACCCTCGTCGTGGAGGACGTGAACAAGGGCACGGTCCAGTCCACCCCGGTCCCCAGGGCGATGGTCGACAAGCTTCCGGTCTACCTCGCGGCACTCACCGCGAAACTCGGCCCGCCGCGGCCGCGTCGAGGGTGGTGACCCGGCCCGGAGCCCCTTGCATTCAACTTCAAAAGCCACGTTCCGAGTTATGCGCGCTCTCTTGTCAACTGACGAACGGTCTCCTAGTGTCCCGCGTCAAGCACCGCGTGGGACCGCTCCCATCACTCCCATCCCCCCATCCATTCGTCCAAGCAATGGAGTTGTGATGACCGACACGCCGCACAAGCCGAGCCGCAGGCGCATACTCGGTGCCGCGCTGGCCGTCCCGCCCGCGCTGATGCTGGGCGCACAGACCGCGCGGGCCGCCTCCTGGGGCGCACCCGTCACCGTCAACGCCTGGAACAAGATCAACGGAAGGTGGACCGCCAACAACGAGCTGGAGACGTACAGGCCGGACTGCGTCTGGTACGAGGGCGACACGCTGATCATCAAGGCGTACAACGCCGGAGGCGGCGTCTACTACTCGGGCCGCGTCGAGTCGACGGCGCTGTACGGGTACGGCACGTACAGGTTCACCGCGAGCATGCCCAACGGCCGGGGGCTGCTGCCCGCCGTGTGGGCCGCGTACCTCAACCCCTGGCTGCCGGAGTTCGACGCGGCCGAGATCGTGGGGCAGAACCCGAACGTCGTCTACCAGACCAACCACGACGTCAACAACGCCCAGCAGCAGTTCTCCCGGACCAACTCGGCGGGCTGGACCAACGCCTTCCACACCTACTCGTTCAGCTGGTTCCCCGACCACATCGACTACGCGGTGGACGGCGTCATCTCGGGCACCACCTGGTACACCTCACCGCCCGGGACCGGTATGCACTTCATCGCCAACATCGCGGTCGGCGGCGACTGGCCGGGCAACCCGGACGCCTCCACCTGGGCCACCGCCGACGGCGCCCGCTACCTCAAGCTCTCCTCCGTCACCCACACCCCGTACTACCCCTGACGGGCGCGCGGGAGTCCGCACGGCCCCGCGATCCGTGGACGCGCCGCCCCCGACGATCTAGCGTCGGGGGCGGCAACCGCAGCACGGCACCGGAACACGGGGAGATCATGACCAACGGCGACCACACCTCCACCGACGACGCCCAGGCGCCCGTCACCTTCATCACCGGCGGGTCCAGCGGGATCGGCGCGGAGAGCGTACGCAGGCTCCTCGGCCTCGGGCACCGGGTCGCGGCGACCGGGCGCAGCGCCAAGAAGCTGGCGGTGCTGGCCGCGGAGGCGGACGCGGGCGAGCGGCTGCTCACGTTCGAGGGCGACGCGGGGGACTGGGAGCACGTGTCAGCGGCGGTCGAGGAGACCGTGCGCACCTTCGGCCGGCTCGACCACGCCATCGCCAACGCCGGGTACTCGGCGGACGCCCACGTCGAGACCGGCGACCCCGAGCAGTGGCGCGGCATGGTCCTGACGAACGTGCTGGGTCCGGCCCTGCTGGTCCGGGCGGCGCTTCCGGCGCTCAAGGAGTCCCGGGGCCGGATCGTGCTCATCGGCAGCGTGGCCGGGTACAAGAACACCCCCGGCAACCTCTACTCGATGACCAAGTGGGCGGTGACCGGTCTCGCGGAGAACGTGCGCATGCTGACCACGGGGTACGGCGTCGGCACGACCCTGATCGCACCGGGCCGGGTGCTCACGCCGTTCTGGGACGAGCGCCCCGGCGGTGCGGCGGCGGCCGGTCCGATGATCACCGCCGAGCAGCTGGTGGACACCCTCCTCTGGGCGATCTCGCAGCCGCGCGGAGTCGACGTGAACACGCTGGTGGTCCGGCCGATCGGCCAGTCGAACTGAGCGGATTCATTCCAACGGCAGTTGCGGAGGTGCGCCCGCGGCCCGCTGCGGCAGGATCGACCGGAGACCGACTCACGAAGGAGGTCACGCGATGCCGGAGCTCATTCCGCGATTCGCCCGGATCGCCCTGGTGTCCGCGCACACGGGGCCGCTCGCGCAACCGGACGGACCCGGTCTCGGCGGACAGCACGTCCACGTGGCGCAGCTGGCCGCGTGCCTGGCGGGGCGCGGGCACGACGTCACCCTCTACACCCGCCGTGACCGGCCGGACCGCCCGACCCTGGTGCGCACCGCGTCCGGCGTGAAGGTCGTCCATGTCCCCGCCGGGCCGCCCGCGCCGGTGCCGAAGGACGAACTGCTCACGTGGATGCCGGAGTTCGGCGCCTATCTGGCCAGGATCTTTCGGCTCAACCGGCCCCACGTCGTCCACGCGCACTTCTGGACCTCCGGCACGGCCGCCCTGGCCGGGGCCCGTGGCGCGGGTGTCCCCGTCGTGCAGACCTTCCACTCGCTCGGAACGACGGAACGACGTCACGGGCGCGGCGAGGACGCCGGTCCGCCCGAGCGTGCCGACATCGAGGCGCGGATCGGCCGCGAGGTCCACCGTATTTTCGCGAGCTGCGCGGACGAGGTGAACGAACTGGCGGCCCTCGGCGTCCCCAGGGCTCGGATCAGTGTCGTGCCCTGGGGCGTCGACACGGGGCACTACGCGCCGGTGCCCCTCGCCGACCGGCCGCCCGGTGCCGCCCTCCGGCTGCTGTCCGTCGGACGGCTCGACCCCGGGCAGGGGCTCGACCGGGCCGTCAGGGCGCTCGCCGGCATCCCCGGTGCCGAACTGCTCGTCGCGGGGGGACCGGACGCACAGCTCCTGTTCGCGGACCCGGAGGCCGAGCGACTGCGCCGGGCCGCCGTCCGGTACGGGGTGGCCGAGCGGGTGCGGCTGCTGGGCCATGTGCCGCGGGCCCTGATGCCGCACCTCATGTCCAGCGCGGACCTGCTCGTCTCCCTTCCCCGCCACACGTCGTCCGCCCTCGTCCCCATCGAGGCGATGGCCTGCGGTACGCCGGTCGTGGCCACGGCCGTCGGCGGGCAGCTGGACGTGGTCGTCGACGGTGTCACAGGGACGCTCGTGCCGCCGGGCGAGGACGAGGCGCACGACTTCGCCGCGACGGTCCGGGGGTTGCTCGGGGGCCCCGCCCGGCTGGCTCGTTACGGGGCCGCCGCCCGTGAGCACGCGCTCGCGCGGTTCGCGTGGGACAAGGTGACGGACGGCGTCTGCCACGTCTACGAGGACCTTGCCCGCACCTCCCGGTTCCGGGAGACGGGCCCGCTGAGCCCGGCCTGATCCCGGGCGCGGGAACGGGTGCCTACGTCGGCCGGACGGCCTCCTGGAGCGCCTGCCTTCGTACCTCCTCACAGCACTGGGCGATCAGCCGGGAGACGTGCATCTGCGAGATGCCGAGCGTCTCGGCGATCCGGTCCTGCGTCATGTCGCGGAAGAACCGCAGGTAGAGGATGGTGCGCTCGCGCTCCGGGAGGCTGCGCAGCCCGGGCTTCACGGCCTCGCGGTCGACCGCGACGTCCAGGGCGTGGTCGCACAGCCCCAGCGTATCGGCGAGGCAGGAGCCGTCCTTGGCCCTGGGCATCTCCGCGTCCAGCGACAGCGTCCGGTAGCTGTCCAGGGCTTCCAGGCCGGCCCGGACGTCCTCGACGCGGAGCCCGGTCACGGCCGCGATCTCCGCCTCGGTCGGCTGCCGTCCGCCCAGCGTCTGGGCGAGGTCGCGGCGGGCCACCCGGACCTGGTTGCGCAGGTCCTGGACCCGGCGCGGCACATGGACGTCCCAGGTGTGGTCCCGGAAGTGGCGCTTCAGCTCGCCCACCACGGTGGGAACGGCGTACGTCTCGAACGCCTTGCCGCGACCGGGGTCGTACCGGTCCACCGCCTTGACGAGGCCGATCGCCGCCACCTGGCGCAGATCGTCCAGCGGTTCACCGCGGTCGCGGAAGCGCGAGGCCAGCCGGTGGGCCATGGGGAGCCAGGCGCAGACGGTCGCGCGGCGCAGTTCGTCCTTCTCGGGGCCGTCGGGCAAGGCCCGCAGACGGTGGAAGGCCGCCGCTGTCCCGACGGGCCTGTCCTGGTCTGGTGCGGGCGCTGTCTGTCGGGCACCGGCCATGGTGTTCACTCCTCGGCGTCGCCTGTCAGGACCGCCGTGGGAGCCTCCGCCGGACAGGGGGCACCCGGAGCGGAGCTCCCACGGGCGCGCCTCTTGTCCGAAGCACCCCTGGCACATTCCCTCCCGAATCGGGATCAAACATGCCGTGGCCCCGGTCAGCGGTCCGAGACCGTGAAGAGCGCGCCCTCCGGATCGCGGAGCACGAACGCGGTTCCCGGCACACCTTCCACCGGCGTCGCCTCGCCCCCCGCCGCCACCGCGTCCTCCGCCGTCCGCCGGCTGTCGGGCACCAGATGGTCCACGATCCAGCGCGCCCGCACCCGGGGGTCCGCGGCGTTCTCCACCCCGCCGCCACGGAGGGTCACCACGGTGTGCCCGCCCGCCCGTACGATGACGCGGTCATCCGCGTAATCGACGGCGCACCGGCTCCGCGGCTTCGCCCAGCCGAAGACCTCCGCGTAGAAGATGGCCGCCTCGAAGACGTGGCGCGACTGGAGATCCACCCTGGCCGGAGCACGCGGCCCGTCGGCCCAGACAGGTGCCGGACCCTCCCAGAAGCCGAAAACGGCGCCCTCCCGGTCGGCGGCGATCGCGGCCCGCCCCCCGCCCAGCGGCAACGGGCCCACAGCGAGCGTGGCACCGCGCTCCCGGATGCGGTCTGCCGTGGCGTCGGCCCCCGGCACGGCGAAGTAGGGAATCCAGGCCGGAGGCGGGCCGCCGCCCGGGCAGAGCCCGAGGCCGGCCACCGCCCTGCCGTGCGCACGCGCCAGGACGAAGTCGTCGCCGAGGCTGCTGTCGTGGAACTCCCAGCCCATCACCCGGCTGTAGAAGGCCCGTGCGGCACGGAGATCGTGGGTCGCGAGACTCACCCAGCAGGGCGCGCCCGCGACGGGCGTGTTCCAGTCCAGACTCGGCATACGGCGCTCCTTCGCCGGGGACCCTCTAGAACGATGCGCCCGCGCCCCGGCCCGCGCACGCGCTCACTCGGCCACCCGCACCCGATTCCGCACCGGGCGGCTGCCGGGGGACCCGGTCAGCTCGTCAGGACCTGCGGCGAGACGACCTTGATCATCGCGTTGGTCCAGCGCTGCTGGCGCAGGGTCTGCGGGTGGCAGCGCTCGGCCAGGCCGAGCAGGTCCTGATCGCGGGCGGCCTGGGCGGTCTGGGCCAGCAGCTCCCAGTCCACGGACACGGCGGCAGCTTTCAGATACGTGTCGCGCAGGTCCCGCAGGAGCAGCAGCCCGGTCTCGGGACGCCGCCCCACGAGCTCGCCGCCCTTCTCCCGCAGCCACGCCGCGGCCGGGGACTCCTCCTTGGGCTCCGGGGAGAGGTCCAGCCCGCGCCTTGCGGCCGCCTCCGCCAGCTCCCGTACGTGCTGCCGCGACCAGGCGGCCAGGTCGCGGGCGACGTGGTGCACCTCGTGGTCGGTCGCATGCGTGCTGGAGAGCCGCATCAGCCGCACCGCGAGGGCGTTCTCCCCGTGGTGGACCTCTTTGAGGACCAGGCCCAGTTTCATCGGATCTCCTCCGGGTGTGTGCGCGGCTCCTCGTCCGCCCCGCCCGCGCCCGCGACCGGGGCGGACGCCGTGGTGGTGGGCGCCGGGGCGGCGGAGCCGGAGGGGCCGAGGCGGCGCAGCCGGGCGGCCGCCGTCTTGAACAGCGGCTGCTTGGAGACCGGATCCCACTCGGTGGGCGTCAGCTCGTTGCCGGCCCGCCCGTCGCCCTTCGGTTCGAACCCGCCTTCGGTGTCCCAGTAGCCGTAGTGGAACGGCAGGAAGAGCACGCCGTCCCGGATACCGCTGACCCGCGCAGCCGCACGGACCGTGCCGCGCGGCGTCGCGACCTCCACCAGGTCGCCCTCCTCGATGCCGTACGAGGCAGCGTCACCGGCGGAGACCTCCACCCACACCTGGGGGGCGGCGGCCTGGAGCTGGGGCGCCCGCGCGGTCTTGGTCCGGGTGTGGAAGTGGTAGAGCGTCCGGCCGGTGATCAGGGAGAACGGATACTCCTCGCCGGGCGGCTCGTGCGGCGGCAGAAACTCGGCCGCCTTGATGACCGCCTTCCCCGACGGGTTCATCGCCCGGTACTCGGTCTCCTCCAGCGGCGCCCCGGTCACCAGATCGCGCCCGTAGCTCTCGCAGTAATCAGGGGCGCTCCAGAACGCGCCGTCCGCGTACAGCCGCTCCGTACCGTAGGGGTGCCGCTCGTTGCACGGCCACTGGATGCCGCTCCCGCCGCGCAGCTTCGCGTACGTGATGCCCGTGTAGTCGCACGGACGGCCCCGGCTGCACTCCTTCCAGCCCTCGAACGCGGCCTCCGGGCCGCTCCACGGCACCAGCGGGCCGCCGTCCTTGTCCCGCAGGCCCAGCCGGCGCGCGAAGTCGCAGAAGATGTCCAGGTCCGGCCTGGCCTGGCCGGGCGGCTCGACCGCCTTCTCCGACAGGTGCACCGTGCGGTCCGCGTTGGTGAAGGTGCCCGTCTTCTCGCCCCAGACCGCCGCCGGCAGGACCACGTCGGCGAGCTGCGCCGTCTCGGTCAGGAAGGCGTCCTGCACCACGAGGAACAGCCGCTCCTGCGCGAGCACCGAGCGGATGCGCCGCAGCTCAGGCAGCGACACCGCCGGGTTGGTGCCGCTGACCCACAGCATCCGGATGGATCCCTCCTCCACGTACCGGAACATCTGCATCGCGTGCGTGGGCGGACCGTAGTGCGGCACCTGGAGCGGGTCCAGGTTCCACAGGCGGGCCAGCTCCGCCATGTGCGCGTCGTTCTCCCAGTTGCGGAACCCCGGCATGTCGCCGTTGGCGCCGCACTCCCGGGTGTTCTGCGCGGTGGGCTGACCGTTCATCTGGAGGATGCCGCAGCCCGGTTTGCCGAGCATCCCGCGCACCAGGTGGAGGTTGTTGACCTGGACCGAGGCCGCGGTGGCCTGGTGGGACTGGTAGAAGCCCTGCAGGACCGTCGAGAGCAGCCGCTCGGCCGTGCCCAGCAGACGGGCCGCCTCCCGGATCCGTTCGGCCGGGACCCCGCAGATGCCCGCCACGTGTTCGGGCGTGTAGCCGTCCAGCCGCTGCTTCAGCTCGTCGAAGCCGACGACGTGGCGGTCCAGGTAGTCCCGGTCGGTCCAGCCGTTCTCCACGATCTCCCGCAGCAGGCCGTTCATCAGCGCCACGTTGGTCCCCGGCCGGGGCGCCAGATGCACGGTCGCCGCCCGCGCCACGGGGGTGGGGCGCGGGTCCACGCAGACCAGGGCGGGCGGGTTCGGTCCGGCCAGCCGGTCCAGCACGCGCGTCCACAGCACGGTCTGGGTCTCCGCCATGTTGTGCCCGAACAGTGCGATCGTGTCCGCGTGGTCGATGTCGGTGTACGAGCCGGGCTGGCCGTCGCTGCCGAACGACTCCTTCAGGGCCTCCGCCGCGGTCGAGGTGCACAGCCGGGTGTTGCCGTCCAGGTGGTTGGTGCCGATGCCGCCCCGGGCGATCAGCGTCAGCGTGTAGTACTCCTCCGCGAAGAGCTGGCCGGAGGTGTAGAACCCCACCGCCGACGGCCCCTGCTCATCCAGGAGTTCCTTCGTGCGCCGCACCACCCTGTCCATCGCGGTGTCCCAGTCGCTCTCGACGAGCCGGCCGCCCCCGTCGCGCACCAGCGGGCGGGTCAGCCGGTCGGGGGAGCCGTTGGCCTGCCAGCCGAAGAGGTCCTTCGGGTCGAGCCGGCCGTGGTTGACGCGGTCCTGGGCCCGGCCGCGCACTCCGACGATCCGGCCGTCCTTCACCGCGATGTCGAGCCCGTCCCCGTTGGAGTGCAGGATCGCCGCCGACTGCACCCACCGCTCGACCTGGTCCGGCGTCACCCCCTCGGCGAGCCGGGTGTCGACCCGTACGGGCCAGGGCTCCCCGGGACCGTACGGGGTGCGGGTGCCCCAGGGCCGGGCGATGCGGTCGGTGTGTGCCATGCGTGCTCCTCAGGTCCGGCCGGTGCGGGCGCCGCCGGCGGAGAGCGCCGAGCCGTCCTCGCCGGGTGTCAGGTCGTCCAGCAGCGCCTGGCAGCCGGCCACCAGGCTGCCGAGCGAGGCACCGGCGTCGGGGCCGGGCCCGCGCAGATGCCGTTTGGCCTCGACGAGGGCACGCCGCGCCTCGGCGAGACGGACCGCGCGCCGTTCCAGGCAGTCGTCGTCCGGCCCTTGCTCCATGACCGTCGCGTCGGCCGCGCAGACCTCCGACGCGGCGCACACGACGGGGCTCAGGGCCTCCAGGGAGGGGCCAGGGGGGCGCGGCAGTCCGCGCCGCTCCGAGGCGGTCTCCCAGAGCGTGAGCGTCAGGGTCAGCAGCCGGTTCACCACCTGCGCCCAGACCACGTCCCAGCGCTCGGAGGGCGACGGGGTGCTGCGGCGCATCCGGTGCCCGGGGTTGAAGCGGAAGCTCTCGGTCGCCCACCCGCGCGCCGCGCGCAGGTCCGAGAGGGCCCCGGGCAGTTCCCCGGCGGCCCGGTGCCAGCGCTCCGCCCGCTCCTCGTCGTACTCCCCGGCCATGCCCTCTCCCAGCTCGCGCAGCAGCCGGGAACACTCGCGGGGCAGCGCGCAGGCCAGGATCCTCACGTGCAGCGAGTGCACCGGCGGCAGGACGACCGCGTTCACCGCGACCCCGACGACGGCGCCCACCACCGTTTCCAGCAGCCTGTGACCCACGGCGGGCAGCGAGTAGGTCCCGTAGGCCAGGACGAACAGGGCGGTGGTGGGCGCGTACAGGCCCTGCTCGCCGACCGGCAGCCAGTTGCCGAGGAGCACGGTGAGCGGCAGGGCGATGAGCATGGCCGCCATGGTGTTCCCGGTGACCGCCGCGGCGCCCGCCGCGAGCAAGGTACCGGAGGCCATCATGGCGAGCAGTTCGACCGCCGAGCGCAGCGACCGGTAGACCGTCCCCTGCACGAGCGCGACGGCGGCCCAGGGGGCCATCAGCGCCATCGGCGCCTCCAGCCACCACCCCGTGAGCGCCCACGCGAGGGCGGCAGCGGCGGCGGCCTTCAGCGACTGCACCAGCTGACACCGGTCGGGGAAGCGCACGTCGGGGGTCAGTGCCCCCGGCCGCACCCGTGCGGCCGGCACCCGCCGGCCGGCGGTCTTCCCGGATCCCAGCACCGACAACCCTCCCTCCGCAGGGCCGAAAGGGCGGCCGCGAGGTCAGCCCTCCCGCCCCTGGTCCTCCTCCGCGTCCGTGGTGTGCACGGCGGCCTCCTCGGCCGAGGCCGCGCCGCCGTCGATGCCCACGTCGTCGGCGTAGACGTCGGTCCGGCGGCCCGGCACGTCGTCCGCCGCGCTCAGCCGGCCCGAGCGGGTCCCGCCCTCCTCCGGCTCCAGCGGTTCGCCTTCGCCGTCGTCCAGGTCCCCGATGCCGTCGCCGTCCGGCGGCTCGACGTCCTCCACCTCCTGGGCCAGGCGCTGGTCGAGGGATTCGCCGCGGCGTTCCTCCTCGCCCGTCGTCCCGTACTTGTCGACGGCGAGGGGGCGCTCGGGGGGCGAGTAGCCCTCATCCATCTGGTCGTCCAGACCGCGCTCACCGAGCGCGTTCTCCAGATCGAGGTCGTCGTTCGGCGGGTCCTGTCCGTCGCCCTGCGGCTGGTAGACGTCGTCGCCACGTGCCTCTGTCGGCATGATTCGTCCTTCCGTCGGAGGCGTCACGGATGCCGGGCGGCTGCGGGGCAGCCGCCCTTCGCATCCTGCGCGTGCCCTGCCGGGCACGGGGAAAACACACCTTTTGTCACCCTATGGGTGCGGCCGGTCCGCGTCCTCCTGGGCCTCTTCGTTCGGGGTCAGCGCATCGCCGGCCTCGCTGTCCCCGCCGTGCCGCTCACCCTGGTCCGCCACGCCGGTCCCGGCCTCCTCCGCTTCCCGGACGACCTCCTCGGCGGCGGTCCTGGGCGGCTCCTCGTGCTCTCGGTCCCGGTGGTTCATGCGTCTCCTCGTATCGATGCCTTCCGCGGCGTACCTCCGCGCGTGCCCTGGACCTGGCCCGCTACGCGCGCCGGCCCGGGGCGGTGTCAGAGCGCGGGCGTGAAGCGGTCCCAGGCGCGGTGACCCGCCAGGAGTTCCGCGACGCCGTCCAGCACCGTGGACGCGGCCCCGCCCGCCACGATGCCCGGGGCGTCCGAAGCCAGGCCGGCCTTCTCCAGCACCGCCGTTCCGTCGCCGCAGGCCCCGATGGCCTTACCGTGCCGGAACGCCTCGGTGACCAGCAGCAGGACGCGCGGGTCCACCCCGGTGGCCGTGGCCGCGTCGTCGGTCTTCGCGTCCCGGGCCCCGTAGGCGTCGGGGGCGGGGACGGGTGCTCCCGCCAGCACGATGGCGTCGAACTCGATCGACCGGGCCGTGGTGAAGGTGCGCTGCACGGTGACCGGGTCGCTGCCGGAGCCCAGCTTTCCGCCGGAGGGCGCGATCACCAACGGGACCATCCCGGCGTCGAGGACGGCGCCGCGTGCCTCGCGCACGGCGTCCAGACCGTTCTCCCCGTCGGTGACGATGCCGACGACGCGGCCGTCGACCGGCCAGGTCTGGCCCAGCTGGGACAGGGCGGGACTGGGCTCGGGCGAGGCCAGGTCCTCGGTCGCCCCGGGCACCGGCAGCCCCAGTCCCTCGGCGACGTGCGCGCACAGCTCGGGGTCGATGTTGGCCAGCACCTTGAGGCCCCGCTCCTTGACGGCCTGGTCCCAGCACTTGCCGAGCTCGAAGGTGTACGCGGCCGTGATGTGCTCCCGCTCCGTGGGCGTCATGCTCAGCCAGAACAGCCGGGCCTGGCTGAAGTGGTCGTCGAACGAAGCCGCCGCGTCCCGCACCTTCCGGGCCGCCGGGACCTCGACGGGCACCTCGATGTAGGCGCCCGTGTCCGCGCCGGCGGTGAACGGGCAGCCACCGTCCAGGGAGTTGGGCCGGTACGGCGCCACGCCCCGGTGCACGGCCGTCTGGTGCATCCCGTCACGCAGCATGTCGTTGACGGGCGCGTGCGTCCGGTTGATCGGCAGCTGCGCGAAGTTCGGGCCGCCGAGCCGGGTGATCTGGGTGTCGATGTACGAGAAGAGGCGCCCCTGCATCAGCGCGTCGTTGGTGACGTCGATGCCGGGCACCAGGTGGCCGACGTGGAAGGCGACCTGCTCCGTCTCGGCGAAGTAGTTCGACGGGTTGGCGTTCAGCGTCATCAGCCCGATCGGGCGGACCGGCGCCAGCTCCTCCGGCACGATCTTCGTCGGGTCGAGCAGGTCGATGCCCTCGAACATCTGGTCCTCGGTGTCCGGGAACGTCTGCACCCCCAGCTCCCACTGGGGGAAGGCACCCGCCTCGATCGCGTCGGCCAGATCCCGGCGGTGGAAGTCCGGGTCCATGCCCGCGGTGATCTGGGCCTCCTCCCACACCTGCGAGTGCACGCCCAGCTTCGGCTTCCAGTGGAACTTCACCAGCGTGGTCGCGCCCTCGGCGTTGACCAGCCGGAAGGTGTGGACGCCGAAGCCCTCCATCATCCGGTACGAACGCGGGATGCCCCGGTCCGACATGTTCCACAGGGTGTGGTGGGTCGCCTCGGTGTGCAGGGTGACGAAGTCCCAGAACGTGTCGTGGGCGCTCTGCGCCTGCGGGATCTCCCGGTCCGGGTGCGGCTTCCCCGCGTGGATGATGTCGGGGAACTTGATCGCGTCCTGGATGAAGAACACCGGCATGTTGTTGCCGACCAGGTCGAACACACCCTCGTCGGTGTAGAACTTCGTCGCGAAGCCCCGGGTGTCGCGCACCGTGTCGGCGGAACCGCGCGAGCCGAGCACGGTCGAGAAGCGCACGAAGACCGGCGTCTCGGCGCCCTCGGCGAGGAACGCGGCCTTCGTGATGCCCGCCGCCGCGCCGTACGCGCGGAAGACACCGTGGGCGGCGGCACCGCGGGCGTGCACCACCCGCTCCGGGATGCGCTCGTGGTCGAAGTGGGTGATCTTCTCCCGCAGATGGTGGTCCTGAAGCAGCACCGGACCCCGGGGGCCCGCCTTCAGCGAGTGGTCGGTGTCGTACAGCCGGGCACCCTGCGCGGTGGTGAGGTGGGCGCCGCCCTGGGCCACCTTGTCCTGACCGGCACCGGTCGGCTGCCCGGTGGGGCTCACGGTCTCGGGGCCGCGCTGGTCGTGCTTGGGCGGCAGCGGGCCGCGCGGCTTCGTGGGCTCGTCCACCTGGGCGGGCTCGGGAGAGGGCGCGCCGGGGATCTCGTTGCCGGAGCTGACGGCGTCCTGGACCTTTCCGGCGATCTTCTCCGCGGCAGCCGACACCGGGTTCTTCTTCTCGCTCACTGGATTCCAATCTCGTGGGGGGGGAGGGGCAGTGCCGTGCGCGGAGTGTCCGGCACGCGCTGGGGACGGCATCGCCCGACCACGCGTACCCCCCGCTCCGCGACCGGACACATCGGTTGAGCCATCCGCTCCGGTGTCCCGTTCCAACGGGCGACACACCGCCGTCCGGCCGTCCTGGCGCCGTGCCGGCTGCCGCAGCCGCTCTGCGGTTGCGCCGCGCCCGCTGAACTGGGCTGCGAGTACGCTGACTTCGTACACGCGAGCGACATGGGGGGCACGGTGCACGACAGAGCCACGGACGGCCAGGTCATTCCTTCGGTGGCCGGGCGGCCCTGGTGGGCGGCCAACGAACTGATCGCGTTCCTCCTTGAGGTGGCGGCGCTGGCCTGCCTCTTCTGGTGGGGGTTCTCCTTGGCCGGCGCCCTGGCGGTCGGACTGTTCACCGGCTCCGCCGTCGTCGTCGCGGCCGTCGTGCTGTGGGCACTGTTCGCCGCGCCGCGCGCCCGGTTCCGCCCTCCGCTCGCAGGAGTCCTGGCGGTCAAGGCCCTGGTGCTCGGCGGGGGAGCCCTCGCGCTGTACGGGGTCGGGCACCCGGCCGCCGCGGCAGTCCTGGGTGCCGTCGCCGTGATCAATACGGGCCTGGCGGAGACCTTCCGGCGCGGGCCGGCCCCCGCCGCCTGACCGGAGGCCCGGCGTACCGGGCGGTTTCCGGCGGGCGCGGCCGGGCAGCCGACCCGTGAAGTCGGTAGCGTGGACATAACGACGACGACCGGGCGCCCCAGGGACCGAGGCCCGCGGAAGCACCACCGGCGCGTCCGCACCGGTTCCTGCCCGCCGCCCGGGAAGGGACGGCCGCACATGTGCCGATGGCTGGCCTATTCCGGCACGAGTGTCGTGCTCAGCGATCTCCTCTACAAACCGGAGCACTCGCTCATCGACCAGAGCCTGCACTCCACCATGGGCGTGGAGACGACCAACGGGGACGGATTCGGGGTCGGCTGGTACGGACCCGAGCAGGAGATGCCCGCGGTCATCCGCGACACCGGACCCGCCTGGAACAACCGCAATCTGCGGGAGATCGCGAGCCACATCCGCTCCCCGCTGTTCTTCGCGCATGTGCGGGCGTCCACGGGGACGGCCATCCAGGAGACCAACTGCCACCCCTTCCGGCACGGCCGCTGGATGTGGATGCACAACGGCGCGATCGCCGACTTCCACCGGCTGCGGCGCGATCTCTCCCTGGCGCTCGACCCGGCGCTGTTCTCGGCCCTGGAGGGGTCCACGGACTCCGAGGTGATGTTCTACCTCGCGCTGACCTTCGGGCTCGACCAGGACGTGCCGGGTGCCGTGGCCAGGATGGCCGGGCTGATCGAACGCGTGGGCCGCGACGAAGGGGTGGAGAACCCCCTCCAGATGACCGTCGCGGTGTCCGACGGCGAACGGCTCTGGTCGTTCCGCTATTCGAGTCTCGGCAAGTCCCGCTCGCTGTTCTACAGCAGCAAGGCCGAGACCGTGCGCGCCCTGCACCCCGACTCGGACTTCCTGAGGGGCGTCTCCGACAGCACCCGCCTGGTGGTGTCGGAACCGCTGGGCGGGCTGCCCGGCGTGTGGAAAGAGGTGCCGGAGAGCAGTTACGGGGTCGTGCAGCCGGGCGAGGACGAGTTCCGGCCGTTCACGCCCGAACCCGTGTGAAGGCCGCCCGTACGGATCGCCGGGCGGCCTTCGTACCGGGGAGCCTCAGCCGCCGAGCGCGGCGTCGACCTCCTTCAGGAAGGGGTCCAGGTCGCCCGGGTTGCGCGAGGTGATGAGCTTCCAGCCGCCGGACTCGTCCGTCACGACCGGCTCGTCCACCCAGTCCCCGCCCGCATTGCTCACGTCGGTCCGCAACGAGGCGTACGAGGTGAGCCGCTTGCCCTTGACGCTGCCGGTCTCCACCAGCACCCACGGTCCGTGGCAGATGGCCGCGACGGGGCGCCCGGAGCCGGTGAACGACCGCACGATGTCACAGGCCGGGCCCTGCAGCCGCAGGGTGTCCGCGTTCAGGGTGCCGCCCGGCACGAGCAGCAGGTCGTAGCCGGCCGGGTCGACCTCGTCCAGCGTCAGGTCGGGGGTCACGGACGTGCCGGGGTCCTTGTCGCCGACCAGCGTCTCGATGGCGTCCTTCTTCAGAGCCGCGACATCGACCCGCACACCGCGCTCGCGCAGATGGCCGAGCGGTACGACGAGTTCGTCCTGCTCCACGCCGTAGTTGGTGACGATGGCCAGCACCTTGCGCTTGCTGCCGTTGTCGCTCATCTTCTGCCGTCCTTCCGTCCTACGGGGAACACGCCCGGTGACGTGGCTTCCGGGTCGCAGCCTCTGGGTTCCCCGCACGGACGCGCTCATTCATGTAGCGCCATCGGCGGCGGGCCCACATGGTGGGAGAGGGCCCCGGCAGACAAAGGAGGACAGACATCATGGCCGGTCAGAGGGGCGGGCCCGGACTTCCCCGGGCCCGTGGCGAGCTTTCGGCGGCGGTCGTCGCCCATCTCCGGGGGAGCGGCCCCCTGCCCGCGCCGCCCCTGGCGGAAGCGGCCGAGCCCTACGGCGAGGACCTCCAGCTCGCTCTGTACGTCTGTTACGAGCTCCACTACCGGGGCTTCGACGGCGTGGACCCGGCCCGGGAATGGGACCCCGCGCTGCTGGCGGTCAGGGCGGCCCTGGAACGCCGCTTCGAAACCGCGCTGCGCCGGGACGTCCCGCCCGGGGCCGCTCTGGACGACACCCTGGACGCGCTGCTCGTCGAGCCGGTCGACGGCACGGGCGTGTCGCACTTCCTCCAGGAACACGCCACGCCGGAGCGGCTGCGGGCCTACGCCGTCCAGCGCTCCCTGTACCACCTGAAGGAGGCCGACCCGCACGCCTGGGTGCTGCCCCGGCTCAGCGGGCGTGCCAAGGCGGGGATGGCGGCGATCGAGTACGACGAGTTCGGCGCCGGCCGCGCCGACCGCGTCCACGCCCGGCTCTTCGCCGACCTCATGGCGGACCTGGGCCTGGAGACGGCGTACGGCCACTATCTGGACGAGGGTCACGCCGAGATGCTGGCGCTCGTCAACCTCATGTCCCTGTGCGGCCTGCACCGGCGGCTGCGCGGCGCCCTGGTCGGCCACTTCGCCGCCGTGGAGATCACCTCGTCGCCCGCCTCACGTCGCCTCGCCCTCGCCATGAAGCGGGCGGGCGCCGGAGCCGCCGCCGAGTTCTTCTACACCGAACACGTGGAGGCGGACGCCGTCCACGAGCAGGTGGTGCGGCACGACGTCGTACGCGGGCTGCTGGACGAGGAACCCGGCCTGGAGCCGGACATCGTCTTCGGAATCGACGCCACCGGCTTCCTGGAGGACCGCCTCGGCGACCGGCTCCTGAGGGACTGGGGCGCCGCTGCGGGGTGATGCCACGTCGTGCCACACAGCCGAATACACCACGCCCTCCAACTGACGGGACAGCCCTCAGGCTCCGTCCGCCAGCACATCGCCCAGCAGCCGGCGCAGCTCACGCGTGCTGCCCCGGCCCCTCGCCCGTACGATCTGCGCCGCGACGGCGCTCAGCTTGCGGTTCGTGCGCTGCGAGAGCACGCGCAGGACGTCGAACGCCCGGTCCGGGGCGCAGTCCAGCAGGTGCGTCACGATGCCGATGGCCTGGTCGATCACGGCTCGCGACACCATCGCCGTCCGCAGCTGCTCCGCCTCCGCCGCCGCTCCCTTGCGGGCATGCTCGCGGAGAAGCCCGCCGACCGTCTCCTCGGCCAGCATCCCGACCGCCTCCCGGGCCCCCGTCGTCGGCCGCCACGGGCGGAACGCGTACAGGGTCACCGTCGCCGTGACCCCCTCCGCCGTGGCCGGCACCGCCGTACAGGCGCGCAGACCCCGTTCCAGCGCCGCCACCCGGAAGCGCGGCCACCGCGCGTCGGCGACCAGATCGACCGTCTCGACGGGGCGCAGGGAGCGAGTGGCCTCGACGCAGGGGCCCTCGCCGTAGTCCTCCTGGAGCGCGGCCAGGACCGCGAGATCCGGGTGGGTGGAAGAGCTGCGGCTTTCCCCGCCGCGGCACCGCAGAAACACCGTCGCGCCCCGGCACCCGTCCGAGCAGCGCATCGCCCGCACACCGAGCCGGACGAGCCACGGCGCCACGGCCGCGTCGTCGGTCACCGCATCCATCGGCCGCGTCACCCTCAGCCTCCCTGGAAACTCCCGGCCCCCACCGTGAACGGAACGGGACCCGCCGCGCCGCTCGGTGCCGGGGCACCGGTGATCGGTTAGCTTCGTCGTATGGACGGGCCACCGGCGGGCGAGAGCGGCTTTCAGGCCCTCGTCGCCCGCGCACGGGAACTGCGCGCGGCCCGGGACCATCCTCCCGCCGAATACCCGGTTCTGCTCGATGCGGCCCTCGCGGAGCTGGACCACGCCATCGAGGCCCTGCGCCTGGCGGAGGACCCACCGGGGCCGCAGCGGACACCGGGCGCGAAGGCGGCGCCGTACCCGTTCAAGGCCATCTTCGACCACCTGCCGTGGCCCGTCGTCCTGACCGACGGGCAGACGGTGGTGCGCCGCCTCAACCGGGCCGCCGCCGACCTGACCGGGCTCCATCCGGGGCACGCCGCAGGCCGCCCCCTCGTCGCGCTCCTGCGCCCCGCCGACCGGGCCGCCCTCCGCGCCCACGCGGCGGCCGTGGCCGACGGCGGGGGCGGCCGCAGCCTCCCGGTCCGCCTCCCCGGGCTGCCGGACGGGCCCCTGTACGCCACGCTCACCGGCATCGACGCGCCGGACGGACGGGGGCGGGACGTGCTCGTGGTGCTCGCACCGGCACCGGCACCGGCACCGGGCCCCAGCCCCGCCGGCCGCGCCGCCGACCGGGCCGAGCCCTCGGCGGTCGTACGCCATGCCGAGCTCACCGTCCTTCTGGACCGCACGGCCCGGGCGCTCCTGGACCGCGAGCCCTCAGCGGCCGCCCTCGTCACCGTCACGGGGCTCCTGCGCGACGGCCTCGCGGACTGGGCGCTGCTCGACCTGGGGCTCCCGGGCGAGCCGGTCCGGATCGCGGTCCACGGCCCTCCGGCACCGGACGACGCGGGGCTGGAGAAGGCGTTCCTCCGGCAGGACCCGCGCGCGTGCCCCGTGTCCGTCGAGGTCATGGCCTCCGGCGCGACGGCGGTGGAACAGCTGACCGACGACCTGGACCGGCTGGGGGCGGACGAGGACGGGGCCCCGCTCCTGGCCCGGGCCGATGTCACCGCCCTGCTCTCCGTGGCGCTGACCGCGCCCGGCGGCACGACGGCGCTGGGGGCGCTGACGCTGCTCCGGGGCGCGGCCGGGCCGCCGTTCTCGCTGCTGGAGGCCGGCGCCGCGGAGATCGCGGCGGGGCACATGGCCCTGGTGGTGCGGCGCGGCGGCGTGCGCTGAGCGGCGGGTGTGGCGGTCCGGTGCGGAGAAAGGCCTGCGGGTCACGGGTGCCCGCGCCATGAGGTGGCATACGGCGGAGTGGGGGAGGGTGGAAAGCGCCTCGGCGCGAGAGGAGCCGCCCCCGGCCGATCGAGCATGGAGGACATGATGGTGCGAACGGTGGGTGTCGAGGAGGAGCTGCTGCTCGTCGACGAGCAGGGTGGCGAGCCGAGGGCGCTGTCGACGGCCGTCCTGGCCCTGGCCGAACGACGCGCCGAGGGCGACTCGGCCTTCGAAGCGGAGCTGCACCGCCAGCAGCTGGAGTTCGCCACGGAGCCACGCGCGGACATGCGGGAACTCGCGGACGAGATCCTGCGCTGGCGGGCGGAGGCGGCCCGCAGCGCCGCCGAGGCCGGGGGAGCGGTCGCCGCGCTCGCCACCTCCCCACTGCCCGTCAGCCCGTCCATCGGCGAGGGCGAACGCTACCGCTGGCTGGCCGACAGGTTCGGGCTGACCACGCAGGAGCAGCTGACCTGCGGATGCCATGTGCACGTCTCCGTGGATTCGGACGAGGAGGGCGTCGCGGTCCTGGACCGCATGCGGCCGTGGCTCGCGGTGCTGCTCGCGCTCAGCACCAACTCGCCCTTCTGGCAGGGCCAGGACACCGCGTACAGCAGCTACCGCAGCCGGGTCTGGGGCCGCTGGCCCTCGGCCGGGCCGATGGAACTGTTCGGCTCCGCGCGCCGTTACCACGACGAGGTCGAAGCCCTCGTCGGCACGGGCGTCCTGCGCGACAAGGGCATGATCTACTTCGACGCCCGGCTCTCGCACCGCTATCCCACCGTCGAGGTCAGGGTCGCCGACGTCTGTCTCGACCCCGCCGACGCCGTGCTGCTCGCCACGCTGGTGCGCGGCCTGGTCGAAACGGCGTCCCGGGCCTGGCGGGCGGGCGAGGCGCCGGAGCCGTACGGGGTGGGCCTGCTGCGCATGGCCGCCTGGCAGGCCGGCCGCTCGGGCCTGGAGGGCGAACTGCTGCACCCCGCCTCCATGCGCCCCGCCCCCGCGCCGGCCGTGGTGCACGCCCTGCTCGCCCATGTGCGCGACGCGTTGGAGGACACCGGGGACCTGGCCGCGGCGGAGACGGGGATCGAGCAGGTGCTCAAGCGGGGCACCGGGGCGCGTATCCAGCGCGACGCGCTCGCCCGTACGGGCAGCCTCCGCGACGCGGTCGCGGAATGCGTCGGCCGCACTCGCGGCTGAGGCGCGCGAGGTGCCGGGCGCCTCAGCCGTCCGCGCAGACCCGTACGGTGTGCAGCCGCGGGTCCGCCGGGTCCGGCAGGTTCATCCCCGCCTCCAGGCCGGTCAGGAGGTAGCGCAGCACCGGCTCCGTCAGCCGCTCGCCGGGCAGCACCACCGGGATGCCCGGGGGATACGGCGTGATCATCTCGGCGGCGACGCGCCCCACGGCCTGCTCCACCGGAACATCCTCGACCGCGTGGAAGTAGGCGTCGCGCGGCAGCCTCGCCTGCTCCATCCGCAGCTCCGCCGGGGCCGGAACCGCCACCTCGGGCCCCCGGGGCAGTGAGGGGGCGTGCCGGGCGAAGTCGCGCAGCGCCGTCAGCAGCCGCCGCGCCGTCCCGGTGTCGTCGGCATGGGTCAGCTGGGCGCTGACGCGCCGGTGGTCCATCAGATGCGCGTCCACGTGGTGGTGTTCGCGCAGCCAGTCCGCGGCCAGATAGCCGGAGACACCGAGGTCCGCGATGTCGATCACCACCGGCAGCGGGTCGAACGCGGAGCCGGCACCCGGACCGCAGAAGTCGTCGGCGTCGTTGACGTGCATTCCGTCGATCGACTCGATCTCCTCACGGACCGACGCGGCGAGGGTGAGGGCGTGCGACATCAGCCTGTGCCCCTCCAGCACCATCTGGCGCCGCCAGCCGTCCATGCCCGCGTACAGCAGGACGGAAGGGCTCGTCGTACCCAGCAGATCGGCCCGGGAAGCCAGCGTGTCGTGGTCGATGAGGCCGCCCCGCAAATGGAACACCGACCCCTGCTCCAGACCGCTGCCCATCTTGTGGATGCTGGTCACGCAGACGTCGGCACCGGCGTCCATCGCCCAGGTCGGCAGGTCCGGATGGAACGGCAGATGCGCGCCCCACGCCTCGTCCACGACGAGCGGGCGGGAGCGCCGGTGACACACGTCGGCGATGGCCCGCAGGTCCGCCGCCACCCCGTACGGCGTGGGGCTGGTGACCAGGGCGCCCTTCGCGTCCGGGTGCTCCGCGAAGGCCCGTTCGTACGCCTCCGGGGACGGCGGGTGCGCGAGACGGCGTTCGGTGTCCCACTGGGGTTCGACCCACACCGGCCGGATGCCCGAGAGGATGAGCCCGGAGATCACCGCCTTGTGCGCGTCCCGCCCGACCAGCAGTTTCTGGCCGTGCGCGGCGACGCTCAGCATCGCCGCCTTGACCGACAGGGAGCTGCCGCACGTCGAGAAGAACGCGTGCTCCGCGTGCACGGCGTCGGCCATCAGGGCCTCGGCGCGCTGCAGCACCCCGGACTTCATCCGCCGGTCGTCGAGCCCGCCGCTCGCCAGCACGTCGCCGAGGAACACGGCGTCGCCCAGCACGGCCCTGACCTTCGGATCCGCGCCCCGGGCCTGCTTGTGGCCGGGGGGCGAGAGCCCCAGCTCGTCCCGCTGCCGGTAGGCGGCCAGAGCGTCGAGAACGGGTGCTTCCTGATGATTCTTCGGCATATCCGCCGCCTTCCCGTGCTCCGCCCCGTCAATCCGTACGACCTGTCCGCCCTAGGGCAGTGGCGTGCCGCCGGTCGCGTTCAGGACTTCCCCGGTGATGTAACTCGCGTTGCCGGAGGCGAGGAACACGTATGCCGGAGCCATCTCGGCGGGCTGCGCGGGCCGCCCCAGCGGGCTCTGCTTCCCGAACTCCCGGGTGTCCGACAGCGTCGCCGGGATGAGTGGCGTCCACACCGGTCCGGGCGCCACGGCGTTGACGCGGATGCCGTCGGACGCCAGCATCTGCGCGAGCCCCTGGGTGAACGTGACGATGGCGCCCTTGGTCATGGCGTAGTCCAGCAGACTCGGACTCGGCTTGTACGCCTGCACCGACGTGGTGTTGATGATCGACCCGCCGGCCGGGATGTGCGGCAGGGCCATCTTGCACAGCCAGAACATCCCGTACAGATTGGTGCGCAGCACGCGGTCGAACTGTTCCGTGGAGATCGCGGAGATCCCGTCGGGCTGTGACATCTGGTACGCGGCGTTGTTGACGAGTACGTCGATGCGGCCGAACTCCTGCACCGCGCTGCCGATCAGCGCCCGGCACTGCTTCTCGTCCCGGATGTCGCACGCCTCGGTCAGCGCCTGCCGGCCCGCCTCCTCGACCAGCCTGGCCGTCTCCCGGGCCTCGTCCTCCTCAGTGTCGAGGTGGGTGATCAGCACATCCGCCCCCTCGCGGGCGAAGGCCAGCGCGACGGCACGGCCGATGCCGGAGTCGCCCCCGGTCACGACGGCCTTGCGGTCCTTCAGGAGCCCGTGGCCCCTGTAGGAGTCCTCGCCGTGGTCGGGCGGCGGGTCCATGGGCCCCGTCCAGCCGGGGTACTCCTGCTTCTGCTGCGGGAAGTCGGGCCCGGGGAAACGCTCGGTGGGATCCTGGCCGGGTGTGCTCATGGGGTTCTTCCTCCTAGCCGGTCGTAGGACAGGACCGGGTCCCCCTGCGCAGCGGAGCAGGAGGGACAGGGTGCTGTCGGCCATGCACTCTCCGTGCAGCGGTACGAGGGATGCGCGCGGCGGCGGGCGGGTCCGTCGGGGCCCCGCCGTCGATCCTGGGCGCACCGGGACCGGCGCGCGACTCGGAGTCCGCTGGACGGCGCTGCGGCTGTGGTCCCAACCGGCAGCGCCTGCTCCCGCGTACGCCGGGAGCCTGGCCAGGCGGGTACCCGTACCGCCTGGGGACATGCGGGACCGGCCGGGGTGTTTTCGTACTCCTCGACCCGCCGCCGCCCCGTTTGAATCGGGCATTCCGGTTGAACCCGGATTACGTGGGAACCCGTCGCACGGAACGGCCGTGCGGGCACGCCCCGCGGGGCGAACCGGGAGGTAGCGAGGAGTTATGGGAAGGCATGCGGAAATCGTCCGCGCCCTGGCCATGAGGGCGAAGGCGGCGAAGCTCAAGTCGGACGGCTCCGCGCTGGGCGACGAAAGCCTGAAGGCGGAGGGGCGCCGGCGGGAGGCCGCCGGACGGACAGCCCAGGCCGAGGCGAAGGCGGCCCGGCGCGAGGCCCGCCACTGACCGGCGGCGCGGCCGTCACCCGACAGCGAGGAGACCACCCATGCGTGCACTGACCTGGCAAGGAAAGCGAGACGTCCGTGTCGAGACCGTTCCCGACCCGGTCATCCAGGACCCGACCGACATCATCATCCGGGTCACCTCCACGGGCATCTGCGGATCGGACCTCCATCTGTACGAAGTGCTCGGCCCGTACCTCGATCCCGGCGACATCCTGGGCCACGAGCCGATGGGCGTCGTGGAGGTGACGGGCCCCGAGGTGACCGCCGTGTCGCGCGGGGACCGGGTCGTCGTCCCGTTCAACGTCTCCTGCGGCACCTGCTTCATGTGCGGTGAGGGCCTGCACTCGCAGTGCGAGACGACGCAGGTCCGGGAGTACGGCACCGGCGCCGCGCTCTTCGGGTACACCAAGCTGTACGGGCAGGTGCCCGGCGGGCAGGCCGAGCTGCTGAGGGTGCCCTTCGGCAACACCCTGCCCATCAAGGTCCCCGAAGGCCCGCCGGACGACCGGTTCGTCTACCTGTCCGACGTGCTGCCCACCGCCTGGCAGGCCGTCGAGTACGCCGCGATCCCGCCCGGCGGCAGCGTCACCGTCCTCGGCCTCGGCCCGATCGGCGACATGGCCGCCCGCATCGCCCTGCACCGGGGCGCCGGCCTGGTCATCGGCGTCGACCTGGTCCCCGAACGCCTCGCCCGCTCCGCCGCGCGCGGTGTCCAGACCCTCGACCTGAGCCGCTACGGCAAGGACCTGCCGGCCGCGGTCCGGGACCTCACCGGCGGCCGGGGCACCGACGCGGTCATCGACGCCGTCGGCATGGAGGCCCACGCCACCGGGGCGCCGATCGGCAAGGCCGGCCAGTGGGCGACCGGGCTGCTGCCGGACGCGGCCGCCCGCAAGCTCATGGAACGCGCCGGCATCGACCGCCTCACCGCCCTCCTCACCGCCATCGACGCGGTACGCCGGGGCGGCACCGTCTCCATCTCGGGCGTCTACGGGGGCTCCGTCGATCCGCTGCCCCTGCTCACCATGTTCGACAAGCAGATCCAGCTCCGGATGGGCCAGGCGAACGTCAGGCACTGGGTGCCCGACATCCTGCCGCTGCTCGTGGACGAGGACCCGCTGGGCGTGGACGGCTTCGCGACGCACCACCTGCCGCTGGAGGACGGCCCGAAGGCGTACGAGACCTTCCAGGCGAAGGCCGACGGCATGGTCAAGACGCTGCTGCGTCCCTGACACCGCGACGCAAGGAGTCACCGTGAACGCATCGCAAGGGCTGCGCGTCGTCGTCACGGGCGCCACCGGCAACGTCGGCACGAGCCTCGTCAGGTCCCTGGCGCGGGACCCGGACGTCGGGTCGGTCGTCGGCCTGGCCCGGCGGCTGCCCGGCCTCACCCTGCCCGGCGTCGAGTGGGGGAGGGTGGACCTCTCCCGCCCGGACAGCGCCCGGACACTCGGTTCCCTGCTGACGGGCGCGGACGCCGTCGTCCATCTGGCCTGGCGCTTCCAGCCCACTCACGACCCCGTCGTCACCTGGCGCAGCAACGTCGAGGGCTCCCTGCGCGTCTTCGACGCGGTGCGCACGGCCGGCGTCCCGGCGCTGGTCCACGCCTCGTCCGTGGGCGCCTACTCGCCCGGGCCCAAGCGCGAGCCCGGAGTGGACGAACAGTGGCCGACCCACGGCTGGCCGGACGCCGCCTACTGCCGCGAGAAGGCCTACCTGGAACGCGTCCTGGACACCTTCGAGCTGCGCCACCCGCAGATCCGGGTGGTACGGATGCGGCCCGGGTTCCTCTTCAAGGAGACGGCCGCTCCCGAGCAGCGGCGCATCTTCGGCGGGAAATACCTGCCCGGCGTGCTCCTCCGCCCCGACCTGCTGCCCTTCGTCCCCGACCTGGAGGGGCTGAGGTTCCAGGTGCTGCACACGGACGACGCGGCCGAGGCGTACCGGCTCGCCGTGCTCGGCGACGTACGCGGCCCCTTCAACCTGGCCGCCGACACCGTCACCGACGCCCGGTCCCTGGGCGCCCTCCTCGACGCCCGGGTGGTACGCGCGCCCGTGCCGCTCGTACGCGGAGCGCTGGCCACCGCCTGGCACGCCCGGGCGGTCCCGGCATCCCCCCACCTCTTCGACGCCGTGCTCCGCCTGCCCGTCATGGACTGTGCGCGGGCCCACGAGGAGCTGGACTGGCGGCCCCGCTATGCGGCGTCCGAGGCGCTGACGGCGTTCCTGCGCGGCGTCGTGCGCGGCACGGGCGAGGAGACCGCGCCGCTGGCGGGCAGCCGGTGGAGCTGAGTGGGTGCCGGTTCGCCGCAAAGGCCCACGGATGCCACCATGGCACGCATGTCCCGCAAGGCGCTCATCGTCATCGACATGATCAACCCGTACGACCACGAGGACGCCGACCAGCTCCTTCCCTCGGCCGAGCGCGCCGTGCCCGTCATCGCGGACATGCTGAAGGCGGCCCGGGGCAGCGGTACACGCGTGATCTACGCCAACGACAACTTCGGGGACTGGCGCTCCCACCACGGGGAGATCGTGGAGGCGGCCATGGCAGGAGCCCGCCCCGACCTCGTGGAACCGCTGAAGCCCGACGAGGACGCGCTCTTCGTGGTCAAGGCCCGGCACTCGATCTTCTACGAGACGCCCCTGCCGTACCTGCTCCACCAGCTGGATGTCGGCCATCTCGTCCTGACCGGCCAGGTGACCGAGCAGTGCATCCTGTACTCCGCGCTCGACGCGCACATCCGCCACATGGACCTGACCATCCCGCGCGACGGGGTGGCACACATCCACGCCGACCTGGCCGACGCCGCGCTGCGGATGACCGAACGGAACATGGGCGCCAGGGTCTGCGCCGCCGAAAAGATCGACCTGTGACACCGGCGGGCCACGCCGCCACGAAAGGACCACCATGACGCGCGCCGCACTGTTCGACGTGGACGGCACCCTGGTCGACACCAACTACCTGCACGTCACCGCGTGGTGGGAGGCGTTCCACCAGGCCGGGCACACCGTGCCGATGCCCGCGATCCACCGCGCCGTCGGCCTCGGCTCCGACGACCTCGTCGCCCATCTGCTGGGTCCCGGCCGGGACAGGCAGCAGGACGCCGGTATCAGCGCGACGCACTCCGCGCTGTACGCGACCTACTTCGAACGCCTGCCCCCACTGGAGCGCGCGGCGGACCTGCTGCGCGCGCTGGCCGGCCGGGGCTGGACGATCGTCCTCGCCACCTCCGCCTCCGGGCCCGAGCTGAAGGCCCTGCGGCGGGCGCTCGACGCCGACGACGTCATTTCCGGCACCGCCAGCGCCGACGACGTGGACGAGGGGAAGCCCGCGCCGGACCCGATCCGCCACGCGCTGGACATCGCCGGTGCCACCAGCGAGGAGGCCGTGTACGTCGGCGACTCGGTCTGGGACATGACCGCGGCGACCAAGGCGTCGGTCCCTGCCGTGGGCCTGCTGTCGGGCGGCATCCCCCGGGCGGACCTGGAGGCGGCCGGGGCCGTGGAGGTCCACGCATCCCCGGCCGCGCTCCTGGACCGCCTCGACTCCGGCGTCATCGGCCGGATGACCCCGCAGGCGCCGCCCTTCCCTGATCCGGACGGCCGGCCCTAACCGCCGTTGCACAGGCAGAACGGGTGCCCGGCCGGGTCCGCGAAGACGCGGAAGCCGCGCTTGCCGCCGTCGTCGTCCACGTCGAGCGGCGTGGCCCCCAGGGCGAGCACCTCGCGCTGGGCGGCCTCCATGTCCTCCACCTCGAAGTCCAGGTGCTCCTGCTGGGAGTTCCGGTCGGGGCGCGGCCACTCGGGCGGCCGGTGGCCGGGGGCCAGCTGGAAGGCCAGGCGCGCTCCGCCGGGGACGCGGAGTTCGTACCAGCGATCGTTGTCGTGCGTCACCTCCCCGCCCAGCACCTTCTGGTAGAAACCGGCGAGCGCCGCCGGGTCCGGGCAGTCGACGGCAACCAGGCAGTAGGTCGCGACAGCCATGTCGTTCCTCGCTCTCGGTGTACGCGGATGTGCGGGCGTCGTCCTTACGGGTTCCGCGTCCGGCCCCGGGGAAACACGATCCGGAAGCCGGGACGTTTCGACCGCCGGGGATGGGCAACCCGGTAGATATGGTGCAATTCGGATACACGATGATGACCGAGCAGTCGGGACCGCGGGCCCTCGTGGAGGACGTGGTGGCGGCCGAGCAGGCCGGCTTCGACTTCTCCGTGACCTCCGACCACTACTTCCCCTGGCTGAAGTCCCAGGGCCACGCCCCGTACGCCTGGAGCGTGCTGGGCGCCGCCGCGCAGGCCACCACCCGCATCCCGCTGATGACGTACGTGACCTGCCCGACCACCCGCTACCACCCGGCCGTCGTGGCGCAGAAGGCCGCGACGCTGCAACTGCTCTCCGAGGGGCGGTTCCGGCTCGGGCTCGGCTCCGGCGAGAGCCTGAACGAACACGTCGTCGGCGGCGGCTGGCCGGACGCCCGGGTGCGGCTCGACAAGCTCGAAGAGGCGGTGGAGATCATCAAGGCGCTCCTCGCCGGAGGCTACGTCAACCACCATGGTCCCCACTTCGACGTGGAGAACGCCAAGCTGTGGGACGTGCCCGACGTGGCCGTGCCCCTCGGTGTCGCCGTCTCCGGCGACCGGTCGTGCGAGATCGCGGGCCGGCTCGCCGACCTGGTGATCGCCACCGAGCCCAAGGAAGAGCTGCTCACCGACTTCGACCGGCACGGCGGCGGCGGGAAGCCCCGGGTCGGCCAGTTGCCCGTCTGCTACGACCCCGACCGCGACGCGGCGGTGAAGCGGGCCCACGACCAGTTCCGCTGGTCCGTCGGCGGCTGGAAGGTCAACTCGGAGCTGCCCGGCCCCTCCGCATTCGACCAGGCCACGCAGTACGTCCGGCCGGACGACGTCGCCGAGGCGGTCCCCTGCGGCGACGACGTCGGGCAGTTCGTGGAAGCGGTGCGCCCCTTCGCCGAGGCGGGGTTCACCGAGGTGGCCCTCGTACAGATCGGCGGAGACCACCAGAAGCCGTTCATCGACTGGGCCGAGGAGAAGCTGCTCCCCGCGCTGCGCGCCATGTGACGTGCGTACGGGGTCACTTCCCGTGCCCGGAGCGGTCGCGCCCGTTGGACGAGCGGGCCATCGCCCAGGCCGGGAAGACGAACCAGCAGATGAACGACCAGAGTGCCATTCCGCCCACCAGCCACAGGGCGAGCGTGTTGTGCAGCGCCACCCGCATGATGAGCAGCAGCGCCGAACACATCGTGCAGAACAGCAGCACGAGCCCGAGCACGGTGAGCCGCGACGCCCACACCACCGTTTCCGGCTTCAGATGGCGGCCGGTCAGCAGCCGGTGGTAGCTGACGGGCCCGATCAGTGCGGCCGCCGTGGCGGAGCCCAGGAGCACCGTGACGACGTAGATAGTCCTGTCGGTTTCCGAGAGCGTGGTGAAGCGCGGCTGGAAGACGACCGCGAGCAGGAAGCCGAAGAGGATCTGCACCCCGGTCTGCGCCACCCGCAGCTCCTGGAGCAGTTCCGTCCACCGGCGGTCCGCCCGCTCCTCGGTCGTCTCGTCACGCCCCCGGCGGTCGTCCTCGCGGCCGTCCCGGCCCGCTCGTCCGTGGTCCATGCGCGGTGTCCCTCCCTCGTGCCGAAACCTTTGTGCGCGGGCCGCCCGGCCCGCGCACAAAGGTTTCGGCCGCACCTCGTTGATTCAGCGGCTGACGGCCTTCAGCAGCTGCTCCTTGTTCATCGTGGAGCGGCCCTCGATGTTCTTCTTCTTCGCCTCTTCGTACAGCTGGTCCTTCGTGCGGCCCTGCGCCCCCCTGTGCGAGCGCTCGCCGCCGCGCTGCGAGGCCGACTTGGGGTCGCGCGTGGACGTCCTGCTCGCCGTCTTCGACTCGCCGGAGCGGGCACGCTCCTTGTTCACCGTGCGGGCGGCGATCTCCTTGGCACGCTTCTCGGAGGTGCCGCGCTTCTCGGCGCTCTCCTTGACGTGCTCGTACTGCCGCTCCCGCTTGGGGCTCGATCCTGCCGGCATGACGTCGTCCTCCTCGCTGTCGTCCTCGGCCACTCGGGCCCGGTCCGGGGTCACCACCCGGGTTGCCGGGAGGCCACGTCCGAAACATGGCACCGCCGCCACGGACCCGCCCACCGGGCCGCGCGCTCGGGTGACGCCACGCGCGGCCCGTACGCCCGGCCGACCGGTTCCGCAGGGCTGATCGGGGTCAGTCGCCGCGACGCCTACCAGTGAACCCGCCGACTTCGGGTACCGGGGTCTCTGCGGGGCCCGGCCACCCGGGCCCACGCCGGACGACGATGAGGAGGAGCAGCGGATGGTCACGGGAGGGAACGCCCCGGCGGGCGGGCAGCACGGCACGGGAACGGACCCGGCGCCGAGCCCGAGGGCCCTCCGCCGCGAGCTGGAACGGCGCGTCGACGGCGAGATCCGCTTCGACGCGGGCAGCAGGGGCGCCTACGCGACCGACGGCTCCAACTACCGGCAAGTGCCCATCGGTGTCGTCGTCCCCCGCACGGTGGACGCGGGCGCCGAAGCGGTCGCCGTCTGCGCCCGGCACGGCGTGCCGGTGCTGTCGAGGGGCGGCGGGACCAGCCTCGCCGGGCAGTGCACCAACGCCGCCGTCGTCATCGACTGGACGAAGTACTGCCACAGCCTGGTCTCCGTGGACGAGGCCGCCCGCACCTGCGTGGTGGAGCCCGGCATCGTGCTGGACGAACTGAACCGGCAGCTGGCGGGCCGGGGCCTGCGGTTCGGCCCGAAACCCTCGACGCACAGCCACTGCTCGCTGGGCGGAATGATCGGCAACAACTCCTGCGGCGCGTCCGCGCAGGCGTACGGCAAGACCGTCGACAACGTGCGACGGCTGGAGATCCTGACCTACGACGGACTGCGCTGCTGGGTGGGGCCCACCTCCGACGAGGAGTTCGCGGAGATCGTCGCAGCGGGCGGTCGCCGCGCCGAGGTGTACCAGGGGCTGCGCCGGATCATCGACACGCATCTGGCCGACGTCCGCCAGGGCTTCCCCGCCATCCCGCGCCGGGTCTCCGGCTACAACCTCGACTCGCTGCTGCCGGAGAAGGGCTTCGACCTGGCGCGTGCCCTCGTCGGCAGCGAGGGCACCCTCGTCACCGTCCTGCGCGCCGAGCTCGACCTGGTCCCCGTCCCGCCCCACGAGGCGATGCTCGTCCTCGGTTACCCCGACATCTGCGCGGCGGCCGACGACGTGCCGCGCCTGCTGGAACACAGCTCCCCGACCCAGATGGAGGCGCTGGACGGCCGGATGGCGCAGCTCATGCGCGAGGAGGACAGCCACGTCGCCTCCCTGGACACCTTCCCGGAGGGGGACACCTGGTTGCTGCTCCAGTTCAGCGGGGACACCCAGGAGGACGTGGACCGGCAGGCGCACGACCTGCTGAAGGCGCTCGGCCGCGACGAGGACGACCCCGCGGTGACCTTCTCCGACGACCCGCCGCGCGAGCGCCGGATGCTCAAGGCCAGGGAGGCCGGGCTCGGCGTGACGGCCCGGCCGCCGGACGGACGCGAGACCTGGGAGGGCTGGGAGGACTCCGCCGTCCCGCCCGAACGGCTCGGCGACTACCTGCGCGACCTGAAGAAGCTCTTCGCGGAGTTCGACTACGACCACCCCTCTCTCTACGGCCACTTCGGGCAGGGCTGCGTGCACACCCGCATCCCCTTCGGGCTCAAGACCGCGGAGGGCGTCGCCTCCTTCCGCGAGTTCTTGTTCCGGGCCGCCGACCTCGTCGTCTCGTACGGCGGCTCGCTCTCCGGCGAGCACGGGGACGGGCAGTCGCGCGGCGAACTGCTGCCCCGGATGTACGGTGAACGGCTCGTCGCCGCGTTCGGCGAGGTCAAGGCGCTCCTCGACCCGGACAACCGGATGAACCCCGGCAAGGTCACCGACCCGTACCGCACCGACGAGAATCTGCGGCTCGGCCCGGACTGGCGGCCCGCGAACGACGAGAGCCACTTCCACTACCCGGACGACGAGGGCTCCTTCAACCGGGCCGTGATGCGCTGCGTCGGCATCGGCAACTGCCGCTCCCACAGCGGCGGCGTGATGTGCCCCTCCTACCGGGCGACCGGTGAGGAGGAGCACTCCACCCGGGGGCGGGCCCGGCTGCTCTTCGAGATGCTGGGCGGGCACCAGGACACGCCCGTCACCGACGGCTGGCGCTCCACCGAGGTCCGCGACGCGCTCGACCTCTGCCTCGCCTGCAAGGGCTGCAAGTCCGACTGCCCGGTGGGCGTCGACATGGCCACGTACAAGTCCGAATTCCTGGCCCACCACTACGCGGGCCGGCTGCGACCCACCGCCCACTACTCGCTGGGCTGGCTGCCCCTGTGGGCCCGGCTCTCCCGCATCGCACCCCGCCTGGTCAACGCCGCGCTCGACGCCCCGGGGCTCCGACGCCTGGCCAAGCGGGTCGCCGGAGTCGCCGACGAGCGGCAGCCGCCCGCGTTCGCCGAGGAGTCGTTCGTCCAGTGGTGGCGGGCGCGCGGACTGCCGGAGCCCGACCCGGCGGACGCCCGGACCGTGGTGCTGTGGCCGGACACCTTCACCTCCTCCTTCCACCCCGGCATCGCCCGGTCGGCGGTCCGGGTGCTGGAGGACGCGGGTTTCCGGGTCGCCGTCCCCGAACAGGCCGTGTGCTGCGGGCTCACCTGGATCTCCACCGGGCAGCCCGCCACCGCCAAGAAGGTGCTGCGCCGGACCGCCGAGGTGCTGCGGCCGTGGATCGAGGCAGGCACCCCGATCGTCGGCCTGGAACCGTCCTGCACGGCCGTCTTCCGGTCCGACGCGCCGGAGCTGATGCCGCACGACCAGGACATCCAGCGCCTCGCCGGGCAGTTCCGCACCTTCGCCGAACTCCTGGTCAACGACGCACCCGACGACTGGCGGCCGCCCGTCCTGACCCGGCGGGCCACCGTGCAGACGCACTGCCACCAGCACGCCGTCACCAAGTTCGACGCCGACCGCGAGCTCATGCGGCGTGCCGGGCTCGACGCCGAGGTCCTGGACGAGGGCTGCTGCGGCCTCGCCGGCAACTTCGGCTTCGAACGAGGCCACTACGGCCTGTCCATGGACATCGGCGAACAGGGCGTCCTGCCCGCCGTCCGGGGTGCCGCGCCCGATGCCCTGGTCGTCGCCGACGGATTCAGCTGCCGTACGCAGATCGAGCAGGGCGGGACGGGCCGCCTCGCCATGCACCTGGCCGAAGCGCTCGCGCTCGGCCTCGACGGGCCGCTGCCCGCCGACCACCCCGAGAAGGCCACCGCCCGCCCCGACCGCCCGGCCCCGGTCGCGAGCCGGCTGGTGACGGGCGCCGCGCTCACCGCACTGACCGCGCTCGGCACGGCCGCGTACGCCGTCCTGCGCCGGAACCGGTCCACCCCGCACCACCGATAGGAGAGGAAACCATGGCGACCAAGGTCTCCGACTACGTCCTTCAGCGCCTGCGCGAATGGGACGTAGACCACGTCTTCGCCTACGCCGGCGACGGGATCAACGGACTGCTCGCCGCCTGGGGGAGGGCGGAGAACAAGCCCAAGTTCGTCCAGGCCCGGCACGAGGAGATGGCCGCCTTCCAGGCCGTCGGCTACGCCAAGTTCTCCGGCAGGGCCGGCGTCTGCGCGGCCACTTCGGGCCCCGGGGCGATCCACCTGCTCAACGGCCTGTACGACGCCAAACTGGACCACGTACCCGTCGTCGCGATCGTCGGCCAGACCAACCGCAGTGCCATGGGCGGCTCCTACCAGCAGGAGGTGGACCTGCTCAGCCTCTACAAGGACGTCGCCTCCGAGTTCTGCGAGATGGTCACCGTCCCCGAACAGCTGCCCAACGTCATCGACCGCGCCATGCGCACCGCGTACGCCAAGCGCACCGTGACCGCCGTCATCATCCCGGCCGACGTCCAGGAACTGGATTACTCGCCGCCCACCCACGCGTTCAAGATGGTGCCCTCCAGCCTCGGTGCGAGCAGCTACGCGCCCGTCCCCGCCGAGGACGACATCGCCCGGGCCGCCGAGGTGCTGAACGCGGGCGAGAAGGTGGCCATCCTGATCGGGCAGGGCGCGCGGGGCGCACGCGCCGAGGTCGAGCGGCTGGCCGAGGTGCTGGGCGCGGGCGTCGCCAAGGCACTGCTCGGCAAGGACGTCCTCCCCGACGACCTGCCCTACGTCACCGGGTCCATCGGGCTGCTCGGCACCCGGCCCAGCTACGAGCTGATGCAGGAGTGCGACACCCTGCTCGTGATCGGCTCCAGTTTCCCGTACACCCAGTTCCTGCCCGAACTCGACCAGGCGCGTGCGGTCCAGATCGACATCGACCCCTTCATGATCGGTCTGCGCTACCCCTTCGAGGTCAACTTGATCGGTGACGCCCGTGCCACCCTCGACGCCCTGCTGCCGCGCCTCAAGCGCAAGAAGCACGGCTCCTGGCGCAAGAAGATCGAGAAGGACACCGCCAAGTGGTGGGAGGTCATGCGGCGCCGCGCCAAGGTCGAGGCCGACCCCGTCAACCCCGAGTACGTCGTGCACGCGCTCGACGCCCTCCTGCCGGACGACGCCGTCGTGGCCGCCGACTCCGGGTCCGCCGCCAACTGGTACGCCCGGCACCTGCGCTTCCGGGGCAACATGCGCGGCTCCCTCTCCGGCACGCTCGCCACCATGGGCCCCGGTGTGCCCTATGTCATCGGCGCCAAGTTCGCCCACCCGGATAGGCCCGCCATCGCGATCGTGGGCGACGGGGCGATGCAGATGAACGGCATGGCGGAGCTCATCACCGTCGCCAAGTACTGGCGCGAGTGGGACGACCCGCGTCTGGTCGTCGCCGTCCTCAACAACGAGGACCTGAACCAGGTCACGTGGGAGATGCGCGCCATGTCCGGCGCCCCGCAGTTCCTGCCCTCCCAGTCCCTGCCCGACGTGCGCTACGCCGACTTCGCCCGCTCGGTCGGCCTGGACGGCGTACGCGTCGAGAAGCCCGACCAGGTCGAGGACGCCTGGCACCGGGCCCTCGCCTGCGACCGGCCGTTCGTCATCGACTTCCGGACCGACCCGGCCGTTCCGCCGATCCCGCCGCACGCCGGCCTGGACCAGATCGAGGCCGCCGCGTCCGCCATCGTCAAGGGCGACAGCGACCGTGCCGGCATGGTGCGACAGGGCTTCAAGGCCAAGGTCCAGGAGATGCTGCCCGGCCACCACGACGGGCCGTCGGACAAGTGACCCCCCGCCCCGGCGGCGCGGACGCCCCCCTGATCGACCGGGTGGAGACCGCCGCCTACACCGTGCCCACCGACGCCCCCGAGGGCGACGGCACCCTGACCTGGGACGAGACCACGCTCGTCCTGGTCCGGGTGGGCGCGGGCCCGACGAGCGGCCTCGGCTACACCTACGGGGCGCCCGCCACCGCCGCGGCCGTCGACCAGCTGCTCGCCGGGGTCGTCACGGGCCGCAGCGCCTGGGACGTGCCCGCCGCCAACGAGGCCATGAGCCGGGCCGTCCGCAACGCCGGGCGTCCCGGTCTCGTCGCCCAGGCACTGTCCGCCGTGGACATCGCCCTCTGGGACCTGAAGGCCCGCCTCCTGGACCTGCCCCTGACCCGGCTCCTCGGTGCCACCGCCCACGAGGTCCCCGTCTACGGCAGCGGCGGTTTCACCCCGTACGACGACGCGCAGCAGGACCGGCAGCTGCGCGGCTGGGCGGAGGCCCGGGGCATCCCCCGCGTCAAGATCAAGATCGGGGAGTCCTGGGGGCGCGAGGAGGCGCGCGACCTGGACCGGATCGCGAAGGCCCGCCGCAGCGTCGGGGACGGCACCGAGCTGTACGTCGACGCCAACGGGGCCTACACCCGCAAACAGGCCGTCCGCGTGGCGCGTTGCTTCGAGGAGTACGGCGTGACCTGGTACGAGGAGCCCGTCTCCTCGGACGACCCCGCCGGGCTCGCCCGGATCAGGGCGGCCACGACGGCCGATGTGACGGCCGGTGAGTACGGTTACGCACTGCCGTACTTCTGGCAGCTGATCACCGCCGGATCCGTGGACTGCCTCCAGGCGGACGTCACCCGCTGCGGCGGCATCACCGTCTGGCTCCGCGCCGCCGCGCTCGCCGAGGCCGCCGGTCTCGGCCTCTCCGGGCACTGCGCCCCGCACGTCCACGCCCACGCCGCGGCGACCGTGCCGAACCTCCGCCACCTGGAGTGGTTCCACGACCACGTCCGCATCGAGGAGCTGTTCTTCGACGGGACGCTCGACCCGGCGGGCGGCACCGTACGCCCCGGAGCCTCCGGAGCCCCCGGCCACGGCCTGGAATTCCGCACCCGGGCCGCGGAACCCCACCGCGTCCGGTGACCGCCCGGACCCCACGAGGAGGCGCATGACCCGCCCGGCCCCACCGCACGACAACCCGCCGCCCCACGTACTGCGCGAGTACGCCCTGATCGCCGACGGGGAGCGCGGCGCGCTCATCGGCCCCCAGGGCGACATCGCCTGGCTGTGCGCGCCGCGCTGGGACTCCGGCGCCGTCTTCGCCGCCCTCATCGGCGGCCCCGGCCACTACACCGTCACGCCCACCGAGCGCTTCGCATGGGGCGGTTTCTACGAGGCCGGGACGCTGATCTGGCGCAACCGCTGGGTCACCACCGGCGGGGTCATCGAGTGCCGCGAGGCCCTGGCGTTCCCCGGCGACCCGCGACGCGCCGTCCTCCTGCGCCGCATCCACGCGGTGGAGGGCGACGCCCGGGTCACCGTACGCCTCGAACCGCACGCGGACTTCGGCACGCACCGGTCGCGGGACGTACGGCGCGCGCGGTCCGGGGTGTGGACCGGGCACACCGGCCCCCTGCACTGGCGGTGGACCGGCGCCGAAGCGGCACGCCCCGTCCGCGACGGCCACCGCACGGGCCTGGCGGCGGAACTGACCGTACCGGCGGGCGGCCACCACGACCTCGTCCTCGAACTGTCCGAGGACGCCGAACGGCTCGCCGGGCCGGTGGACCCGGACCGGGCCTGGCACGCCACCCAGGACGCCTGGGCCCGTGCCGCCGAGCCGCTGCCCGACTGCCTCGCCCCCGACGACGCACGCCACGCCCACACCGTGCTGCGCGGCCTCACCAGCGCCTCCGGCGGCATGGTCGCCGCCGCCACCACGAGCCTCCCCGAACGCGCCGAGGCAGGCCGCAACTACGACTACCGGTACGTCTGGATCCGCGACCAGTGCTACGCCGGGCAGGCCGCGGCGGCGGCCGGTGCGCACCGGCTGACCGACGACGCCGTCCGCTTCGTCGCCGCCCGCCTCCACGAGGACGGTCCCCGACTCGCCCCGGCCTACACCGTCACCGGCGCGCCCGTGCCGGACCAGGAGGCTCTGCCCCTCCCCGGCTATCCGGGCGGCGGCGACCGGATCGGCAACCACGTCAACGGGCAGTTCCAGCTCGACGCGTTCGGCGAGGCGCTGCTCCTGTTCGCCGCCGCGGCCCGGACCGGGCGGCTCGGCCCGGACGGGCGTCGCGCCGCGGACATCGCGGTCGCGGCCATCGAACGGCGCCACCACGAGCCGGACGCCGGCATCTGGGAGCTGGACGACCGGGCCTGGACGCACAGCAGGCTCATCTGCGCGGCGGGCCTGCGCGCCATGGCCGCCGACGTCCCCTGTGCGCAGGCGGCCTCCTGGGCCGGGCTGGCCGACACGCTCCTCGCCCGGACGGCGGCCACCAGCACCCACCCCACCGGGCGCTGGCAGCGCGCGCCCGACGATCCCGGACTCGACGCGGCCCTGCTGATGCCCGCGATCCGGGGCGGAGTCGGCGCCCGCGACCCCCGGACCGTCCGCACCCTCGACGCCTACCGCGCCGAGCTGACCCACGACCACTACGCGTACCGCTTCCGGCACGACGAACGCCCGCTGGCCGAGGCCGAGGGAGCGTTCCTGCTGTGCGGCTACCTGATGTCGCTCGCCGAGCACCAGCAGGGCAACGAGCGGGAGGCCGTGCGCTGGTTCGAACGCAACCGGGCGGCGTGCGGGCCGCCGGGTCTGTTCACCGAGGAGTACGACATCGGCCAGCGGCAGCTGCGCGGCAACCTCCCGCAGGCGTTCGTCCACGCGCTGCTGCTCGAAACCTCCGTCCGCCTCGCCGCACCGCCCCCCACCGAAGGAGAAGCACCGTGAGCCAGAGCGTCGTCATCACAGGAGCGAGCGCCGGAATCGGCCGGGCGGTGGCCCGGGCCTTCGGGGCGCGCGGGGCCGACGTGGCCCTGCTCGCCCGGGGCCGGGCCGGACTCGACGCGGCCGCCCGCGAGGTCGAGGCGGCCGGGGGGCGTGCGCTGGCCGTTCCCGTGGACGTGGCCGACCACCGCGCGGTCGAGGCCGCGGCGGCCGAGGCCGTGCACGCCTTCGGCCGGATCGACGTCTGGGTCAACTGCGGCTTCACCTCGGTCTTCGCGCCCTTCACCGAGATCGAACCGGAGGAATACGAGCGGGTCACCCAGGTCACGTACCTCGGCTTCGTCAACGGCACCAGGGCCGCCCTCACGCACATGACCCCGCGCGACGCCGGAACGATCATCCAGGTCGGCTCGGCGCTCGGCGAGCGGTCCATCCCGCTCCAGTCGGCATACTGCGGGGCCAAGCACGCCATCAACGGCTTCACCTCCTCCCTGCGCACCGAGCTCATGCACCAGGGCAGCGGCATCCGGGTGACCGTGGTCCAGATGCCCGCCGTCAACACCCCGCAGTTCTCCTGGGTCCTCTCCCGCGTGCGTGGCAATCCGCAGCCCGTACCGCCGATCTACCAGCCGGAGGTCGCCGCAGAAGCCGTGCTGTACGCCGCCGACCACCCCGGCCGCAAGCAGTACTACGTGGGCTCCAGCACCGTCGCCACCGTCGTCGCCAACAAGTTCGCGGCGGGCCTCCTCGACCGTTACCTCGCACGGACCGGCTTCGACTCCCAGCAGTCCGGCGGCGCCTCCGACACCACCCGCGAGAACAACCTGTGGCAGCCGGAGGACGACAGTACCGACCACGGCGCGCACGGCACCTTCGACCAGGAGTCCCACACCCGCGATCCGCAGCTGTGGGCCCTCCGGCACCGCGCACTCGCCGCGGTGATGGCGGCGGGGGCCGCCTGGGGCGCCACGGCCCTCGGCAGGCGTGCGGTCCGGGGCCGGTGAGCATGTGACGGCACACCGGACGCGGTACGGGCGTTCGCCCGCGCGGTCGCCGACGTGCTCGTTACCCGGCACCCCGACCGCTTCACCACCGAGGCCCGCAAGCAGGCCCGCGGCGGCCGCCTCTACCTGGACGTCCAGCGCAACGCGTACGCCCAGACCGCCGTCACGCCCTACGCGGTCCGGGCCCGCCCCAAAGCCCCCGTCGCCGCGCCGCTGGCCTGGGAGGACGTCGACGACCCGGCGCTCGACGCCCGTCGCTGGACCCTGCGCGACGCCGAGGAGCTCGCGGACCGGAACCCCTGGCACCACCCCCCACGGCCCCGCTCCCTCCGCCGGGCCCGGACCCTGCTCGACGCGCCGAACGCGTAGCACCGAACGGAGAACGACCATGTCCAGAGCCACGACCGTGCGGAACCTGCTGGACGAGCACGGGCAGACCTACGCCGACGAAGCCGGCATCCGGCTCCGCGACACGCCCATGCCGCTGTACCAGCTGCTGACCCTGTGCGCCCTGTTCTCGGTCCCCATCAAGGCCGGCATGGCGGTGGCCGCCGCCCGGGAACTCTTCGCCGCGGGGCTGCGCACCCCGCGCGCCATGGTGGAGGCGTCCTGGCAGGACCGCGTGGACGCCCTGGTCCGCGCGCACTACCGGCGCTACGACGAGAGCACCGCCACCGCGCTCGGCGAGGGCGCCCGACTCGTCCTCGACCGGTACCGCGGCGACCTGCGAAAACTCCGCGAGGAAGCCGGCGGCGACCCGGCGAAACTCCGCGAACTGCTCACGGAGTTCCCCCGGATCGGCCCCGTGGGCGCCGACATCTTCAGCCGCGAGGCCCAGGGGCTGTGGCCCGAGCTGCGCCCCGCCTTCGACAAGCGCGCCCAGGACGCTGCCGAAGGGCTCGGGCTGCCGCGCGATCCGGAGAAGCTGGCCGGTCTCGTCGCCGACGAGGATCTGCCCCGGCTGGCCGCCGCCCTGGTCCGGTCCGGGCTCGACTGACCGGACCCGACGTCACCAGCCCGTCCAGAGAAGGTGGTTGACGGCGAGGGCCACCACCGCCTGGGTGGCGAGCCAGCCTCTTCGTCCCCGGTCGGGCAGCAGGGCCGCCGCAGGGAGCAGCCAGACCATGAACGGCTGCCAGATCCGTTCGGTCTCCGCCTTGCTCATGCCCGACAGATCGGCCGCCAGCAGCAGGAGCAGCGCCACCAGCACCAGCGGAACCAGCCGGTCCGTCGCGCTCGCCTCCCCGCCGCGCAGCCCGCGCACGGCACCCGGCGCACCGGCGAAGGTGCGGCGGAGCCCCGCGACCGTCGCCGGGCCCACCGCGATCACGGTGCACGCCAGGTTCGCCCACACCCAGTACCCGTACGGCCGGAACCCGCCCGCACCCTGGTGGTAGCGCTCCACGAGGACGTGGTACGCCTCCCACCAGTTGAAACCCGCCGCCGTGAAGGCGACCGGCGCCACCAGGGCCCCGAGCAGCGCGAGGGGCAGCGGCCGCAGGGTGCGGGCGAGGACTGGAACGGCCAGGAGCAGCAGCGCGATCAGCGTCAGCCCGTAACTCAGGTAGCAGACCCAGCCGTAGAGGAGTCCCGCGCCCAGCGCGGCGACCCCCGGAGCGCGCACCGTGCGCGTCGCCGCCAGCGCCAGCAGGGCGACGGACCAGGCGGCCACCGCCGCGAAGTAGCCGTCCGCCGAGGTCCCGGCCCAGACCGCGACCGGGGCCAGGACGAGGAACGGCGCCGCCCGCCGGGCGATGTCCTCACCGGCCAGGGCCCGCACCGTGACCAGCACGGCGAGCAGGGCGGACGCGCCGGTGAGGATGCACCAGACGCCGGCCCAGGCGCCGCCGCCGAGACCGGCCCGGTCCAGGAGCACGAAAGTGAGCGTGGCGCCCGGCGGATGACCGGCGACATGGGCGGGCCAGTTGTCCGGCGCGTCGAGCAGGATGTGCGCGTCGAACGTGCGCAGCGCGGCGCCGATGTCCTCGAAGCGGTCGATGACCCGCAGGTACTCGTGCTTGGTGGTCAGCCGCTCGGCGATCCCGCGGCCCCAGCCGTCGATCAGGGCGAGCGAGAAGATCCACGCCAGCGAGCCGGCGTAGACCGCCAGGAGCAGGGCCCGCCAGCGCAGGCGACGGGCGAGCAGCGGCCCGTACGCGATGACGGCGGCGGCCACGGCCGGAGCGGCCACCGTCCCCGGGCCCGTGTGCGGGTACCAGGACGCGAGGAGCGGCGGCCAGTGCACGTACAGCGTCCGCGCGTAGTCCTCGATGGCCCGCCCGCCCAGGGCGGCGGCCACCACGAGCACGACGCCCGCCCCGGCGGCCACGAGGTCCCAGCGCTGTCCGGAGCTCCGGGCGGTGGCCCGCTCGGTGCGGGGCTCGATACGGTCCTCGGTCTTCACGCAGGCACCGTACGCACCGGGACACCACGAAGGCGGGTACCGGCCGGGCGCGTCACACAACCGTCAGATTCATGGCCGCCGCCGTACGTTCGCCGGGGTGATGTCACCGTTTCGTCAGGAGTCGTACGCGCCGGTCGCGCAGGCCACGGGCATAGCGTCGGGCCCATGGGCGACAGCCGTCGGAACGCTCCGACACCCTCCACGACCTCTTCCCGGCCCCGCGCCGCCGCGCTCCTCGAACGGCTGCCGTCGGCACCCGGCTTCTGGCGCAGCCCCGTGCGCGGGGTGCCGTTCACCGCCGTGCTCGGGCTGGTCCTGCTCGCCGGGATCACGCTGCTCTTCGTGACCGGCCTGCTGTCGTACGCCGCGTACAACCCGGATCTCGCCCCGGTCAACGACAAGACGCCGGACAAGGGGCTGCTCGGCTTCTACCTCTTCCCCTGGCCCACCTCGCCGCACTGGCTCTACCGGCTGACCCAGGGACTCCACGTCACCGTCGGCATCGTCCTCGTCCCCGTGCTGCTGGCCAAGCTCTGGTCCGTGGTGCCCAGGCTCTTCGCCCTGCCGCCGGCCCGGTCCCTCGCGCACGCGCTGGAGCGGATCTCGCTGCTCCTGCTGGTGGGCGGGGCGCTCTTCGAGTTCGTGACCGGACTGCTCAACATCCAGCTGGAGTACCTGTTCCCCGGCTCCTTCTACCCGCTGCACTTCTACGGGGCGTGGGTCTTCTTCGCCGCCTTCCTCGCCCACGCCGGACTCCGCACACCGCAGGCCGTACGGGTGCTGCGGACAGGCGGACTGAACGGGCCGGTCCCCGGCGACGCGCTGGAATCACCCGCCCCGGCCCCGCCGACCCTGTCCCGGCGCGGCGCCCTCGCCATGGTGGGCGCGGGCTCGCTGCTCCTGCTGGTCACCTCGGCCGGCCGGAGCTTCGACGGGCCGCTGCGCCGCCTCGCCGTCCTCACCCCGCGCGGCGCCGCCGAACCGGGGTCCGGCCCGAACGGCTTCCAGATCAACAAGACCGCCGCGGCCGTCGGGATCACCACCGCCGACACCGGCGAGGGCTGGTGGCTCACCGTCAGCGGCCCGGCCGGCGACCTGCGGCTCAGCCGGGAACAGCTGCTGGCCATGGAACAGCACAGCGCGGCCCTGCCCATCGCCTGCGTGGAGGGCTGGTCCACCTCGGACCAGTGGTGGCGGGGCGTACGGCTGAGCGACCTCGCGGCCCTCGCCGGCTACCCGGACCGGCCGCCCGGGGTGCTGGTGGAATCCCTTCAGCGCAGCGGCCCCTTCCGCCGGGCCGCGCTCCGGGACAACCAGGTGCGCGACCCGCGCTCGCTGCTGGCGCTCCAGGTCAACGGCGAGGACCTGTCGCCGGACCACGGGTACCCGGCCCGGATCATCGTCCCCGCCGCCCCCGGGGTGCTCAACACCAAATGGGTGGCCCGGCTGACCTTCGGAGCACTGTGAACAACACCGGCCCCCGGGCCCTCCTGCGCCGCCGCTACGGAGCGGGGCCGCTGCACCTCGTACTCCTGGCCGCCTCCTTCGCACTGGCCGGATACGCGGGCGTGCGCCTGCTCGCCGGCGACTGGCTCGGCGTCACCCTGTGGTTCGTGGGCGCGGCCCTCGTCCACGACCTGGTGCTCGTTCCGCTGTACGCCTCGGTGGACCTGGTGCTGCGCAGGGCCCTCGGACGGCGGCGGCCGGCCTCCGTCAACTACGTGCGGGTGCCGGCCTTCCTGTCGGGGCTGCTGCTCCTCGTGTGGTTCCCGCTCATCACGCGGCCGAAGCGCTACGAGCCGGCGAGCGGGCTGTCCCCCGACGTGTTCCTGGGGAACTGGCTGCTGACCACGGCCGCGCTGTTCCTGCTGTCGGCGCTCTGGTTCGCGGTCCGGACCTTCCGGCTCCGCCGCAGGGCGACGAAGGTGCGGCCGTCCGCCTCCCACTGACCGTCGGCCCGCAACCCGTGCGGTCGGGCGTACCGAAGGAGGGCGGAGGAGCCGAGCCGCGCCCACGGGAAGAGCCCGTCCGCCGCGCCACCGTCCGGTCCGCGCCCGTCGTCCAGCCGCACCCGGACCCGCTCGTCCAGGTCGTGCGGCACGGTCTCGGCGACGAGGAGGCCGCCGGGCGCGAGGAGCTCCGCCGCCCGTCGCAGCAGCCGGTCCGGGTCGCCGCCGATGCCGATGTTGCCGTCGGCGAGCAGCACGGTGCCCCAGCGGCCCTCGCCGGGCAGCGGGTCGAAGACGGACCGGCGCAGGGCGTACCCGCCGAGCCGGACGGTCCGGGCGACGGCCGCCTCGCTGACGTCGATACCGAGGGCGCGGTGTCCGCGCGCCGCCAGTGCGGCGACCAGCCGCCCGGGCCCGCACCCGACGTCCAGGACCGGCCCCTCGCAGCGGCGCAGCGCCGACAGGTCCGCCGCGTCGGCCCCGGCGCACCAGCGCTCCACGTCCAGCGGCAGCAGCCAGCCGTCCGTACGGCGCAGGAACAGCGGTCCGCGCCCGTTGCGCAGGGCGTTGGCGTACGGGTCGGTGCCCCACGCGTCGGTGTCCGCACGGCCGGGGGCCCGGGGTGGCGCGGACTGGGGCGCGGTGGCGCGGGGCGTGAGCCCGGCGTCCGGGTCCGTGAGCCCGGGCTCCGCGCCCAGGCGCCCGGCTTCCAGGTCCGTGGGCGGGTGGACCAGCACGTTCCGCCCCTGGTCGGCGCGGCTCATCGGACGGCCGTCCCGCGAGTCCGGGCCAGCTCGGCGGCGAACCGGCCGTCCGGGGCGAGCGCGGCGACCTCCGCCGCGTCGGCCGCCGTGTCCACGTCCCGCAGCCGGGGCAGGTCGCGCACGGTCAGCCCGGCGGCGGTCAGCCGGGCCCGCTGCACCGCACCCGTCTCCGGCACGGACATCGGCACCCCGCGCAGCAGCCCCGGGTCCGGCTCCGCCAAGCCCAGCGCCCAGAACCCGCCGTCCTCCGCCGGGCCGAACCACGCATCGCACCCGTCCCAGGCCCCGGGGCCCAGCGCGGGCGCCAGATCGGCCGCCGTGATCTGCGGGGTGTCCATCCCGATCAGCAGGGTCGGTCCGGTCCACGCCCCGAAGGCGGTGGCCAGCCGCTCGTCCAGCCCGCCCGCCCCCTGCTTCACGACCTCGATGCCCGGCGGCAGCCACGGCCCGGGCGCCCCCTCCAGGACGACGACGCGCCGGGCGGCGGGCAGGGCCAGGACGGTGTGCAGGGTGTCGGCGAGTGACGCCTGTGCGAGGCGCGCGGCCTCGGCGGAGGAGAAGGGCGGGGTGAGCCGGGTCTTGACCCGCCCGGGCAGCGGCTCCTTCGCGATGACCAGCACCGTCGTCGCGCCGGCCGGCCCGGGTCCGGGCGTTCCCGCGCTCACCGCGGCACCGCCGCCGGGACCGGCGGCTCGGCCAGCACGGCCCGCATGTCGCGGACGGCGTGCCAGGTGCCGAGCCAGGTGCCGGTGACCTTCGACTTTCCGGTACGGGCCAGGTACGGCACGTCCGTCTCGGCCACCTTCAGCCCCGCGTCGGCCGCCCGCACCACCATCTGCAACGGATAGCCGCTGCGCCGGTCCGTGAGCCCGAGCGCCAGCAGATCCGCGCGGCGTCCGGCGCGCAGGGGGCCCAGATCGCGCAGCCGCAGCCCGGTCCGGCGCCGCAGCATGTGGGACAGGGCCGTATTGCCCGCCCGCGCGTGCAGCGGCCAGGCGCCGCGCTCCCGGGGGCGCCGCCGCCCGAGCAGCAGATCGCACTCGCCGTCGGCCACCCGGCGTACGAAGCCGGCGAGGAGCGCGGGGTCCAGCGAGCCGTCGCAGTCGCAGAAGCAGACGAACTCCGCCTCACTGGCGAGCAGCCCGGCATGACAGGCGGAGCCGAAGCCGCGCCGGGGCTCGTGCACCACGGTCGCGCCCAGCGCGCGGGCCACGTCCGCGGAGCCGTCGGTCGAGCCGTTGTCCACCACGATCGCCCGCCAGCCCCGGGGCACCCGGGCCAGCACACCGGGCAGGGCCGCGGCCTCGTCAAGACAGGGAAGGACGATGTCGGCGCGGGGGCCTGAGTCATCGGAAGGAAGGATCACCCGGCTCACCCTACGGAGCGAAAACCGGCATTTCGGGCTTTGGATTCTTACGAAACGTGGACGTCGCCCGCCACCGGCCCGACGGCGTTTCCGGCCGTGCCGCCCCAGGTGCCAGGGTGGTTCCATGCAGACGCCCCCGGACACACCGCCACCCGTCCCCGCCGGCGGGACACCCTCCGCCGCCCCGGCGCGCGGTCATGTCCTCGTCGTGGACGACGACCCGACCGTCGCCGAAGTCGTCGCGGGATACCTGACCGGCGCCGGTTACGACGTCGCCCGGGCGGCGGACGGACCGGCCGCTCTCGCCCTGTACGCCGCCCGGCGGCCGGACCTGGCCGTCCTCGACCTCATGCTCCCCGGCATGGACGGGTTCGAGGTCTGCCGCCGCATGCGGGCGCACGGCCCGGTCCCGGTCATCATGCTCACCGCCCGCGGCGACGAGGACGACCGCATCCTCGGCCTCGAAACCGGCGCGGACGACTACGTCACCAAACCGTTCAGCCCGCGCGAACTCGTCCTGCGGGTCGACTCCGTGCTGCGGCGCGCCAGAGCGACGGCGGTACCCGCGGGACAGCCCCGGCTGCTGGAGGGCGCGGGGCTGGTGCTCGACCCCGCGGCCCGGAGCGCGACCTGCCGGGGCGCCGGGCTGGCCCTCACGCTCCGCGAGTTCGATCTGCTCGCCTTCCTCCTGCGCCACCCGGGCCAGGTCTTCACCCGGGAGGAGCTGATGCGCGAGGTCTGGGGCTGGGACTTCGGGGATCTGTCCACCGTCACCGTGCACGTGCGCCGGCTGCGCGGCAAGGTCGAGGCCGACCCGGCCCACCCCGAGCTGATCCGTACGGTCTGGGGCGTCGGCTACCGCCTCGACCTGCCTGCCGCTGCCGGAGCCGCGTCATGACCGACACGCTCCTCATCGCCCTCTTCGCCTTCCTCGGCGCCGCCGCAGCGGGACTCCTCGGGGCGTTCGCGCTGCGGCTCGCCCGGCACCGCCCGCTCGTCGTCTCGCTGAGCATCGTGGCCGCCGTGGCCGTCACCGCGATGCTCGCCGGGACCCTGGCCGTCGCCTGGGCGATGTTCCTCTCACCGCACGACCTGTCCGTGGTCACGACCGTCGTCGCCATGGCCGCCGTCGTCTCCCTCGTCACGGCGATGCTGCTCGGCCGCTGGGTCGCCGCCCGCAGCCGTGAACTGACCCTCGCCGCACGCTCCTTCGGCGACGGCGGCACCTTCGCCGCGCCCGAGGCCCCGGCCACCGCCGAACTCGCCGCGCTCACCCGCGAACTCGCCGCCACCAGCGCGAAGCTGGACAGCTCACGGATGCGGGAACGCGCCCTGGAGACCTCGCGTCGCGAACTCGTCGCCTGGATCTCCCACGACCTGCGCACCCCCCTCGCCGGGCTGCGCGCCATGTCCGAGGCGCTGGAGGACGGCGTGGCCGTCGACTCGCCGCGCTACCTGCGCCAGATCCGTACCGAGGTCGAGCGGATGAACGACATGGTCGGCGACCTCTTCGAGCTCTCCCGCATCCACGCGGGCTCACTCGCGCTGACCCCGACCCGCGTCTCCGTCTACGACCTGGTGGGCGACGCCCTCGCCGGAGCCGACCCGCTCGCCCGCGAGCACGGGGTGCGGCTGGTCGGCGGACGGATCGAGGAGGTGCCCGTGGAGGTGGACGGCAAGGAGATGAGCCGCGTCCTGGGCAACCTCCTGATCAACGCGATCCGCCGGACGCCTGCCGACGGCACGGTCGCCGTCGCGGCACACCGCGCGCCGGACGGGGTCGTCCTCTCGGTGACCGACGGCTGCGGCGGCATCCCGGAGGAGGACCTGCCGAGGGTGTTCGACACCGGCTGGCGCGGCAGCCATGCCCGTACCCCACCGGCGGGCGCGGGCCTCGGTCTCGCCATCGTGCGCGGCATCGTCGAGGCCCACGCCGGGCGGGCGGAGGTCCGCAACGTCACCGGCGGCTGCTGCTTCGAGGTGACCCTGCCCCTGGCGTGAGCACCAGGGCCTCCCGCAGCGGCGCCGCCGCGAAGTCGGCCATGCCCTCGGCGAACCCCACCTCCGGCCGCCAGCCCAGCTCCTCGCGCAGCCGCCGCGAGTCCGCCGTCACATGGCGTACGTCCCCGAGCCGGAACTCGCCGGTCACCACCGGGGCCGGCCCGCCGTGGGCCACCGCGAGCGCCCCGGCCATCTCGCCGATCGTGTGCGGCTCGCCGCTGCCGGTGTTGTACGCCGCGAAGCTCCCGGGAGCGCGGGCGCCGACGGCCTCCAGCGCCACCGTGTTCGCGGCGGCCACATCCCGTACATGGACGAAGTCGCGCCGCTGCCCGCCGTCCTCGAAGACGCGCGGCGCCTCGCCCCGGGCCAGCGCCGACCGGAAGAACGACGCGACACCCGCGTACGGCGTGTCCCGGGGCATGCCGGGGCCGTACACGTTGTGGTAGCGCAGCGCGATCGCGCTCCCTCCCGTCGCCCGCGCCCAGGACGCGGCAAGGTGCTCCTGCGCCAGCTTGGTCGCCGCGTACACGTTGCGCGGGTCGGCCGGCGCGTCCTCCCCGACGAGCCCGGGCACCAGCGCCGCCCCGCAGTCGGGACAGCGCGGCTCGAAGCGGCCCGCCGCCAGGTCCGCCGGGTCCCGGGGGCCGGGGCGGACGGTCCCGTGGCGCGGGCACGCGTAACGGCCCTCGCCGTACACGACCATCGACCCGGCGAGCACCAGGCTCCGCACCCCGGCCCCGGCCATCGCCGCGAGCAGGACGGCGGTGCCCAGGTCATTGCACCCCACGTATTCCGGGGCGTCCGCGAAGTCCTTGCCCAGGCCGACCATCGCCGCCTGGTGGCACACCGCGTCGACTCCGCGCAGCGCCCGGTCCACCACCGCGCGGTCCCGTACGTCCCCGACGATCAGCCGCCCGTCGTCACCTCCGGCGGGGCGGTGCGCGGAAGGGCCGTGCGCCGAGGCGAGCAGTGCGTCGAGCACCACCGCCTCGTGCCCGGCCGAGGTGAGACCGCGGACGATTTCCGAACCGATGAACCCGGCACCGCCGGTGACAAGTACGCGCATGCGGGCCACGCTAGGACGCGCACGGCCCCGTCACGCGCTTTGGCGGCCGCACGTCACGGGACCGTAAGCCTTCGGCAGGACCTAGCGGAGCTCCTGGATCCGGACCAGGTTGCCCGCCGGGTCGCGGAACGCGCAGTCGCGGATGCCGTACGGCTGCTCGGTCGGCTCCTGGACCACCTCCGCGTCACCGGCCTGCACCTTCTCGAAGGTGGCGTCCAGGTCGTGGGTGGCGAGCAGGATCCAGCCGTAGGTGCCCTTCGCCATCATCTCCGTGATGGTGCGGCGCTCGTCGTCCGTGACCCCCGGGTCCGCGGCCGGCGGCGCCAGCAGGATCGACGTGCTCGGCTGGTCCTTCGGGCCGACGGTGATCCAGCGCATCTTGCCCTGGCCGACATCGTTGCGGACCTCGAAGCCGAGCGTGTCGCGGTAGAACGCGAGGGACTCCTCCGGGTCGTCGTGCGGGAGGAAGCTGGTGTGAATGGTGATGTCCATGAAGATCATGCTAGGCAGTGGGCCACCGCGGCGCTTCTCGAATCCTGACCGGTTCCCCGCCCCCGGGCCGGGGGCCTTCCGGACCGCCCCGCTGCCCGAAGAGGCACCCCGCCGTGCCCCGCACCGGACAGGGCCGGGCTGGACGGGCCGGCGGCAGCTCCCCCAGGGTGGAAGGCCGGCAGGAGCGGGCGGTCCGCCGCGACCGCCCCGGTGCGGTCAGGGGAGATGACGGTGAACGCACAGGACCACGAACACGAGCACGAACATCACGTGCAGCCCCTGGAGACCGGGGAGGACCACGAGCGGCTGCCGGCCGGCCACCTGCACGACGGCAGAGCCGAGGAGCCCGCCGCCTCCGGCGCCCACCACCTCTTCCGGGCCGCCGCCACCGGCCGGACCGATGTGGTGGGCACGTCCGGCATGGGCGCCCTCCAGCGCACCGTCGGCAACGCCGCGCTCGGCCCCGTGATCCAGCGCGCCCGGGCCGCGGCCCCCGGGCAGGCCGAGGAGGCGGAGCAGCGCTCGCCCGTGCACGACGTCATCTCCTCCGGCGGCGGAACCCCGCTCGACACCGAGACCCGGGTCGACCTGGAGAACCGGATGGGCGCCGACTTCTCCGACGTACGCGTCCACCACGACTCGGCCGCGCACGAATCGGCGAAGGGCGTCGGCGCGCACGCCTACACCGTGGGCAACAACGTCGTCTTCCAGCGCGACGCCTACGACCCGTCCTCGCCCCAGGGCCGGACGACTCTGGCGCACGAGCTGACCCACGTCATCCAGCAGCGGAACGGGCCCGTCGAGGGTACCGAGGCGCCCGGCGGCATCCGGGTCAGCGACCCCTCCGACCGCTTCGAACGCGAGGCCGTGGCCAACGCCGACCGGGTGCTCTCCGACCCGGCCCCGGCCCCCCTGGCGGCCCCCACCGCCGCGCCCTCCGCGGCGGCGCCCGCCGTCCAGCGGGCCGCCACGGAGGACGAGGACGAGCAACCGGCCGACGTCCAGGGATCGTTCGTGCAACGTGCGGAGGAGAAGAACCCGGAGGAGGAAGAGGAGACCCCGGCCTGAAGCGCTGCCGCGACGGAAGTTGACGCCCGGTCAGCCGCCCTCGGCGTTCCGCATCGTGCCGCCCAGGAACATCGACTCCGCGCACCGTGCGGGAGCCTGCGCGCCCACCGGCTTGCCCACCTTGCGGCAGTCGATCGTCATGGTGACCTTGCCGCCCGCCGGGACCACGATCGGTGTCACGAAGTGGTAGTCGGAGTCGCGGAAGTTCTCCAGACCCAGGCTCAGCACCCGGGTCTCCCGGCCCGCGGAGACGACCAGCGTCCCGGCGTCGCCCTGCGGGTTCTGGACCACGATGTCGGTCAGCTGGAACGTCTTCCCGGCCGGTACGGTGAGCGCCGTCCCCGTGTTCGTCCCGCCGCCCAGCGCGTCCTGCACCCTGACCTGCGCACTGGTCGGTGCGGCCGCTCCCGCGTCGGCCGCCGCCGACGGGCTCGGGCTCGGAGTGGGCTTCGACTCGCCGCCCCCGCCCGAGCCGCTCCCGGCCGAATCGCCACCGCTTCCCCCGGAACCGCCCGAGCCGCCCTGCTCCGGCGCCTTGCTCTTGTCCGCCGCGGCGGCGGACCGCACCGCTTCCGGAGTGACCGCCTCGCGCGCCGCCGACTTCACCGCCGGGCGCAGCAGCGCGTACCAGAGGCCGACCAGGGCGAGCACCAGCACGGCCGCGGTGATCAGGGCGCGGGGCAGCCAGCGGGGGAGCAGCGGCTCCTGCTCGTAACTGCCGTCCACGAGGACCGGCTCCACCGGGTCCTGCCCCTCGGCGACCTGGGTCGCGGCGAACACCTGGAAGGGGTGCGTGACCGGTGTGCCGCGCCACATCCGCTTGACGGGACGCACCCGCAGCTTCGCGAACTCCGCCTTGCCCGGCGCTACTCGGAGCTCCGGCGCGGTGAACACGACGCGGGCCCGCTCGGTCCCGGGCTGGGCGCCGAGGCGCACCGTGACCGGGGTGTTGCCCCGGTTGTCGACCGCCAGCTGGTGGCGCCCGGCGAGCGCGCCGTGCGAACCGCGCGGGACCAGTTCGGCCGTCGTCTCGGTGAACGGCAGCACGGTCACCCGGCCCTCGGGCACCACCGTCTCGCCCTGCTCACCGGTCGGCACCACCCGGACCCCGAACGGCGTCTCGCCCGCCGGTACCGTCGCGTCGCGGGGCGGACGCAGCATGAGCGATACGGTGCCCGAGTCGCCCGGGTAGAGCGACAGCACGGCCGGCTCCACCGCCGCCCAGGCGGCACACGCACCGACCACCTCGAAGCGGTACTCCTCGACGGTCTGACCGGAGTTGCGGACCTGAAGGGGGACAGCCGTCTCCGCGCCCGGTGCGGCGCTGACGGTGGACGCGTCGAGGCTTGCGGTGAGACTCATACGGCGGACCGTAAGGTGGCCGCCCAGACCGTACATCGGCCGTGAAGGAACACTTTCGGGCACATTCGATGCCCCGGCCAAGCTATGTGGTTTCCTCCTCAATGAACCAGGGCATCTTCCGTGCGCCTCCTCACCAATGAGGCGCACGAACACGGCTGCGAGGCGTGTGCCAGAAGTGCTTCCGGCCGTCACACAGGGGGAGCACATATGGAGCGCACCACTGTCGCGTTACGGGCCCAGGACCCGATCTCGCAAGCCGGGGTGGCCAGCCAGTTGAGGGCGCGACCCGAAGTCAACGTCGTGGACTGGAGCGAAGAGGGGCCCTGGCCCGACGTCGTCGTCATGGTCGTGGACGCCGTCGAAGAAAACGTGCTGACGACACTGCGCCACATCCAGCGCACCACCGACTCCCGTGCCGTTCTCGTCACCACGGACATAGACGAACAGAAGCTGGTGAGCGCCGCGGAATGCGGGGTCGTCGGGGTCATCAGGCGGGCCGAGTCCACCCCCGAGCACCTGGTGCACGTCATCGAGACGGTCGCCCGGGGCGAGGGGCACCTTCCGTCCGACCTGCTCGGCCGGCTCCTCGCGGAGGTGGGCCGGCTCCAGGGCCAGGTCCTCGCGCCGCGCGGACTGCACTTCACTGGGCTCGCCGCCCGTGAGGTGGACGTCCTCCGCCTTGTCGCCGAGGGCTACGACACCGCCGACATCGCCACGAAGCTCGCCTACTCCGAACGCACCATCAAGAACGTCCTGCACTCCGTGATGACCCGGCTGCAACTGCGCAACCGGTCCCACGCGGTGGCGTACGCGATGCGCCAGGGCCTGATCTGACGCCGCCCGGACCCATACGGTCCGGGCGGCTGCCCCAAAGGGCAGCGAGAGCTACCCGCCGAAAGGGCTGACTTACCCCTGTGCGCACGGCGCGCACGGGGGACCGTGTGGGCGCTGTTCTTCGGTGGGAGGTCCGGGTGCGGGGGAGAGAAGCTGTGCGGTGGATTCGGCCGTCGGGACGCCCACCCGGACCGGCTGGCGCGCGCCGTTCGGCGGCGCTCGCCCTGCTCCTGCTGGCCACCGCGTTCGTCCCGGGGCCGGGCTCGGCCGGAGCCGCCCCCGCCGTGCCCGTTCCGCCGGACCCGTGGGTCACCCCGGCGACCGTGCACGAAGCACTCGACCCGGGCGGCTCCACGAGTGTCGACAAGTCGGTGCGTACGCCGGCGATCCCGCCGAAACCGGAGGTCGTCCTGCTGGTGGACGGCACGGGCAGCATGGACGACCCCATCGCCAGCGTCCAGCAGAACCTGCCCGCCATCACCAAGAAGGTTCTCGCCGAGCAGCCCGAGTCCAGGTTCGCCGTCGCCACCTTCGGGGACCAGCAAGTCGACCCGGGCGCCGGTTTCAAGGTCCTCCAAGGGCTCACGGACGACCTCGCCGAGGTGCAGCAAGGCGTCAACAAGCTGAAGACGGATCTGGGGGCCTACAGCATGGGCCCCTCCGAGGACTGGATCAACGGACTCTGGCAGATCGCCAACGGAGCGGGCGGCGAGACGGTCTTCCGCGAGGGCTCAACCCCGGTGATCGTGCTGGTCAGCGACGCGTCCAGCCACGCACCGAGCAACGGCCACACCATTGACGACACGATCTTCGCCCTCCAGGACAAGGGCGTCCGGGTGGTCGGCGTCGACGTGGACAGCGAGCTCGGCGACGGGCTCAACGGCACCGGCTACGCGGGCGTCCCCGGCCAGATCGAGAAACCGCGGACCAAGGCGGATCAGGCGACCCGCATCATCCAGGCCACCCAGGGCCGGCTGCTCGAAGGCATCCAGGGCGACCAGGTCGCCCAGGCCATCGTCGACGGCATGGACAACCTCCCCACCTCCGTCGGCCACCAGCTCAGCGGCTGCAGCCCCTACCTGACCGTCGCCCTCGACCCGCCCACCCGCCGGGTGACCAGCGGCGACACCGCCCACTTCGCCGAGACCATCGACGTCGCGGCCGACGCCCCCCAGGGCGCCCGGCTCACCTGCACCGTCCAGTTCCTGCTCGGCCCGCAGATCCCGGGCACGGACAGGCTCGCCCCCACAGCCGCACCCGACCCCGACTTCCAGCAGAAGATCACCATCGACGTGAACGACGTCGACGCGCCCCTCGTCGCCGTGGACGACCGCATCGCCAGGGCGGACGACGAGGACGGTACGAGGATCAGCTACTGGGCGACCGCCAGGGACGCCCAGGACGGCCGCCTCCCCGTCCGCTGCACCCCCGCGTCGGGGTCCCTCTTCCCGATCGGCTCGACCACGGTCACCTGCACCGCCACCGACTCGGCGGGCAACACCGCCACCGACACCGCCGTATTCGAGGTGCTGCCCCCACCACCGGCGCCGCTGCCCCCGCCCCCCGCGACGGACGTCGCCGTCAAGACCGACCTCAGCCCCGGCCGTACGTACATCGGCCGCCGGACCCGCGCCCGCTTCACCGTGACCAACGCGGGCCCGGACACCGCCAGGGACGTCGTCATCGCCACCAGCTGGCCGAAGCCCGGCAAGGCGAAGGACCGCACGCTGACCTCCCTCGGGCGCTGCACGGCCGCCGCCCCCTGCACCATCCCGCCCGGCGGCCGGATCGAGGTGGCCCAGACCGGCACCTACCGCGAGGCGATCACCGGGGACGTACGCGCCACCGTGAGCGGCATGCTGGGCGACCTGCACCCCGTCAACAACCAGGACACGGAACGGCTGCGCGTCCTGAGGCCCTCCCTCACCGTCACCCCGCAGGTCGCCAAACCCGGGCAGCCCGTAGTGGCGCGCGGCAAGGACTACCCGCCGGGCGAGACCGTACGCCTCACCTGGAACACCGGCATCACGGCGGACCGCACCGGCGTACGCGTGGGCCGCGACGGCACCTTCGAGGTCCAGGTGCTGGTCCTGCGCAAGGACACTCTCGGCCCCCGCGTCCTGCGCGCGGACATCGCCGGGCTTCCCCGGCTCCAGAAGCCCGTCCTGGTGGTCCAGCGCAACCTCCAGCCACCGGACTTCAAGGGCCGCACGTGAGAGGGGCGGGCACCAGGTGATCCACGAGGTGGACGACGTGCTCCGGGCCCTGATCCGGGCGGAGGTGCTCGGCGGCGGCCAGATCACGGTCGTCTTCGACGCCCCCACCCGGGAGTGGGCCGCCAAGGTCAACGCCCCCATGGTCAACCTCTACCTGTACGACATCCGCGAGGACATGCGGCGGCGCGAGCGCGGTCTGCACAACGAGTACGACGAACGCGGCGTCGTCGTCGCCCGGCGCCGTCCACCGCGCTACTTCAAGCTCTCGTACCTGATCACCGCGTGGACCAAGCGCCCCGAGGACGAGCACCGGCTGCTCTCCTCCCTGCTCGCCTGCCTCCTCGCGTACGAGGCGCTGCCGCCCGAACGGCTCGCCGGATCCCTCGCCGAGATCGGGGCCGCCGTCCCGATGTCGATCGCCCTGCCCCCGCCGGAGGACCGCTCCTTCGCCGACGTGTGGAGCGCGCTCGGCGGCGAGCTGAAGCCGTCGCTCGACCTGGTGGTGAGCGTGCCCGTGACCGCCTCGCCGACCTATCCGGCGGGGCCGCTGGTCGGCGACGAGGGCCTGCACGCGCGGTTCGGCGGTATGCCTGGTGCCCCGGAGCCGGTACGGGGCGGTCTGCCGGTGTACGGAAGCCGTCCCGGCCGCCCGGAACGGGAGGAGCCCACGGCCTCCCCGGCGCGCCGCGGTCTGGGGCTGCGGATCACCGAGCGGTACCCGACCGGTGATGCCGCTCCCGCCGCCGAGGAGGGCCCCACCGCATGACGTCCCCGGGCCGCCCCGACGACGACCTGAACCTGCGCCACCTCCTCGCCCGGGCGACCGCCGTCGAACAGCGTGTCCGCCGCGCGGTGGAGGCCCGGCAGCGCACGGACCCGGACCCGGAGGATGCGTTCCGGGGCCTGTATCTGACGGACGAGAACATCGCGCGGCTGCTGGACGAGGAAGGGGCTCGGGCGTTTCCCGACCCGGTGGGGGAGGAGGGGCCCGCCGGACCCTCCCGGCTCACCGCCCTGGAGACCGCCTTCGGGCTGACCCCGCTCGACACCGAGATCCTGCTCATCGCCCTCGTACCGGACCTGGACGACCGCTTCGAGGCGTTCTACGGCTACCTCAACGACGACGTGACCCGGCGGCGCCCGTCCATCGGCCTGGCCCTCGGCCTGTGCGGGGTGTCCCCGGCGGACGCCGTGGCGCGCGGCCGGCTGGCGGCGGCCGCCCCGCTGCGGGACGCCGGGCTGCTGCTGGCCGAGGACCTGGACCGCCCCTTCCTCAGCCGGGCGCTGCGCGTGCCGGACCGGGTCACGGCGCATCTGCTCGGCGACGACACGAGGGATCCGCGCCTCGCGGACGTCACGGCGCCGTGGGAGGCGGTCGAAGGAGTCGGCGACCCCGCGGCTCTGGCCCGGGTCCTGTCCGGCGGCGTCCCCCTGGTCTATCTCGGCGAGGACCAGGGCGGTGCGGGCACGGCCCTGGCCGCGGCGGCGCTGGAACGAGCGGGCCGGAGGGTCCTGGGCGTGGACCTCACCCGGCTGGCGGCTGACCCGGCCCCCGCCGACGCCGTACGGGCCCTCGTCCGCGAGGCGCGGCTGACCGGGGCGGGCCTGGTCTGCGCACCGCTGGACGCGGTGTCCCGCGAACACCCGCACCTGTTGCGTCTGCTGACGGCGACACCGGTGCCGACGGTGATGGTGGGCCGGGTGCCGTGGGACGCCTCCTGGTCCGCGGTGCCGCCGCTGCTCGTGCACGCCCCGAGGGTCGAGCCGTCGGCGCGCGGGGCGCTGTGGAGCGAGGCGTACCGGCGTACCGGGTCGGGCCCGGTGCCTGCCGGTGTCGACCCGGACCACCTCCTCGCCCCGTTCCTCCTGACGCCGGAGCAGGTCACGGCTGCCGCCCGCAGCGCCGCCCAGACGGCCCGGCTCGACGGCGGGACCCTCACCTCGGACCACGTACGCCAGGGGGCCCGCGCCCAGAACGCGGCGGGGCTCGACCGCCTGGCCCGCCGCATCGAACCCGCGGTGACCTGGGACGACCTGGTCCTCCCGCCCGACGCACACGCCCAGCTCCGCGAACTGACCGCCCGCGCCCGGCACCGTGACCGGGTACTGGGGGAGTGGGCGATGCGGCCGGGCGGGGGCCGGGGGCGCGGGGTCTCGGCGCTGTTCGCGGGGGACTCCGGCACGGGCAAGACCATGTCGGCGGAAGTGATCGCGGCCGACCTCGGACTCGACCTCTACACGGTCGACCTGGCGACGGTGATCGACAAGTACGTCGGCGAGACCGAGAAGAACCTGGAACGCATCTTCACGGAGGCCGCGGGGGTCAACGGGGTCCTGCTCTTCGACGAGGCGGACGCGATCTTCGGGAAGCGCTCGGACGTGAAGGACGCGCACGACCGTTACGCGAACGTGGAGAGCGCGTACCTCCTCCAGCGCATGGAGTCCTTCGACGGCCTGGCGATCCTGGCCACCAACCTCCGCGCCAACCTCGACGACGCCTTCACCCGCCGCCTGGACCTGGTCATCGACTTCCCGGTCCCGGACCCGGCCCAGCGCCGGGTGCTGTGGGACCGCTGCCTGGGAACGGTGCTCCCCCGGGGCGCGGACCTCGACCTCGCCTTCTGCGCCGAGAACTTCGAGCTCGCGGGCGGCAACATCCGGTCGATCGCGGTGACGGCGGCGTATCTGGCGGCGGACACGGGGGGCGCGGTGACGATGGCGACGCTGATCCACGCGGTGCAGCGGGAGTACCAGAAGCTGGGCCGGCTTACGCTGGCCTCGGAGTTCGGGCCGTACCTGGGGCTGCTGACCTCCTGACCCGAGGAGGCGGGCCCGGAACCCGGACACGGGTGTCACCCTTGCGCGGAAGGGGCCGGGGAGCCACCGTGGTCGGGGCCGGGCCACCGATGCCCGGCTGGGCCGAGGCCTACGGCGACGGGAGTTGGCGTGACCGCATTGTCTGTTCTGCCCGAGGGAGTTCTGCCCCACACCCTGTACGGCGAGGGCCCGCACAAGGTGATCGCGGTGCACGGCTGGCTCGCCGACCGTTCGGCCTACGACCCGGTGGTGCGCGACCTCGACCCCGGCGCGTTCCAGTACGCGGTGGCGGACCTGCGGGGGTACGGCGAGGCCAGAGGTGTGGACGGCTCGTACACGACGGCCGAGGGTGCGGCGGACGTGCTCGCGCTTGCCGACCGGCTGGGCTGGGAGCGCTTCTCGCTGATCGGCCACTCGATGGGCGGCTCCGTCATCCAGCGGGTGCTGGCCGCCGCACCGCACCGGGTGCGCCGGCTCGTGGGCATCTCGCCGGTCCCCGCGTCCGGACTGCCGCTGTCGCCCGAGCAGTGGGAGCTGTTCTCGGGTGCGGCGGCGAGCCCCGAGAACCGGCGGATCATCCTGGACTTCACCACGGGAGGCCGGCGTCCGGCGGCCTGGCTGGACCGCATGGTCCGGCGCTCGGTCCGGTGCAGTGACGAGAGGGCGTTCCGGGCCTGGCTGGACTCCTGGGCGCGCGAGGCGTTCCACGAGCGGATCGACGGATCACCTGTCGAGGCCCTGGCGATCGTGGGAGCCCTCGATCCGGCGCTCTCCGCCGAGGTGCAGCGGGCGACCTGGATGCGCTGGTTCCCGCGTGGCGCGCTGGTCGAACTGCCGTCCTGCGGCCACTACGCGATGGACGAGGCCCCGCTCGACCTGATCCGGGTGGTGGAGGACTTCCTGCGGGCGGACGCGCCCGACGGCGGGGCGACGGCGTGAGCGAGCCCGCCTTGCCCGGGCCCGTGCCCGACGTGTTCGATCCCCGGCAGTACGCTCTCGGCGTCCCGCACGACCGCTACCGCCGGCTGCGCGACCACCGGCCCGTCGCGTGGCAGGAGGAGCACGAGGTGCTGGGCTGGCCGGCGGGCCCCGGCTTCTGGGCGGTCACCCGGCACGCGGACGTGGTCCGGGTCCTGCGCGACTCCTCGGCGTACTCGTCGTACCTCGGGGCCACCCAGATCCGCGACCCCGACCCGGACGACCTGCCGTTCATCCGCCGCATGATGCTGAACCAGGACCCGCCGCACCACCGGCGGCTGCGCGTCCTGGTGAGCCGCGCCTTCACCCCGAAGCGCATCGGCCGTTTCGAGACCGTCGTCCGCGAACGCGCCCGCGCGCTGCTGAGCCGCGCCGTGGGCTCGGCACGGGAGGGTGACGGCACCTGCGACCTCGTCGGCGAGGTCACGGACGAATACGCGCTGCTCAATCTGACGGACCTGCTGGGCATCCCGGACTCGGACCGCGGGCTGCTCCTGCACTGGACGCGTCGTGTCATCGGCTACCAGGACCCGGACGAAGCGGGCACACCGCAGCGCGGCCTCGCGGGCGAAGCGGTCAACCCGCGCTCCCCGGCGGCCCTGCGCGACATGTTCGACTACGCGCACGCGCTGGCGGCCCACAAGCGGCGGAACCCCGCCGACGACGTGATGACGGCCCTGGCCACGGACCCCGAACTGACCGCGCCGGAACTGGAGATGTTCTTCTTCCTGCTGGTCGTCGCGGGAAACGACACGGTACGCAGTGCGGCACCCGGCGGAATCCAGCTTCTGGCCACGCACCCGGAGGAGTACCGCCGACTGCACGCCAACGAGGTGGCCATGGAGACCGCCGTCGATGAACTCCTCCGCCGCCACCCGCCGGTCCTCACCTTCCGGCGCACGGCCACCCAGGACACGACCCTCTCGGGTACGCGCATCCGCGCCGGTGACAAGGTCGTCGTCTTCCACGCCTCGGCCAACCACGACGAACGGGCCTTCCGCGACCCCTTCACCCTGGACCTCAGCCGTTCCCCCAACCCCCACGTCTCCTTCGGCGACGGCCCGCACGTATGCCTGGGCGCCCACTTCGCCCGTCTGCAACTACGAACTCTGTACGAGGAACTGGCCCACGCCCTGCCTCCGGCCACCCTCTCGCTCGCAACCCCACCGAGTCGCCTGCTGTCGAACTTCATCAACGGACTGAAGTCGCTCCCGGTGCGGGTGACGGACGTCTGAAGGCCCCGAGACGAGCGGAGAAGCCATTGCAACATCCGCTCGATAGCGGTGACGGCGGCGTACCTGGCGGCGGACACGGGGCGCGGTGACGATGGCGACGCTGATCCACGCGGTGCAGCGGGGGTACCAGAAACTAGTACTCCAGCTGTAGATCGTGATCTTCATGTCTGGGGTGCGGCTTGCCGCCGGTAGTGACTGGTGCATGATCGTGCCTGGTGACGGCGGCGCCAGTCGGACCAGGCAAGCCGGTGGGCCGCGTCGCGGACGGGTCGGACGACGAGCGCGATGAACAGGCGGCAGATCTCGCTGCAGGACAGCGGGATCAGATCGTCCGGGGTGGGTCGGTGTGCGTGTTCGTCGGCGCGGACGACGGCGAGGAAGGCGTGGGCCAGCATCGCGACAGTGGCCCAGCGGGCCCACGAGGGGTAGCGGCGGACCTGGTGCTCATCCAGCCCGGCCAGTCCCTTCTCGGTCTGGAAGGTCTCCTCCACCCGCCATCTGGAACCTGCGACCCTGACCAGGGTGGCCAGGGATGCCGGCGTGGTGGAGTGACAGCGGATCAGCAGCTGGTGGCAGCCCGGGGCTGGCTCGGCGAGGTCGATGACGGCCCAGTCGTAGAACCGCTGCCCCTTCGCGCCAGGCCCGGCCGAGAGCTTCTGCCAGGCCCGCTTCGGCACCTTCCGCGCCAAGTTATCGGCGCGGAACTTGCCTGCCTGGGTGGGCAGTTCGGCCGAGCAGGCCACCGCGAGGACATAGCCAATGCCGCGTTCCTCCAGAGCCGTACGGAGTCCTGGGTTGCCGCCATAGACCTCGTCCCCAGTGACCCAGCCGACGTGGTGTCCGGCGTCCAGGAACCGTTCGATCATCGTGCGGGCCAGGTCCGGCTTGGTCGCGAAGACGGTGTCCTGGCCGAGTCCTGCTGCCCGGCAGCGGTCCGGGTCGCACGTCCAGGAACGCGGGATGCACAGCTCCCGGTCCACTGCCGCGTGCCCGCGCCTCCCGGCGTAGACGAGGTAGACCGCGACCTGGGAGTTCTCGATCCTGCCGGCCGTTCCGGTGTACTGGCGCTGACCCCGACCGTGTGGGTGCCCTTCTTCACGTCGCCGGTCTCGTCGACCACCAGGACCGCGGCATCGTCATAGAGGTGCTCAACGACGTATTCGCGCACGTCATCACGGACGCCGTCGGCATCCCATACGGCCCGGCACAGCAGATGCTGCATGCCGTGCGGGCTGGCCTCCCCGGCCCACTCCGCGATCGTCCAGCAGTTCTTCCGCGGCAGGTCCGACAGCAGACCCAGCACCAACCGCCCGGCCCGCAGCCGTGGTTCGACCCGGGTGAACCGGCCCGCGATCCGGCCCATGGCCATCTCGAACGCCTCACGCCAACGGACGGGATCTATGCTGTGACCTGCGGCCACCGTCTCATCGTTACTCCACACAAGTCACGATGATCAACGGTGGTCGCGCCCGTCTCCGCACCGGGCCGGGACCCGACCAGGAAGCAGATCATGATCGCCACTGTCCTTGCCGTCATCGGGACGCTCCTCGGATCGATTGTCACCGGCACGTTCCAACACCTCGCGGCCGGCCGCGCCGAGCGCGCAGCGGCCGCTGAGCAGTTGCGCCGCGACCGGCTCGACGCGGTGACCACACTCGCCTCCGCCGGCTCCGACCACCGCCGGGCCCTGTGGATGCGCGGAGAGGCTCGGCTGCGCGGCGCCGGCAACGATGAGCTCGAAGAACTACGAGCCAAGTCTCATGTCACCCGCGCCGCCATCACCCGACCCCTGGTTGCGCTGCGGCTCCTCGTGCCTGACCCGGCTGTCCACGCCACCGCCCAGGCAATGGTCGTCGTCACATACAACATGGTCGATGCCGCCACGAGCATTGAGGAGCTCACCGCAGCGCAGGACGCCGCACGTGCCGCACACGACCGCTTCATCGACGCTGCCGCTGCATACTTCAGGGCCAACACTTGACAGTGCCGCGGCCCTGCCCGCCCGACGTGACTTGCTCTATGCCGACGGCATGCAGGCATGAAGATCACGATCTACAGCTGGAGTACTAAAGGGTGTTGCAGAAGGCTCGGTTCCGGGTATTCCCCTTGTATGGGTGGGGTGTTGCGGGCTGAGCCGGTGTGGGTCGAGACGTTCACAGGCTTGCGGATCGACCGGTTCGCGAAGCTCGTGAAAGTGG
>NZ_JBVJAM010000018.1:0-134024 GCF_055590565.1 Streptomyces sp. NPDC041814 | reverse complement strand
GCCGACCTGTCCGATGTCGCTGCCGAGCATCCAGAAGGCGGGCCACATGCCCTGGCCGCGCGGGATCTTCATGCGCGCCTCGACGTGGCCGTAGGTCTGGGTGAACTTGCCGGAGGTGTTCAGCCGCGCGGAGGTGTACTGACAGGTGCCGTACCAGCACTGGTAGTTGGAGGGGTTCTCCTTGCGGGCGGTGATGACCAGGTGGCCCTGCCCGTCCAGTGCGGCGTTCTTGTTGCCCGAGGTGTAGTACTGCCGCTCGTGGTTGTTGACGTTGTCGCCGGTCTCGATCTGCCACTTGCTGCCGTCCACGGCCGAACCGGCCGCCCCGTCGAACTCGTCGGAGAACGTCGTCGTGGCGGTCGCCGCGGCCTGCGACATCGGCGCGGCGTCCGCCGGAGCGGGTCCGCCGGTCCCGGCCAGTCCCGCGGTGGCCAGGGCGAGAGCGAGTGCCGGGAGTACGGAACGCAGCAGGCGCCGCGAAAGGCGTGGGGAGTCCATGACTCTCCCTTCCGGTGTGTATGGGGGAGGGAAGGGGAACCCCGTCGCACACAAAAGTCATGCGCATGACAGGTCGAGCACACCCAGTGGAGCGGGCATGGGGCACTTGGTTCGCTACGTGATTTAAGAAGTGAAGAAAGCCGGTGTCAAGAGTTTGGTACGGACCACAGGAGTCGAAGCGAGAAACGGGTCCGAACACGCCAACGGCCCGCGGACAGGGAGACCATGTCCGCGGGCGGCCGGTTCAACGCGCCGAGGCGCCGGACGTCACTTCTGCCAGCCGACCGTCTCCGGCAACGGGGTGTAGAAGATCGTCGCGCCGACGTTGGCGAGGCCCTTCTTCACGCCGTACGTGGAGGGCCCGCTGAACAGGGGCAGGAAGGCGTACTCCTGGAGAGCCTTCTTCTCGACCTTGTTCACCGCCGCCGTCTGCTCGTCCAGGTCGGCGATCTCCGTGGTGGCGCGGATCTCTTTGTCGAGGGCGGGGTTGCCGGAGCCGGTGATGTTGGAGTCGCGGTCCGAGCAGTAGAAGTCGCACAGATAGCGGGCGCCGAACGGGTCCATGGAGCGGTTGCCCGACAGGAACAGGTCGAACCGGCGCTCGCTGATGGTCTTGGCGAAGTCCGCGTCGTCGCCCTTCCTGATGTCGAGGTGGATGCCGGCCGGCTTCAGCATCGCGGCGAGGGCCCCGGCGGTGGCCTTGCCCAGCGGGTCGTCGCCCAGCAGGGTGTAGCCCACGTCCAGCTTCTTGCCGTTCTTGACGCGGACGCCGTCCGGACCGGCCTTCCAGCCGGCCGCTTCCAGCGTCTTCTTCGCCTCGGCGGGGTCGTACGTGAGGACGGCCGACAGATTGTCCTCGTACCCCTTCTGGAAGCTGTAGAGCACCGCCGAACCGGGCAGCGGCTCCTTGTAGTCGAGCCCCTGGAACTGGATCTTCGCGATCTGGGCGCGGTCGACGCTCTGCTGGATCGCCTTGCGTACGGCCTTCTCGGAGAGGACGGCCGACTTGGTGTTGAAGTACAGGGAGTACTCGAAGGGGCTGCCGCCGCTGCGGATCTCCGTGCCCTTGAGCCCCTTGACCTGCTTCAGGCTCTCCGCGTCGACGGCCGAGGTGTAGTCGAGCTGGCCGTTCTTGAAGGCGTTGACGGCCGCCGTGGACTCCAGGTTGACGTAGACCCGCTTGTCCAGCTTGCCCTTCCTGCCCCACCACTTGGGGTTGCGGACGAAGGTGATGTTGCCGGAGTGGGTGTCCCACTTGCCGACCGTGTAGGGTCCCGCACCCCACTCGGGGTGGGCCTTCTTCACGTACGCCTTGTTGAAGTTCCCGACCGTGGCCGCCTTCGGGTGCAGGAAGGTCGCGAAGAGGGTGGACCAGGAGGCGTTGACGCCCTTGAAGGTGATGACGGCCTGCTTGACGTCCTTCCCCTTCCCGACCGAGGTGATCTGGTCGTAGCCGTCCGTGGAGGAGGCCGCGAAGCCCTTGTCCGAGCCGTTGTTGGCCTTCCAGGTGGCCTCGATGGCCCGCCAGTCGATGGGCGTGCCGTCGTTGAAGGCGGCCTTCGGGTTGATCGTCAGGACGACCTTCTGGTTCCCGCCGTCGACGGTCACCTTCACGTCGGTGTAGTAGTCCTTGTTGTACTGCACGTCCCCGGTCGGCGAGTACGTGATCGCGTCGGCGTTGTACCAGCCCCACACCCGGGATGCGGTCAGTGTGGCATTGACGTTGAAGGGGTTGCCCTGGTCGTCGAAGGTGCCGACGGTGGTGTACGTGCCGCCGTCCCTGACGTTCTCGTAGGGCTGCGGGTTGTAGTCGACGGCGGCCGACGCGGCCTTGGGCGCGTCCTTCCCGCCCCCGTCGGAGCCGTCACTCCCGCCGGAGGACTGGCACGCGGTGGCGGCGACGGAGACGGCGGCGATCAGGGCGACGGGCATGGCCAGTCTTGCGCGCATGGCGGAGTGTTCCTTCTGGTTCGAGGGGGCGGGGAAGAGGGTGCCTCAGGCGGCGTGACAGGCGTACGTATGGCCTGGGCGGCCGGACACGCCGGTCGGTGCGGGCCGTTCGGTGCGACAGCGCTCGCGCACCGCCTCTCCGGCCAGCCGGTACAGCGGGCACCGGTCCACGAAGACGCAGCCCGCCGGCAGCCGGGCGGCGCTCGGCTGTTCGCCCTCCAGCACCACACGTTCGCGGGTGTGTTCGCGCCGCGGATCCGGGACCGGGATCGCGGACAGCAGGGCCTTGGTGTACGGGTGCCTGGGGTCGGCGAACAGCGACTCGGTGTCCCCGGCCTCCACGATGTGGCCCAGGTACATCACCGCGATCCGGTCGGAGACGTACCGGACGACGGTCAGATCGTGGGCCACCACCAGGTAGGCCAGGCCGAGTTCGCGCTTGAGCCGGGCCAGCAGGTTGATCACGCCCGCCTGCACGGAGACGTCCAGCGCGGAGAGCGGTTCGTCCAGCACGAGCAGCTTCGGCTCGGTCGCGAGGGCCCGGGCGATCCCGACGCGCTGGCGCTGGCCGCCGGAGAGCGCGGCCGGAAACCGGTCGCTCACCGCCTCGTCCAGGCCGACCTGGACGAGGAGTTCACGGACCCGGGACCGGGTGGACGCACGGTCCCGGCCGATCGCGCGCAGGGGTTCGGCGAGCAGTTCGGAGACCGGCAGTCTCGGGTCGAGGGCGCCCATCGGGTCCTGCATCACGATCTGGACGTCCCGGCGCAACTCCCTTAGCCGGGCAGCGGATTCCGCGGAGCCGACCTCGGTGCCGGCGATCTCGATCCGGCCGCCCTCGGGCCGCTTCAGCCGCAGGATCTCCAGCAGGGTGGTGGTCTTGCCGCTGCCCGACTCCCCCACCAGGCCCAGGGTCTCCCCGGACCGCAGCTCGAAACCGACCCCGTTGACCGCGCGCAGCGTGCCGACGCGGCGTTTGAGGACGGCTCCCTTGGTGACGGGGAAGGTCTTCACCAGGTCCTCGACCCGGAGCACGACCTCCCCGGCCGACGCGTCGCGTTCGGAAGGCCCGGACGGCCCGCCCGGCTCCGCCGCCTCCGCCCCGCCGGCCGGATCGACCGACCCGGCGGCGATCTCGTCCGCACGCAGGCAGGCCACGTCCCCGTGCCCGGTGACCGTGCGCAGGGCGGGCTCGTCCGTGCGGCAGGCGTCGAGCGCCACGGCGCACCGGTTCGCGAACGGGCAGCCGGGCGGGAGGTCCACCAGGGCGGGCGGTTCGCCGCCGATCGGGACGAGGGGACGGCGCACCCCGCTGTCCACCGTGGGTACGGCGGCGAGCAGGCGCGCGGTGTACGGCATCACGGGTCGCGCGAACAGTTCGTCCACGCCCGCCCGTTCCACGAACCGGCCCGCGTACATGACGGCCACCTCGTCCGCGTGGCCCGCGACGACTCCGAGGTCGTGGGTGATCAGGACGAGTCCGGCGCCGGTCTCCTGCTGCGCGAGGCGGAGCACGTCCAGGACCTGGGCCTGGACGGTGACGTCGAGCGCGGTGGTCGGTTCGTCGGCGACCAGGACGGACGGCTTGTTGGCGATGGCCATCGCGATGACGACGCGCTGGCGCATGCCGCCGGAGAACTCGTGCGGGAAGGAGGCGGCGCGGGCGCGCGGGTCCGGGATGCCGACGAGGTCGAGGAGCTGGACGGCCTGTTCCCAGGCGGCCCGCTTGGTCAGGTCCTGGTGGACGCGCAGGGCGTCGGAGAGCAGCCGGCCCACGGTGAAGATCGGGGTGAGCGCGGAGAGCGGGTCCTGGAAGACCATGCCGATGGCGTTGCCGCGTATCGCGGACAGCTCCTTGTCGGTGAGGGCGACCAGGTCCCGGCCGCCGAGGAGCACCTGGCCGCTGGTGGTGGCGGTGGGCGGGAGGAGGCCCATGATGCCCATGGCGGTGGCGGACTTGCCGGAGCCGGACTCGCCGACGATGCCCAGGGTGCGGCCGGGCAGCAGGTCGAAGCCGATGCCGCGCACCGCCTCCACGGGGCCCGCCTCGGACGGGAAGGTGATGTGCAGGTCGCGCACCGAGAGGACCGGGGTGACGGCGTCGCCGGGCGGCGGGGTGGTGGGCAGGGTCGTCGCGAGGGTCATCGTCGGCCTCCTGCCGCACCGGTCGTGGACGTGGGGTCGAGGGCGTCGCGCAGCCCGTCGCCGACGAAGGTCATCGAGACGGTGAGCAGGACGACCAGGCCCGCTGGAAAGGCGAACAGCCAGGGCGCGCTGGTGACGGTGTTCGCCCCGTCGGCGAGCATCGTGCCGAGTGAGACGTCCGGGGTCTGGACGCCGAAGCCGAGGAAGGACAGCGCGGTCTCGCTGAGGACGGTCGCCACGACGCCCAGGGTCAGGTTGACGATGAGCAGCGAGCCGAGGTTGGGGATGAGGTGACGCAGGATGATGCGGGCCGGGCTCACCCCCATGAACTCGGCGGCCGTGATGTAGTCCCGCTCCCGCAGCGAGGTCGAGACGGACCAGATGACCCGCGCGGTGGACATCCAGCCGAACACCGTCAGGACGACGATGAGGACCCGCCAGTCGCCGGCGAGCCGGTGCGAGACCAGGGCGAGGATGAGGAAGGAGGGGACGACGAGCAGGAAGTGGATGAGGGCGAGGGTCACTTTCTCCACCCGGCCGCCGAAGTACGCGGCACTGGAGCCGATGACCGCGGCGACGACGACGGTGAGGACGGAGACGCTGACCGCGATGACCAGGGAGCGCCGCAGCCCGTGCACGGCGGAGGCGTAGATGTCGTTGCCGCCCTGGTTCGTGCCGAACCAGTGGGTGGCGCTCGGTGGCTGGGTGAGCGCGGCGAAGTCGGCGTCCGAGTACGCGTACGGGGTGAGGAGTCCGCCGAACACGCTGAACAGCACGAGCAGGACGAAGATCGCCACACCGGCGACGGCGAGCCGGTTGCGCACGAATCGCCGCGCGTAGAGCCGGGCGAGTCCGGAGCCCGTGTGCCGGGAAGCCGGCGCCGGGGCGGGCTTGATGAGTTCCGTCGGTTGTACGGCCATGTCAGCTCACCCTCACGCGCGGGTCGAGGAAGACGGTGGCGATGTCCGCGAGGATCGCGCCGATCGCGGTCAGGGCGGCGGCGAAGGCGGCCGTGGCGACGGTGCCGTGGATGTCGTTCTTGCTGATGGTCTGGATGAAGTAGCGGCCCATGCCGTTCCAGCCGAAGATCGTCTCGGTGATGACGGCACCGGTGAAGATCGCCGGGATGCTGAACGCCACCGAGGTCGCCGTGGGGATGAGTGCGGTGCGCAGGGCGTGCCTGCGGATCGCTTTGGCGCGGGTGAGTCCGGTGGCCCGGGCGGTGCGGACGTAGTCGGCGTTGAGGGTGTCGAGCAGCAGCGAACGCTGGGTCAGGTGGTAGCCCACGTAGCCCATCAGGGTCAGCGTGAGGGTGGGCAGGATCAGGTGGAGCACGCGGTCGCCGATGGTGGGGAGCAGCCCTTCGACGTTCGGCGAGTTCTCCCCCGCGACGTAGAGGAAGTGCAGCCCGGCGTGCTGGTTGAGCCAGATCGCGACGAAGACCACGGCGAGCGCGGCGACCGAGGTGGGAACGTTGAACACGGCGATGGAGACGGCCTGCGAGACCCGGTCCGCCCAGCCGTACTGCCGGGACGCGGTGTAGACGCCCAGGGTGACGCCGATGAGGACGGAGAGGAGCGTCGCCATGACGACCAGTTCGGCGCTGACGAGCGAGCGGTAGCCGATCTCGCCGTTGACGGAGACACCGGTGGGCGACGTGCCCCAGTCGAAGCGGGTGACGACGGCGGTGAGCCAGTCCCACCACCGCTGCACGAGCGGCACCGACGGGTCCAGGTTGTACGGCGCGAGCGCCCGGTCGATCTGGGCCTCGGTGCGGGCGGGCCGCAGTTCCTTGAAGTTCGACCGGGGGTCCAGGAACCAACTGGCCAGGAAGTAGGTGGCGTTGGTCGCCACCACGATCATCAGGAGCCAGCCCGCCGCCTTGCGCGTCACATGGCGCAGCACGGGTGGCACCTCCTCGCGCACAGGGGGTGCGCCGTGGGGGCGCAGGGTCTGGGGGGCGTATGCATGCGCGGTGGTGCCTTCTTGGGGGGTTGGAGAACGTGTGCACGAACGTGCGACCTTCAGTCTGGTCGGCGGTCCGGAGCCGGCACCAGGCCCGGGCCGGTCCCGCCACGACCTCGCAATACCGCCGTAGCAAACGGGCCGGACAGATCATGTTTTGTACGCAAGCGGAAGTGGAGGCAGGGCTGTGCACGGTGAGTACAAGATTCCCGGCGGCAAGCTGGTCGTGGTGGACCTGGAGGTCGAGGGCGGCGCGCTGCGCGACGTACGGGTGGCCGGCGACTTCTTCCTGGAGCCGGACGAGGCGATCCTCGCGATCGACGCGGCCCTGGAGGGCGCCCCGGCGACCACCGACACGGGGGCGCTCGCGGCCCGCATCGACGCGGCGCTGCCGGAGTCGACGGTGATGCTCGGCCTCACCACGGAGGGCGTCGCCGTCGCCGTGCGCAGGGCTCTGGCCCACGCCACGGAGTGGAGCGACTACGACTGGCAGCTCATCCACGACGCCCCGCAGTCCCCGGCGCTGCACATGGCCCTGGACGAGGTCATCACGGCCGAGGTCGCGGCGGGCAGGCGCCCGCCGACCCTGCGGGTGTGGGAGTGGGACGCCCCGGCGGTGATCATCGGGAGCTTCCAGTCGCTGCGCAACGAGGTCGATGCCGAGGGCGTCGAGCGCCACGGCGTCACGGTCGTCCGGCGGATCTCCGGCGGCGGCGCGATGTTCGCGGAGCCGAGCAGCACCATCACGTACTCGCTCGCGGTTCCGCAGTCCCTGGTCTCCGGGCTCTCCTTCGCGGACAGTTACGCGTATCTGGACGACTGGGTGCTCGAAGCCCTCGGGGACATGGGCATCAAGGCGTGGTACCAGCCGCTCAACGACATCGCCACCGAGGTGGGCAAGATCGCCGGTGCCGCGCAGAAGCGCGTGGTCGGCCCGGACGGCGGCCCGGGCGCGGTACTGCACCACGTGACCATGTCGTACGACATCGACGCCGACAAGATGCTGGAGGTACTGCGCATCGGCAAGGAGAAGATGTCCGACAAGGGCACGAAGAGCGCCAAGAAGCGCGTGGACCCGCTGCGCCGGCAGACCGGCCTGCCGCGCCAGGACGTCATCGAGCGCATGATCGAGTCCTTCCGCAACCGGCACGGGCTGACCCGGGGCGAGGTGACCCCCCAGGAGCTGGCGCGGGCGGAGGAGCTGGTCCGTACGAAGTTCGCGAACGACGAGTGGACCGCCCGGGTGCCCTAGCCGGGTCTCCTAGCCGGGTCTCCTAGCCGGGTCTCCTAGCCGGGCAGTGGCGGCCGGTGGTCGTGCCAGCGCAGGTCCGCCTCCAGCTGGGCGGCCAGTGAGACGAGCCGTTCCTCGCCGCGCGAAGGGCCGAGGAGCTGGGCGCCGACCGGGAGGCCGTCCGGGGTGAAGCCCGCCGGGACGTTGACACCGGGCCAGCCCAGCACGTTCCACGGCCAGGCGTACGGGCATGCCTCGGTCATCGCCACATCGGTGCGCCAGGCGCTCAGCCCGTCGAACCGGCCGATCCGGGGCGGCGGCATCGCGGTCGTCGGGGTCAGCAGCACATCGAACCCGGCGCCGCCGCGTCCGTGGTGGAACAGCGCCCCGATCCGCCGGTGCTGGTGCACCTCGCGTGCCCGGGCCGCCCGTACCACCCGGCCGCCCAGCCGGGTGCCCGTGCGCAGGGCGCTGCGGGTGCGCGCGTCCAGGAGCGCCGGTTCGGGGTGCAGGGCGGCGAGCTCGGCGATGCCCGCGGTGGCCCGGGGCACGAAGCCGAGGCCGATGAGCCCGTAGCGCGGCCGGGCCTCCTCGACGTGGTGGCCGAGCCTGGCAAGCGCCTCCGCGAGCGCGGTCACCGCGCGGCGCACGTCGGGGTGGGGCGCCGTGCCGGTGAGGGTGAGCGGGGGCCGCCAGGCGAGCGCGATGCGCAGCCGGCCCGGGTCGCGGCGGGCGGCGGCCGAGGCGTCGACGGGCGGCGGGCGGTGCGGGTCCTCGGGGTGCGGGCCGGCGACGGCGTCGAGGAGGAGAGCGGCATCCTCGACGGTCCTGGCCAGCGGTCCGTTGACGGTGAGGCCCTGGAACGCGTCGCTGTGCGGGTGCACCGAGATCCGGCCGCGCTGCGGTTTGATGCCGACCAGGTGGGTCCAGGCGGCGGGGATGCGGACGGACCCGGCGCCGTCCGAGCCGAGGGCGGCGGGCACGAGACCGGCGGCGACGGCGGCGGCCGAACCGCCGGACGAGCCGCCCGGGGTGTGGTCGGTGTTCCAGGGGTTGCGGGTGGCGCCGAACGCGGCGCCCTCGGTGAACGGCCACTGGCCGAGCTCGCAGGAGTTGGTCTTGCCGACGATCACGGCTCCGGCCGCGCGCAGCCTGCGTACGGCCTCGCTGTCGGCGAGCGCCGCCGCCCGCTCCCCGGCGCAGCCGAAGTGGGTGGGCGTCCCGGCGACGTCCGTGTCGTCCTTGACCGCGACGGGCACCCCCAGCAGCGGCAGCCGCTCCCCCGCCGCGAGCCTGCGGTCGGCCTCGGCGGCCTCGGTGAGCGCGGCCCCGGCACGCAGGTGGCGGAAGGCGTTGAGGGTGCCCTGGCTCGCCTCGATCCGGGCCAGCGCGGCGGTGACGAGTGCGGTGGAGGTGGTCAGGCCGTCCGCGAGGGCCCGCACGCTGTCGGCGAGCCCTCGCGGGGCGGGGTCCGGGGCGTCCCGGTCCGGTACGGGTTCTTCGGCCGTTCGGGTGACTGGGGCTGAGGACATGGGCGGCTCGCCTCCTCGTACCGTCAGATGCGCACGTACGCCTGTCCGCGCGAACGGACTTACTGGAGGGTAACGAGTGGGCGCGCGGCCCTCAACCGTTTGGTACGAAGCTTCTTACGGCTGCACGCTGATCTCGCCGATCCCCGTGCCGAGGCCGGCGCAGTGCGCGGTGGACTGGCCGGACTGGCCCGGGGCGAGGGTGACGTGCTCGCCGTCCACGTCGGGCGACCAGCCGCAGACCAGGTGGACCCAGAAGGTCTGGGTGGTGGAACCGTTGTTCCGGCACAGCGCGTAGCCGGTGTAGTCGTCCACGGCGTGCTTGCCGGTGTCGCAGGAGAGACCGGGCGGAGTGGCGGAGGCCGGGGCCGCGACGACGAGACCGCCCGCCACGGCGAGGGCCGTGGCCAGGCCGGTGACGGCGGCGCGGCGCAGCGCGGAGCGGGACAGGCTCCCCAGGGTCTTCTTCATGGTGCCCTTTCGGTGGTGACCGTCCGTGGCCGCCGGGGCGGCGCGCGTACGGTCGCGTTCGGCTCTGGCGCGGGCGGCTGCCGGAGCGGGCCGCCGCGCGTCCTGCCTAACCGGGAACGCCGCAAAACGTCACACCGCCTGGACGGCACCGGGCGCTTGCGCCGAACGGGCGGCGTTCACTCCCCCGGCGTACGCTCGACTGGACCGGACAGCGGTCACCCGGCAGTCCACGACCCTTCGCACCGAGGAGGCGACGTGACCGGTTCACTACTCGGCACCCGCCCGGTCGCATGGGCAGCCGCGTTCCTGATCGGCGCCGGCGGTACCGGCGTCCTCGGCGGCGTGGCCCATGCGGAGGACATCGACCATCTCACCGCCCAGCAGATCGCCGACCGCTCCCGGGACGCGCTGCTCGGCACGGAATCCCTGCACGTGTCCACGCGGGGCGACCTCGGCAAGGGCGCCCCGTCCATGTCCCTCGACCTGGCCGTGGACCGGCACGGCAACTGCAACGGCTCGGTGGATCTGGGCCGGAGCCAGGGCTCGGTACTGATCGTCAAGCGCGGTGACGACGTGTGGCTGAAGCCGGACGCGGACTTCTGGAAGAACCAGGTGCCGAGCGGCGGCTCGGCCTTCGCGGCGATCGTCGGCGACCGCTATCTGAAGGCCCCCGCCGACAGCCCCCGGCTGCGCGCCCTGACGAAGACGTGCGACCTCAACACCTTCCAGAAGCTGGTCAGCGACAACGCGAACGACGACTCGGGCACCCTCAACAAGGGTCCGAAGACCACCATCGGCGACCGCTCCGTGATCCCGCTGACCCGGATGCGCGGCGACCTGACGCTGACGGTGGACGTCGCGGCGACCGGCAAGCCCTACCCGCTGCGGCTCTCGCTGCACGGCGGGGAGGGCACGGACGCGGTGGTGAACCTCTCGGACTTCGGTGAACCGGTGCCGAAAAACACCCCGTCGGCCGCCGATTCGTACGACGTCAGCGCCCTGCTGAGCCGGACCTCCGCCCCGTCGTGACGCCCGCCATCAGTGCCACGTACACAGCGAGCGAGGCCGCGAGACCGACCGCCCAGCCGTAGTCCGCGAGCGGCTTCAGGAACGGGATGACGCCGTCCGGGGGGAACGGGCCCTCCCCCGGTTTCGAGTGGGAGCCGCCGATCGCCAGGACGCCGCCGACCGCGAAGGCGGTGACGGCCCGCCAGTTCCAGCCGCCCGTGTACCAGTAGCGCCCGCCGGGCCGGTAGAGGTCCGCGAGATCGAGCACCGTGCGGCGGACGATCCAGTAGTCGGCGATCAGGATGCCCGCCACCGTGCCGAGCAGCCCGCCGACCAGGCCGAGCCAGGTGAAAATGTACAGCTCGGGCGTCTCGGTGAGCTTCCACGGCATGATGACGACGCCGACGACCCCGGTGATCAGCGCCCCCGTGCGGAAGCTGATGAACTTCGGCGCGAGGTTGGCCAGGTCGTACGCGGGCGAGACGACGTTCGCCGCGATGTTGACGGAGATCGTCGCGACCAGGACGGTCACCAGGGCGTAGAGGAGGCCGAAGACGTTGTCGGTGTGGGCCACCAGCTCGACCGGGTCCCAGACGGCCTTGCCGTAGACGGCCTGCGAGCCGGAGGTGACGAGCACCGAGAGCAGCGCGAACAGGGTCATCGTGGTGGGCAGCCCGAGCGACTGGCCCCGGATCTGGGCGCGTTGCCCCGCGCCGAAGCGGGTGAAGTCCGGGATGTTCAGGGACAGCGTGGCCCAGAAGGCGATCATGCCCATGAGGGACGGGAAGAAGACGGGCCAGAAGTCCTTGCCCCAGCCCAGCTCCGACGGCTGGTCGAGCAGCGGTCCGAAGCCGCCCGCCTTGACGGCGATCCACACCAGGAGCACCACCGCGCCGACGATGACGAACGGCGCCGCCCAGTTCTCGAACCGGCGCAGCGCGTCCATCCCCCGGTAGATGATGGCGAGTTCGAGCGCCCAGAAGAGGACGAAGCACAGCCAGAGCGTCCAGGGCTGCCCGCCGATCTCGGACGCCTCGGCCCATCCGCCGAACACCTTGCCCAGCAGCGTGAAGATGCCGACGCCGCCGATCCAGGTCTGGATGCCGAACCAGGCGCAGGCGACCGCCGCCCGGATCAGGGCCGGGAGGTTGGCGCCGCGCAGCCCGAACGAGGCCCGGGCCAGCACCGGGAAGGGAATGCCGTACTTGGGCCCGGCATGGCCGGTGAGCAGCATGGGGCCGAGCACGATCAGGTTGGCGAGGGCGATGGTGAAGACGGCCTGTTTCCAGTCCATGCCGAGCGCGACGAGACCGGAGGCCAGCAGCCAGGACGGGATGTTGTGGGCCATCCCGACCCAGAGGGCGGTGAAGTTGTACGTGTTCCAGTTGCGCCGTGCCAGTGGGACGGGCAGCAGGTCCGCGTTGACGAAGCGGTTGTCGTCGGGGACGGCTCCGGGGGCGAGCTCGACACGGTCGGAGGAGGCCGGTATGGGCTCCGGTGCGGAGGACGGGGAGGGAGGTGCGGTCGATGTCATGGCGGCTGGACCCTTCGCTCGGGGCGGTGCCGTGCGGGGCGGGGCGCGGGGGGTTTCGCGTACGACCGTGGGGGGGCGGTCAGTCGGTGAGGGCGGGGATGACGGCGGACCCGTAGGCGTCGATGGTGGCTTCGCGGGCGTCGTGCATGTTGTACACCGCGAACTGGTCGACGCCCAGGCCCTTGAGGTGTCTCAGCTTCTCGGCATGGGCGGCGGCCGGGCCGAGCAGGCAGAAGCGGTCCACGATGGCGTCGGGGACGAACGCGGTGTCGGGGTTCCCGGCCCGCCCGTGGTGGCTGTAGTCGTAGCCCTGCCGGTCCTTGATGTACGCGGTCAGCCCGTCGGGGACCAGGCCCGAGTGCTCGCCGTAGCGGGCGACGAGGTCCGCGACGTGGTTGCCGACCATCCCGCCGAACCAGCGGCACTGGTCCCGGGCGTGGGCCAGCGCCTCGGGCGAGTCGTCGTCGGTGACGTAGGCGGGGGCGGCGACGCAGATCGTGACGGAGTCCGGGTCGCGTCCGGCCCCTGCCGCCGCGTCCCGTACCGCCTTGATCATCCACTCGGTGAGGTAGGGGTCCGCGAGCTGGAGGATGAAGCCGTCGGCCTTCTGCCCGGCGAGCGCGAGGGCCTTGGGGCCGTAGGCGGCCATCCAGACGGGGAGCCTTCCGTCCTTGATCCAGGGGATGCGGACCGGGTTGCCGTCCACCTCGGCCTCGCGTCCCTCGGCCAGGTCGCGGATGACGTCGATGGCCTCGCCGAGCCGGGCCAGGGTGTTGGGCGGGCGCCCGGCGACGCGCATCGCGGAGTCGCCCCGGCCGATCCCGCACACGGTCCGGTTGCCGTACATGTCGTTGAGGGTGGCAAAGGTGGAGGCGGTGACCTCCCAGGTGCGGGTGCCCGGGTTGGTGACCATGGGACCGACGGTGAGCCGGTCGGTGTGTTCCAGGATGCTGCTGTAGATGACGAACGGCTCCTGCCAGAGCACCGCCGAGTCGAAGGTCCAGCCGTAGCGGAACCCGTTGCGTTCGGCGCGGCGCATCAGGCTGATCACGGCCGATGCGGGCGGGTCCGTCTGGAGGACGAGTCCGAAGTCCATGCCCGTTGCTCCTAGTTCAGGTACTGACAGGTGGCTCTGGGGGTGTAGATGCCGTGGCCGGCGCGGCCGGTGTACGTGCGGCGGTCGATGACGACCTCACCGCGCGAGAGCACCGTCTCGACCTGGCCGGTGAGCTGCTTCCCCTCGTACGCCGAGTAGTCGACGTTCATGTGGTGGGTCTCGGCGGACACGGTCTGGCGGGCCGCCGGGTCATAGACGACGATGTCCGCGTCCGCGCCGGGCGCGATCGTGCCCTTCTTGGGGTAGAGGCCGAACATCCGGGCCGGGGAGGCGCAGGCGATCTCGATCCAGCGGCGGCGCGAGATGTGGCCGTCGACGACCGCCTGGTGCAGCAGGTCCATGCGGTTCTCGACGCCCGGCATGCCGTTGGGGATCTTCGAGAAGTCGCCCCGCCCCATCTCCTTCTGCCCGGAGAAGCAGAAGGGGCAGTGGTCGGTGGAGACGACCTGGAGCTCGTTGTTGCGCAGCCCGCGCCACAGGACCTCCTGGTGCTCCCGGGGCCGCAGCGGTGTAGAGCAGACGTACTTGGCGCCCTCGAAGTCCGGTTCCGCGAGGTTGTCGGTGGAGAGGAAGAGGTACTGCGGGCAGGTCTCGCCGAAGACCGGCTGTCCCTTGTGGCGGGCCGCGGCGATCTCGGCGACGGCCTCGTCGGCGGAGACGTGCACGACGTACAGCGGCGATCCGGCGACCCGGGCGAGCTGGATCGCGCGGTGCGTGGCCTCCGCCTCCAGCGCCACCTTGCGTACGTCGCCGTGGTAGCGGGGGTCGGTACGCCCCGCGGCGAGGGCCTGCTCCACCAGGACGTCGATGGCGATGCCGTTCTCCGCGTGCATCATGATCAGGCCGCCGTTGGACTCGGCCCGCTGCATGGCGCGCAGGATCTGCCCGTCGTCGCTGTAGAAGACACCGGGGTACGCCATGAAGAGCTTGAACGAGGTGATGCCTTCGCCGACCAGGAGGTCCATCTCCTTGAGCGAGGACTCGTTCACGTCCGCGAGGATCATGTGGAAGGCGTAGTCGATGGCGCAGTTGCCGTCCGCCTTGGCGTACCAGGCGTCCAGGCCCTCGCGCAGGGAGCGGCCGACGGTCTGGATGGCGAAGTCCACGATGGTGGTGGTGCCGCCCCAGGCCGCGGCGCGGGTGCCGGTCTCGAAGGTGTCGGCCGCGTAGGTGCCGCCGAACGGCATCTCCATGTGGGTGTGCGCGTCGACCCCGCCCGGGATGACGTATTTGCCGGTGGCGTCGATGGTCCGGTCGGCGGTCCAGCCTGCCGCCTCGTCGCTGTCGTGGGCGGCGAGCGCGGCGATCCGGCCGCCGTCGACGAGGACGTCCGCGTGCATCTCGTCCGACGCGGTGACGACCAGGCCGCCGCGGATGACGGTACGGCTCATGGGTACCCCTCCTCGTTGTACTGGTGGAACGCGGGTGCGGGGTCCGGCTCCCGCACCCGCGTGGTGGTCGGCGCTCAGCCCACCGTGCGCAGCGCGTCGGCGAGGATGTCCGCGCCCTCCTCCGCCTCGGGGATCGCGAGCGAGAGGGGCGGTGCGATCCGCAGCACGCTGGTGTTGTGGCCGCCGCCCTTGCCGATGAGCAGGCCGCCCTCGCGCGCCGCCTCCAGGACGGCCGCGGCCGCTTCCGGGTCGGCCTCGTCGGTGCCGGGCCTGACCAGCTCGATGCCGATCATCAGGCCCCGGCCGCGCACTTCGCGGACGCGCTCCGAGGTGGCGCCGATCGCGCGCAGCCGCTCGATGAGCAGGCCGCCGACGCGGCGGGCGTTGCCCTGGAGGTCGTGTTCCAGGAGGTACGAGAGGTTGGCCAGGCCGGCCGCCATGGTGACCGGTGAACCGCCGAACGTCGAGATGGAGTTGGCGTCCAGGCAGTTCATGACCTCGGCGCGGGCGACCACGCCGCCGATGGACATGCCGTTGCCGATGCCCTTGGCGAAGGTGAGGATGTCCGGCGGCCCGTTCTGGGCGTGGGCCTGCCAGCCCCAGAAGTGTTCGCCGGAGCGCCCCCAGCCCGTCTGCACCTCGTCGGAGATCCACAGCACACCGTGCCGGTTCAGCACCTCGCGGAACGCGCCGTACAGACCGTCGGGCGGTGAGGTGAAGCCGCCGACGCCCTGGATGGGTTCGGCGATCAGGGCGGCCGGGGTGCGGGTGTGGCCGAGCAGATCCTCCAGGTCCGCGACGCAGGCGGCGGTGAACTCATCGTCGCTCAGGTGCGCGTAGGGGCCGCGGGTGCGGACACCGCCGTGCACGTACAGGGTCTGGAGCGGCGAGAGGCTGGTGGGTGACCAGGCGTTGTTGCCGGTGATGGAGACCGCGGAGAAGGACCGGCCGTGGTAGCTGTTGCGCATCGCCAGGATCTGGTTCGACCTGCGGTACGTGGTGGCCAGGAGCAGCGCGGTGTCGTTGGCCTCGGTGCCGGACGTGGTGAAGAAGACCCGGGCGTCCGGGATGCCGGAGAGCGAGGCGACGCGTTCGGCCAGCTCGATCATCGGGCGGTTGAGGTAGAGCGTCGAGGAGTGGATGATCCGGCCGGCCTGCTCGCTGACGGCCTTGGTCACCTCGGGCAGGGCGTGGGCGGTCATGGTGGTGAGGATGCCGCCGAAGAAGTCGAGGTAGCGGTTGCCGTCGGCGTCCCAGACATGGCGGCCCTCGCCGTGCGTGATCTCCAGCGGGTGGCGGTAGTAGAGCGCCAGCCAGTCGGGGCTGACGGCGAGGTGGCGGTGGTGGAGGCTGCTCACGGCTCGACCAGCCCCTCGTACGCGTCGGGTCGGCGGTCCCGGTAGAACGCCCACTGCTGCCGGACCTCTTCGATGAGCCCGAAGTCGAGGTCGCGAATGAGGAGTTCCTCCTCCTTGTCGCTGGCGACGTCGCCGACGAACTGGCCGCGCGGATCCACGAAGTAGCTGGTGCCGTAGAAGTCGTTGTCGCCGTACTCCTCCTGGCCGACGCGGTTGATCGCGGCGATGAAGTACTCGTTGGCGACGGCGGACGCGGGCTGCTCCAGCTGCCAGAGGTAGCCGGAGAGGCCGCGCGAAGTGGCGGACGGGTTGTAGACCAACTGGGCCCCGTTCAGGCCTAGTTGTCGCCAGCCCTCGGGGAAGTGCCGGTCGTAGCAGATATAGACGCCGACCTTGCCGACGGCGGTGTCGAAGACCGGCCAGCCCACGTTGCCGGGTTTGAAGTAGTACTTCTCCCAGAAGCCCTTGACCTGCGGGATGTGGTGCTTGCGGTACTTGCCGAGGTAGGAGCCGTCGGCGTCGATCACGGCGGCGGTGTTGTAGTAGAAGCCGGACTGCTCCAGCTCGAAGACCGGGACGACGATCACCATGCCGGTCTCGCGGGCCAGGTCCTGCATGCGCCGTACGGTCGGACCGTCCGGCACCGCCTCGGCCCAGCGGTAGTGCTCGGGCTCCTGCACCTGGCAGAAGTAGGGGGCGTTGAACACCTCCTGGAACCCGATGATCTTCGCCCCCTGCCGGGCGGCCTCGCGGGCGTGCTCCTCGTGCTTGGCGATCATGGATTCGGTGTCGCCGGTCCAGGTCGCCTGGACGAGTGCGGCGCGTACGACGTGGGACATGAGCTGCTCCTTCGACGCGGCGTCAGAGAGCCTTTTCGTGCTTCTTCTACGCCCGTAGACACGTGCGTAGGGGAGAACGTAAGCCCCGTCACACGGCGGGGCAAGACCATCGCAGTGAACCGGCTGAGTCGATCATGTTTCACACCCGTGCGGGCCAGTGCGCCTCAGCCGAGGCCCGCGACCCGCAGCGCGTGCTCGACGCCTCGCTCCCGCGCCTCGGACACCGTCCGGGCGGCGGCAAGCAGTTGCGGCACGAGGCGGGGCGGGTCGACCGAAGCCACCTCGGCCGCTTCCTGCGGCGACCGCACCCGCACGAAGGCCCCGAGCAGCAGCTGGGCCAGCGGCCCCCGGCCCGCCCGGTCGAGGGCGGTCGCGGCGTCGGCGACCTCGGCGGCCGGACGTGCGACGCCCTGCCGCAGCAGCTGCCCGCAGTCCTCGGTGCGCCCCGCGGCGGCGAGCGCGTCCACGGCGGCTGCGAGCCCGTCCGGGGGCAGCGAGGCGACCTCCCAGAGCAGGGTCGCCCAGTCCGCGCCGAGCCCGGCCCGGTGCAGCTCGACGGCCAGGAGCGGCAGCCGGTGCGCGGGGAGGGCCGCCGCCTGGCAGAGCACGGCGTGGGCCTCGCCGCCGCGGCCCTCGGCCCGCAACCGGAGCAGCGCGCCGACGGCCCCCCGGGCGATCCGGAGGGCGGCCGGGTCCGGCGGGGCCGTGGGCCGCTCCGTGTCCGGTGCGGCGGGTGCGCCGCCGAAGCGGGCGCCGCGCGGTGACCCGGTGGGCGCTGCGGGGAGGACGGGCGCCTCGTCCCCCCTGCCCGCGACCCCGGCATCCAGCCCGGCGAACCGCGCCCCGGTCCGCTTGCGTTTCCGGGCGGACGGGGTGGGCGGGGCCTCCGGTGTCCGCTCGGGGGTGGCGGTCGAGTGCGCCGGGCGCGGCTCCGGCGCCGCGGTCCCGGGCTCCGCCTCCCACACCGGCGCGGCGGTGGGGGACGCCGGTGGCCACCCCGGCGCCGCGGTCCCGGGCTCCGCCTCCCGCACCGGCGCGCTGGGCCACCCCGGGGCCGTTGCCGTGCCGGTCCGGTCCGGGGCACGGGAGAGGGCCGAGAGGCGCCGCCGGAGTTCGGCGCAGCGGGCCGAGGCGCGGGCGTGGTCGTCGCGGGCCCAGGCGAGCGCCCCGGTGACCTCGTCCCCGTCACCGCTCTCGCGGGCCGCCCGCAGCCGCTCGGCGGCGTACGCCTGCTCACGGAGCATGAGGCCGAGCCGTTCCACGAGCCGCGCGCGGCCGCCCGGTCGGCGGTCGAGGCCGAGGGCGCAGTCCGCGTGGAGCCGGGCGGCACGCGCCGCCGCCTGCTCCGCGTACGCGGTGCCCCGCGCCTCCGCCAGGTCCGAGAAGAGCGCTTCCAGCACGTCCCAGGGCGGCAGCTCCGCCCCGTCCAGGCAGGCGGCCACCCCGGCGGGGTCGCGTCGCCGGAAGACCCCGTACCAGCCGCTGCCGGGGTCGAGCAGCGCCACCAGCTCCCGCAGGTGGCGTGCGAACTCCTCTACGGATACCGCCTCTTGATGCACCGTCACCGTCACCTCCGGCCGCCGTCGGCTGGAATCCTCCAGCCCGGGCATTGGACCGCGGGCGTGTTACGGGACGGCTACGCGGACTTTGCGGGTCCGAGGCGACCGGGGCGGGGCCGGGGCCGAGGCTCAGAGGGTGATGGCGATCCCGGTGTGCGGGCGCTTGCCGAGGCGGACGATCATCGCCGGGTAGTCGAGGAGCCAGTACTTCCAGGTGTACTTCCGCCCTATGGCGCGGCGCACGGCGGCCGTCTCGCGCTCGTCGAGCAGCCGGGCGGTGCCCTCGGCGCTCGGGGCGCCCTCCTCGGTCCGGCCGCGCACGTCGCAGACGGTGACCCGGACCCGCTTGTCGTTGCGCAGGCGCTTGACCTTCCAGGAGTCGGTCTTGGTCCAGACGAGCAGTTCGCCGCCTTCGGCCACCGCCCAGACGGGGGTGGCGACGGGCGTGCCGTCCTTGCGGTACGTGGTCAGGCTGACGTACTCGCTGCGTGCGAAGTCCTGGAGGCTCATGGCCCCAGCGTAGGCGCGCGGGCGCAAGCGGGGCGCGAGCGGGGCGCTATCCGGCGAGGGGCACGACCGCCGGTTCCGGGGCGCAGCGCAGCAGGAGTTCGTCCATGGAGAGGCCGAGGGCACCGGCGAGGGCGGCAACGGTGAAGAACGCCGGGGTGGGGGCGCGGCCGGTCTCGATCTTCCGCAGGGTCTCGGCGGAGATTCCGGCTCGGGCGGCGATCTCGGTCATGCTGCGGGCGCCTCGCGCCTCGCGCAGCAGCAGACCGAGCCGTTCGCCGCGCAGGCGCTCTTCGGGGGTCAGGGGGGTGCGGACCATGCCGTCATTCTAATACCGTTCGGACCGGTATAGTAATTGCGGTATTGTAATTGGCATGGTGCAACTCAAGACGGACACATCCATCGAAGCCATGCGTGCGGCCGGCCGCGTCGTCGCCCGCATGCTCACCGCCGCCCGGGAGGCCGCCGGGGTCGGCGTCTCGCTGCGCGAACTGGACGAAGTGGCGCGCGGCGTGCTGCGCGAGGCGGGCGCGGGTTCGCCGTTCCTCGGCTACCGGCCGCACTTCGCCCCGGTCCCCTTCCCCGCGGTCATCTGCGCGTCGGTCAACGACGCGATCGTGCACGGCATCCCCACGGACTACCGGCTGCGCGACGGCGACCTGGTCAGCATCGACGCGGGTGCCACGCTGGACGGCTGGGCCGGCGACTCGGCGATCAGCTTCACCGTGGGCCGCGCCCGCCCCGCCGACACCCGGCTCGTCGACACCGCGTACCAGGCCCTGGAGGCGGGCATCGCGGCGGCCACCGTGGGCAACCGGATCGGCGACATCGCGCACGCCATCGGCACCGTCTGCCGCACCGCCGGCTACGGCATCCCCGAGGGGTTCGGCGGGCACGGCGTGGGCCGCGAGATGCACGAGGACCCGGGGGTGCCCAACGAGGGCCGCCCGGGGCGCGGGATGCCGCTGCGCCACGGCATGGTGCTGGCCATCGAGCCGATGCTGACCGGGGGCGGCGTGGACACGTACCGCGCGGACCACGACGGCTGGACCCTGCGCACGACGGACGGCAGCCGCGCCGCACACGCCGAGCACACGGTGGCGATCACGGACGACGGCCCCCGCATCCTGACCGCGCTCTAGTCACCGCGCACGAAATTCTCCGCGAGGGCCCGCCCCGTACGCACGGCGGCCTCGTGGTCCTCGATCGGGGAGACCCGGGAGTCCTTGAACAGGATGTACGTCACCCCGGAGGGCACGCCGCCGCCGGCCGGGTCCGGGTCGATGCCGAGCGACTTCGCCGCGGCGTACGAGGCCTCGCCGATGATGTGCTCCGGGCCGACGTCGCCGACGACCGCGTACTCCACCTTCTCGCCGTGGACGACGGCGACGACCCCGCCTCCCCTGATGCCGGATTTCGCGTGGTCCCAGACGCCGGAGGGCGCGGGCACGACCACGTACGGCAGCTTCTCCGCGTCCAGCGGCCGGCCGTCCGAGGTGTGGAAGGCGGTGTCGCCGTGGAAGGCGGGGTCGGTGGCGGGGTTGCAGGCGGCGGTCGTCCGGCCGTCGCAGTCGACGTCCAGGTCGGCCTTCCAGAACACCGCGTCGCCCTCGCCGCACACCGGAACGGTCGCCGAAACCGCCTCGTCCGTGCGGTACTTGCCGTTCGAGACCTGCTCGCAGGCGGACACCCTGCCCAGCAGGTCGGCCGCGCCGACCCCGGTGTCCTCCCGGTCGGGGGCCGGGGCGGGCGCGGGTCGGGAACGCTGCGCCCGGGCGGGCGCCCGGTGCACCTGCGCCACCAGGGCGAACGGCACGGCCGGCGGGACGGGCCGGGCCGAGGGCGCGGGGGCGGCGAGGGCCGGGGCCGGGTCCCCCGCCACGGCGAGGGTGACGGGGGCCGGTGTGCCGGCGGTCAGCAGCGCGGCACCGGAGGCCGTGACGAGGGCAAGCGTTCGGATACGCACTGAGGGGCGCCCTTCCTGGCGAGGATTTCCTTGCGCCCCCCTGTCGGTCCGCGGCGGTCAGGACCGCCCGCTCGGCCTCACCACCATCGCGGAACCGCCGCCACGCCGCTCCTTCTCGGCCGCGGCGAGCCACCGCCCGTCGGGCAGCCGCTGCACGCCGGTAGCCGCGCCGATCTCCGGGTTGAGCTTGAAGACGTGGCCGAGGGATTCCAGCTTCGCCCGCAACGGGCTGTTCCAGAGCGCCGGTTCCAGCTCCGTGGCCGGTGCGTTGCGCTGGCTGGCCCGGGGCGCGGCGATGGCATCGACCAGCGGGAGCCCTCGGTCCAGCTTGCCGGTCAGCGTCTGGAGCACGGTGGTGATGATGGTGGCGCCGCCGGGTGAGCCGAGGGCGAGGACCGGCTCGCCGTGCCGGAGCACGATGGTCGGCGAGATCGAGGAGCGCGGGCGCTTGCCGGGACCGGGCAGATTCGGGTCGTGGACGGCGGGGTCGGCCGGCGCGAAGGAGAAGTCGGTCAGCTCGTTGTTGAGCAGGAAGCCGCGCCCCGGCACGGTGATCCCGCTGCCGCCGGTCTGCTCGATGGTCAGTGTGTACGCGACGACGTTGCCCCACTTGTCGGCGGTCGTCAGGTGCGTCGTGTTCTCACCCTCGTACGTGGTGGGCGCGGCCTGCCCCGTGGAGCCGCAGGCCCCGGGGTGGCGCGGGTCGCCCGGGGCGAGCGGGCTGCTGAGCACCGCGTCGTCCTTGATCAGGCATTCCCGCGCGTCCGCGAACCTCTGGCTGAGCAGGCCCTCGGTCGGCACGTCCTCGAACGCGGGGTCGCCGACCCAGCGCCCCCGGTCGGCGAACGCGATGCGACTGGCCTCGATGTAACGGTGCAGGTACTGGGCCTCGCTCGCCCGCGAGAGGTCCGTGGACTCCAGGATGTTGAGGGCCTCGCCCACCGTCGTACCGCCGGAGGAGGACGGCGCCATGCCGTACACGTCGAGCCCCCGGTAGTTCACCTTCGTCGGCGCCTGACGCAGCGCGCGGTAGGAGTTCAGGTCCTTCGCGGTCAGGTCGCCGGGGCGCACCACCCGGTCGGACGCCGGGTCGACGGGCGGATTGCGTACGGTCCGTACGACGTCCTCGGCGATCTCCCCCCGGTAGAGCTCGTCCACGCCCCGGCGGCCGACGTTTTCGTAGGTGCGCGCCAGGTCCGGGTTCCTGAGGACCGAGCCGACCTCGGGGAGCTTCCCGCCGGGCAGGAACAGCTTGCGGGTGGCCGGGAAGTCCCGGAACCGCTCCTCGTTGCCCGCCGTCTGCGAGCGGAACGTTTCGTCCACGACGAAGCCGTCCCGGGCGATCCGCTCGGCGGGCTTCAGGACCTGGCGGAGCGACTTGCTGCCCCAGCTGTTCAGGGCGGTGTCCCAGGTGGCGGGCGTGCCGGGGGTGCCGACGCCGAGCCCGCTGGTCACGGCGTCCGCGAAGGCGAGCGGCTTGCCGTTCTCCAGGAAGAGGGAGGCGTCGGCGCTGCGCGGTGCGGTCTCGCGGCCGTCGATGGTGCGGACGGTGTGGCTGCGGGCGTCGTAGTAGACGAAGTAGCCTCCGCCGCCGAGCCCCGCCGAGTACGGCTCGGTGACGCCGAGCGCGGCGGCCGTGGCCACGGCCGCGTCGACCGCGTTGCCGCCGTTGCGCAGCACCTCGATCCCGGCGGCCGTGGCGTCCGCGTCGACGCTGGAGACCGCTCCCCCGTATCCCACCGCGACGGGTGACTTGGGAGGTGGCGCGGGGGGGCCCGCGGGGTGGGCGGACGAGGAGGGGGCGGCCGCCCCGACCGATACGACGGCGGCCAGAATGGCCGCCAACGACACATTTCGCCTGATGGAACGTCGCATGCGCAACCTCCGGTGAAGGATCGTCCGCGCAGGGTAACGCCGCTCCGGCCGCCCCGTCAGGACCGCCTCGAACTTGAGGCCGAATGCCCGCTAACATGCCCGCCCATGACTGACGACGTACGCAACATCGCGCTGGGCGTGATAGCCGCCGGGATCAGCGCCGCCCTCGGCTGGCTCGCGCGCACTTATCTGTGGCGCCGCAAGCTCCGCCGCAAGCAGGCGTTCTTCGGGCTGCCGGGGAACTCCGAGTGTCTGCTCGTCGTCAACCGCGACGCGGGCGGTGAGGGCTCGGTCCACCGCCACGACGTCTTCGCCCTGCTGGAACTGTCCGCTCTGATCAAGGACTGCGAGGCGCACGCCCAGATCCTGTCCCACGACATCGCGCAGCAGGGCATCGGCGAGCGGACCGAGTTCTGCGTCGGCGGCCCGGTGTCGAACCGCCGGATGGCGGCCCACCTGCACTCCCTGCTCCCCGGAGTGCGGATCAACACCGAACCGGAGCCCGGCCCCGACCGGGGCGCCTTCCAGATCGGCTCGGAGCGCTACCGGGCCGAGAAGGGCGTCAGCGAGTACGTGCTGCTCGCCCGGCTGACCACCGGTCAGGACGCCAGACCGGTCTTCCTCTTCTGCGGCCAGCAGGCCATCACCAACCAGGCCGCCACCCGCTACCTGGCCCGCAACCACGAGCGCCTCTTCCGCAAGCACGGCAACAACACCTTCTGCCTGCTCCTGAAGGTGGTCAACTCCCAGGCCTACGGCCCCGACGTGGTCGAGCTGGTCGCCGACGTGACCCGCGCCGCCCAGGCCCCGGTGCCCGCGCCGCGCACCTCGCACCGCGCGGCGACCTGAAGGCCACCGGCAGGGAAGGTCACGCGGAACGGCGCTCCGTGCGGTGGAACTCCCGCCTCAGCTCGCTGAATCCGCGCTCCTCGCGGCTGGGGTGGACGCGATTGGCGAGCAGGACGGCGTAGCGGCCGGCCGCAGGGTCGAGCCACAGGCTCGTACCGGTGAACCCCGTGTGGCCGTACGATTCCGGGCCGAAGGTGTCGCCCACCGGCGAGCCGGCCGGGTCCTGCCCCTGCCAGGCCAGTGCGCGGCGGAGATTGAGGTGGTCCGTGCGCGGGGCGGTCATCAGCGTGAGGGTGTGCGGCTCCAGCAGCGGGGGGCCGCCGCCCAGCAGGCTGAGCGCGATGCGTTCCAGGTCCGCGAGGGTGGAGAAGAGCCCCGCGTGGCCGGCGACGCCGCCGAGTACCACGGCGTTCTCGTCGTGCACCTCGCCGACGACGGTCCGGCCGCGCCAGGGGCAGGCTTCGGTGGCCACCGCGCGTTCCCGGTCGGCGGGGGCGGGGCGGAAGCGGGTGCCGGTGAGGCCGAGGGGTGCGCACACGAGCTCGTTCATCAGCTCGTCCAGGCCCCGGCCCGTGGCCTGTTCGGCGATGAGGCCGAGCAGGATGAACCCCTGGGAGGAGTACGTGACCCGGGTTCCCGGTTCGGCGTCGCGCGGCAGTGTGCCGAGCGCCGTGAGCAGCGACTCGCGGGTGGGGTGGTCGCGGTAGAGCGGGACCCCGCCCGGCAGTCCCGAGGTGTGGTCGAGGAGCTGGGCGATCGTACGCGGGGCGTGCGGGCTCGCCGCGTAGCGGGCCAGGTGCTGTCCGACGGTGTCGTCGAGGCGGAGGGTGCCCCGCTCCACGAGCGCCATGACGACCAGGCCCGCCAGCGGCTTGGTCACTGAGGCCAGGTCCCACAGGTCGTCGCCGTCCAGCGCGGGCCCGCCGATCGCGCGGGTGCCCGTCCAGCCGCGGTCCAGCGGGCCCGACGCGTCACCGACCGACCAGGCGGCACCCGAGTAGAGGCCGCGTGCCCGGCCGTCCTCCAGCAGCCGGCGGCGGACGGCGGCGGCCGCCTGCGCACCGGAGGGCGCCACGCCCAAGTCCCGGGCGTTCACCATGACTTCTCCTGCCTCTCGGGTCCGTCCACTCACCGTTCGTCCGCCTCCCGGTCGGACCCCGGGACCAGTCCGAGCCGCGCACCGGTCGGCGCGGCCAGGCTCGCCGATACCGCGGTCGCGGCCGAGCGCACCATCGGCCCGTACTGCCGTGCCGCCGCCTCGTCCAGCGTGAAGGCGAGCCCGGTCAGGACGAGGGCCCCGGCCACGCGGCCGGCCGCGTCGCGCACCGGGGCGGCGAGCGCGCGCCGGTCGGCCCAGGCGTCGGTGCCGTCGAAGGCGTAGCCGTCCCGGGCCGCGGCGGTCAGGGCGGCGCGGGTCGCCTCGTCGGCGGGGGCACCGTCGGGGCCGGCGGACAGCTGTTCGCGCTCCTCGGCCGGAAGGGCGGCGAGCAGGGCGAGGCCCGCCGCCCCGGCCGTGAGCGGTTCGCGGAAGCCGGGGCTCAGGTCGGGGCCGAGGGCCTGCGCGGGGGCGCGGACGTCCAGATGGATGACCGTGCGGTCGTCGCGGACCACGTACGAGGCGAACAGTCCGGTGCGTACGCGGAGTTCGTCCAGGAGCGGCCCGGCCCGGCGCAGCGCGGCGTCGTCGGCGAGCGCGGCGGCGGCGAGGCCGAGGAGCCGGGGGCCCGGACGGTAGCTGCCGCCCGGGTCCGCCGCGGCGTAGCCCGACGCGGCGAGGGCGCGCAGCAGCCGGTGCACGGTCGGCTTGGCCAGACCCGTACGCCGGGCCAGGTCCGCGAGGCGGTGCGGGGCGCCTGCCCCGGCGAGCGCCGTCAGGACTTCCATCGCCTTGTCCACCGGGCCGGGCGCGGGCGGCGCGGTGTCCGCTCCGGCGCCCTCAAGGGCGCCGATGGGCACCGCGGCGGAGGTCTGCTGCTGCGAACGACTGTTGACCGGTTTCCCCATGTGGCCTACCTTACCCGAACTGCATTCCATTCACCGGAACGAGTGTGTTGTCCAATGGAACGAATACGTGAAGGGGGAGGCGGCCCGAGCGTCGGGTGCTCCCGCCGTTCGGTGCTGCGGCTGACCGGCCTCGCGGTGCCCGCTCTCGCCGCTCCCGCCCTGCTGACCGGGTGCGGAGCACCGTCGGCTACCTCGGCCGGCAATGTGCTGCGGGTCTCCCAGACCGGGGACCCCAAGACGATGGACCCGCACAAGCAGGGCGACATGACGTCGATGAACGCCCTGATCAACATGTTCGACACGCTCACCACGCGGGGGCGCGACAACTCGCTCCAGCCGCGGATCGCCCTGTCCTGGAAGGCCGTTGAGCCCAAGGTGTGGCGGTTCGAGCTGCGCCGGGGCGTCACGTTCCACAACGGGGAGCCGTGCGACGCCGAGGCCGTCCGCTTCAGCATCGAGCGGCTGCTGGACCCCGCGACGAAGTCGCCGATCGTGGAACTGCGTTACGTCGAGGGCGTCAAGGCGGCCGGACCGTACACGGTGGACGTGCACACCTCGGTGCACGACCCGATCCTGCCCGCGAAGCTGTCCCTGTTCGGGGGCGTCGTGGTGCCTCCGCGCTACCTCGCGAAGGTCGGCGACGAGGGCTTCGCCGCGCACCCGGTGGGCACCGGCCCGTTCACGTTCCGGCGCTGGCAGCGCGACCACGAACTGCGCCTCGCGGCCTACGACCACCACTGGCAGGGGCGCCCGCACGTCGACGAACTGGTCTTCGTGCCCGCCCCCAACTCCTCCTCCGCGCTGGCCGCGCTGCAGAGCGGCGGCGTTGACATCGTGGCGGGCATGACCCCGGACGCGGCCCAGCAGTTGGCCGGCTATCCGGGGGTGCGGATCGACCACCACACCGGGATCCGCACCTCGTACCTGTCGCTGGACACCCTTTCCGAGGGGCCGCTGCGCGACCGGCGCGTACGGCAGGCGCTCAACCACGCCATCGACGTGCCCCTGCTCATCAAGGCGGTGCTCGGCGGGAACGCCACCGAGGTCCCGGCGATGATCCCGCGCGGCGCCTTCGGTTTCGACGAGTCCGTGAAGCCCTTCGAGCGCTCGCTCACCAAGGCCCGCGCGCTGCTGGCCGAGGCAGGGCACCCCGACGGCATCAGCACCTCGATCACGGCATCCAACCTGGATGCCAACGTCGCCGAGGCCATCGCCGGGCTGCTGTCCCGCGCCGGTATCCGGGCCAGGGTGAATCTGCTCGACCCGGGCACGTACTCCCAGCGCCTGACCTCCTCCAACCACGGCGCGCTCGGCCCCGTCTACCTGGCCGCGTCGACCGTCTGGACCATGGACGGCGAGAGCATGCTCCAGTCGAACGTGCGCAGCGACCGGCGGCAGAGCCGCTGGCACCACAAGGGCGCCGACCGGCTCGTGGACACCGAGGAGCTGTCCGTGGACCCGGCCGTGCGCCGCCGCGCCTTCTCGGGACTCCAGCAACTGATCAAGGACGAGGCGCCGTTCGTGCCCCTCTACCAGATCGACAACATCTACGTGCACAACACCCGGCCGAGCTGGACGCCCGGCGCCGCAGGGGTGCTGGACATGGCGAGCGCGAAGGTGGCCGTGTGATGAGCCAGACCCTGACCGCACCCGGTGTACGGGTCCCCGGGCACAGCCGAGCGTGGGCCGTGCTGCGACCCGCCGCCTCCCGGCTCGGCGCCGCACTCCTGGTCCTGCTCTGCACCGCCACCGTCGTGTTCTTCCTGGTACGCCTCTCCGGCGACCCGGTGAAGGTGATGCTGCCGCCCGACGCCACCGCCCAGCAGGAGGCCGTGCTGCGGCACAGCCTGGGCCTGGACCGCTCGCTGCTCACGCAGTACCTGGACTACCTGTGGGGCCTGCCGCGCTTCGACTTCGGCAACTCCCTCTTCTACAACCAGCCGGTCCGCACGGTCCTCGCCGACCGCGTCCCCGCCACACTGCTGCTCGCGGCGGGCGCCCTCGTGGTGACGCTGGTGATCGCCCTGCCCGCCGGCACGATCGCGGCGATGCGGCGCGGCAAGGCCGCCGACCGCGGCGTCATCACGGCCGTCCTGATCGGCCAGTCGACCCCCGCGTTCTGGGTGGGCATCCTGCTCATCCTCGTGTTCGCCGTCGGGCTGCACGCGCTGCCCGCCTCCGGATACGGCACGTTCGCGCATCTCGTCCTGCCGTCGGTCACCCTGGCCGTCTACTCCGTCGCCGTCGTCGCGCGGCTGCTGCGCTCGTCGCTGATCGACGTGCTCGGCTCCGACCACATCCGCACGGCCCGCGCCCGGGGTCTCGGACCGGTGCGCACCGTGCTCCGGCACGGTCTGCGCAACGCCTCGCTGCCCGTGGTCACGGTCGTCGGACTGGAGGTCGGCAGCCTGCTCGGCGGCGCGATCCTCACCGAGCAGGTCTTCTCCTGGCCGGGGGTCGGCCAGCTGACCGTGCAGGCCATCGCCAACCGCGACTTCCCCCTGGTCCAGGGCACCGTGCTGCTCTTCGCCGCCACCTTCGTCGTGGTGAACCTGCTCGTGGACCTGTCCTACGGCCTCCTCGACCCGAGGGTGAGGAACTCCCGATGACCACCATCGCCCCCGCGGCCCTTCCCGCCGCTCCCGCTCCCGCCCCGGCCCAGCCCTCCGTGCTGCGCTCACTGCTGCGCAACCGGCTCGCCGCCGTCGCGCTCGTCTTCCTTCTCCTGATCGTCGTGTGCGCGGTGTTCGCGCCCCTGATCGCGCCGGCCGACCCGGCCGCCCAGAACCTCCTCGGCAGGCTCCGGCCGCCCGCCTGGCAGTCCGGCGGTGACAGCGCCCATCTGCTCGGCACCGACCAGCTCGGGCGCGACCTGCTCTCCCGGGTGGTCTACGGCACCCGTGTCTCCCTGCTCGTCGGCGCCGGTGCGGCCCTGCTCGCCGGGGTGATCGGCACCGTCGCGGGCCTCGCCTCCGGATACCTCGGCGGCTGGACCGACCGGGTCGTGATGCGGTTCGCGGACGTCCAGCTCGCCTTTCCCGCGATCCTGCTGGCGCTCGCCGTCGTCGGATTCGTCGGCTCGGGCCTCGGCTACGTGATTCTCGTGCTCGGCGTCACCGGCTGGGTGTCGTACGCCCGGGTGGTGCGCTCCGAGGTGCTGTCGCTGCGCACCCGCGACTTCGTCACCGAGGCCCGCGCGATCGGCGTCGGCGACCTGGCGATCATGCGGCGGCACCTGCTGCCCAACGTCATGGCGCCGCTGGCCACCATCGGCACACTGCACATCGCGTCCGCGATCGTCGCCGAAGCCTCGCTCAGCTACCTGGGCCTCGGCGTCCCCAAGGAGACCGTGACCTGGGGCGGCATGCTCGCCGACGGACAGCTCTACCTCGGCACATCCTGGTGGATCGCCGTCTTCCCCGGCATCGCCCTGATGCTCACCTCCCTCTCCATCAACATCCTGGGCGACGCGCTGCGCGACGTCGCGGACCCGAAGGCGTACCGCCGATGACCGACTCCGCACCCACCCCGCCCGCCGGGCCCGTCCTCGAATTCCGCGACCTGCGCGTCGACTTCGCGCTCGCCTCCTCGACCGTGCACGCCGTGCGCGGAGTGAACTTCTCGGTCGCCGCCGGAGAGACCCTGGCCGTCGTCGGCGAGTCCGGCAGCGGCAAGTCGGCCACCGCCCTGTCCGCGATGCGGCTGAACCCGGAACCTCCCTGCGTGTACGCGGGCGGCCAGGTGCTGCTCGACGGCCGGGACGTACTCGGCCTGCGCGAGAAGGAGTTGCGCAGGGTCCGCGGGTCCCGGATCTCCATGGTCTTCCAGGACCCGATGACCAGCCTCGACCCGCTGCAACGGGTGGGCGACCAGGTCTCCGAGGTGCTGCGGCTGCACGGCGACCACACTCGGGCCGAGGCCCGCCGGGCCGCCCTGACCGCGCTGGACGAGGTCGGCATCCCCGATCCGGAACGGCGCTACCGCCAGTACCCGCACGAGCTGTCCGGCGGTCTGCGCCAACGCGTCATGATCGCCTCCGCGCTCGTCGCCCGCCCCCGCGTCCTCATCGCGGACGAGCCCACCACCGCGCTCGACGTGACGGTGCAGCGGCAGATCCTGGAGCTGCTCGTGCGGCTCCAGCGACGCCACGGCATGGCCGTCCTGCTCATCACCCACGACCTGGGCGTCGTCGCCGAGACGGCCGACCGCGTCGTCGTGATGCGGCACGGCGAGGTCGTCGAGACCGGCGACGTCGAACAGGTCTTCGCGCGTCCCGCCGCCGCGTACACCCGCGAACTGCTGGCCGCCACTCCCCGACTGGAGCCCGTCGCATGACCACGACCCCGCTGCTGGAGATCGAAGGACTGCGCAAGGAGTTCCCCGGCCGCCCGCCGAGCGTCGCGGTCGACGACGTCTCCCTCACCGTCCGGGAGGGCGAGACCTACGCCCTGGTCGGTGAGTCCGGCTGCGGCAAGACGACGCTGACCCGGCTGCTGCTGCGGCTGCTCGACCCCACCGCGGGCAGCGTGCGGTTCGACGGCACGGATCTGCTCGCCCTGAAGGGGGCCGCGCTGCGGCCGCTGCGCCGGCAGATGCAGGTCGTGCTCCAGGACCCGTACTCCAGCATGAACCCGCGGCTGCGGATCGCCGACATCGTCGGGGAGCCCCTTGTCACGCACGAGGAGTGGGCGCGCGGGCGGCGCGGCCGGGCGAAGGTACGCGACCGGGCCGGGGAGCTCCTCGCAGCGGTCGGCCTGGACGCGGGCATCCTCGACCGCTATCCGCACGAGTTCTCCGGCGGGCAGCGCCAGCGCATCTCCATCGCCCGCGCCCTCGCGCTGGAACCGCGCCTGGTCGTGCTGGACGAGCCGACGAGCGCGCTCGACGTGTCCGTCCAGGCCCGGGTGCTCGACCTGCTCGCCGATCTCCAGGACCGCCTCGGCCTGACCTACGTCTTCATCTCGCACAACCTGGCCGTGGTGCGGCAGATCGCCGACCGGGTGGCCGTGATGCGACAGGGCCGGATCGTCGAGTCCGGGACCGCGGACCAGGTGTTCACCGCGCCCGCGGACGCGTACACCCGGCGCCTCCTGGACGCCGTACCCGTTCCCGAACCCGGCCGCCGGATTCTGGGGGGAGTCGGCGCGTGAGGTCCGCCCTACGCCCCCGAGAGGACCAGGCCCGCCGCCCCCAGCAGCGTGCCGGTGTCGGCGGGCTCGCCGAGGACCACGGTGGGGAGCTCACCGCCGAGCGCGTCGGCGCGCAGCCGCGACTCGACCAGGGCCCGGAACGGCTCGCCGCCGTCCAGGGCCTCGCCGTGCAGCACGAACAGGCCGCACGCGAAGAGCTGCTGGACCGTGGCGAGGCCGAGCACCAGGTTCTCCGCGTACCGGTCGACGAGACGGGCGGCGTCCGGGGCGTCGGACGCCACCAGCGCCCCCAGGGTGGCCGCGCCCCGGGCGAAGCCGTGCTCGGCCGCCCGCTCGCGCAGCCAGCGCGTCGTCGCCACGGTCTTCCAGCAGCCGCGCCGCCCGCAGGTGCAGAGCTCACCACTCGCCGTGACCGTCATATGGGCGCCGCTGCGGCCACCGGACGGAGCGAGCACCTCCCCCTCGTAGAGGATGCCGACGCCGAGCACCTCACCGGTCGCGACGGAGGCGAAGGAGCGCCGGCCGCGCCCGGCGCCGAACCAGCGGTCACCGAGCACCTGCACCCGCGCCCGGTGCTCGATCCGCACGGGTGCGCCCGCCAGGGCCGCGAGCCGGTCGGCCACCGGGTAGCCGCGCAGCGCCGGGGCGTCGTTCACCTCGATGATCCGGCCCGCCACCGGGTCCACCACACCGGCCGCCGCCACGCCGACGCCGAGCAGCGGCTGCCCGTCGAAGACCGCGGCCGCCCCGCGCAGCGCAGCGTCCACGAGGGACGGGTCCGCGACCGCCGGGTCGAAGCGGGCCTGTGTCCGGGCGCGCACGGCTCCGGCGCGGGTGAGCAGCGCGGCGCGCACCAGACCGGGCAGCACCTCGACGGCGCCCAGCACACCGCCGTCCCGACCGGCCGGCTCGTCCGGCCGCGGGTCGGGAACCAACCGCAAAGGAATACGTTCATGCGCCATGCGCCGACTCTGTCATGCCCCCGGACCGGGGAGACAGCGGCATGACCCACCGCAATCTGACCGAGACCACCTGGCGCGAGACCCGGGCGGCGGCGCCCGAGGCGATCGCCGTCCTGCCGATCGGCTCGCAGGAGCAGCACGCCGAGCACCTGCCGATGGGCACGGACACGATGCTCGCCGACGCCGTGGTCTCCCGGGCCCTGGCCCTGCTCGACGAGCGGGCGGCCGCCGGCGAGGCCGTGCCCTCCCTCGTACGCCTGCCGACCCTGCCGTACGGACACAGCCCGCACCATCTGTTCGCGGCGGCGCTCACGCTGTCGGCACCGGTGCTCGGCATGGTGCTGGACGAGCTCCTCGACTCGCTGGCCGCCTGCGGCTACCGCCGGGTGCTCGTGGTCAACGGACACGGGGGCAATGACGAGATCATGCGGCTCGCGGTCAAGCGCTTCGCGCTGCGCGCCGAAGTGACGGCGGCCGCGTGCTCGTACTGGACGCTCACCGAAACCGGCGAGCCCGCCGTCGAGGAGGACCCGGACGGGCTCCACGCCGAGCTGGTGCCCGGCCACGCCGGCTGGTTCGAGACGTCGCTGATGCTCGCCGCCCATCCGTCGCTGGTACGCGCCGAGCGCGCGGAGCACGCGCCGGTCGACCCGCCGGCCCTGTTCGACAGGCCGCCCTACCCCGGGCTGACCGTGGAGCGGCACGGCGAGTGGGAGCGGGTGGGCGGCGCCACCGACGACGCGTCCGGTGCCGACGCCGTGCACGGCGAGCGCCTGCTCGACCGCCGCGCCCGCGGCCTGGCCCGCGCAGTGCTCGCCTTCGATGCCGCGTCCCGCCCCCTCGCGTGACCCCCACCACCCCAGACAAGGAAGTCCTCATGAAGATCACAGAGGTCGACGTCCACGTCGTCAACCTGCCCCTGGTCAACCCGTTCACCAGCTCCTTCGAGACGAAGACCGGCGAGACGCGCACCGTGGTGCGCATCAGGACCGACTCCGGCGTCGAGGGCTGGGGCGAGACGATGTGGGGCCGCCCGGTCGCCGCGATCGTCCGCGACCTCGCCGAGGACCTGATCGGCACCAGCCCGTTCGCCCTGGAGGCGTTCCACCGCCGCCACCACATGGTGCCGTTCTTCTACGGATACCTGGGGTACGCCGCCCTGGCCGCGATCGACGTCGCCTGCTGGGACGCCATGGGCAAGGCCACCGGGCAGTCGGTGACCGACCTGCTGGGCGGCCCGGTGCGCGACGAGGTGCCGCTGACCGCCCTGATCACGCGCGCCGACGCGCCCGGGGCCGGTGCGGACGACCTGCCGCGCGCCCTGGCCGAGCACGCCGAGCGCGTGGTGGCCGAGGGCGGCTTCACGGCCGTGAAGCTCAAGGGCACCAAGGACGTCGAGGGCGATGTGGCGATCCTGCGGGCCGTGCGCGCCGCGCTGCCCGGGGTGAACCTGCGCGTCGACCCGAACGCCGCCTGGTCGGTGCCGGACTCGATCCGGGCCGGCATCGCGCTGGAGGAACTGGACCTGGAGTACCTGGAGGACCCGTGCGTCGGGATCGAGGGGATGAGCCAGGTCCGCCAGAAGATCCGCATCCCGCTGTGCACCAACATGTGCGTGGTCCGGTTCGAGGACTTCGCGCCCGCGATGCGGCTGAACGCCGTCGACGTGATCCACGGTGACGTCTACAAGTGGGGAGGGATATCCGCCACGAAGGCGCTGGCCGCGCACTGCGAGACCTTCGGCCTGGGCATGAACCTGCACAGCGGCGGCGAGCTGGGCATCGCCACGGCGGCGCACCTCGCGGTGGTCGCCAGCACCCCGGTGCTGTCGCGTGCCATCGACTCCATGTACTACCTGCACGCGGACGACATCATCGAGCCGCTCACGCTGTCCGGCGGCAGCCTGCGGGTCCCGGACGGGCCCGGCCTCGGCGTCACCGTGGACGAGGACAAGCTGCGCCACTACGCGGGGGTCAACGCCGCGGAAGGAGACCTCACCAAGTGACCGCCGACAGTCCCCTTCCCTCGCGACGCGCCGTCACCACGGCCGGGGCCCCGGCCCCGATCGGCGGGTACAGCCAGGGCATCGCGGCGGGTCCGTACCTGTTCACCTCCGGCTTCGGCCCGCAGGACCCGGTCACCGGCGCACTCGGTGACACCATCGAGGAGCAGACCCGCCAGGTCCTGGCGAACGTGAGCGCCCTCCTCGCCGCCGACGGGCTCACCCTCGACGACGTGGTCAAGGCGACGGTCCACCTCCAGGACGTGCACCGCGACTTCGCCGGTTTCGACCGGGTGTACCGGGAGCACTTCGGCGCGCCGCGCCCGGTGCGCACCACGGTCGGCTCCCAGCTGATGGGCATCCTCGTGGAGATCGACGTGGTGGCGCTGCGACACGCACCCTGACAGCGGTACGCACGAGTGGGCCGGTCCGTCCGCGACGGTCCGGCCCACTCGTCGTGTGCCCGCGCGCACCTACCGGCGGCTCGCTCCACCACCGCGGGCATGGCGGCCGCGTCCGCGCGCTCGTGGTCCGGCGGGGGCGCCCAGGCTTAACACCGAGCGACCTGCGCCCGCTACTGCCCGAGGCCCTCCGCCGTCCGCTCGCCGCCGCGCAGCCGCTGTCGCATCCCGCCGAGCATCGGCATGGTCAGACCGGCGAAGAGGAAGAGGACGGCGAGCCCGCTCAGTGCCGGGCTCACCGCCTCCTCGACATCGAGGGACCAGGGGCTGCCGAGTGCGTAGCAGACGAGGTAGGACCCCTTCGACATCGTGTAGCCGACGCCCAGGACGGCCGCGAGCGCGCACAGGGCGAAGCCGGCGCCGGTCCAGGGGCGGGTGGTCCGGCACCGGAGGGCGGTGCGGCCGCACATGAAGGCGAGTTCGGCGCAGGTGATCAGGACGTAGAAGAGGTAGACCAGCAAGTAGGCGGTCACGGACGAGTGGTCGGCGTACTCCGTGGTGAACCCGACGTCCTGGCCGTTCGTGGCGAGGAAGAGCGGGACCATGACGGCCAGCACGATGACGGCCAGGCAGACGCGTTGGTACAGGGCGGCGCGCAGGTACTCCGGGCGGTAGGCCAGGTCCACCATCGTCATCTGCAGTGCCGCGCACCAGAGGATGGCGCAGATGTGCGCCACCAGTTTCCCGGCGTTGTCCAGGCCGGTGACGTCCTCGGCCGTCCTGGCGACCGCGGGGACCGCGAAGAAGACACCCACGGTGCACACGCCGAACGCGAGGGCGATTAACCAGGTGAACACGCGCGGGCGGTGAAGGGCTCTGCGGGCGCAGAGAGCAGTGACGAGCACCCCCGCGACGGTGCAGGCGCCGAATATCATGCCGTCCATCAGAGACCTTCCAGTGCATCGGCCGCGTACTGGGCGGCTTCGGTTTCGGTCCGTCGTCGTCGGGCGCGCTTCGGCTTCTCCGCGCCCGTTCCGTCGTCCGGTACGGCGGGGAGGCCGAGGGTTGCGCGCCGGTGTTCCAGCTGCGCGATCACCTTGCGGACCTCGCTCTCCGGCAGATCGCCCAGCAGGACGAGCACGCGCCGGGCGAGCGGGTTCTCGAAGGCTTCGAGCGCCGCGAGGTCGTCGTAGCCGGGATGCGGCAGCAAGTAGGCCGGCGGCACGTCGCCGAGTGCCTGGCACAGGGCGAGCACGGTCTTGATCGTCGGGTTGTCCTGCTGGCCGCCGGCGAGTTTCGCGATGAGCGCGAACGAGGTCGTCGCGGGCGGGTCGGGCAGGTCGTCGACGGCCTGCGACAGGGTGCGGGAGACATAGGCCCTGCCCCGTGCGTCCTTCCGGTGGGCCATGAGCGACTTCAGCTTGTGCGCGAGGGAGTGCGGTCGCGGGTGCGGCCCTTCGGCGGCAGCGCCCCCTCGGGGCTCTCCCTCGTCACAGCTCGCGCTCACGTGGTGGTCTCTCTCGCCATCATGGATCTTGCTCTTGTGTACTTTAGTTGACACGTTGTCGCGCGCAAAGGCAGGATCGCGGCATCGGCAGACTCTGGAATCCGACCGCAGCGGCCGCCGAGAGGAGCGCCACGTGAGGCAGCACGGCTTACCCGCCCCGGTGATCGACACCGGTCGGCCTCATTCCGCAAGGATCTACGACTACCTGCTCGGCGGCAAGGACAACTACCGGGTGGACCAGCAGGCCGGCGACGCGCTCGTGGCCGCCGCGGCCCAGGAGCGGGCCGGTGCCCGGGCCAACCGCGCCTTCCTGGAACGCGCCGTCCGCCACGTCGTCGGTGCGGGCCTGCGGCAGGTCCTCGACATCGGCACCGGGCTCCCCCACTCCCCCAACGTGCACGAGGTCGCCCTCGAAGCGGCACCCGACGTGCGCGTCGCGTACGTCGACAACGACCCGATCGTCACCGCACACGCGGACGCCTTGCTGCGCAGCTCCGACCTGGTCGGCGTCGCGCTCGCCGACCTCCGCGACCCGCGGGCCGTCGTGGAGCATCCCCAGGTCCGCGCGGTCATCGACTTCGAACGGCCGGTCGCCCTGGTCCTCACCGCGGTGCTGCACTTCCTCACCGACGCGCAAGGACCCCAGCACGTCGTCGCCGCCCTGCGGGACGCGCTCCCGGCCGGCAGCTGCCTGGTGCTCTCGCACGCCACCGACGACTTCGCCGACTGCAGGGCGGCCCAGGCCGTCTACGCCCACGCGACCACGCCCCTCACCCCGCGCTCCCACAGCGAGATCGAGAAGTTCTTCGACGGCTTCGAGCTCCTGACGCCCGGTCTCGTCCCCGTCCCGTCCTGGCGGCCGGACGCACCCGTACCGGCGCGGCCGGCCCCGATCGGCATCTACGGGGCGGTCGCCCTCAAGGCCGGCTGAAGGGCCGCGGCGCGGTCAGACCGCGCAGTGCGCCGGGCCGATGACGCCGTCCGTACCGGTCACCGTGACCGCCTCGCTCCGGTCCGCCGTACGGGCCCGGGCCGCCGTACAGATGAGCTGCTGGCGGGCCGCCTGGGAGAGCCCGGTGACCGGGATGTCCACGGTGACCCGGACGCCGTCCGCGCTCAGCTCGACGGCCACGCGCGTCCGGCCGCTGGGCAGCTCCGAGCGGAGACCGGCATCGTGCTCCGTCCTGGTGGGCCCCAGGAAGAGGAGGGAGAGGGCGTCGGGCGCCCCGGTGGACCCGGCCTCCCCCAAGCCCCCGCTGTCACCGGCCTCCACGGTGCGGGCCTGCCGGACGACCGGCATCAGCCGGGAGGCGGAGGACGAGGACACGAAGTACAGCAGGGTGCCGAGCTGGTCGGCCGGAGCCACCTCCACGGTCGCCGGTTCACCCGCCTCCACGACGTCCGTGGCACGGATCCCGCACCCGGTGGCGAGCAGCACGGGCAGCAGCGCGCCGAGCACGCGCCCGCCCCTCACCGCTCCCCCAGCGGCAGCTCCACGGTGAACACCGCGCCGCCCCCGGGCCGGTTCGCCGCGCCGACCGTGCCCCCGTGCAGCCGTACGTTCTCCTGGGCGATGGCGAGGCCGAGGCCGCTGCCCGCCGACCGGGTCCGGGCCGCGTCGGCCTTGTAGAACCGGTCGAAGATGTGCGGGAGCACCGCCGCGTCGATGCCCGGCCCGCTGTCCTCCACCTCCACGACGAGCCGGTCGCTCCCGCGTACCCGTACGGTGACGGGCTCGGCGCCGTGCCGCAGGGCGTTGCCGACCAGGTTGGCGACGACGACGTCGAAGCGGCGGGGATCGAGCACCGCCCGCAGGCCGTCCGGGAGTTCGGTGGTGACCCGGTCCTCCCAGCGGCGGCCCTGGAGCGTTTTGCGTACGGTCTCGGCGACGTCGACCTCGTCGAGGTGCAGCTCGGCCGCGCGGGCGTCGAAGCGGGATATCTCCATCAGGTCCTCGACCAGGGTGGCCAGTTTGCCGGTCTCCGTGCTGATCAGGCGGACGGCGGCGGCGGTGTCGGAGCGCAGTTCACCGGCGTCCTCGTCCAGGACCTCGGTCACGGCGAGCATACCGGCGAGCGGGGTGCGCAGTTCGTGGGATACGTCGGAGGCGAAGCGCCTGGCCCGCTCCTCGGCCCTGCGCAACTCCTCCACGGATTCCTGGAGCTTGGTGGACGACTCGTTGAACGTCCAGGCCAGTTCGGCGAGTTCGTCCGAGCCGCGCACCGTGATCCGGGTGTCGAGCTCGCCCCTGCCGATGCCCGCCGCCGCCCGGCGCAGGTCGCGGACCGGTCGCAGGACGCTGCGGGCGGCGAGCAGGGCGGGCACCAGGGCGACGAGCAGCGCGGGCAGGGCGCCGTCGCGGGCGGCCGTGACCATGGCGGCCACGTTGGCCTCCTCGGTGGACAGCGGCATCACGGCGTAGAGGACGAGGCCGGTGGGCTGTCTGCCGTCGCCCCGGTCGAAGAGAGCGGGCATGCCGACCGTCAGCCAGGGCCTGCCGTCCTTGACGACGCGCTGGAAGGAGCCGTGGGTGTTGTCGCGGGTGGCGGTGCGCAGGTCGGCGGTGATCACCCCGGAGGAGGGCCGGTCCGAGGAGGAGGCCCGCAGCTTCCCGTACTCGGCGAACACGGTCCAGCCGCGCCCGCCGCCCGCGCGGGCCAGCGCCAGGCAGACCCGGCGCAGCTGCTCGTCGTCGATGGGGAGGCTGACGGCCTGGCCGCCGACCCGGTCGCGGAACTGGTCGACGGCGGAGTCCTGCGCCTGCTGGAGGATCGCGGAGCGGGCCTCGCGGTAGGTGAGCGCGGCGGTGGTGCCGGCACTGACGGCCGCGACGAACAGGAACGCCGCGATCAGCCGGGTACGGAGGCCGAGGCGGGCGGCGAACAGTTTCACGTAGGGGCGCCTTGTCGGTCAGGGCCGGTCGGGCCGCGGCGTCTGGTGCGGTGCATCGCCAGGCGCCGGAGTGCCCTCGTCGCGGTGCGGTTCGGGCGCTTCGGCAACGCGGCGAGGTCCCGTGCCGGGCGTCGCGGACCCGGCCCTGACCGACAAGGCGCCCCCCAGAGGTCCGAAGCGGTAGCCGAAGCCTCGGACCGTCTGGATGTAGCGGGGGCTGCCCGGGACGTCCTCGATCTTCTGGCGGAGGCGGCGGACGCAGGCGTCGACCAGGCGGGCGTCGCCGTGGTAGCTGTGCTCCCACACGTGTTCCAGGAGCTGCTGGCGGCTGAAGACCTGTTCGGGCGAGGCCGAGAGGTGGAGCAGCAGCTTCAGTTCGGAGGGGGCGAGGAGCAGCCGTTCGCCTGCCTTGGCGACGGCGAGGCCCGCCCGGTCGACGGTCAGTTCGCCGTGGGCCTCGATGCCGCCGCGCCCGGCGGGGACGGCGAGGCGGCGCAGGACGGCCCGGATGCGGGCCTCGATGACCTCGGTGCGGGCGGGCTTGACGATGTAGTCGTCGGCGCCGGCCTCCAGGCCCACGACGACGTCGAAGTCGTCGCCGCGCGCGGTCAGCATGATCACGGGGAGCTGGCTGGTCTCGCGGATGCGGCGGCAGACCTGGACGCCGTTCATGCCGGGCAGCATCAGGTCGAGGATGACCAGGTCCGGCCGGAACTCGCCGAGCGCGGCGAGCCCGGCCTCGCCGGTGCCGACGGCACGCAGCTCGTGGCCGCGCCTGCGCAGGCCCAGCTCGACCCCTTCGCGTACGGAGGGGTCGTCTTCTATGAGGAGCACGCGAGGCATGGCGTCTGTATCCCAGCGATCAAGGAATGGATGCGAACAGGCAGGCGGTGCGGCCCGGTTCAGCCGCGCCGCAGCCGGCCCCGGGCGGCGTTCAGCGCGGCGCTCACCTCGGTGAGCCGCAGCGGCCGGGCCAGCACCGCCACGACCAGCGCGAGGACGAGCGTCCCGGCGCCCAGCGCGGCGAAGTCCCCGAGGCCCGAGCCCTCCGTGTCGACGGCGCGGGCGGCCCCGTACGCCAGCGCCCCGGCCGGCACACAGGCGGCCACCAGCCGCACATGCGCCCACATCCCGGGCGAGCGCCCGAGCGGGGAGCGCGGCGCACCGCGCGGGGAGAGCCTGCGGTGCAGCACGTACGCGGTGACGGCGAAGCCGGTGAGCAGCGCGACGGAGTACGCCCCCGCCATGCCGGTCACCGCCCACCGCGCGGGCAGCGTGAGATAGGCGGCGACCGAGAGACCGGCGTTGAGGGCCGCGATGACCAGGTTCAGCAGGAACGGGGTACGGGTGTCGCTCATCGCGTAGAAGCCGCGCGAGAGCACGTACTGCCCGGAGAAGGCGATGAGCCCGGGGGCGAAGGCGGCCATCATGCCCGCCATCACCGTGATGTCCGCCGGGCCGGTGCGCCCGTAGCCGAAGACCGAGCCCATCACCCAGGGCGCGAGCACCAGCAGCAGCGCGGCGGCCGGGACGACCACGGCGGCGGAGGTGCGCAGCGCGTACGAGAGGTCCCGACGCACTCCGGCGAGATCGCCGCCGGCCGCCGCCCGGCTCATGCGCGGCATCAGCGCGGTGACGAGGCTGACGGTGACGATCCCCTGCGGGACGACCCAGAGCTGGTAGGCGTAGCTGTACGCGGTGTATCCCGCGCCGCCCGCGAGGTGCTGGTCCGCCGCGTGCTGGCCGCTCGCGGTGGCGAGCCGGGTGATCACCCAGTACGCGGCCTGGTTGGTGAGGACGAGCATGACGAGCCAGCCGGCGGCGCGCAGCGGCCGGGTCAGCCCACTGCCACGCCAGTCGAACCGGGGCCGCCAGCGGAACTTCGCGGCGCGCAGCGAGGGCACCAGGGCGAGGCTCTGCACGGCGATGCCCGCGGTGGTTCCCCAGCCCAGCCACTGCGCCTGCGCGGAGGTGAGGGTGCCGTCGGAGCCCGCCGCCGTCCAGAGGTAGAGCCCGAACACGGCGATGATCACGAGGTTGTTGAGGACCGGCGTCCACATCATCGCGCCGAAGCGGTCGCGGGCGTTGAGGACTTGGCCGAGAAGCGTGAACAGGCCGTAGAAGAGGATCTGCGGCAGGCAGTAGCGGGCGAGCGCGATGGTGAGTTCGGCCTGGTCGCCGTCGTAGGTGGGGGCGTACACCTGGATGATCAGCGGTGCGCCGAGGACCGCGAGCGCGGTGAGGGCGAGCAGGCCCACCGTGCACAGGGTGAGCAGCCGGTCGGTGTACGCCGCCCCGCCGTCGCCGTGTTCCTTGGCGGCGCGGACGAGTTCCGGGACGAAGACCGCGTTGAGGGCGCCGCCGATGAGCAGCATGTAGAGGATGTTGGGCACGGTGTTGGCGACGGCGTACCCGTCGGCCCGCAGTCCGGTGCCGAGCGCGGCGACGACGACGGCCGAGCGCACGAAGCCCGTGGCCCGCGAGACGACGGAGCCGGCGGCCATGACCGCACCGCTGCGCAGCACCGAGCCGGAGCCGCGCCCGCCGCTCGTCTGCTCGGGGGCGGCCGCCTCCGGGGCGGCTCCGGCGGCCGTCATCGGCGTGCCAGGTACGCCTGGAACGCCCGGTACAACGTGTTGTTGGCGGCTCCGCCCACCGATGTCTCCCACTCTCCGAGGGTCTCGACGACCTCGCCGCCGGTGCCCAGCTTCCAGCGCAGCAGCCCGAAGGGCCGGTCACCGGGATCGAGGGTGGAGGATACCCCGCGCATGTCGTACACCTCGGCGCCACCGGCGAGGGCGTCGCACATCATCTGCCACTGCAGGGCGTTGCTGGGGCGGACCTCGCGGCGGTGGTCGGCGGAGGCGCCCGTCTGGTACCAGACCCGGCGACCGGTGCTGATCATGGTGTGGGCGGCCAGGATCTCCCCGTCGTGCACCGCGAGGCAGAGCTTCATCCGGCCGGGCTCCTCGGCGTTGAGCGCGGCGTACTGGCGCTGGTAGTAGCCGAGGGAACGGCCGAGCCGGAAGCCGTCGCGCTCCTCGGTGATCCTCAGCAGCCGGTGGAACTCGGGCAGTTCGGCCGCGCTCCCGGTCACGATCCGCACCCCGGCCTTCTGGGCGCGGCGGACGTTGCGGCGCCACTCCTGGTTGAGCCCGGACCACAGGTCCTCGGTGGTGCGTCCGGCTACCGGCACCCGGAAGACGTACCGGGGCTGGGCGTCCGCGTCGTCGCCGTCCCCGCCGCAGCGCCGCCAGCCGCGCGCCCGCAGCCGGTCGGCCACGGCGGCCCCGAGCGGGTCGACCTCGCTCGCCAGGACGTCGCCGACGACGCGACCCGGGCCGGTGGCGGCCTTGAGGCGGGCTCCGGTCCAGCGGCGGTAGGCGGGGCTGGGCCCGATGCGTACGGCGAACGCGCCGGCCGCGCGCAGGTGGGCGAGCAGGGGGCGCAGCCAGCGGTCCATTCCGGGGTCCGCCCAGTCGGCCGCGGGGCCCTCCGGAAGATAGGCGAAGTATTTCCGGGTGCCCGGGAATTGCCGGTAGAGGACGAGTGCGCTGCCCTTCAGGGTGCCGTCGTCGTCATGCCAGCCGAGCCTTTCCGAGGACCAGCCCTCTTTCACCCCGGCCCAGGAGGGGTACTGCAGAAAGCTCGCGTCGGCCCGCGTGGCCAGGTGGGCACGGTGCTCGTGCGCCGTGAGGCCATGGACGCGTAGGTCCCGTTCCCTGCTGCGGTCTCCGGTCGCGAGCAGCGCTGACATGTCGGTGGCCCTCCCCCTCGTGGCCCCCGCGGTCCGCTCTGCGGGGCTGCACAGGATGCTCACAGCGGTCCGTGACGGGTCCGCGCGCCGAATGTGACCGGACGATGACCGTTGCGCTGCGCTTCCCGTCACACAGGGAATTCCTGCTTTTCCGCAGATTTACGGAACTTAGGCTCCGGTGCGTTCCTCTTCACCGATGACCGAGTACGGCCTTGGAGGTCTTCCGTTGATTCCCGCATTCCTGATGCCGGCGCGCCCGCTGCGCCCCGCCCGGCTCGCGCTGATCGCCGGCTGCGCGGTGCTGGGCGTCACCCTCACGGCCTGTTCCGGTGGCGCGGCCGCTTCGGACAAGAACGGCGACGCGGCCCCCTCGAAGGCGGCGGCGCCGGCCTCCATCTCGGTCAGCCCGCACGGCACCGCGGCCGCCGCGGGTCAGCCGGTGACGGTGACCCTGGCGGCCGGGAAGCTGCGTGAGGTGACCGTCTCGGCCGGGGAGGGCGGGGCGCTCACCGGCCGGATATCCGCCGACGGGCGGACCTGGACGTCCGACCGGGTGGCGGCGCCCGGCACCGCGTACCGCGTGGAGGCCCACGACACCTCGGGCGGCAGCGACACGGCCTCGTTCACGACGCGGGCGGCGGACAAGGTGAACAAGCTGACGCTGGCGCCCGGCAAGAACACGACCGTGGGCATCGCCCAGCCGCTGTCGATCGTGTTCGACAACCCGGTCAAGGACAAGGCGGCCGTCGAGAAGGCGCTCAAGGTGTCGACCTCGAACCACACCGAGGGCTCCTGGGGCTGGCTGCGCGACTACTCGGGCCGCGACCGCGTCGACTGGCGCCCCGAGGAGTACTGGAAGTCCGGGACGCGCATCACGCTCGACGCCGAGCTGAACGGTGTCGACTCGGGTCCCGGGGGCGGCTTCTTCGTACGGGACTACGCGACGACGTTCACGGTGGGCGCGAGCACGGTGGTCAAGGTGGACCTGGACCGGCACCGGCTGGCGATGAAGCGGGACGGGCGCACGGTCATGGACGTGCCGGTGTCCGGCGGCACCCCGGGCGGCGACAAGCGGTCGTGGCGCGGGACGGCCGTGCTGATGGCGAAGGAGGGCACGATCAACATGCGCTCCGAGACGGTGGGCCTGGGACACACGTACGACAAGATGGTCGACTACTCGATGCGGCTGACCTGGTCGGGCATGTACGCCCACGCCGCGCCGTGGAACGCGGCGTACTTCGGCCGCGCCAACCACAGTTCGGGATGTATCGGGATGAGCGACGCGGACGCCGCCGCCCTCTACCGGCAGGCCCGCGTCGGCGACCCGTTCGAGATCACGGGCGCGGAGACCAAGGGCACGGTCGCGGAGGGCAACGGCTACGGGGCGTGGAACGTCTCGTGGGACGAGTGGCAGACGAGGAGCGCCCTCGGCTGACCGGTCCGCCGGCGCGCAGCTGACCTTCTTCCCGCGTGCGAGAAGTGATCACCGGCTGCTGCCGGGCGGACCCCGCTCCCGTCCCTCTACCGCCCTCCCGGCATGAGCGTGCCGGGCTGTGCCGGTCCGACGCCCACCGCCTCCGTCTTCGGATTGCGCCGTTGCCGCCTCGCCACCCAGGTGGCGAACCAGGAGAGCAGCATGCACATCCCGATGTAGATCGGTGAGATCACCATCACCACGGGGATGAAAGGCAGATCGTAGTCCAAATTGGAGGCGATGAGCTTGCCCGCGTGGAGGAATTCCTCGTACGTGATGAGGTAGCCGAGCGAGGTGTCCTTCAGGGCCACCACCAGCTGGCTGATGATGGTGGGGAGCATCGCGCGGATCGCCTGCGGCGCCAGGACGAAGGTGGTGACCTGCGTCTTCCGCATGCCCAGCGCGTACGCCGCCTCGCGCTGGCCGCGCTCCACCGAGTTGATGCCGGTACGGAACACCTCCGCGAGGACCGAGCCGTTGTAGAGCGTCAGTCCGGCGACCAGCGCGGGCAGCGGCTGCACCTTCAACGCCACGAAGATGAAGAAGATCATCACCAGGACGGGCATGGCGCGGAAGAACTCGACGAGGATCGTCGCCACCCAGCGCACCGGGCGGTGTTCGGAGAGCCGCCCGACCGCGAGGACGGCGCCGAGGACCAGCGAGAGGACGGCGGCGTACGCGAACGCCTTGAGGGTGTTGCCGAGCCCGCGCAACAGGAGCTCCTGGATGCCCTTGTACTGGAAGGGCGTCCACTTGGCGGCGGTGAACTGGTCGGTGTCGAAGAGGAGATAGATCACCCAGCCGATCAGGGCGAGGATGAGGACCGTCGACAGGATTCCGTAGAGGCGGTGCCGTTTGCGGGTGTGCGGTCCCGGGATGTCGTACAGGGCGTTGGCGGTGGGTGCGGTGTGGGTGGTCATCGGGCGACTCCCCAGCGCTTTTCCATGACGTGGAAGAGCGCGCTGATGGCGAGGGTGATGATCAGGTACCCCACGGCGATCCACACGAAGGTCCAGATGATGCTGTATCCCAGCTCGTTGAGGGTCTTGTAGGTGCCGAGGAGTTCGGTGACGCTGAACGCCCCGGCGATCGCCGAGTTCTTGGCGAGCGCGATGAGCGTCGAGCCGATCGGCGGGATCACCGAGCGGAACGCCTGCGGCAGCACGATGGAGCCGAGGCTCTGCCCGAAGGTCATCCCGAGGCTCCGGGCCGCCTCCCCCTGACCGGTGGGCACCGTGTTGATGCCGGAGCGCAGCACCTCGCAGATGAAGGCGGAGGTGTAGCACCCGAGCGCGAGGATCGCGAACACGTTGAACGGCAGGACGAGCCCGAAGCGCGGCAGGCCGAGGAGCACGGCGAAGAAGAGCAGGGTGAGCGGGGTGTTGCGCAGGACCGTCACCCACACGGTGCCGAACACCCGGAGCGAGCCGACGGGCGCCACCCGGAACGATGCCATGACGAAGCCGAGGACCAGGGCCAGGACCGAGGCGTAGACGGTGAGTTCGACGGTGCCGAGGAAGCCCTTGCCGTAGAGCGAGAAGTTGTCGGTGAGTACGTCCATGGGATGGGCCGTCCTCTCAGTTCGCCGGGTAGCGGTCGATGGGCGGCGGCTTGGGCGCGGGCGTGCCCGACAGGCCGAGGGTCGCCTCGAACGCCTTCTTCCAGTTGCCGTTCTTCTCGTTCTCCTCCAGCGCGTCGTTGAGTGCGAAGCGCAGTGCGTTGTCGCTGCGCGGGACGCCGATGCCGTACGGCTCCTCGGAGAAGGGCTTGCCGACGACCTTCATCTCGTCGGGCGCCTTGGCGGCGAAGCCGAGCAGGATCGCGTCGTCGGTGGTGACGACGTCGACCTGGAACGTCAGCAGGTTGTCGACGCAGATCGAGTACGTGTCGTAGGCGACGAGCTTCGCCTTCGGGTAGTCCGCGGCGATCCGCTGGTACGGGGTCGAGCCCGCGGCCGAGCAGACCGTCTTGCCGGCCAGGTCCTGCGGGCCGTGGATGTCGTCCTCGTCGGTGCGCACCAGGAGCCCCTGGCCGGCCATGTAGTAGGGCCCGGCGAAGCCGACGAGCTTCTTGCGCATGTCGTTGATGGTGTAGGTGCCGACGTAGTAGTCGATCTGGCCGTTCTGGAGGGCGGTCTCGCGGTTGGCGGAGGCGATCGTCTTGAAGCGGATCGTCTTCGGGTCGAAGCCCAGGGAGGCGGACATCATGCGGGCGATCTCGATGTCGAAGCCGGAGTAGACGCCGGTGGCCGGGTCCTTCTCGCCCAGGTAGGGCTGGTCCTCCTTGGCACCCACCCGGAGGTAGCCGCGCTTCTTCGCGTTCCGCCAGGTCCGGGATTCGGGCAGTTCGAACCCCTTGTCGACTTGGTAGACGGGCAGTTGGTCGGCCTTCGGGCCCTTGACCGGCGGGCTGCCCTCCTTGCCGCAGGCGGCGGCGAAGAGGGCGAGCAGGAGGCCGGCACAGAGGGCCAGCAGTTTCCTCGTACGCAACTCAGGGCCTCCCGTCAGTGCTTGAGGATCTTGGACAGGAAGTCCTTGGCCCGGTCGCTCTCCGGGGAGGTGAAGAAGTCCTCCGGGTTGCGGTCCTCTACGACGCAGCCGTCGGCCATGAAGACGACCCGGTTGGCGGCGGAGCGGGCGAAGCCCATCTCATGGGTGACGACGACCATGGTCATGCCCTCGCGGGCGAGTTGCCGCATGACCTCCAGGACCTCGTTGATCATCTCCGGGTCGAGCGCCGATGTCGGCTCGTCGAACAGCAGCGCCTTGGGGTCCATGGCCAGCGCGCGGGCGATGGCGACGCGCTGCTGCTGCCCGCCGGAGAGCTGGGCGGGGAACTTGTCGGCGTGTGCGCCGAGCCCCACCCGGTCCAGGAGTTCGCGGGAGCGCTGGTCCGCCTCGTCCTTCTTCCGCTTGCGCACCTTGACCTGGGCCAGCGAGACGTTGGCGAGGACGGTCTTGTGCGCGAAGAGGTTGAACGACTGGAAGACCATGCCGACTTCGGCCCGCAGCTGGGCCAGTCCGCGGCCCTCCTCGGGGAGGGGTCTGCCGTCGATGGTGATGCGGCCCGACTCGATGGTCTCCAGCCGGTTGATCGTCCGGCAGAGCGTCGACTTGCCGGAGCCGGACGGGCCGATGACCACCACCACCTCCCCGCGGCCGACGGTGAGATTGATGTCCTGCAGTACGTGCAACTTTCCGTAGTACTTGTTGACGTCTCGCAGCTCGATCAACGGATCGACGGCCATACGCTGCCCTACCCACTTGTCGCTCGGTCGAGGTCAGCGCAAACTAACCAGCCCGGCAAGGGACTTCTCGACCGACACGCACCAATGGGGCAAAAGGATTCTTATCGCTTCGCGCGGTCCGCCGGGCGGCGGGGCGCTCAGCCCTCGGCGGACTCCGCGTACACCTGGGACAGCTCGGGGCTGCCGGACATCGCCCAGTCGAGGCCCGCCTCGACCACGTCGATCTCGCGGCCGGAGGCGAGCCGCACGACGGGCTGACCGCTCGGCCAGATGTGCCAGTGCGCACCGGCGACATTGCGCACCAGGACGGTGCCGAGGTAGAGCCCGGCGTCGTTGCCCAGCCAGGGCAGCTCCTCCGGGTCGTCGCGCCAGCGCGGCACCAGCTGGTCGAGGGCCGTCAACGAGGCGGGGGTGTCGTCCAGTTCGATACCGCGCTCCCCCACCCGGACCCGGAGCAGCTCGCATTCGGCGAGCAGTTCGGCCACGCCCTCCGGATCGGCGTCGACGGCGCCCGCGAGGCCCGTCTTCCGCGGCCCGTCATGACGCTTACGCCAGTTGTCCAGGAAAGGGATGTTCATACCACTCAGAATCGCATCCCGGCGCGCCTGCGCACCACAGGGCGCGCGGCCCGCTCAGAGGTCGAGGTCGACCACGACCGGGGCGTGGTCGGACGCGCCCTTGCCCTTGCGCTCCTCGCGGTCCACATAGCTGTCCTTGACGGCTGCGGTGAAGGGGGCGTTGCCGTAGACGAGGTCGATGCGCATGCCCCTGTTCTTCGGGAAGCGCAGCTCGCGGTAGTCCCAGAAGGTGTACGGGCGGTCGTACTTCAGGGGGCGGGGCATGACGTCGGACAGGCCCTCGGCACGCAGAGCGGCCAGGGCTTCGCGCTCGGCGGGCGTGACATGCGTGGCCCCCTCGAAGAGGGCCGGGTCCCAGACGTCCTCGTCGGTCGGGGCCACGTTGAAGTCACCGAGCACGGCGAAGGGGGCCGCACCGGCGGCGTCGGCGGTGACTGCCTTGCGCAGCGCCTCCAGCCAGCGCAGCTTGTACGCGTAGTGCTCGTGGGCGACCTCGCGGCCGTTGGGCACGTACACCGACCAGAGGCGCACCGGGCCGCAGGTCGCGCTGATCGCGCGGGGCTCCTGCGCGGTCTCGTAGGCCGGGCCGTCGGGCAGGCCCATCACGATGTCGGACAGGCCGGCGCGGGAGATCAGCGCGACCCCGTTCCACCGCCCGTTGGCGTTGACCGCGGAGTCGTAGCCGGCCTCGCGGAGCGCGTCCGCGGGGAACTGCTCGGCGGTGCACTTGGTCTCCTGGAGGCACAGCACGTCGGTGCCGCTGCTCTCCAGCCAGGCCAGCAGCCTCGGCAGGCGGGCGGTGATCGAGTTGACGTTCCAGGTGGCGATGCGCATGTACGTAAACCTAACGCCTGCCACTGACAGCCGCCGGGGCGGCGGCCGTCACAGGCCCGTCGAGTCGCCCGGTGCCATCCGGCCGTGGTCGGAGCCGCCCAGCTCGCCGATCTGCCGGTCGTAGATCGGCCGGGCCAGGTCGGTGAGGAGCGCGTCGTGGATGTCGATCGCGCGGCGCGGCTTCACCTCGCGTACGTAGTCGATCACTTCGGAGATCTTGTTCCACGGGGCCATCACCGGGAGCAGGAGCGTGTCGACGGCCCGGCCGGGCACCGTCAGGGCGTCGCCCGGGTGGAAGACGTGTCCGTCGGCCAGGAAGCCGATGTTGGTGACGCGCGGGATGTCCGGGTGGATCACCGCGTGCAGCTCGCCGTGCACCTCGATGTCGAACCCGGCTGCCGAGAAGGTGTCGCCGTGGCCGACCGTGTGGACGCGCCCGGGAAAGGCCGCGCTCAGCCGCTCCGCGACGCTGCGCAGGGTCCAGACCCGGGCCTCCGGGTCGGCTTCGAGACCGGCCCGGATGCGTCCCTCGTCGAAGTGGTCGGGGTGCTCGTGCGTCACGAGGATCGCCTCGGCGCCGATCGCCGCGTCGCCCTCCGAGAAGCCGCCCGGGTCGATGACGAGCGTGCGCCCGTTCTTCTCCAGGCGGATGCAGGAGTGCGACTGCTTGGTCAGGGTCGGCGCGGTGTTCCCGGGGTGGCTGCTCATGGGTCCATCCTGCTACGCGGGCGGCGTCGTTTCCGCCCGAATCACCGACTGCGCGATCGTGAAGGCGGCGCTCGCGGCCGGAACCCCGCAGTACACGGCCGTCTGCATCAGCACCTCCCGGATCTCGGCGGGCGTGAGTCCGTTGCGCAGGGCGGCCCTGGTGTGCGCGGCCAGGCTCTCCATCCGCCCGGAGGCGACGAGCGCGGTGAGCGTGACGGCGGAGCGGGTGCGCCGGTCCAGTCCTTCCCTGCTCCACACCTCGCCCCAGGCGTACCGGGTGACCAGCTCCTGGAAGTCCCCGGTGAAGTCGTCGGCGGCGGCCATGACCCCGTCCACCTGCGCGTCGCCCAGCACCTCGCGCCGCAGCCGCATGCCCGGCGCGTACGGATCGGGGCGCCCGTCGGCCGCGGCCTCGGGGGCCGGCCGGGCGGGGGCGATCTCCGCGACGGGCTGGACGGGGGCGGAGAGCCGGGGCACGGAGTCGGGCATCGGGATGGCCGCCTGGGTGTCCTGCCAGGCGGTGGAGAAGTGGGTGAGCAGCAGATCGGTGACCGCCCCGGGCTGCTCGACGGGCGCCAGGTGCGAGGCCGCGGGCACCAGCGCGAGCCGGGCGTCCGGAATCCCCGCGACCAGGGTGCGGGCGTCGCCGGGGCCGGTCACCCGGTCCTCGGCGCCGACCACGACGAGGGTGGGGACGGGGATGCGGCTCAGTTCCGTACGGACGTCGAACGCTGCCAGGGCCTCGCAGGCGGCGATGTAGCACCCCGGGTCGGTGGTCCGCACCATCTGGACCGCCCACTCCACGATGGCGGGCTGCGCCGCGGCGAAGGCGGGCGTGAACCAGCGCTCGGGCGCGGTGCGCGCCATGGGCTCCAGGCCGTTCGTGCGGACGATGACGCCGCGCTGCCGGAACTCGTCGGCGCTGCCGAACCGGGCGGAGGACGCCACGAGGGCGAGCGCGGCGACCCGGTGCGGGTGCCGCAGCGCCAGGTCCGCTCCGATCGCCCCTCCGATGGAGCACCCCGCGTACCCGAACCGCTGGACCCCGACCCCGTCGAGCGTCGCGAGGAGCCGGTCCCCCAGCTCGGCCACGGCGGTCGCGGGCCGGGCGGGGGCGCCGCCGTGACCGGGGAGGTCGTACCGGAAGACTCTCCAGTGCTGGGTGAGCTCGGGTATCTGGCGGTCCCACATGTGCCAGGTGGTGCCGAGTGAGGGGCCGATGACCAGGACCGGCGCGTCCTCGGGGCCGTCGAAGCGGTATTGCAGGGTGTTCGGGGTGTTCGGTGGCGTCTCACTCACGCCCTCGACCCTCTCACGTAACAGCCCGCTGCCCATGGGCGGGTTCTCACCGCTATCCAAAGAGACGGCTGCAAAGGATTAGTTGCAAAGAAAGTCTTGCAACCGAGTCTTTGCATGTCTACCTTGGAGTCATGCCAGAACAGCCCGACGGAACAATCAACCTCGACGCCCGCTCGCTGCGGGGGCTCGCCCATCCGCTGCGCATGCGACTGCTCGACACGCTGCGCTTCGAAGGGCCCGCAACCGCCTCCCAACTCGGCGCGAAACTGGGCGAGTCGAGCGGGGCCACCAGCTACCACCTGCGCCAGCTCGCGGCGCACGGCTTCATCAAGGACGCCCCCGAGTACGGCAAGGGGCGGGAGCGCTGGTGGCAGGCGGTGAGCCTGGGCGTGCGCTTCGACGACTCCCTGCTCACCCACTCCAGCCCGGAGGTGCGCGGCGCCGCCGAGATGTATCTGCACGAGGTCGCGCTCACCCAGGCCCGGGACCTGTCGACCTGGCTCGGCGACCGCGCGGCCTGGCCCGAGGAGTGGCAGAGCACCTGGGACATGAGCAGCGCGACCCTGCGGCTGACACCCGGGCTGGCCGGAGAGCTCATCGCGAAGATGCACGCGCTCATCGACGAGTACCGCGACCGGATCACCGACGAGGACGAGGGCGACAGCGCCCGCCTACGCGTCCACACCCATGCGTTCCCCCTCACCACCGAGTAAAGGAGAACCACCGATGCACGCCGATGCCCACCTCGCCCTGCACAACCTCCGCGCCGCCGAACTCCACGCCGAGGCCGACGAATACCGCCTCTCCCGCTCCGTCCGGACCCCCCGGCCCCTGCGCACCGTCCTCGGGTGGACCCTCATCGAGGTCGGTCTCCGTCTGACCACCGCGCCCTCCGCCGCCCCGTCCCGGACCGTCGCGCTCTCCCGCGGCTGAGCCCCGGCGGCGGACGGCCGCCGCCCCGGGCCCCCCGCTGACCCCAAGGGGCCGAGGGGTACAGTGCCCGGCGGCATTCCGGCCGTCCGAGGAGGAAACGTGACCGACACGAGCGAGGCCCGGTCCGCGGAGGGCGGGGCGGCGGCACCGCCGAGCCGGGTGCGGCGCCTGATGCGTTACATCCCCCTGGTCGCCCCGGTCCTGCTCTGGGCCGTCCCGTGCTGGGTGCTGCTGTACGCCGGACAGCACTGGCCGCTCCCCGTCACCGCCGCCGGCACCTGCCTCTTCGTACTCGGCCTCGTCACCATGCCGGTCGCGATGATGCGGGGGCACGGCAGGCGGCAGCAGGACCGGGCCGCCATCATCGGGGACAGCCTGCTCGGGTCCGTCTGGGTGCTGTTCACCTGGTCCGTACTGCTCGGCGTCCTGCTCCGGCTCACCCTGGCCCTGGCCGGGACCGGCGACGGGCAGGACCGGGCCCGGATCGTCACCTGGTCGGTGCTCGGGGCCGCCGCCGCCCTGCTCGGCTGGGGGTACGCCGAGGCGCGCCGGGTGCCGAGGGTGCGCCGGGTCGACGTACAACTGCCGCGCCTGGGACCGGGCCTGGACGGGACGCGGGTCGCCCTCATCACCGACACGCACTACGGTCCACTGGACCGGGCCCGCTGGTCGGAGCGGGTGTGCGCGGAGGTCAACGCGCTGGACGCGGACCTGGTCTGCCACACCGGTGACATCGCGGACGGCACCGCCGACCGCCGCCGCGCCCAGGCCGCCCCGCTCGGCACGGTGCGCGCCGCCCACGCCCGCGTCTACGTCACCGGGAACCACGAGTACTACAGCGAGGCGCAGGGCTGGGTGGACCTGATGGACGAGCTGGGCTGGCAGCCGCTGCGCAACCGCCATGTGCTGCTCGAACGCGGCGGCGACACCCTCGTGGTCGCCGGTGTGGACGACGTCACCGCCGAGTCCTCCGGTCTGGCCGGTCACCGGGCGCACCTGGCCGGGGCGTTGGACGGCGCCGACCCCGGACTGCCGGTGCTGCTCCTGGCGCACCAGCCGAAGTTCATCGACCGCGCCGCCGAGGGCGGCGTCGACCTCCAGCTGTCGGGCCACACCCACGGTGGCCAGATCTGGCCGTTCCACTACCTGGTCCGCCTCGACCAGCCGGCCGTCGCCGGGCTGAGCCGCCACGGCGACCGCACGCAGCTGTACACCAGCCGGGGCACCGGATTCTGGGGCCCGCCGTTCCGGGTCTTCGCGCCCAGCGAGATCACCCTGCTGGTGCTGCGCTCCCCGGAGGTCCCGGCCTCGTCCTGACCCGCGACCGGGCCGCGGACACCGCTTGTCGCGATCTTGGCCGATCCATCAGACTGCACACGGCCGGACGTCCTCCGGCGGCTGGTCAGGCGTGACGGGGGTGCCGACGGTGTGGCAGGAGATGGCGGCGGCCGAGATGGCGCCGGACAACCGGTTCGAGTGGTTCGAGCAGGTGGTGTCCGACGTCCTGCTCCCCACGGAGTTCCGCGCCGCGGACCCGGACGGTTTCGACGCGCAGGGCGGGATGCTCGCTCTCGGGACCGTCCAGCTGGCCCGCTTCAGCTACGGGCCGCTGCGCTCGCGCAGGACCCCGGCACTGATCCGGAAGGGGGATCCGGAGCAGTACCAGCTGGCGCTGGTGACCCGCGGCTCGGCGTGGTTCGCGCAGGAGGGCGGCGAGGCCGAACTGGGCGTCGGGGGAATGGCGTTGTGGGACACCTCCCGTCCGTACGAGTCCGGCTCGGGGACGGACGGGCGGGAGGTCGAGGTGCTCGTCCTCCAGATACCCAAGGCCCGGATGACGCTGCCGTCGCAGCGGGTGGACCGCATCCTCGCGCGCAGTGTCCCGGGCGATGCGGGGATGGGCGCGATCCTGGCCGGATTCCTGACGAACCTCGCCGCCACGGGGGCCGAGTGCTCCCCCCAACAGCTGGGCGTGCTGGGTGAGATGGCCGTGGACATGGCGGCGTCCTGCCTGGCCGACCGGATCGGGTCGTCCCCGGTGGAGGCCCCCGCCGAGCTGCGGACGCACGTGCTGCTGCGGCGGATCAGCGCCTTCGTCGACCACCACATCGCTGACCCCGGACTGTCCCCGAGCCTCATCGCCGCCCGCCACCACCTGTCGCTGCGGAGCCTGCACGCGCTCTTCCGGGACCAGCCCGAGAGCGTCGCCGCGATGATCCGCCGCCGCCGGCTCGACGGCTGCCGCACGGATCTGGCCCGCCCCGAACTGCGCCGGCAGCCCATCCAGGCCGTCGCCGCCCGGTGGGGCTTCAGCGACGCGACCGTGTTCAGCCGGGCGTTCCGGACGGCGTACGGGATGGCTCCGCGCGACTACCGGGCGACGGCCCTGCGCTCGGCGGACGGGGCCGGTCAGGGCACCACGTGGTAGTAGCGGGTGCAGGACTCCACCATGCCGTCCTCGGCGATACGGAAGAAGTCCACGAAGCGCACGCCCGTGTCATCGGCGCCCGTGCCGAGGCGGCGGCCCGCCGCCACCACGGTCCGGGAGTGGGCGACGACCTGGTCGATCTCGTGGCGCGCGGGCGCTCCCGGGTGGTCGCGGTGGGCCTGCAGGAAGGCGGTCCGGCCGTGGGCCGTCGGGGCGCCGGGCAGGTCCAGGGCGACGTGATCGTGCAGCAGGGAGGCGCACGCGTCGAGGTCCCCGGCGTCGAGGTATTCGTAGACGAGACGGACGTGGTCGGCCCCCGCGGCGGTGACCAGATCACCCCCGGTGTACGGGTCGCTGCTCGTCCAGGCGTCGGTGTGCATGGACGCCTCCTTTCTCCTCCGCCCCGCACTCTTCCGGGCCGCGCCAACCCCCGCCTATCGCGCGGCTATTCGCGGGACGGTCACGCTGGGCATGCAGGATGGACAGATGCGTGAGGGTTGTGAAAACTTTGGGGACGTTGATCCCGGAGCATCAACGCGCTTACGAGCTGGGGGTCTCGGTGGCCGAGGGTACGACGCACACGGTCCAGGATGCCCCGGGCGCGGCGAGACCGCCCTTCCAATTGCTGGGCCCGCTCCAGGTGCGGGGCAAGGACGGGCCGCTGCGGGTGCCGCCGGGCCGGCAGGAGGTCATCCTCGCCGCTCTGCTGCTCGAAGCAAACCGGGTGGTCAGCACGAACTATCTGGTGGACCTCATCTGGGAGGACAGCCCGCCGGAGACCGCCCGCACCCAGGTCCAGATCTGCGTGTCCCGGCTGCGGAAACTCCTGGCCGGCGCGGACAGCACGGTCTCCATATCGACCCGCCCGCCGGGATACGTCCTGCACGTGGACACGGGGGACGTGGACTCGCTGCTCTTCACCGGCCTGGTCGCGATGGCGAGGCGACAGCGCGACGAGGGCGAGTCCGAGAAGGCGGTGGCGCTCCTGAAGTCCGCGGTGGCGCTGTGGCAGGGGGACTCCCTGACCGGCCTGGACAGCGGTCCCCTGGCCAACAAGGCGCGCCAGCTGGACGAGGAGCGGCTGAGCGCCGTCGAGCTGCGGATGCAGTTGGAGCTGGAGCTCGGCCGTCACGACCGGCTGGTGGGTGAGCTCCAACTCCTCACCCATGAGAACCCGTTGCGGGAACGGCTCCGGGGCCAGCTGATGTGCGCCCTCTACTGGTCCGGCCGGCAGGCGGAGGCGCTGGAAGCGTTCCGGGACGGGCGCCGGATCCTCGACCAGGAGCTGGGCCTTGAACCGGGCCGGGAACTGCGCCGGTTGGAGGCGGCGATCCTCGCCGGGGAACTGCCTCCGCCGGTACGGGGGCAGGCGCCCCGGTCCACGGGCGGGAGCGCCGACTCCGGCGCTGCCGCCGTCGAGCCCGCCGCGCCCCTGCGCCCGGCCGTCGGCGCCGACCGCGGCGAGCCAAGCCGTAGCGACGCGGAACGCGCCGCCGCCCCGGGCGCCCAGCCGGTGTCCGGGGCCGCCCAGGACTCCCCCGCCGCCCCGGCCGAACCGCAACCGCACGACGCCCGACCGCAGCAACTCCCCGCCGCAACCTCGGACTTCGTGGCGGACGACGCCCAGCTCGCCGCCTTGGAGAGGGCGCTGACCGGTGGAGAGCGCAAGGCGGTCGGTCTTGCCGTGATCACCGGGAAGCCGGGCACCGGCAAGTCCACGCTGGCCGTGAATCTCGCGCACCGGCTCGCGGAGACGGGGTTCCCCGACGGCCAGCTTTACTGCGATCTGCGCGGCACCGGCACCCCGGCCACCACCGCGGAGGTGCTGGGCCGCTTCCTGCGCGCCCTGGGCATCCCGGGCCAGCTGATCCCGGACTCGCTGGACGAGCGGGCGGAGATGTACCGCACCCGGCTCGCCTCCCGCCGCCTCCTGGTGGTCCTGGACGACGCCGCCTCGGAGAGCCAGGTGCAGCCGTTGCTGCCGGGGAGCCGGGACTGCGCGGTCCTGGTCACCAGCCGGGCCCGGCTGACCGCGCTACCGGGTGCGCACCGCGTGGAGCTGGACGTCCTGGACGAGGAGCGGGCGCTGAAGCTGCTCTCCCGGATCATCGGGGAGGAGCGGGTGGAGGGCGAGGCCGCGTCGGCGGAGGCCCTGGTGCGTACGGTGGGACGGCTGCCGCTCGCGCTGCGCATCGTGGCGGCCCGGCTCGCCGCCCGCCCGCACTGGACGCTCGCGTCGATGGTGCACCGGCTGGCCAACGAGCGGCACCGGCTGGACGAGCTGGCGCACGGCGAGATGACGATGCGCGCCAGCCTGTCGCTCACGTACAACGGTCTGGCGCCCGAGGACCGGGGGCTGCTGCGGCTGCTCTCCATGTCGCGGACGCCGACACTGCCGGGCTGGCTCGCGGGTGCACTGCTCGACGACGACCGGCCCGTGCCGTCGGACCTGCTGGAACCGCTGGTCGACATGCAGATGCTGGACGTGGTCGGGGTGGAACGGAACGGCGTCTACCGGTACCAGTTCCACGATATCATCCGCGTCTACGCGCGCGAGCAGCTGGCCGCGCAGGACGCGCCGGAGCTGCGCCGGGATGCGCTCGTCCGGATGGCGGGCGGCTGGATGTATCTGGCGCAGGAGGCCCATCGCAAGGTGTACGGCGGTGACTTCACGGTCCTGCACGGCGACGCCCAGCGCTGGGCGCCGCCCCCGTCGTGCACGAGCGACCTGCTCGCCGATCCGCTGGCCTGGTTCGACGCGGAGCAGGGTGCCCTGTGCGGAATGGTGGAGCACGCCGCCGATGAGGGCCTGCACGACGTCAGCTGGAATCTGGCGACGACCCTGGTGACGTTGTTCGAGGTGCGGGGCCACTACGACCTGTGGGAGCAGACCCACGTACGGGCACTGGCCGCGGTGCGCAAGGCGGGCAATCTGCGGGGTACGGCCGCCGTCCGGGCCTCGCTGGGTTCGCTGTACATGAGCCGCAACGAGTTCGACATGGCGCGCCAGGCGCTGAGTTCGGCGCTCGACGTCTTCCAGGCGCTGGACGAACCGCAGGGCGAGGCGCTGTGCCGGCGTGACATGGCCCTAATCGCACGGACGAACGGGGACGCCGACACCGCCCTCGATCTGTACGGGCGGTCGCTGGCGGATTTCGATCGGGCGGGTGACGTGGTGGGGCGGGCGATCGTGCTGACGCAGAGCGCCCACATCCGGATGCGCCGGGGTGACATGGACGTGGCGCAGGCGCAGTTGGACGAGGCGCTGGAGATATACGACGGGGTGGGCTATCTCGGGGGCCGGGCGCGGACCTTGCGCCGGGTGGGCCAACTGCTGCTGGAGCGGGGTGAGCTGGACCTCGCGGTGCTGACGTTCACGGAGGTCCTGGAGCTGTGCCGGGATTCCGGTGATGTGATCGGCGAGGGGCATCTGCTGCGGGACCTCGGCCAGGCGTTCGTCCTGATGGGGCGGCCCGACCGGGCGAGGTATTTCTTCGACCGGGCCGTCGCGGCCCGGGAGCAGATCATGGATTTCGGCGGTGGTGCTCTGGCCCGCCTGGATCTGGCGCGGCTGCTCGGCGAGGAGGAGCCGGTGCTGTCCCGGGAGCTGCTGGCCCCTGCGGTGGAGGTCTTCACGACCCGGGGGATGAAGCGGGAACTGGCGGAGACTCGCCGGCTTTTGGGCGCCGGCTGAGTCCTGCGGGGGTCAGTCCCAGGGGTTGTTGTCGGTGGAGCCGGTGGCGCCCGGGGTGGGGGTGCTGCTGGTGGTCGGCTGGCTGCCGGTGCCTGACGTGTCGTCGGCCCAGCCCACCTGGACGCCGATGCCGGTGACGATCACGACCGCGACGGTGGCGAAGGCGGCGCGGAGGGCGTTGCGGGCGGTGGTGTTGCGGTTCATCGGACTGTCCCTTCGTCGGTGTTCCGTTTCCTTCTGGACACCAAGTTAGGAACGGGCGGATTCACGGCACCGCCCCCGCCCCTATCCCCCCGCTATCACGGCACTGGGCCCCTATCGCCGGACCGGGCGGGGGCTACTGCCGCCTATCCCGAAGGGCCGGCCGGGCCGGTGGCGGCGTTGGTCTCGCGATGCCTCCCGGATAGGGCGCGCGCGGAGGATTCCGGCAGCAGCAAGGCACGACAGCCGTCCCTCCGGCACCCCGGCCCGCAGCCGCTTCCGGGGCGCCCATCCCCCGACGAGCAGGAGTCCTTTCCATGACGCTCAGCCACCCCCCGCAGGACATCCCGGCCACCACCGCCCCGCTCGGTTCCCTGATACGCGGCCACCGGCTCCGTATCGGCCTGACCCAGCGGGAGCTGGCGGATCTGTCCACCATCAGCGTCCGGGCCATCCGGGACCTGGAGAAGGGGAAGGCCCAGCGGCCCAGGACGGATACGGTGCGGCTCATCGCCGACGCGCTCAGGCTCGGCCCCCGGGCCCGAGCCGCGCTGGAGGCGGCGGCCCGCAGCGGGGCCCGGGCGGACGGTGACGTCCGGCGGCTGTCCATGGAGCGCGCCGCACCGCCCGTGCCGCTGTACCCGCTGGTCGGCCGGGACGCGGAGACCGGTGTCCTGGTGGAGGAGCTGGGGTCCGGCACCGAACGGCTGGTGACCCTCGTCGGGTTGAGCGGCGTGGGCAAGACCCGGCTCGCCCTGGAGGTGGCCGCCCGTCTGCACGACGCCGGGCTGCCGGTGCTCTGGCACTACGGTGACGGCGCCACCGCCGACTGCCTGCGCCCCGACGACGACCCGATGCCCCAACTCGCCGAGCAGTGCGCCCGGTTCCTGCGCAGCGGCGCGTCCGAGGAGGTGCTCCCCGCGCTGGCGGACGCGCTGACCACCCTCGACGACGGCGGTTCCTCCGTACGCGGTGCGGCCGTGCTCGTCCTCGACGGTGCCGACACCGCCGCCCTGGACTTCGGCCGCCTGAGCCGGCTCCTGCGTACGTTCCCGGGCCTGCGGTTGCTGATCACCGGTGAGCGGCCCTGGAACGTGCCCGGTGAACGCCTCTTTCTGCTCTCACCTTTGGAGGCGCCGGACCCGGCCGCCGGGCATCCGGACGCGCCCGCCGTACGGTTCTTCCTCAGCCAGCTCCGCCGAGTCCGGCCCGACATCGTGCCCGATGAGCAGGCACTCGCGGATGTGGCCTGGATCTGCCACCGCCTCGACGGCCACCCGGCGGCGCTCGGTGCCGCCGCTTCCTGGCTCACCGTGTGCGACCTGTCGACCCTGCGGAACATCGTGGACTCCGACCCGGCCCCGCTCCTCGACCACCTGGCCGACGGCCCGGACGGCTCCCGCCTCCAGGTCCGGGTGAGCCGCACGCTCGCCGCGCTGCCCGCCCCCTACCGGGCCCTGATCGGCGACCTGGGCGAGGTGGGCGACGGGGAGTTCCTTCTCCAGGACGTCGTGCGGCTCATCGGCCGCCCGCTGCCGGAGTGCGGCCGGCTGATCCGCGAACTGCTGGTCGGCGGCGTGATCCGGACCAGCGCGGACGGCGGGCGCTCGGCGTTCCGCGTGCTGTGCGTGGTGCGGGCGGCGGCGAGGGCGACGGCCGGGGTGTGACGGCTCCGGTGCGGCGGCGGACGGGGCGCGCCGCGCCTGCCGTTCGACTGCCGCCGCACCGCCGAACTGCTGGCCCTACCGCCGGAACAACTGCCTCTCGGCGCCCGGCCCCGGCGGTTGTATGGCACTCGCCCCGCCCCCTCCCGCCGCGACTCACAGGAGACCTCATGCCGTCCGACGCCACCGTCGCACCCGCTCCGGCCGTCTTCCGGCTGCCGCTCTCGGAGGCCCAGCGCGATATCTGGACGGCGCACACCCTGGACCCCACCCGCCTGAAGTACAACGTCGCGGAGTGCCGGGACGTCCTGGGCCCGGTCGACCCGGTGCTGATGGGTGCCGCCTGGCGCCGCCTCGTGGAGGAGGCGGACGTCATGCGCACCCGCTGCTTCGAGGACGACGGCGAGCAGGTGTGGCAGCTGATCGACACCGATGCGGGAGAGCGCACGCTCCCCTACACCGATGTGAGCGGTGCGGCGGACCCGGAGGGCGCGGCCTGGGGGCTGGTGGACGCGGCGGTCGGGGCGTCCTTCGATCTGACCGGCGAATGCCCGGTCCGCTGCATGCTGATCAAGCTGGCCGACGACCGGTACTTCTACTTCTACGCCTTCCATCACTTGGTCGTCGACGGCGCGGGCATGGGCATGCTGCTGCAACGGCTCGTCGAGTTGTACGAACGGGCGGTCGCCGGGGAGCCGTGGGGTGGCTCCCCCTTCGGTGGGCTCGCCGAGCTGTACGCCGAGGACTCCGCTTACCGAGCCTCCGAGCAGGCCACGGTCGAACGGGCTGCCTGGCGGCAGCACTTGGCGGGCGCTCCGGAGACGTTCCCCAGCCTGGTAAGGGGCGTCGGACGGGCCGCCCCCGCCCGAGCTCTGCTGCCCTTCGCCCGGCGCACCGTCCTCATCCCGGCAGCGGAGGCCGACCGGCTGCGTGCCATGGCGCGCGCCGAGCGGGTCTCCTGGCCGGTGTTCGTGGTCGCGCTGTTCACGGTCTACCTGCACCGTGTCACGGGCCTGGACGAGCTGATGGTCGCCCTGCCGGTGGCGGGCCGAGCCACGAAGACGGCCCGCAGCACGCCGGGCATGACGTCGAACATCGTGCCCCTGCGGCTCCGTGTGGGCGCGGACGAGTCCCTGCGGACCCTGGTACGTGCGGTGGCCGCCGAGGTCAAGCACGGTCTGCGCCACCAGTTGACGCGGTTCGAGGACATGCGCCGGGACGCGGGGACGCTCACCGGCGGTCGCAGGCTGACCGGACCGGTGCTCAACATCATGGCCTTCAACGCGGACCTGACGGTCTGCGGAAGCACCACGGTGAACCACAACGTGACCAGCGGCCCGGTGGAGGACCTCAACGTCACCGTGTACGACCTGGGCGCGTCGGACGGTTTCCGCATCGACTTCGATACAACGGTGGAGGGCGTCGACGTTTCCGCCGTGGCCGCCCACCAGGACCGCCTGGCCGCCTTCTTCACCCATGCGGTCGCGCCGTCCCCCGACAGGGTCGAGCCGGCCGAGCGGAGCGCGGCAGAGCTGGAGGTGCTGACCGCGGGTGAGCGGGAGGTGCTGCTCGGGGAGTGGGCCGGGGAGGTGGCCGCTCGGGACGATGTGTCACTTGTGCAGCGCTTCGAGGAGCAGGTGGCGCGGGTCCCGGATGCGGTCGCGCTGATCGACGGTGACCGCAGCTATACGTACGCGGAGCTCAACGCCACCGCCAACCGCTGGGCGCGCGAGCTGCGCGGGCGCGGCCTCGGACGGGGTGACCTGGCGGGCGTCCTCCTCGAACGCAACGCCACCTTCGCCACCGCGCTCATCGCCGTACTCAAGACCGGCGCCGGACATGTGCTGCTCGACCCGGACTTCCCGGACGAGCGTCTGCGCTCGGCGGCGGACGAGGCCGCGATCAGCCATCTGGTCACACGTACGGGGCTGGCGGGTCGCCTTGAAGGTGCATGGGTTACGTGTGTGGAGGGCCCGGATGATGTGGCCCACCATGAGGCGGGCAACCTGGGTGTGCCGCTCCACGGTGATGACCTCGCCTGCGTCATGTTTACGTCGGGCTCCACGGGGCGTCCGAAGGGCATCGTCTCCTCGCACCGCAACCTCGTATCGACCCTGGTCGGGCAGACCTATCTGCCGACGGGCCCGGACGAGGTCTACCTCCAGTCCTCGCCCATCTCCTGGGACGCCTTCAGCCTCGAATTCTGGGGCCCGCTCCTCCACGGCGCACGCGTCGTCCTCCAGCCGGGGCAGAAGCCGGAGCCCTCGCTCATTGCGGAGTTGGCCCCCAAGCACCGCGTCACGACGCTGCTGCTGTCGGCCAGCCTCTTCAACTACCTCACCGACGAACACCTCGAGACCTTCGACTCGGTCACCACCGCATACACGGTGGGTGAGGCGGCGTCCCCGGTACACGTGCACAAGCTTCAGACCCTCCGGCCCGGCATCAAGGTGCTCAACGGGTACGGCCCGGCGGAGGCGATGATCTACGCCACCACGCACGTCATCGAGCCCGGCGACGCCCCACACACCGTGATCCCCATCGGCACGCCGCTGGTCAACAAGCCGCTCTACGTCCTCGATACGTCACTGCGGCTGTGCCCGCCGGGCGCCACCGGTGAGCTGTACGTGTCCGGCGACGGCCTCGCCCACGGCTATCTGAACCGCCCCGACCTCACCGCCACCAGCTTCGTACCGAACCCGTACGGCGAGCCCGGCACCCGGCTCTACCGCACCGGAGACCTCGCCCACTTCGACCACCGCGGACGCCTCCACTACGAAGGCCGCGCCGACCACCAGATCAAGATCCGCGGCTTCCGCATCGAACCCGCCGAGGTCGAAGCCGCACTCCTCACCCACACACAGGTCACCCAGGCCGTCGTCACCAAGCACCACGACCAGCTCTCGGCCCACGTCGTGACGAGCGCTGACCCGGCGGAGCTCCGCCGCCACCTCGCCGACCGACTCCCCGAACACCTCGTCCCCGCCTACCTCACCCCGCTCGACCGCTTCCCCCTCATGCCGAACGGGAAGATCGACAAGCGCGCACTGCCCGAACCGGTCGCGGTGTCGTCGGGCGGTCGTACCCCGCGCACCCTGCTGGAAGAGGCCCTGACCGGCCTCTTCACCAGCACGCTCGACGTGCCGGGCACGCTGACGATCGATGACGACTTCTTCCACCACGGCGGCCACTCGATCCTCGCGGCCCGCCTCACCAACCGGATCGCGCAGGCTCTCGGTGTCCGGCTGACGATCCGGGACGTGTTCGAGAACCCGACCGTGGCGGGGCTCGCGGAGAAGGTCGGTGCGGCGAAGGGCATTCCGGCGCTGCCTCCTCCGTCCGCCGGTGAGGGTCCGGGCGAGGGACTGGCCCCCATGTCGTTCGCCCAGCGCCGGTTGTGGCTGCTGGCGGACCTGGACGGCGGGAGCACCGCGTACAACGTGCCGATGGCCGTACGCCTGGACGGCACCCTGGACGCCGACGCCCTGGAAGCCGCGCTCAACGACGTCATCGAGCGCCACGCGCCCCTGCGCACCCTGTACGAAACGGTGGACGGCGAACCGCGCCAGCGCATCCTCCCGGCCACCGGGGCGCGGGTGCGCATGGAGCGCCGCGAGGTGACCGCCGGGGAGCTGGACCACGCGGTGGCCGAGACGGGTCGCCATGTCTTCGACCTCCGCAGTGAACTTCCGCTCGCCGTAACGCTGTTCCGGCTGGACGACACCACGCACCACCTGGTCTTCGTGCTGCACCACATCGCCACGGACGGCCAGTCGGGCGAGGTGTACGTGACCGACCTGGCCCGTGCGTACGAGGCACGGATGGCCGGGGTCGAGGGGCGGGTGCTTGAGCTGCTGGCGGTGCAGTACGCGGACTACGCGGTATGGCAGCAGCGGGTGTTGGGCTCGGCCGAAGACGCGGACAGCGTGCTCTCCCGCGAACTCGCTTTCTGGAAGGGCGCCTTGGCGGACCTTCCGGAGGAGCACGGTCTCCATCTGGACCGGCCGCGGCCAGCGCGCGCCTCGCACCGGGGCGGTGAGGTGCCCGTCGACCTCGGTGACGACCTGTTCGCCCGCGTGGGCGAGCTGGCTCGCGCCGAGGGGTGCACCCCCTTCATGGTGGTGCACGCGGCCCTGGCCGCAGCGCTCACCCGCCTCGGCGCCGGCACCGACCTGGCCATCGGCACACCCGTGGCCGGGCGCACCGATGAGGCGCTGCGCGATCTGGTCGGGTTCTTCGTCAACACCCTGGTCCTGCGCACCCACACCGACGGCAACCCCACCTTCCGGGAACTCCTGGAACGCGTCCGCACCACCGACCTCGACGCCTTCGCCCACCAGGACGCACCCTTCGACCTCGTCCTCGACACCCTCAACCCCACCCGCACACTCGCCCGCCACCCCCTCTTCCAAATCTGCCTCACGCTGGAGACCGGCACACCGGTGCTGGCTCTGCCCGGGGTGCGACCGCAAGCCGTGCAGACGTTCGCCAACGGCGCGGCCAAGTTCGACCTGGAGTTCCTGCTCCGCACGGACGACGGCGAGGGCCTGCGCGGCATGGTCGTCTTCGCGGAGGACCTGTTCGACCGGTCCACCGTCGAGCGCATGGTGAGGGTGCTCAGCGAGGTGCTGCGCCAGGCGCTGGCCGACCCGGAGGCACGCATCGGTGACGTCGATGTGCTGTCGGCCGGTGAGCGAGCGGTGCTGCTCGGGGAGTGGGCCGGGGAGGTGGCCGCTCGGGACGATGTGTCACTTGTGCAGCGCTTCGAGGAGCAGGTGGCGCGGGTCCCGGATGCGGTCGCGCTGATCGACGGTGACCGCAGCTATACGTACGCGGAGCTCAACGCCACCGCCAACCGCTGGGCGCGCGAGCTGCGCGGACGCGGCCTCGGACGGGGTGACCTGGCGGGCGTCCTCCTCGAACGCAACGCCACCTTCGCCACCGCCCTCATCGCCGTACTCAAGACCGGCGCCGGACACGTACTGCTCGACCCCGACTTCCCCGACGAGCGCCTGCGGTCCGCCGCGACCGAAGCCGCCATCAGCCACCTCGTCACCCACACCGCACTCACCGACCGCCTCCCCGGAACCTGGACCACCTGCACCGAAAACCCGGACGACCTGACCCACCACGACACCGGCAACCTCGGTCTGCCGATCCAGGGCCAGGACGTGGCCTGCGTGATGTTCACCTCCGGCTCCACCGGACGGCCCAAGGGCATCGTCTCCTCGCACCGCAACCTCGTATCGACCCTGGTCGGGCAGACCTACCTGCCGACGGGCCCGGACGAGGTGTACCTCCAGTCCTCGCCCATCTCCTGGGACGCCTTCAGCCTCGAATTCTGGGGCCCGCTCCTCCACGGCGCACGCGTCGTCCTCCAGCCGGGGCAGAAGCCGGAACCGGCGCTCATTGCGGAGTTGGTCCCCAAGCACCGCGTCACGACGCTGCTGCTGTCGGCCAGCCTCTTCAACTACCTCACCGACGAACACCCCGAGACGTTCGACTCGGTGACCACGGCCTACACCGTCGGGGAAGCCGCCTCGCCCGTCCACGTACACAAGCTGCACAGCGCCAGGCCGGGCATCAAGGTGCTCAACGGGTACGGGCCGGCGGAGGCGATGATCTACGCCACCACCCACACCATCGAGCCCGCCGACGAGCCCCACACCGCCATCCCCATCGGCACCCCGCTGGTCAACAAGCCGCTGTACGTGCTCGACACCGCGCTCCGGCTCTGCGCACCCGGCGCCACCGGTGAGCTGTACGTATCCGGCGACGGCCTCGCCCACGGCTACCTCAACCGCCCTGACCTCACCGCCACCAGCTTCGTACCGAACCCGTACGGCGAGCCCGGGACCCGGCTCTACCGCACCGGCGACCTCGCCCACTTCGACCACCGCGGACGCCTCCACTACGAAGGCCGCGCCGACCACCAGATCAAGATCCGCGGCTTCCGCATCGAACCCGCCGAGGTCGAAGCCGCACTCCTCACCCACGCACAGGTCACCCAGGCCGTCGTCACCAAGCACCACGACCAGCTCTCCGCCTACGTCGTCACCAGCGCCGACCCCGTCGAGCTCCGCCGCCACCTCGCCGACCGACTCCCCGAACACCTCGTCCCCGCCTACCTCACGCCACTCGACCGCTTCCCCCTCATGCCGAACGGGAAGATCGACAAGCGCGCACTGCCCGAGCCGGTCGCGGTGGTAAGCACCGAGCGGGTGCCGCAGACGCAGCTGGAAGAGGTGACAGTTGCCCTCTTCAGCCGGGTGCTGCGCACCTCGGAGCCGGTGGGTGTGGACGACAGCTTCTTCGCCCACGGCGGGCACTCGCTGCTGGCGGCCCGCCTCACCAACCACATGGCCGATGTGCTGGGCGTACGGCTGACCATCCGGGACGTGTTCCAGCACCCCACGCCCGCGCGCCTCGCGCAGTACATCGCCTCGCTGAAGGGGCGGCCCGCGCTGCCGCCCCTGGTCGCGGGCGAGGCGGGCGACGGGCCGGGCAGCCCCGTCTCGTTCGCCCAGCGCCGCCTGTGGCTGCTCGCCGAGCTGGACGGCGGGAGCACCGCGTACAACGTGCCGATGGCCGTACGCCTGGGAGGCGCCCCGGACGTCGATGCCCTGGAAGCCGCGCTCAACGACGTCGTGGAGCGCCATGCGCCGCTGCGCACCGTGTTCACGACGGGCGACGGCGAGCCCCGGCAGCGCGTCCAGCCGGCTGCCGGAGCCCGGGTCGTCATCGAGCGCCGGACGTCGACGGCGGCCTCGCTGGACGGTGACCTGGACGCGGCCACCCGGCACCGGTTCGACCTCAGGACCGGAAACCCGCTGCGGGCCACCCTGTTCGACCTCGAAGACGGGCACCCCGTCCTGTTCCTGCTCTTCCACCACATCGCGACGGACGGCCGCTCGGCCGGTGTCTTCTTCGATGATCTGTCCCGGGCCTACGAGGCGCGGAGCGCGGGTGCGACCGCGAGCGTGCTTGAGCCGCTTCCGGTGCAGTACGCGGACTACGCGGTCTGGCAGCAGCGGGTGTTGGGCTCGGCCGAAGACGCGGACAGCGTGCTCTCCCGCGAACTCGCCTTCTGGAAGGGCGCCTTGGCGGACCTTCCGGAGGAGCACGGGCTGAGCCTCGACCGGCCCCGTCCGGCGGTGGCCTCGCACAGGGGCGGCCAGGTCGAAGTGGCCCTGGGAGACGACCTGTTCGAGCGCATCGGCGAGCTGGCCCGGTCCGAGGGCTGCACCCCCTTCATGGTGGTGCACGCCGCGCTCGCCGCAGCCCTCACCAGACTGGGCGCCGGCACCGACCTGGCCATCGGCTCACCCGTCGCAGGACGCACCGATGAGGCACTCAGCGAACTTGTCGGGTTCTTCGTCAACACCCTGGTCCTGCGCACCGACACGACCGGCAACCCCACCTTCCGGGAACTCCTGGAACGCGTCCGCACCACCGACCTCGACGCCTTCGCCCACCAGGACGCCCCCTTCGACCTCGTCCTCGACACCCTCAACCCCACCCGCACACTCGCCCGCCACCCCCTCTTCCAAATCTGCCTCGCTCTGGAGGCCGGGGAGGCTCCGGCGCTGGAACTGGGCGGCCAGACGGCCGAGGTGCGGGGGCTGACCAACGGTTCGGCCAAGTTCGACCTGGAGTTCCTGCTCCGGTCGGACGACAGCCGGGGCCTGCACGGGGTCGTCGTCTTCGCGGAGGACGTGTTCGACCGGGCAACCGTGGAGCGCATGGTGACCGTGCTCGGCGGGGTGCTGCACCAGGCCCTGGACGCCCCAGAAGCACACATCGGGGACGTGGAGGTGCTGTCGGCCGCCGAGCGGGGGCTGATCCTCGGGCCCTGGGCGGGGACCACCGCCGACATCGCCGAGACTTCGCTGGTCGCGCGCTTCGAGGACCAGGCCGCCCGAACCCCGGAGGCCGTCGCGCTCATCGACGGTGAGCGCAGCTTCACGTACGCGGAGCTCAACGCCACCGCCAACCGCTGGGCCCACCACCTGCGCGAACGCGGCCTCGGCCGGGGCGACCTCGCCGGCATCCTCCTGGAACGCAACGCCACCTTCGCTGCCGCCCTCATCGCCGTACTCAAGACCGGCGCCGGTTACACCCTGCTCGACCCCGATTTCCCGGACGAGCGCCTTCGCTCGGCCGGGCAGGATGCGGGCATCGTCCTGCTCGTCACTGACGACGTCCTCGGGCAGCGCGTGACCGGCCCCTGGGGTGTGGTCTCGTGCTCCGGCGGGGTGCCGGCGGATGCGGCGGCGGACAACCTGGGTGTGACGGTCACGGGGAACGACGTTGCGTGCCTGATGTTCACGTCGGGGTCCACCGGGCGACCCAAGGGCATCCTGTCCTCGCACCGCAACCTCGTCTCCACGGTCACCGCGCAGACGTACGGCAACTTCGGCCCGGACGAGGTGTTCCTTCAGTGCTCGCCGGTCTCCTGGGACGCCTTCAGCCTCGAATTCTGGGGCGCACTCCTCCACGGCGGCACCACCGTCCTCCAGCCCGGCCAGAAGCCCGAACCCGCCCTCATCGCCGAGCTGTCGCACCGCCACGGCGTCACGATGCTCCAACTCTCCGCCAGCCTCTTCAACTACCTCACCGACGAACACCCCGAAGCGTTCGCATCGGTCACCGTCGCCTACACCGGCGGCGAGGCAGCCTCCCCTGCCCACGTCCACAAACTCCAACAGCTCTCGCCCCACACCACTGTCGTCAACGGATACGGCCCCGCCGAGTCCATGGGGTTCACCACCACCCACACCATCGCCCGCGCCGACGCGCCCCACCCCACCATCCCGATCGGCGCGCCTCTGACCAACAAGGCCGCCTACGTCCTCGACGCCACCCTCCGACCCGTCCCGCCCGGTGTCACCGGCCACCTCTACCTCACCGGACACGGCCTCGCCCACGGCTACCTCAACCGCCCCGACCTCACCGCCACCACCTTCATCCCCAACCCCTACGGCGAGCCCGGCACCCGGCTCTACCGCACCGGAGACCTCGCCCGGTTCGACCGCGAAGGCCACCTGCACTACGAAGGCCGGGCGGACAGCCAGGTCAAGGTGCGCGGCTTCCGCATCGAACCCGGTGAGATCGAGGCCGCGCTCCTCACCCACCCCCACCTGACCCAGGCCACCGTCACCACCCACCGCGACCAACTCGCCGCCTACGTGGTCACCGACACCGAGACCGCCACGGAAGACATCCGCCGACACCTCACCGACCGGCTCCCCGAGCACATGGTCCCCGCCTACCTCACCGTCCTGGACCGGCTCCCCCTCACCCCCAACGGCAAGATCGACCGGCGCGCCCTGCCCGAACCGGCCGCCGTCGTCTCGCAGGGCCGTGCGCCGGGGAGCCAGCTCGAAGAGGTCACGGTCGCCCTGTTCAGCAAGGTTCTGGGCACACCGGTGCCCGTGGGTGTCGAGGACAGCTTCTTCGCCCATGGCGGGCACTCGCTGCTGGCGGCCCGCCTCACGAACCACCTCGCCGAGGTGCTGGGCATCCGGCTGACCATGCGGGACGTGTTCCAGCACCCGACGCCCGCACGCCTCGCCCAGCACATCGCCACCCTCGACGGCCGGCCCGCGCTCCCGCCGCTCACCGCCGGGGCCTGGTCCGGTGACGGCGACGCGCCCGTGTCCTTCGCCCAGCGCCGCCTGTGGCTGATGGCGGAGCTGGACGGCGGCAGCGCCGCGTACAACGTACCGATGGCGGTAAGGCTGACCGGCCCGCTGGACGCCGGGGTGCTCGACGCGGCGCTGCACGACGTGGTCGTACGCCACACCCCGCTGCGGACCGTGTTCGCGACGGTCGACGGCGAACCGCTCCAGCACGTCGTGCCGGCCGCGGAGATCCAGGTGCCCTTCGAGTGCCGCGAGGTGACCTCCGGCGAGCTGGACCGCGCCATGGCCGGGGCCGCGCGCCACGTCTTCGATCTCCGCAGCGAACTCCCGGTCCGGGCCACCCTGTTCGAGGTCGATGACGACTCCTCGGTGCTCCTCCTCCTGCTCCACCACATCGCGACGGACGGCCGGTCCACCGGAGTGCTGTTCGATGACCTGTCCCGGGCCTACGAGGCGCGGAGCGCGGGTGCGACCGCGAGTGTCCTGGAACCGTTGCCGGTGCGGTACGCGGACTACGCGGTCTGGCAGCAGCGGGCGCTGGGGGCCGTCGACGACGCGGACAGCGTGCTCTCCCAGGAGTTGGCGTTCTGGCACAAGACGCTGGAAGGGCTCCCCGAGGAGCACGCGCTGAACCTGGACCGCCCGCGCCCCGCACGCGCCTCGCACCGGGGCGGTCAGTTCGAAGTGGCCCTGGGAGACGACCTGTTCGAGCGCATCGGCGCGCTGGCCCGGGCCGAGGGCTGCACCCCCTTCATGGTGGTGCACGCGGCCCTGGCCGCAGCGCTCACCCGACTGGGCGCCGGCACCGACCTGGCCATCGGCTCACCCGTCGCAGGACGCACCGACGAGGCCCTGCGCGATCTGGTCGGGTTCTTCGTCAACACCCTGGTCCTGCGCACCCACACCGACGGCAACCCCACCTTCCGGGAACTCCTGGAACGCGTCCGCACCACCGACCTCGACGCCTTCGCCCACCAGGACGCACCCTTCGACCTCGTCCTCGACACCCTCAACCCCACCCGCACACTCGCCCGCCATCCCCTCTTCCAAATCTGCCTCACGCTGGAATCCGGAGGCGTTCCGGAGCTGCGGCTCGGGGACGCGACGGTCACCGCGATGCCGGATGTCACGAGCGGCGCGGCCAAGTTCGACGTGGAGTTCCTGCTCCGAACGGACGACAGCCGGGGGCTGCGGGGCACGGTGATCTACGCGGAGGACCTGTTCGACCGGTCCACCGTCGAGCGCATGGTGAGGGTGCTCGGCGAGGTGCTGCGCCAGGCACTGGCCGATCCCGAGCTGCGCGTCGGTGAGCTGGACGTGGTGTCGGCCGCCGAACGGGGGCTGATCCTCGGGCCCTGGGCGGGGACCACCGCCGACATCGCCGAGACTTCGCTGGTCGCGCGGTTCGAGGACCAGGCCGCCCGAACCCCGGAGGCCGTCGCGCTCATCGACGGCGAGAACAGCTTCACGTACGCGGAGCTCAACGCCACCGCCAACCGCTGGGCCCACCACCTGCGCGCACGCGGCCTCGGCCGGGGCGACCTTGCCGGCATCCTCCTGGAACGCAACGCCACCTTCGCCGCCGCGCTCATCGCCGTACTGAAGACCGGCGCCGGGCACGTGCTGCTCGACCCGGACTTCCCTGACGAGCGCCTGCGGTCCGCCGCGACCGAGGCCGCCATCAGCCACCTCGTCACCCACACCGCACTCACCGACCGCCTCCCCGGAACCTGGACCACCTGCACCGAAAACCCGGACGACCTGACCCACCACGACACCGGCAACCTCGGCCTGCCGATCCAGGGCCAGGACGTGGCCTGCGTGATGTTCACCTCCGGCTCCACCGGACGGCCCAAGGGCATCCTGTCCTCGCACCGCAACCTCGTCTCCACGGTCACCGCGCAGACATACGGCAACTTCGGCCCGGACGAGGTGTTCCTCCAGTGCTCACCCGTCTCCTGGGACGCCTTCAGCCTCGAATTCTGGGGCGCACTCCTCCACGGCGGCACCACCATCCTCCAGCCCGGCCAAAAGCCGGAACCCGCTCTGATCGCCGAGCTGTCCCACAAACACGGCGTCACGATGCTCCAACTCTCCGCAAGCCTCTTCAACTACCTCACCGACGAACACCCCGAGGCATTCACCACCGTCACCATCGCCTACACCGGCGGCGAGGCAGCCTCCCCCGCCCACGTCCACAAACTCCAACAGCTCTCGCCCCACACCACCGTCGTCAACGGATACGGCCCCGCCGAGTCCATGGGCTTCACCACCACCCACACCATCACACCCACCACCGAACCCCACCCCACCATCCCGATCGGCTCACCCCTCACCAACAAGGCCGCCTACATCCTCGACACCACCCTCCAACCCGTCCCACCCGGCGTCACCGGCCACCTCCACCTCACCGGCCACGGCCTCGCCCACGGCTACCTCAACCGCCCCGACCTCACCGCCACCACCTTCATCCCCAACCCCTACGGCGAACCCGGCACCCGCCTCTACCGCACCGGAGACCTCGCCCACTTCGACCACGAAGGCCACCTGCACTACCAGGGCCGCGCCGACAACCAGGTGAAGATCCGAGGCTTCCGCATCGAACCCGGTGAGATCGAGGCCGCGCTCCTCACCCACCCCCACCTGACCCAGGCCACCGTCACCACCCACCGCGACCAACTCGCCGCCTACGTGGTCACCGACACCGAGACCGCCACGGAAGACATCCGCCGACACCTCACCGACCGGCTCCCCGAGCACATGGTCCCCGCCTACCTCACCGTCCTGGACCGGCTCCCCCTCACCCCCAACGGCAAGATCGACCGACGCGCCCTGCCCCAACCGGCCGCCGTCGCCTCGCAGGGCCGCGCCCCGCGCAACCCGCTGGAAGAGACCCTCACCGGCCTCTTCGCCCGCACGCTGGGGGCCGAGGAAGCACTGACCATCGATGACGACTTCTTCCACCACGGCGGCCACTCCCTCCTGGGCGCCCGCCTCACCAACCACATCGCGGTCTCCCTGGACGTCCGGCTCACCGTCCGCGACGTCTTCGAGCACCCGACACCGGCCCGACTCGCCGAGCACATCACCGCGCTGAAGTCCGCGCCGGCCGCCAAGAAGGCCCGGCCCACCCTCCGCCGTCGTACCGAGACAGAACGGATCAGCTCATGACCTCCGTGTCCCCCGCCCCCGAAGACGTCGTCTGGGACCTTCCCGGTGACGGCCCGCACCGCCTCTCGCTGCTGGTGCTGCCGCACGCCGGGGGCAACGCCCACGCCTACGGCGGCTGGCGCGAGCACCTGCCGGCCGATGTGCGGCTGCTGATCGGCCAGTACCCGGGCCGCGGCGCCCGCTACTGCGAGGACCTGCCGCTGTCCGTGGACGACCTGGCGCAGCCCGTGGTGGACTCGCTGCCCGCCGACACCGGTGAGCTGGTGGTGCTGGGGCACAGCATGGGGTCGCTGGTGGCCTTCGAGGTGGTACGCGCCCTGCGGGCCGCCGGCCGCACTCCGCGCCTGCTGATCGCCTCCGCGTGCCGGGCGCCGGTGCTGCCGAACCAGTGCCCCGTGCATCCGGAACTGCTGGACGACGACCAGCTGGTCGCGGCCATCAAGGAGCGCGGCGGCACCGACGACGGCATCCTCGACGACCCCGAGCTGCGCGAGATCGTCCTGCCGTCCATCCGCGCCGACTTCGCGATCGACGATGCCTACCGGTGCACCGCCCCGAACGCCCAACTGGACTGCCCCGTGGCGGTGTTCGGCGGGGACGCCGACCCGATCGTCCCGGCGGAGATGCTGGCGGGCTGGTCGCTGGTGACCGGGCACGAGGTCGAGCCGCAGGTGCTGCCCGGTGACCACTTCTACTTCCAGCAGGACCTGGCGGGCTTCTTCGCCCGTCTGAACCCGGTCCTCGACGCCCTGCGCGACTCCGCCGCCGCGTCCGCGTAACCCCACCCACTTCGTTCGAACCAAGCCGAGAAAGAGGAACCCATCGTGACCGCTCTCGCCCAGCCGCCTGCCGCCGCCACCGGTATCGCCCCCGTTCGCGAGCCGGGCAAGCCGGTGATCGTCCACACGCCGGAGTTCGGCACCATGGCGGAGGCCACCGCGTGGCTGAACGCCCAGCGGCATGCGATCCAGGCCGAGTTGCACCGCTCCGGCGCGGTCATGCTGCGCGGACTGCCGGTGCGGGACGCGGCGACGTTCGCCGAGGCACGTGACGCGCTGATCGCGGAGCGGGCCGGCTACAAGGAGAAGGCCACCCCGCGCACCGACTTCGGTGAGGGCGTGTTCTCGTCCACGGACCTGCCGGCCGTCCAGCCGATCCGGCTGCACAACGAGAACAGCTACACGCTGGACTTCCCCGGTGTGCTGCTCTTCGGCTGCGTCACCGCGCCCGAGACCGGCGGCGCGACGACGGTCGGCGACATGCGGGCGGCGCTCGCGAAGCTGCCGCCGGAGCTGACCGCGCGGTTCGCGGAGGCCGGCTGGCTCCTCGTACGCAACTACTCGGACCTGGCGGGCATGCCGTGGCGCAAGGCGTTCTCCTCGGAGGACCCGGCCGGTGCCGAGGAGTACTGCGACGCGCACGCCATCGGCTACGACTGGCTGGACGAGGACACCCTGCGGACGCGGCAGCGGCGTTCGGCGATCATCACGCACCCGGTGACCGGCGAGAAGGTCTGGTTCAACCACTTCGCGTTCTGGAACGCCCGCAGCCTGGACGAGGACGTCCGTGACGTGCTGGTCGAGACGTTCGGCGCGGAGGGGCTGCCGTTCAACACCTTCCTCGGGGACGGCACCGCCCTCACCGACGCGGAGGTGGACGCGATCAACGACGCGTACCAGGCGGTCACCGTACGGGAGAGCTGGCAGAACGGTGACGTGATGCTCGTGGACAACATCCTCTGCGCGCACGGCCGCGAGGCGTTCACCGGCGAGCGGAAGATCCTCGTCGCGATGGGCGAGCCGGTGCCGCTGTCCGACTGCTCGCCCGCCTCCGCCCCCTCCACCACCCTGTACGGAAAGTGAGCCCCGCCATGACCGCCGTACTCCCCGAGCGCGCGACCGCCCACCCGGCCGGCTGCCGCCCCTGCGAGACGTTCACGGCCGCCGGGACCGGCGCCGCCGACCTGATGGCCCGGCTCGCGGCCGTGCCCGGCGACCGCACCGCCGTGGTCGCCGGCGACCAAGAGCTGACGTTTGCTCAGTTCCGGCAGCACGCAGCGTCGTTCGCGGCCGGGATCGCCCGGCTGGGCGCCGGTCCGGAGAGCGTCGTGGCGCTCTGCCTGCCGCGCGGGGCCGACCTGGTCACCGCGATCGTCGGCACCCTCACGGCGGGCGCCGCCTACCTGCCCGTGGACCCGGCGCTCCCCGAGGAGCGGCGGCGGCTGCTCCTCGAGGACTCCGGCGCCGACCTGGTGGTCACCGACGGCACCGGTCCGGCGCTTCCCGGCCACCGGGCCGTCACGGTCGGCGAGCTGACCGCGCTCCCCGGCGGGGCGTTCGCGCCGGTGCCGGTGGGGCCGGACGCACTCGCGTACGTCATCTACACCTCCGGCTCCACGGGCCGGCCCAAGGGTGTGGAGATCGCGCGCGGTGCGGCCTCGCTGCTGCTGCGGGAGCTGGAGGACGAGGGTGCGGCGCGCGGTGAGGGGCGGCGGGTCGGATGGAACGCGTCGCCGTCGTTCGACGCGTCGGTGCAGCAGTGGGTGCGGCTGTCGCGCGGGGACACGCTGGTGATGATGGACGAGGAGACCCGGCGCGACCCGGCCATGCTGGCCGCCTTCATCGACGCGCAGGGGCTCACCGACCTGGACATCACCCCGTCGCACGCCGAACCGCTCCTGGACCTGCTCACCCCGGACGGCGGCCCGCGCCCGCTGACGCTGCTCGTCGGCGGCGAGGCGATCGGCCCGGCGCTGTGGGACCGCCTGGCCGACGCCCACCGGGCGGGTGTGCTGCGCGCGGTGAACGTGTACGGGCCTACCGAGTGCACGGTCGACGCGACGGCCGGCTGGATCGAGGAGCCGGGCGAGCCGCACATCGGTGCCGTGCTCCCCGGGCTGCGGATGCGGCTGCTCGACGCCCGCATGGTGCCGGTCGGGCCGGGTGAGGCCGGGGAACTGTATCTCGCCGGGCCCCGGATCGCGCGCGGCTACCGGCGCAGCCCCCACCTGACCGCCCAGCGTTTCGTCGCCGACCCGTTCGGCGCGCCGGGGAGCCGCATGTACCGCACCGGGGACCGCTGCCGGCTGCTGCCGGACGGGCGCCTCGTGCACCTCGGGCGGCTCGACGGGCAGGTGAAGCTGCGCGGCCACCGCATCGAGGTGCAGGAGATCGAGGCGACGCTGAGCCGGGCGGGCGCCACGGAGGCGGCGGTGGTCCTGGGCGAGGACGCCGGGGGCACACCGTGCCTGATCGCCTACCACCGGGGCGGGGACGCCAGCGCGCTGCGCAGCGCCGTGGCGGGGGCGCTGCCCACGTACATGACGCCGTCCGCGTTCGTCGCGGTCGACCGGTTCGCGACGACACCCAGCGGCAAGCTGGACCGGTCCGCGCTGCCGGCCCGGATCGAGGCGGCCTCGCCGGTCGAGGCGCCGGAGCGGGGCGCCGGGCTGAACGGGCGGGCGGAGGAACTGATCGGCCGGGTGTGGGCGCAGGTGCTGGGCGCCGCGTCGATCGGCCCGGACGACAACTTCTTCAAGCTGGGCGGCCACTCGCTGCTCGCCATCAAGCTGGTGTCCCGCGTACGTGCCGAACTCGCCGTCGCGCTTCCTGTGAAGGCGGTGTACGCCCACCCGAGGCTGCGTGATCTCGCCGCCCACATCGAGGAGTTGACGGCCGCCAAGGATGGCTGACCGCCGTCTGTGCCCCGTCCCGTTCTCCCGCCCTCCCCCGTCGTCCCCGAGGAGCAGCAACCGTGATCCCCCTCTCGTACGCCCAGCACCGGCTGTGGTTCCTGAACCGTCTCGAAGGCCCGTCGGCCGCGTACAACGCGCCCGTCGTGCTGCGCCTGGAGGCCGCGCCCGACCGGCGCGCCCTGGAGGCGGCGGTCCGTGACGTGGTGGACCGCCACGAAGTGCTCCGTACGGTCTACAAGGCCGTGGACGGGGAGCCGTACCAGGAGGTCGTCGGCGATCCCGGCGTGCGCCTGGAGGTGCGGGAGTGCGGGCCGGGCGACGACGTGGACGCGCTGGTCACCGGCTTCGTGCGGCTGCCGTTCGATGTCACGCGCGATCTGCCGTTGCGGGCACGGCTGTTCACGGTGCAGGACGGAAGTGCCGTGCTCGTGCTGCTCGTTCACCACATCGCGACCGACGGATGGTCCGTCGGCTGCCTGCTCACCGACCTCGACCGGGCTTACGCGGCCCGGTGCGAGGGCCGCGCACCCGGGTGGGAACCCCTGCCCGTGCAGTACGCGGACTACGCGCTGTGGCAGCGGGACATGCTCGGCGAACCCGCCGATCCCGACAGCCTGGCACACGAACAATTGGCCTACTGGCGCGAGGCTTTGGAGGGATCACCAGCCGCGACCCGGCTACCCGCCGACCGCCCGCGCCCCGCCGAGCCGAGCCACCGGGGAGCGCTGGTCACCGCCCGCCTCTCCGCCCGTGCCCACAAGGCGCTCGCCGCGACCGCCCGCGCCCACCGTGCGACGTTCTTCATGACCGCCCGGGCCGCCCTCTGCGCCGCCTTGCAGGCGGCCGGGGCGGGGCCCGACGTGGTGGTGGGGACACCGGTGGCGGGCCGGCCCGAAGAGGATCTGCACGACCTCGTCGGCTTCTTCGTCAACTCGCTCGCCCTGCGCGCCGACATGTCCGACACCCCGGACCTCGGCACGCTGCTCGACCGGGTCCGGGAACGGGACCTGGCCGCCATGGCCCACGAGGACCTGCCGTTCGACCTGCTCGTCGAGGACCTCAACCCGGAACGGTCCCTCGGCCTGCACCCCTTCTTCCAGGTCATGCTGACCACGCAGACCGCGCAGGACACCACCTGCACCCTGGGGGCCGTATCCGGCACCCTCGACGCCGCGGACCTGGCCACCGCCAAGTTCGATCTGACCTTCAACTGTGCCGAGACGTACGGCCCCGACGGCGATCCCGTCGGGGTACTGCTCGGCCTGCAGTACGCGACCGACCTGTACGACGAGGAGACGGCGCGCCTGCTCCTCACCCTGTTCCACCGCGCGCTGACCGCGTACGCGGAACAGCCGGCCGGCACACCCCTCAGCCGGACCGGTCTGCTCACCGCCTCGGACCGCGAGGCCATCGACCGCCGTCACGAGGCCCTGACCCGGGCCGAACAGCGGGCCGCCGCCACCCAGGGCGAGCCGCGTGACGGCGAGGACCGGCGCACCGCCGCCGCCGCCGACCCTCGCGAGGAGATCCTTCGCGGCCTGTTCGCGGAGGTGCTGGGCCGGGACGACGTCGGCCCGGACGACAGCTTCTTCAAGCTGGGCGGGCACTCGTTGCTGGCCGGGAAGCTCACCAACCGCATCCGCAAGGCGCTCGGCGTCCAGGCCGCCATCCGTGATGTGTTCCTGGCGCCGACGCCCGCCCGGCTGCTGCGGCGCCTCGCGGAACACGGCGACGGGCCGGTCCGGCCGCCGCTGCGCCCGGTGCCCGCCGTGCTGCGGCCGAAGCGGCTCCCGCTCTCCGCCGCGCAGCAACGGCTGTGGTTCGTCGGCCAGTTGGAGGGACCGAGCGCGACCTACAACATCCCGGTGGTGACCCGGCTGCACCGTCCGGTCGAGCCGGCCGCCTTGCGCGCCGCGCTCGCCGATGTCGCACGGCGGCACGAGGTGCTGCGCACGGTGCACCGTTCGGCGGACGGGGAGCCCTACCAGGAGGTGCTGGCGCACGCCGAGCCCGTGCTCGACGTGGTGCGGACGGGCGGGCCGGAGGAGCTGCGGGCGGCCGTGGACACCGCCGCCGGGTACGTGTTCGACCTCGCCGCGGAGATCCCGTTCCGGGCGTGGCTCCTGGAGGAGACCGACGGGGGCCAGGTGCTGGTGCTGCTGGTGCACCACATCGCCGGGGACGGCTGGTCCACCGGCTGCCTGCTCGCTGATCTGGACCGGGCCTACCGGGCCAGGTGCGCGGGCCGGGCGCCCGGGTGGCAGCCGCTTCCCGTCCAGTACGCCGACTACACCCTGTGGCAGCACGAGTTGCTGGACGGTGAGCACGGGGTGGCTGGTGAGCAGCTGGCGTACTGGCGCACCGCGCTCGACGGGATGCCGCCGCTGCTCGCGCTGCCCACCGACCGGCCGCGCGGGCCGGAGCCGGACGGGCGGGGCGCGCTCGCGCAATTCGAGGTGGGCGCGGAGACCCACCGGGCGCTGCTGCGGTGTGCGCGGGAGAACGGCGTCACCCTGTTCATGGTGGTGCAGGCCGCGCTCGCCGCGCTGCTGACCCGGCACGGGGCCGGTGACGACCTGCCCATCGGCACCACCGTGGCGGGCCGGGGCGACGAGGCGCTGCACCCGCTCGTCGGGTTCTTCGTGAACACGCTGGTGCTGCGCACGGACACCTCGGGCGACCCGGCCTTCACCGAGCTGGTGCGCCGGGTCCGCGACGGGGGCCTCGGGGCGTACAGCAATCAGGATCTGCCGTTCGACCGGCTCGTGGAGCACCTGAGCCCGCACCGCTCGTCCGCGCACGCGCCGCTCGTCCAGGTGATGCTTCAGGTGCACGCGGCGGGCGCGGGCGATGCCTCGGCGGCCCCGTCCGCGCTGGACGGCGAGCCGGTGGCGTTCCCGGGTGCGGGCGCCAAGTCGGACCTGACGTTCGCGCTCACCGAGACGGTGGGCCCGGACGGGGAGCGGGCCGGGCTGCGGGGCGCTCTGGAGTACGCCACCGCGCTGTACGACGCGGAGACGGCCCTGCTGCTGGCCCGGCGCCTCGCCGAGACGCTGGACGCGTGCGCGGCGGACCCGGAGGCGCCGCTCTCCGCGCTGGGCGGTGGGCATCCCGCGCCGGGCGGCCCGGAGGTGGTCCTCGACGCGCAGGGGCGCCGGGTGCCGGTCCGCGTGCCGGGCGAGGTGCACGAGCCGGCGCCGAGCGGTGGGCTGCGCGCCACCGGGCGGCGGGCGTTCCGGGGCGAGGACGGGGTGCTGCGGCCGGTGCCCGTCGAGCGCGTGAACGGCTATCCGGTGGAGCCCGGTCAGGTGGAAGGTGTCCTCACCCGTCATCCGGCGGTGACCGGGGCGCGGGTCCTCGTCCGCGACGGGCGGCTGCTGGTCTTCGTCACCTGCGCCCCGGGGACGCCGCCCGCCGAGAGCGCGTTGCGCGCCTGGGCCGCCGAGCGGCTGCCCGAGTATCTGGCCCCGTCCCGGGTGGTGCGGACGGCCTGGCTGCCCGCTCCGGGCGAGGACCCGGCGGAGCTGTCCGAGGACGTCGCAGCAGGCCCGGCCGCCGCACCGGCGGGCGGCGGGTACGCGGACCGGCGGCTGCTCGGGATCTTCCGGGAGGTGCTGGGCGGGCGGGACGTCGGGGCGGACGACAACTTCTTCAGGTCCGGCGGGCACTCGCTGCTGGCAGTGCGGCTGCTGAACCGGATCCGGAAGGAGTTCGGCCAGGACCTGACCTTGCGCGATGTGTTCCGCAATCCGACGGCGGCCACCCTGTCCCGGCGGCTCGCCGGGGCCGTGGCGGACGCGATCGAGCCGGAGGACTCCGGTCCGGTGGCCGCTCCGACGCTGCGCCGCCGGACCAGGGCGGGTGCCCGGCGGGGGTGACCCGAGCGGGCGGACGGGGGTGCGGAGCGGCAGCTCCGTACCCCCGTTTCTGCCGCTCGGAGCTGCCGGGTGGACTGCCGAGAGGGGCGGTCGGGGACCCCTAGCGTGAAGGCACGGAGGCGAGAGGAACCGTTCGCCCCGGTCTCTCGGCGCCCCAGACGGAGGAAACCCCAGGATGCCCCCCATCAGAACGGACGACCTGCTCGACGGCGGCCCCTCTCCCTCGCCCGCCCCGCCGGTGCTCGACCTCATCGCCCACCAGGCGCGTACCCGCCCCGACGCGGTCGCCCTGGTCCACGACACCGCCCGGCTGACGTACGCGGAACTCGCGGACGCCGTACGGGAACGGGCCCTGACCCTCTCCGCCGAGGGCGCCGCCCACGGCCGCCTCGTCGCCCTCCACCGCCCGCGCGGGATCGACGCGATCGTCGGCCTTCTCGCCGTGCTCACCACCGGCGCCGCCTACCTGCCTCTCGACATCCAGGCCCCCGACGCGCGGAACGCGGCCATCCTCCAGGACAGCTGCGGCGACCTCGCGCCGACGCCCGCCGAGGTGGCCGCCGCCGGTGAACTCGTGCTGCCCGGCCCGGGCGCACCGGCAGGTGCCGCGTATGTGATCTACACCTCCGGCTCCACCGGCACCCCCAACGGGGTCGTCGTCGCCCACGATTCGCTCGCGCACTTCATCGCGGGCGCCGTCCCCGCGTACGGCATCGGGCCCGACTCGCGGGTCCTCCAGTTCTCGCCGCTGCACTTCGACGCCAGCGTGCAGGAGGTGTTCGCGACCCTCGGGGCCGGCGGGACGCTGGTGCTGCGGACGGACGACATGCTGGACGTACGCGATCTGCTCGCCGGCTGCGTGCGGCACGGGATCACGGTGCTCGACCTGCCGGCCGCGTACTGGCACGAGCTGGTCCACGTCCTCAGCACCGGTGCGGTGACGCTGCCCGGCTGCCTGGACACGGTCGTCATCTACGGGGAGGCGGCGCTTCCGGAGCGGGTCGCCCAGTGGCGGGAGCTGACCGGGGAGCGGGTGCGGCTGCTGAACGCGTACGGTCCCACGGAGACCACGGTGGTCGCGACCGTCGCCGACCTGACCCGGCACGGGGACGGTCCGGTGCCGATCGGCCGGCCGCTGCCGGGGGTCCGGGCGGCCGTCGTCAGCGGTGAACTGTGGCTGCTCGGCGGCGGGTTGTCGTACGGCTATCTGAGCAACCCGGAGCTGAACGCCCGCCGGTTCACCGAGCTGGACGGGGAGCGCGCCTATCGCACCGGGGACCTCGTCACGATCGGCGAGGGCCGGCAGATCCTGTACCACGGGCGGCTGGACGACGAGGTGAAGATCGGCGGGCAGCGCATCGACCCCGCCGCGATCGACTCGGTCCTTTCGGCGCACCCGAAGGTCCGGGAAGCCGCCGTCGTCGCCCAGCAGGACGCGGACGGGGTCAAGCGGCTCGTCGCGTTTGTCGTCACCGAGGGCGGGGTGGGGGCCGAGGAGCTGCGCGGCCTGGTGCGCGAGCGGATGCCCGCCGCCGCCGTACCCGCCGCCGTCGGGATCGTCGCCGCGTTGCCCCGTACCAGCTCCGGGAAGATCAACCGCAAGGCGCTGCGGACCACGGACCCGCGTCTTTCGGTCGTCCACGAGGAGCCGTTGCCCGCCGAGGACCGGGTGCCGCTCTCGCACGCGCAGCGCCGGCTGTGGCTGCTGGATCAGCTGGACGGGCCGTCCTGCGCGTACAACATGCCGGTCGTGCTGGAGCTGGACGGGGTGCCCGACCGGGCGGCGCTGGCCGCCGCCGTCGCGGATCTCGCCGAGCGCCACGAGGTGCTGCGGACCGTGTTCCTGGCCCCGGAGGACGAGCCGTACCAGCATGTGCTGGCCGCGTCGGCGGTGCGGGCGCGTACGGTCGAGTGCCCGGCCGCTGAACTGCGGGAGCGGGTCCAGGGCTTCGTGTCCGAGACGTTCGACCTCGCGCGGGAACTGCCGTTGCGGGTGGCGCTCTTCGTGCCCGAGGGGGGCGAAGGTCCGGCGGCGGTGCTGGCTGTGCTGCTGCACCATGTGGCGGGCGACGGCTGGTCGCTGGCGCCGCTGATGAACGACCTGGCCGCCGCGTACACCGCCCGTGCGCAGGGGCGTGCGCCGGAGCAGGAGCCCCTTCCCGTCCAGTACGCCGACTACACCCTGTGGCAGCACGACGTCCTCGGTACGGCCGGCGACCCGGACTCCGCCGTCGCGCGCGGGCTCGCCCACTGGCGCGCCGCGTTGGACGGGCTCCCGGCCGTCACCGATCTGCCGCTGGACCGGCCGCGCCCGGCGGTGCCGGACCACCGGGGCGGTGTCGTCGCCACGCGCCTCGAGCCGGCCGCGCACGCCCGGCTCGCCGGGCTGGCCGACGCGCACGGCGCGAGCATGCTGATGGTGATCCAGGCCGCGCTGGCCCTCGCGCTGCGGGCGGCGGGCTGCAGGGAGCGGGTGGCCGTGGGGACACCCGTCGCGGGGCGGGACGATGAGGCGCTGGGCGCGCTCGTCGGCTTCTTCGTCAACACGCTGGTCCTGCCGACCGACACATCGGGCGACCCGGCGTTCGCCGAGCTGCTGGAACGCGTACGCGACACGGACCTCGCCGCCTACGAGCACCAGGGCCTCCCCTTCGACCTGCTGGTGGAGCATCTGAACCCGCCGCGCACGCCCGGGGTTCACCCGCTCTTCCAGACGATGCTGACCCTGCGCACCGCGGCCCCGGACGACGCCCCCTTCGCGTTCGGCGCGCTCACCGGCCGCTTCCGGGCCGAGGGCCCCGCGACCACCAAGTTCGACCTGACCGCCGCCTGCGTGGAGCACCGCGCCGCCGACGGCTCCCCCGCCGGGCTCGAACTCGGCCTGGAGTACGCGCGTGACGTCCTCGACGAGGACACCGCCCGCCTCCTCCTCGGCGCCCTGGAACGCGCCCTGCGTACGGCTGCCGAGCGGCCCGGGGCGCCCATCACCGACTCCGGGCTGCTGGGCGACGAGGAGCGCCTGGCCCTCGCCGGTCGCCGTGAGCGCGTCGCGGCCCTTACCGCCCGGCAGGCCGCCGACGCCGAGGCGGCCCGGGCGGGCGGCGCACCGGACGCGGAACACCTGGACACCCTGCGGGAGATGTTCGCGGAGATCCTGGGGCTGGACGAGGTCGGTCCGGACGAGGGGTTCTTCACTATCGGCGGCCACTCGATGAGCGGGGTGCGCCTCGCCAACCGGATCAGGGCCCGCCTGGGCGTCGACGTCCATGTCCGGGACCTGCTGCTCGCCCCGACCCCGGCCGCCCTGGCCCGCCGCATCGCGGAGCACCGGGCCCCCGGCGACGAGGGGCCCGCGCTGGTCCGCCGCACGGAGCGGCCGGAGCGCCTGCCGCTGTCCCGGGCGCAGCACCGGCTCTGGTTCATCGACGCGCTGGAAGGGCCCAGCTCTTCGTACAACATTCCGCTGGTGCTGCGTCCGGCCGAGCCGCTGGACGCCGAGGTCCTCGGCCGTGCCCTGGCCGATCTGGTGGAACGCCACGAGGTGCTGCGGACCCGCTATCCGTCGGTGGACGGGGAGCCGTACCAGCAGATCGTTGCGGACGCCCGGCCCGTGCTCGATGTACGGACGGTCCCGGCCGGGCGGTTCCGGGCGGCGGTCGCCTCGGCGGCCGGGCATGTCTTCGACCTCGCCGCGGAACTCCCGCTGCGGGCCGCCCTGCTCACCCCGGACGACGGCAGCGGTCAGGTCCTCGTCGTGCTCGTCCACCACATCGCGGCCGACGGCTGGTCCACGGGGCCGCTGCTCGCGGACCTGGGGGCCTCCTACGCCGCGCGCGCCGAGGGCCGCGCACCGGCCTCGGAGCCGCTTCCCGTCCAGTACGCCGACTACACGCTCTGGCAGCGGGAACTTCTCGACGGCCCGGCGGCGCATGACCACCTCGCCTACTGGGAACGGGCCCTGGCCGACGCGCCGCCCGTCCTCGAACTGCCCGCCGCCAAGCCGCGCCCCGCCGAGGCCACCCACCGGGGCGGCCACGCGCCGCTGACCGTGGACGCGGCCACCCATGAGGCCCTGGAGGAGCTGGCCCGGCGCCACGGCGCGACGCTTTTCATGGTGCTGCAGGCCGCTCTGGCCGCCGTCCTCACCCGGCACGGGGCAGGCACCGATCTGCCGCTGGCCACCATGACGGCCGGGCGCGACGACGAGGCGCTGAGCGATCTGGTCGGCTTCTTCGTCAACACGCTGGTCCTGCGCACCGACACCTCGGGCGACCCGGAGTTCAGCGAGTTGCTGGGGCGGGTACGCGATACAGATCTCGCGGCCTACGCGCATCAGCGGCTCCCCTTCGACCGGATCGTGGAACACCTCAACCCGGCCCGCTCCACCGCCCACCACCCACTGACCCAGTTCGTCGTCCAGCTGCACCACGACTACACGGCCGACCACGCCGAGGGGCCGCTGCTCCGGGCCGAACCGGCGCCGCTGGAAACGCTGTCCACCAAGTTCGACCTGACCCTCGCCCTGTGGGAGCGGAAGGACGAGGCGGGGCTGCCGGCCGGTCTGGCGGGCGGCCTCGAATACGCCACCGACCTGTTCGACGCCGCCACCGCCGACCTGCTTGCCGCCCACATCGGGCGTCTGCTGCACACCGTCGCCGCCGATCCGGGCGTACGGATCGGGGCGGTGGACCTGCTCACCGACGCCGATCGGTTCCGGCTGGTCGCGGAGTACAACGACACGGCCACCGTGACCCGCGACCGGGCCCCCGTCCACGAGGTCATCGCCCGCCGGGCCTCGCTCACGCCGGAGGCGCCCGCGCTGATCACCGACGCGGAGACCCTCGGTTACGGCGAGCTCGACGCCCGCGCCGACGTGCTGGCCGCCCGGCTGCGCGCGGCCGGGGTGCGCAGGGGCGACACCGTCGGGGTCCTGCTGGAGCGCGGTGCCCTGCTGGTGGTGACCGCGCTCGCCGTTCTCAAGTGCGGTGCCGCGTATGTGCCGTTGGACCCGGCGCTGCCCGGGGCGCGGATCGCGCTGATGGTCCAGGAAGCGGATGTGCGTCTCGTCGCGACGGACACCGGGCAGGCGGACGCGGTGCCGGAGGAGGTGTCCGTACCGGTCCTCCTGACCGACGCGCCCGCCGAGGACGCCCCTCCTGCGGACCGCGAGGCCGTGGCGGTCGACGGGGACGACCTGATGTACGTGATGTTCACGTCCGGGTCCACCGGCCGCCCGAAAGGCGTCGGCGTCACCCACCGCAACGTGACGGAGCTGGCCGCCGACCGCGACACCACCGCCGCCGGTCCCCACCGGATGCTGGTCCACTCCGCGACCGGGTTCGACGCCTCGGTGTTCGAGATGTGGGTGCCGCTCCTCAACGGCGGCAGCCTGGTCGTCATGCGCGGCGACGGCACCGACCTCGCGGAGACCGCCCGCGCCGTCCGCGAACACGGCGTCACCGCGGCCTACTTCACCGTCGGCCTGTTCCATGTGATGGCCGATGAGGCGCTGGACACGCTGCGGCTGCTGCGCGAGGTGTGGACGGGCGGCGACGTCGCCTCGCCCACCGCCGTGCAACGGGTCCTGACGCACTGCCCGGACACCGTCCTCGTCCACTCCTACGGCCCGACCGAGACGACGTTCGCCTCGCACAACCAGTGGCTCACCGGCGGCCGGGGCTCGCTCGGCGCGTCCGGGCTGCACCTGGGCCGGCCCATGGACAACACCCGCAGCCACGTCCTGGACGCGGCGCTGCGGCCGGTGCCGCCGGGGGTGCCCGGTGAGCTGTACATCGCCGGTACGCATGTGGCGCGCGGGTACACCGGCCGCCCGGACCTGACCGCCGAGCGGTTCGTGCCCGACCCGTTCGAGGCGGACGGCAGCCGGATGTACCGCACCGGTGACCGGGTCGTCTGGACGCCGGAGGGCGAACTGCGGTTCCTGGGGCGGGCGGACGGCCAGGTCAAGCTGCGCGGGGTGCGGATCGAGCCGGGCGAGGTGGCGCACGCGCTCGCCGCGCACCCCTCGGTCGGCCAGGCCCTCGCCGTGGTGCGCGAGGACCGGCCGGGCGAGCGGACCCTGGTCGGGTACGTGGTGCCGCGCGCCGGGTCCGAGGCGACCGGGGCGTCCGAGGTCACGGGGGCGGACGTCCTCGCCCTGGCCCGTACCGTGCTGCCCGCCCATCTGGTGCCGTCGGCGGTCGTCGTGCTGGACGCCGTGCCGCTGACCGTGAACGGGAAGCCGGACCGCCGGGCGCTGCCCGCGCCGGACCGGGCCGCCGTCGGGTACCGGGCGCCGCGCAACGCCAGGGAGGAGGTGCTGTGCGGGCTGTTCGCCGAGATCCTGGGCGCGCCCCGGGTCGGTCTGGACGACAACTTCTTCACGCTGGGCGGGCATTCGCTGCTCGGTGTGCGGCTGGTCAGCCGGGTGCGCTCGGTCCTCGGCATCGACCGGACGGTCCGCGACCTGTTCCGCGCCCCGACCCCGGCCGGGCTGCTCGGCGCGCAGGACCCGGACGGCACGGCCGGTGCGATGGGCGTCCTGCTGCCGCTGAACACCCGGGGTACCCGGCGCCCGCTGTTCTGCGTGCACCCGGGGACCGGGGTCGGCTGGTCGTACGCGGGCCTGGCCCGGCACCTCGGTGAGGACCAGCCGCTGTACGCCCTCCAGGCCCGCGCGCTGAGCGAGCCGGGCCATCTCCCGCGCTCCGTCGAGGAGATGGCCGACGACTACCTGGAGCGCATCCGGCAGGTCCAGCCCTGGGGCCCGTACCGGCTGCTCGGCTGGTCCTTCGGCGGGATCGTCGCCCACACCATGGCCGTCCGGCTCCGCGCGGCCGGCCAGCGCGTCGAACTGCTCGCGCTGATGGACGTCCACCGGACGGGGCCGGGCAGCGTGTCCGTACTGCCGGCGCGGGAGCCGGATGCGGCGCCCGAGGAGGACGCCCTGCCGGAGGCGGCGGACCCGGTGCTCGACGGCTTCAGCGCCGAGGAGATCCGGGCGGCGCAGCGGGCCTCCGAGACCCACGCGGCCCTCATGGCGCGGCACGTTCCCGACGTCGCGGACACCGGCGCGGTGTTCTTCACCGCCCTCAGGCCCGGCGAACCGGAAGGCGCGCTGGCCGCCACCTGGAACCCGTATCTGACGGGCCGGGTCGAGAACCACACCGTGAATTCCACGCATCTCCGAATGGCCGAGGAAGAACCTCTCGCACACATCGGAAAAGTCCTCGCGGAGAAAATCTCCGCACTGCAGGAAAACAGCCTGCGGGAAAACGAAACGAGGAGTTATTCATGAGCGACATCGCGAACCCCTTCGACGACGCCGAGGGCTCCTTCCACGTCGTGGTGAACGACGAGGGACAGCACTCCCTGTGGCCGGCCTTCGCCGACATCCCGGCAGGCTGGGAAGGTGTCTGGGGGCCCGGTAGCCGCGCCGAGGCCCTGGAGTACATCACCGCGCACTGGACCGACATCCGCCCCCGAAGCCTGGTCGCCCAGTACGCCTGACCGGCCGCAGCGCCCCTGCCGTGCCCCCGCAGCTCGTGCGGGGGCACGGCGTTTTCGTATGCCCGCCGGCCCCATTCCCCGGAAAACCCGGAAAGGGGAAACTGCCGCCCGTTACTGCCGCTCGACTTCCGCCTCTACTTCCGCCCGGAAGGGGTCCGGAAAAATAATATCGAGGCATGAAGATACTCCTGAGCGGAACCGCTTCGGACTCCCATACCTGGAACCTCGTGTATCTCGGGCTGTTCCTGGAGGAACGGGGGCACGACGTCGTCGCGCTGGGCCCCTGTGTGAGTCCCCGTCTGCTCACGGCCGCCTGTCGCCGGCATGCCCCCGACGCGGTCGTGCTCAGCAGCGTCAACGGCCACGGCTACCGGGACGCGCTCGCCGCCGTGCGCGCGCTGCGGGCCGAACCGGGGCTCGGCGCCCTCCCGGTGGCCGTCGGCGGCAAGCTGGACACGGCCGACCACTCCCGGGAGGACGAGGCGGCCCGGCTGCGCGCGACGGGCTGCGACGCCGTTCTCGGGGACGGGGCGGCCGACCTGGACGCGCTGTGCGCGTTCCTCGCGGCGCCCGCGCGGGTGGTGGCATGACCGCCGCAGCGCCGCGCCCGTTCGGCGCGTTCGTCGCGGCCTCCGCGTCCGCCGGACGGCTGGTGGTCCAGCCCCGCATGGGGTTCGGCGACCCGGCCGCCATGCGTACGGGGCTGGAGCGGACCCGGGCCGCCACGGCCACGACCGTCGGGACGCTCACCATCGACAGCTACACCCGCGTCGGCGACCTCGCGGGCGCCGGTGCCGCGCTCGCCGAGGGGGCCGGGATCAACGGCTACCCGATCGCCACGCACCCGCTCGCCGTCACCCGGGCCCTGCTCGACGGGGTGCGCGACGACGGGTTCCCGGTCCAGGTCCGCCACGGCTCCGCCCGCCCACAGGCCATCGTCCGGGCCCTGCTCGCCGCGGGGCTCGACGCCACCGAGGGCGGGCCCGTCTCCTACTGCCTGCCGTACGGCCGCACCCCGCTGCGCGAGTCCGTCGTCGCCTGGGCCGAGGGGTGCGAACTCCTCGCGGGGCACGCCCGCCCCGGTTCCGTGCCGCACCTCGAAAGCTTCGGCGGCTGCCTGCTCGGCCAGCTCTGCCCGCCCGGACTGCTGGTCGCGATGAGCGTGCTGGAATGCCTGTTCTTCGCCCAGCACGGGGTGCGCAGCGTCTCGTTGAGCTACGCCCAGCAGACGGACCCGGGCCAGGACGAGGAGGCGATACGGGCCCTGCGCCGCCTGGCCGGTGAGCTGCTGCCGGCGGGCGTCGACCACCACGTCGTCCTCTACACCTACATGGGCGTCTACCCGCGCACCGAGCGCGGGGCGACGCGGCTGCTGGAGGCGTCGGCGCGGCTCGCGGTGCGGGCCGGGGCGGACCGGATCCTCGTGAAGACGACCGCCGAGTCCCGCCGCATCCCGACCGTCGAGGAGAACGTCCGCGCCCTGGAGACCGCCGCCGCGGCCGCCGCGCTCGCCGGTCCCCCGCTGCCCGTGGGCCGGGACGACTCCGAGGTGTACACGGAGGCCCGGGTTCTGGTGGAGGCCGTGCTCGGGCTGCACCCCGACCTGGCCCGCGCGCTCCCCGCCGCCTTCGAACGCGGCCTGCTCGACGTGCCGTTCTGCCTCCACCCCGACAACGCGGGCCGCTCCCGCAGCGTCATCGGCGCGGACGGGCGGCTGCGCTGGTCGGACACCGGCGCGATGCCGATCCGCCCCGACGCCCCGCCCGACCTGGCGCCGCTGACCTCCAACGGCCTGCTCACCGCTCTGAACCACATGGCCGACCGCTACGACCGGCCGCCGGCCGACCCCGTGCCCCCGTACCGACCCCGCACCGACACCCCTCACCACCGCCACGAAGAGGAGCCCGTCATGGACCACGCCCCGCAGGCCGCAGGACCCGCCCTGCCGCCCCCGCTCGGTGAGCACCTTCGTTCCCCGCAGCTGCGCGCCGCCATGCTCGTCCAGCAGGAAGCGCTGTGGGCCGCCCGCGACTTCCTGCGGGGGGCGGGCTTCACGGAGCTGCTGCCCCCGCTCGTGGGACCCGTCACCGACCCGGGCGGGCGCGGGGCCAAGGCACTGGACGTCGACTACTACGGGCGCCCGTACAAGCTGATGACCAGCGCGATCCTGTACAAGCAGGCGTCGCTGCACGGCTTCCCGAAGCTGTTCTACATCGCGCCCAACGTCCGCGTGGAGCCGGAGGAGACCGCCACCACCGGCCGCCATCTGGTCGAGTTCCACCAGATCGACGTGGAGATCGCCGGGGCGAGCCGCGAGGACGCGCAGGAGGTCGCCGCCGGGCTCCTCACCCACGTCGCCGAGCACGTATGGACCGCCGTGCCGGACCTTCTCGCCGAACTCGGACGCCAGGAGGCCGACTTCGCGGACGTCCGCAGCGGAAAGTACGACGTGTGCACCCATCAGGAGGCTGTGGCACGGCTCCTGACATCTGGTCACCCGCAGAGCCCGGACAGCGAGATCGACTGGACCGGCGAACGGCTCCTCTCCCTGGAGAGCGACCGGCCGTTCTTCATCAACGACTATCCGAAGGGCTCGCGCGGCTTCTACGACCGGGAGGACCCGGAACGCCCCGGTGTGCTGCGGAACTTCGACCTGATCGCGCCGCACGGCTACGGCGAGCTGGTCTCGGGCAGCGAGCGCGAGTCGGACTACGCCACCATCGTCACCCGGATGCGGGAGAGCGGCGAGAACCCCGCCAAGTACGCCTGGTACCTCAAGGAGGCCCGGGAGGGCATTCCGGCCAGTGCGGGCTTCGGGATGGGCCTTCAGCGCCTCGTCCGCTTCCTCACCGGCCTGGACGCGCTGTGGCAGGTCAGCGCCTACCCGAAGCTCCCCGGGGTGGTGGCCCCGTGAGCGCCCTCGCCGCCCCCGGCCTCCCCGAGCCCGCGATACGCGCCCGCGCCCGGCGCGGCACCGCCGAGGTGTTCCCCGACCCCGGCTCGTACGGTGGAGAGCTCTTCGGCCCCGCAAGCGCGGCCGGTACGGACGCGCTCGACCGGGCCAGGATCGTGCCGCCCGTCTTCATGCCGGAGCGGCTGGAGAAGCTGATCGACCTCGCCCGCGAGCCGGAGTTCGGGGACGTCGAACTGGGCGTACGCACTGGCGGGTTCTCCGCCGCGCTGCCGCTCTACCTGTCGGCCTTCGGGTCGACCCGGGCGGGCAGCGGCGACCTGGCCGTACAGGCGTCCCGGCAGGCCGGCCGCCTCGGCATCCCCATGGTCATCGGCGAGAACATGGTCCCCGTGCACGGCTACCGGCGCGGCGGGGACGCCGCCCGCTCCGCGCTCCTCGCCCGCATCGAGGCGTATCTCGACGCGGCGCCCGAGGGGCTCGGCGGGATCGTCGTCCAGCAGTCCACCGAGGACGCCGATTCGGAGGTCTGGAACCTCCTCTACAGCGACCCAGCCACCCGGACGCTGCTCGAATCCGGGCGCCTGGCCTTCGAGTTGAAGACCGGCCAGGGCGCCAAACCGGGCCTCGGCGGCATGACCGTCGTCGGCGGCGCGGAGGCGGAGGCGCTGGCGGACCGCTTCACTGTCACCGACCCGTTCGGCGCGGACGACGGGCGCAGGCTGCGCTGCGCCACGCCGGGCACCTTCACCGACGAGATCCTGCGCCAGCAGCTGCGCTTCATGCGGAACAACTTCCCCAAGGCCCGTACGTGGGTGAAGTTCCACCCGGGCCGCGACATCGCGCACGCCGCCCGCACCGCCTGGGCGGCCGGGGCGGACGCCGTCACCGTGGACGGCGCGGAGGGCGGCACCGGCTGGGCACCCCGGGTCTTCCTGGACCAGGTCGGCCTGCCGCTCGCGGAGTGCCTGCGCCGGATCGGGCGGCCCGGGGGCTGCCTGCTCGCGAGCGGCGGGATGTGGGAGGGCGGACGTGCCCTGCGCACCCTCGCCCTGGGCGCCACGGCCGTCGGGCTCGGCCGCGCCGCACTGATCGCCGTGGACGAGGACCCGGACCACGGCCTGGTACGCCTCGCCGAGAGCATCGCACTCGAACTGCGCCTCCTGGTGAGCGCGTTGGGCAAGTACGGGGTCGGCGCACTGAGCCCCGAGGACCTCTGGTGGCCGGACGGCGGCCCCTTCGACACCGGAGCACCGCTGCCCGCCGACCCCGCGTCCGCCGGAGCGACGCCGTGACCGGGCGCGCGGGGTCCGGGGCGCGGCGGACCCCCGGGGACCGGCCCACCCCGTCACGGCAGCCGCACCGCGTCACCGGCCGCTACCGCACCGTACGGGCCCGGTTCGTGCTGCGGGAGGCCCCCGGCGTCGTGGTCGGGCCCGTCGGTCACGGTGCACGCGGCGAGGACGGCCGGGACCCCGTGGCCGACGCGGCCCGGCTCGCCGCCCAGCGGGCCCTGGCCGAGGCGGGCCGGGGCTATCTCGGCGGCTGCCTGGAACTCCGTGCCCCCGGGCGCACCCGCGCCGCCCGCGACCGGCGGGCCCTGCGGCGCGCCGTGGGCCGGGCCGCCGCGCTGGCCGTCGCGGCGACGCTGCGCGGCGACGACACCGGCGTCGACGTCCGCGTCACGCACCGCTGAAACGACGCTCGCCCCGCACGAAGCCAAGAGAACCCCACCCCGGAAAGCCGACCCAGGAAGCCGAACCCATGACAACGAACCCCACCGCCCCACCGTCCGAGGCGGGCCCCGCGCCCGACTGGCGGCGCATCGGCAGCTTCGTCACCGGCCAGGCGGCCGTGCAGTGCGGCAGCTTCGCGCTGATCATCGCCATGAACTGGACGGCCGTTCAGCTCGGCGGCCGGTCCGCGGTGACGCTCGTCATCCTCGCCTCCACGCTGCCGCGCGCCCTGATGCTGCTGTTCGGCGGCGCCCTCGCCGACGCCCTCGGCCCGCGCGCGGTCGTCCTCCGGGCCACCGCCACCCGGCTCGTCGTGCTGGTGATCGGTGCCCTGGTCACCGCGGGCGCCCACAGCATCTGGCCGCTGATTGCCGTCGCCGTGGTGGAGGGGTCACTGCTCGGCCTGACCGGCCCGGCGTCGGGCGTCCTGCTGACCCGGCTGGCCCCTCAGGAGCACCTGGGCCGCGCCAACTCCCTGTTCTCCATGGTGATGCGGCTGGCCCCGATGGCCGGATCACCGCTGGGCGCGTGGCTGGTGGTGGCGGGCAGCCTGTCCGGGGTCATGCTCGTCTCGGCGGCCGGGTGCGCCGTGTGGCTGGTGTGCGCGTTCCATGTGACCCGGGGTACGACCCGGCCGGAGCGCGGCGCCCGGGCGGGGGGCATGTCGCTGTTCCGGCGCTCCGGCGACGGCGTGGCGCTGCTGGGCCGTCACCCCCGGCTGCGCTGGATGTTCGTCGCCTGCTTCTGCATGGACTTCGCGTTCCTCTGGCCGGCCGAGGTGGCCCTGCCGCTGCGCGCGTCCGGCGAGGGCTGGGGCATCGGCTCGGTCGCGGCGGCCCTGACCGCGTTCAGTGCGGGTGCCCTGGCGTCGGCGGCGGCCGGTGCCGCACTCGCCCACCGCATCCCGGTCCCGGTCAAGCTGATCGTCACCGGCACCGGGCTCGCCGTGGGCATGGGCTGCATGGCCCTGGTGCCTTCCCCGGCCGTCCTCGCGGTCACCGCGTGCGCGGTCGGCCTGTTCTCGGGGCTCAACGGACCCGCCCTGGTCACCGCGTACCAACAGGCCGTGCCCGAGGGGAAGCTGGGCGCCGCGATGTCCACGTTCTCGCTGTCCAGCATCGGGGCCGCGCCCCTGTCCCTGGCCGTCTTCAGTTCGCTCTCGGCGCCCCTGGGCGTGACCGGCACCTGGCTGCTGTGCGCATCCGTCGCACTGTTCTCGCCGGTCGCCGCCGCGCTCGCCCTGCGCGCCCCCCTGACGCGGAACGCCCCCGCCGTGAAGGCCTCCGCCGCCCCCGAGCCCACCGTCACCGCCGTGTGAGGCAGCCATGTCCCTGCTGGACCCCCGCCCGTCGCCCGTCCTCGAATCCGTCCTCCTGCCCACCGCGCTCCCGCCGCTGCCCGCCGCGCTCCCGCCACCGGCCGGGCCGGGCCCGGGCCGCCCGCAGCTCTGGCTGGTGGCCACCGCCGCGCACGAGGAGAGCGCGGCCCGGTACGCCCCGCTCGTGCTCGGACCCGCCGAGCTGGCCCGGGCCGAGGAGTTCCGCCGCCCCACCGACCGGGCCACGTATCTGAGCGCCCACGTCGGACTGCGCCGGGTCCTCGGCAACCACCTCGGCGTCGCCCCACGCACCGTGTCGGTGGCCCGGGCCCCCTGCCCGGGCTGCGGCGAACCGCACGGACGGCCCGTACTCCCGGACGGGCCCCTGCACTTCTCGCTCTCGCACTGCGAGGGCCTGAGCCTGATCGCCGTCGCCGCCACCCCGGTCGGCGTGGACGTCGAACCCGTACCGGACCCGCGCACCCTCCTGGAGGCGGCCGATGTCGTCCATCCCCTGGAGGCGGCGGAACTCGCCGCGCTGGCACCCGCGTTGCGGCCGGCCGCCTTCGCCCGGGTGTGGACCAGGAAGGAGGCGTATCTGAAGGGCCTCGGCATCGGTCTGGGCGCGGACCCGTCGACGGAGTACGTGGGTGCCGGACCGGCACCGGCCGCCCCGGGCGGCTGGCTCCTGGCCGACATCGCCGTCCCGCCCGGCCACCGGGCCGCGGTGGCGGTCCGCCGCGACGAGGCGAGCGGCACCGGTCCGGACTGACCTGCTCCGCCCCGTAACGCCCCCGGTGGTGACCGCCGCCGGGGGCCCCCGCCTGCCAGGGGGCCGTGCACGGCATTACGTTATTGCGCAGAAGACAACCGACTTCCAATATATGGAACAGCGTTGAAGCGAGGCCCTGTGCACACCGTGACCTTCCTGACCATCGGCCAGTCCCCCCGCCCGGATCTCTCCGCGGCCATCGAGGCGGAGCTCCCGCCCAACGCCCGGATACGGCACGCGGGGGTCCTCGACGGGCTCGGCCGGGCGGAGGTGGAGGCGCGGTTCGGGGCGGTGCACGGGCGGGCGACCCTGCTGACCAGGCTGGCCGACGGGACCTCCGTGACCCTGGACGCCGACGCCGTCGGGGCCGGGCTCGCCGCCCTCGTGGAGCGGGTGGAGGCGGAGGGGGCGGACGTCGTGGTGCTCCTGTGCACCGGGGAGTTCCCGGGGCTGCGGACCCGGCGGGCGCGGCTGGTCGAGCCGGACGCGCTGCTCACGGGCTACGTGGGCGCGGCACTGCGGGGCGCCCGGGTCGGGATCGTCGTCCCGCTGCCGGAGCAGGTGGCGGAGGCGCGGGCGAAGTGGCGGGCGCCGGCCCCGGCCCCGGAGTTCGGCACGGCCTCGCCGTACGCCGACGACGACGGCGCCCTGTGCGCGGCGGCCCGCGCCCGGCTGGACGCGGGGGCGGAGGCGCTGGTGCTCGACTGCATGGGCTACGGCACCCGGCACCGCGAGGCGCTGCGCGCGGCCGGGATCACCGCCCCGGTGCTGACCCCGGGTGCGGTGGTGGGCGCGATGCTGGGCCCGCTGCTCGCTTGAGCAACGGGCCCGGGCCGAGGGCTATTCGGCCACGTACCGCAGCCAGTACGGGTCGCCGATCCGCTTCCCCACGCGCCGTGCGGCGTCCCGCACCGCGCGGCCGAACCGGGCCTCGTTCTCGTGGCGCAGCTCGGGGGCGGGCAGGGCGATCCCTATCCCGAAGACCTGTCCCGTATCGCCGTCCACGACGGCCGCGGAGATGCCCGCGACGTTCGGCACGAACTCGCCGCGCGAGGACTCCCAGCCGTCGGCACGCACCCGGGCCAGCGACGAGACCAGCTCGCCGGGGGTGCGGGGGGCCGATCCGGTGGCCTGTTCGAGACGGGCGTCGACGAGCCGCAGCACCTGCGCGTCGTCCAGGCGGGCCAGCAGGGCGCGGCCCATGGAGCTGGCGTAGGCGGGCGCGCGGGTGCCGGCCGGGGTGTACGCCTGGAGGGCGCCGACGGTGCCGATCCGCATGTGCAGGACCAGCGATTCGGAGCCGTCGAGCACGTCCACGTAACCGGTGTAGCCGATGTCGGCGACCAGCCTGGCCAGCTCCTCCTCCAGGAGCGAGGCGGTGGAGCGGGACGCGCGGAAGTGGTACGAGGCCTCCATGACGAGTTCGCCGGGCCGGTAGGCGCGGCTCACCGGGTCGCGGTCCAGGAAGCCGTACTCGGCCATCATGCTCAGCGTCCGCGACACGGAGCTCTTCGGCAGGTCGAGGGCGCCCGCCACGTCCGTGACGGTCAGGTCGCGCTGAAGGCGCGCCAGCAGCCGCAGGACGTCCCGCGCGTTGGCGAGTGTGCTCACCGTTCTCCTGCCTCCCCCGGGCCCCCGGGCCCGTGCGTCCGATCGTAAGGGGCGCCCACATACCGAGACCGCCGCCCACCCCCTTGACGGGCGGGCGTGCCCCGGAGATGATCCAGCACATCCAGATATTCACACACAGTTCCATATTTTGGAACTCCTGGAGTGGCGGACACGCCGCCCCGCACGGAAGCACCGGAGATCCATGAGCACCGACGCGACGAACCGGGCCGTCACCGACGCCCCGCACACCGCGGCCGACGGAGCGCGTCATCCCCGCGCCCTCGCGCCCGGCAATCTGATCCTCACCGTGGTTCTCAGCGTGTTCGGCGCGGTCGTCGGTGTGCAGCTGCTGGCCACGCTCGGCGTCACGCCCAGCACCTCGCTGATCGGCGCGCTCGCCGCGATGACACTGGCCCGGGTGCCGCTCGTCGCCTTCCGCGGCTTCCGCTCGGTCCACGCGCAGAACCTGGCGCAGACGAGCATCTCGTCGGCCACCTTCGGCGCCGCGAACAGCCTGTTCCTGCCGATCGGCATCCCGTTCCTGTTCGGGATGGACGACATGATCGTCCCGATGCTGGTGGGCGTCTCGGTCGCGATGCTGGTCGACGCCTGGCTGCTGTACCGGATGTACGACACCCCGGCCTTCCCCGCGAAGAACCCGTGGCCGCTGGGGCTCGCCGCCGCCGAGGCGATCAGGGCGGGCGACCAGGGCGGGCGGCGCGCCCGGGTGCTCGGGCTGGGTCTGGTGACCGGCCTGGTGGGCGCGGTGTTCTCGCTGCCGATGTCGGCGTTCGGCGTGGCCCTGATCGGCGGCTTCGGCGCCATGGCCGCGTTCGGCGTCGGCCTGCTGTTCACGCAGTACGCGGACCCGCTGTTCGGCCTCGACCTGAACGCGATGTACCTGCCGCACGGGATGATGATCGGCGCCGGTCTCGTCGCCCTCGTCCAGGTCGGCCGGACCATCCTCGGCGCCCGGCGGACGAACGCGGCGCGGGCCGGTTCGGCCGGTGCGCCCGAGGGCGCGGAGGAGGGCGCGCGCCGGCTGGGGCGCTCGATGCGACTGGGCCTCGGCGCCTACCTCGCGATCTCCGTCCTGCTCGCCTTCGGGACCGGCGCGGCCACGCACATGAGCCCGGGCATGCTGATCGGCTTCCTGGTCTACGCGTCCGTCGCGGCGTTCCTGCACGAGCTGCTGGTCGGCATCGCGTCCATGCACTCCGGCTGGTTCCCGGCCTTCGCCATCGCGCTGATCACTCTCCTGCTCGGCATCCTCATCGGCTTCCCGCCGGAGGCGCTGGTGGTGCTCTCCGGCTTCACCGCGGCAACCGGTCCGGCCTTCGCGGACATGGGTTACGACCTGAAGACCGGCTACCTGCTGCGCGGCGAGAACGCCGACCCGGCCTTCGAGCTGGAGGGCCGCCGCCAGCAGCTGATCGCCGCGATGATCGGCTTCGGCGTCGCGATCGTCGTCGTCCTCGTCTCGTACCGGATGTTCTTCGACAACGGGCAGACCGCCCCGATCGACGCCGCGTACGTCGCCGCGATCAAGGCGGGCCCCTCCGTCGAGACCGCGAAGCACCTCGCGCTGTGGGCGATCCCGGGCGCGATCGTGCAGCTCGTCGGCGGATCGAAGCGGCAGCTCGGCATCCTCCTCGCGACCGGGCTGCTGATCACGACCCCGATGGCCGGCTGGATGGTCGCCGCCGGTATCGCCGCCCGCGTCCTCGCTCCGCGCCTGCTCGGCCGGGACGTCAAGGGCGACCTGGAGGTCTTCGCCGGCGGTGCGATCGCCGGGGACGCCCTCTACTCCTTCGGTAACGGCGTGTTCAAGGCCGCCAAGTAGCCGGACCCCACTCCATCGACCCGTACCACCCGCACAAGCACCACCCTGGGAGAACCCGTGAAGCGACAGCTGACCCATGACGACATCCGCGCGGCCGTGTACGGCGGTGCCGTACTCGGCGGAGGCGGCGGCGGGTTCGTGGAGCGGGGCCTGCGCACCGCCGAACTGGCCCTTCAGGTCGGCACGCCCGAGCTGTGGAGCGCCGACGAGTTCGCGGACGGCGATCTGACCGCGACCGTGGCCCTGGTCGGTGCTCCCGCCGCACCCGACCCGCAGGTGCTGCCGACGCACCTGGTGCGTGCGCTGGAACTGCTGCGCCGCGAGCTGCCGGGCGACCTGGTCGCGCTGCACACGAACGAGAACGGCGCGGAGACCACCATCAACGGCTGGTTCCACTCCGCGCTCACCGGCCTGCCCGTCATCGACCTGGCGTGCAACGGCCGCGCCCACCCCTCCAGCCAGATGGGCGCGATGGGCCTGCACCGCCGGGAGGGCTACCGGTCCAGCCAGGGGTACGCGGGCGGCAAGCCGCACGCCTATGTCGAGGGCGCCGTCTCCGGCCGTCTGGACGCGACGTCGAACGTGGTCCGGCGCGCGTCCGTGGAGGCGGGCGGCTGGGTGGGCGTGGCCCGCAACCCGGTCGAGGTCGGCTACGCCGTGCGCAACGGCGCCCCGGGCGCCATCGGCTTCGCGATCGAGCTGGGCCACCGCTTCCTGGCCGAAGGACCGGCCGGCGCGGCCCGGCATCTGGGCGGCGAGATCGCCGCGGCGGGGACGGTCCTGGGGTACCGCTGCGAGCAGCGCGAGGGCCTGGACGTGGGCGTCGCCGTCCTGGACGACGCCGCCCGTACCACCCTGCACTTCGTCAACGAGTACATGGCGCTCGACCTGGCCGGCGGACGCCGCGCCGCGTTCCCGGACCTGATCACGACGTTCGACGAGGCGGGGCAGCCGCTCGCCTCCGCCGACGTCGAGGTGGGGAAGCGGATCGAGGTCCTGGTCGCCCCGGCGGAGAACCTGCTGCTGTCCCCGACGATGTACATGCCCGAGGTCTACGCCCCCGTCGAGGCGCTGCTCGGCATCGAGTTCGCGCCCGCAGAGAACGCGCTCGCCCATGTCTGAGCCGTTCCGCGTCGACCCGGTCCCGGTACGGGAGTTCTGCGACGCGCAGTGGGAGACCGGGATCCTGCCGCTGGTGCGGGACCACATCCGGGTCCCTGCGGTCAGCCCCGCGTACGACCCGGAGTGGGAGGCCCGCGGGCACCTGGACCGGGCCGTCGACGCGGCGGCGGCCTGGCTGCGCGCGGTGCCGCTGCCCGGCCTGCGCACCGAGGTCCTGCGCGCCCCCGGCCGTACGCCCCTGATCTTCTTCGAGGTCCCCGGCGCGGGCACCCGGTCCGATGAGACCGTCCTCTTCTACGGCCACCTCGACAAGCAGCCCGAGGGCGAGGGCTGGACCGGGGGCCGCACCGCGTGGGAGCCGTCCTTCGACGGCACCCGGCTGTACGGGCGCGGCGGCGCCGACGACGGGTACGCGCTGCCCGCCTCGGTGACCGCGATCCGGGCCCTGGCCGAACAGGGCGCGGCCCGGCCCCGCTGCGTCGGGGTGTTCGAGGCCGGGGAGGAGTCCGGCAGCCCGGACCTGGACCACTGGTTCGGGTCACTGGCGGACCGGATCGGCGAGGTGGGCCTCGTGGTCTGCCTGGACTCAGGCGCGGGCGACTACGAACGGCTCTGGCTGGTCACGTCGTTGCGCGGGGCCTGCGGCGGCACGCTCGACGTGCGGGTCCTCGGCGACGGCGCGCACTCCGGGGACGCCGGAGGCGTGGTGCCGTCGTCGTTCCGGGTGCTGCGGCAGCTGCTCGACCGCGTCGAGGACGGGGCGACGGGCACGCTGCGCCCCGCCGTCCTGCACGGCGAGGTGCCTCCGGAGCGCCGGGACCAGACCCGGGCGGCGGCGGCCCTGCTCGGCGACCGGGTCAGGGAGCGCTTCGACTGGTACGGAGACACCTCGGCCGTGGCCGACGACCCCGGGGAGCTGCTGCTCAACCGGGCGTGGCGCCCCAGCCTGGAGGTCACCGGCGCCGACGGGCTGCCCCCGGTCGCCTCGGCCGGCAATGTGCTGCGCCCGCACACCCGGGTGAAGCTCGCGCTGCGGCTGCCGCCGACGGTGGACGGCGCCGCGGCGGTCGCCGAGCTGGGCAGGCTCCTGGAGGCGGACCCGCCGCACGGGGCGACGGTCCGCTTCACGCCCGACCGGGTCCTGGCCGACGGCTGGCACGCGCCCGCCGAGGAGCCGTGGCTGAGCGCGGCGCTCTCCGGGGCGAGCCGGGCCTGCTTCGACGGGGCGGACGTCGCCCGGATCGGGCAGGGCGGCACGATCCCGCTGATGGGGAAGCTGTCCCGGCAGTTCCCCGGGGCCCAGTTCCTGGCCTGCGGAGTCCTGGGCCCGGGGGCGAACGCCCACGGTCCGAACGAGTCGCTGCACGTGCCGTACGCACGGCGGCTGACCGCGAGCCTGTCCCTGACCCTGAACGCCTTCGCCGTACGGGAGCGGTGCGCCGGGTGAGGGGGCGTCATACTTTCTTCAGCGACGTGAGGTGGGCGAAGACGACGACGTTGGCCGCGTAGCCGTCCTTCTTGTTGAAGCGCCCGCCGCACGTCATCAGGCGGAGTTCCGGACGGCCGGTGCTGCCGTACACCTTGTCGTCGGGGAACTTGTCCTTGGTGTACGTCTCGACCGCGTCGACGGTGAAGACGGCTTTCTGCTTGTCGGCCCGCGTGACGGTGACCTTGTCGCCCTTGTGCAGGGCGTTGAGGTTGAGGAAGATCGCCGGTCCGGTCTCCGTGTCGCGGTGACCGACGATCAGCGAGGTGCCCTTCTCGCCGGGCGAGGGCCCGTCGCGGTACCAGCCCACCTCCCTGGGTCTGCTCATGGGCGGGGCCCCGAGGTGCCCCTTCTTGTCGAGTCCGAGGCCGGTGACCGGCGCCTCGATGAAGATCGCGGGCACCGCGACCTTCACCGGCCGCGACGGTGACAGGGGGGCGTGCGAGACCGGCCGGTCGCCGCCGCCCGCGGCGTCGTTGCCGTGGGCGGCGGCGACCGGATCGTCGGACGAGTCGGAACTCGCCCAGACGATGCCGGTCACCAGCGAGGAGGTCACGCTCAATGTCATCGTGAGACGACACGCCCGGCTCGGGCCCCGTCGGCGTCTTCTGCGCGGGCTATGCCTCGTTGCGGGCACGGCGGCGTGCGGCTCGGCGGACCATGATCAGCCCGGCGGCTCCGACGGCGCCGGCCGCCAGCGCGGCGGTGGCCCCGACGTTCGAGTCGCTCTCGGAGCTGACGCCCTCCATGTCCGGGACGCCGCCGCCACCGGCGGGGACGCCGCCGGACGGCTGCTCGTAACCCGCCTCGGAGCCCGAGGCGGCGGAACCGCGCTCGGCGCTGCCGCTCGACCCGTTGTTACCGGCCGGCTTGGTGCAGTTGACCTTGAACGCCTTGTTCTTCGGGCCGGACGGAACGATCCACACCAGCTGGTACGTGCCCTCGGGGAGCAGGTACTCCTGGCTGCGGGCCGAGCCGTTCACCAGCGGAAGGGTGCTGGCGAGGGTGTCCCCCGGGGGAACGGTCGGGGGCTGCGCGGTGATGGTCCACGGCACGGCCGGCATGTCGCCGAAGTTGCTGGCCTGGAGGACGAACTTGCAGACCTCGTTGCCGTCGCCGCCGCGCGCCGCCCAGCCGCCGGGGCGGATGTCGATGTCACCGCTGTCGCCGGGGGCGGCGAAGGCGGCGGACGCCCCGCCCAGCGTGGCGGCGGCGGCCGCGGCCACGGCGGCCGCGACGGTGCCCGCGCGGACGCTGCGGGCACGGACAGAAGCGGAAATGCGCATGCTGAACTCCTTTGAGCCGGGATGATTGTCGTACTGATCAATCGATCGACCTAAGAGATGCCATGGCACGCGGGATAAATGCCGTGTAACACACTGAAAAGTGCGACAAGTACCCTGAGTAGCCGATAGCGGTCCGCCCCGAAGAGCCCCCGGGCACGCGGAACGGGGCGCCCGGTGGGCGCCCCGCTCGTCCGTGTCGTCGCAGGTCAGTCCAGCCCGCCCGCCGCCGCGGCCGCCGCGCGCCGCCTGCGCTGCCCGGCCACGTCCGCCACCGGTGAGGCCAGCAGGAGTGTGCGCGTGTAGGCGTGGCGCGGCTCGGAGGTGACCGACGCGGCGTCGCCCGTCTCCACGATCTCGCCCCGGTGGATGACCGACACCCGGTGGCTCATGAAGCGGACGACCGCCAGGTCGTGGGAGACGAAGAGATACGCGACCCCCGTCTCCTCCTGGATCTCCAGGAGGAGGTCGAGCACCGTGCGCTGGGTCGTCAGGTCCAGCGCGGACACCGGTTCGTCGCAGATGACCAGCCGGGGCCGCAGGGCCAGCGCCCGGGCGATCGCGACCCGCTGGCGCTGTCCCCCGGAGAACTCCCGGGGCAGCCTCCCCGCCGCGTCGGACGGCAGATGGACGCGGTCCAGCAGCGCGGCGACCCTCCCCCGGGCCTCCCGCGCCGCCGTGCCCTGCCCGATCAGCGGCTCGGCGAGGGTGTCCCCGATGGTGCGCGACGGGTTCAGGGAGGTGTACGGGTCCTGGAAGATCACCTGGAGGTCGCGGCTGAGGGCCCTGCGGCGCCGGGGCGCGGCGTGCTCGACGCGCTCGCCGTCGAAGGTGATGGTGCCGGACCGCACCGGGACGAGCCCGAGGACCGCGCGCCCGATGGTGGACTTGCCGGAGCCGGACTCGCCGACCAGGCCCAGGGTCTCCCCGGGCCGGACGGTGAGGCCGACGCCTTTGAGGACTTCGGTCTCCGGGGCCCGCCGCCCCTTGCCGGGGAAGGATACCCGCAGGTCCCGCACGGCGAGCAGGGCGTCCTCCTCGGCGGCGGCGTCGGGCGCGACGGCGTCTGGGGTCTTCATGCGGTGACGGTCCTTGCTTCTCGGGGCTGCCAGGGGGCGCGGGCGGGTGCGTCGTCCAGGACGGCGGCGAGCAGGGTGCGGGTGTACGGGTCCCGGGGCGCGCCGAGGATCTGTTCGGTGGTCCCGGTCTCCACGACGCGCCCGGCGTTCATCACGGCCACCCGGTCGCAGAGGTCGGCGACGACCCCGAGGTTGTGGGTCACCAGGAGGACGCCGAGGCCGCGTTCGTCCCGCAGGCGGCGCAGCAGGGCGAGCACTTCGGCCTGCACGCGTACGTCGAGCGCGGTGGTGGGCTCGTCGGCGATGAGGAGGTCGGGATCGCAGGACATGGCTCCGGCGATCAGGACGCGCTGGGCCATGCCGCCGGAGATCTCGTGCGGGTAGAGGCGCAGGGTGCGGTCCGGGTCGCGGATCTCGACCAGGCGCAGCAACTCGCGCGCCCTTTCGACGGCTTCCTTGCGCCCGAGCCCGAGGTGGTGGCGTACGGGCTCCATCAGCTGGCTGCCGATGGTGAAGGCGGGGTCGAGGTTGCTCATGGGTTCCTGCGGCACGTACGCGAGGGTGCGGCCGCGCAGCGCGCGGTGGTCGCGTTCCCGCATGCCCACCGTCTCCCGGCCGTTGACCGTGACGCTGCCGCGCGTGACGCGTCCGCCCTCGGGCAGGAGGCCCAGGACCGAGAAGGCCGTCTGGGTCTTCCCGGAGCCGGACTCCCCGACCAGGCCGACGATTTCGCCGGGGCGCACATCGAGGTCGATGCCGTGCACGACCTCCTTGTCGGTGCTGTCGGGCCGGGCGTAGGCGACGGTGAGGCCGCGCACGGAGAGCAGTTCGGCGCGCGGGGCGGTGGACTCCACGGACTCGGCGGGGGCGGCGGGCCCGGTCCGCCGGCGGCGGGCGGGCCGGGGCGCCCGGTCCTCCAGGGCGTCGCGCAGGGCTCCGGCGAGCAGGACGAGCGCGCAGTTGGTGAGGCCGAGCGCGAGTCCGGGCCAGAGGATGAGCCGGGGCGCGCGCTGGATGTTCTGGAACGCCTCGTTGAGCATCGCGCCCCAGGTCGCGGACGATCCGCTGCCGACGCCGAGGAATTCCAGGCCGGCCTGGAGGGCGATCGCGATGCCGGCGACCAGGGCGGTCTGGATGATGATGGGGCCGCGTACGACGGTCAGGACGTGCCGGGCGACGATGCGCGTGTCGGAGAGTCCGGAGACCTTCGCGGCGTCCACGTACAGCTCGCCCCGGACGTTGGCGACGATGCCGCGCACCAGGCGGAAGAAGCTGGGCGCCACCAGGACGCCGAGCACGATCATCAGGACCTTGACGTCCGGGCCGAGGATGGCGCGGGAGGCGAGCAGGACGACCATGGCGGGCAGGGCCATGACGAGGTTGACCGTCCAGTTGGCGACGGAGTCGAACCAGCCGCCCCGGTACCCGGCGAAGAGCCCCGACGGGACACCGAGCACCAGCGCGATGGCGAGGGCGAGCAGCGCGCCGCCCAGCGTGTTGCGGCCGCCGTACAGCACCCGGGCGAGGATGTCGCGTCCCGCCGAGTCCATGCCCAGGGGGTGTCCGCCGCTGGGACCGGCGAACGCCTCGCTGAGCGACGAGGCGCCCGGGTCCTGCGAGGCGATCACGGGGGCGAGGAGCACGGCCGCGACGATGAGCAGGAGCAGGAGGGCGGAGAACCCGCCGAGGGGGTTGCGCAGGACCCTGCGCAGGGTGCGGCCGGTACTCATGCGACCCTCGCCTTGGGGTTGAGCCAGCCGATCAGGATGTCGACCAGGAGGTTGATCAGGACGACGCCGACGACGGTGAGCATGACGAGCGCCATGATCACGGGGATGTCGCCGCGGGTGGTGTAGGTGACGGTCATGGAGCCGATGCCGGGGAGTCCGAAGATCTGTTCCACGAGGACGGCGCCGCCGAGCAGGCCGACGAACTGCATGCCGAGCACGGAGAGCGCGGGCGCCGAGGCGTTGCGCAGGACGTGCTTGAACACGATGCGGGACGCGGGCAGGCCGCGGGCGCGCAGGGTGCGTACGTAGTCCTGCCGGAGCGCGTCGATGACGGCGCCCCGCACCTGCTGCGAGACACCCGCGACGGACGCCACGGACAGCGAGAGCACGGGCAGGGTAATGGTGGACAGCCAGCCGCTGGGCGAGTCGGTGAACCCGGTGTAGCCGATGGCCGGGAACCAACGCAGCCGTACTGCGAGGACCAGCACCAGGACCAGGGTGAGCAGGAACCCCGGCAGGGCGTACCCCACCACGCCCAGCACCTGCACGAAGCGGTCGGCGGCGCCGCGCCGCACTCCGGCCCACACGCCCAGCAGGAAGGCGAGGACCGTGGTGACGGCGGTGACGCCGAGCATCAGGCTCGCCGTGACGGGGAGGCGGTTGCCGACGGCCCGGCCCACGTCCTCACTCGTGAACCAGGAGGTGCCGAGGTCGCCCCGGACGGCGTGGGACAGCCAGGTCCCGTACTGCTGGAGCACCGGGTCGTCCAGGCCCAGCGACGCGTTCTTGGCGTCGATGGCGCTCTGGGACGCGCTCTCGCCGAGCAGTTGCCGGCCCACGTCGATGTGCGGGACGGACAGCAGCAGATAGGTGAGGAAGGAGATCACGACCAGGAGCAGGGCTCCGGAGGTGATCCTGCGGGCGATGAAGTTCAGCATGACACTCGGTATCCGTCGGCGCGGGGCGCTACTTGGCGGGCGCGTAGTTGTAGATCGAGGGGACGGCCATGCCGGACTGCGGCGCGATCTTCACGGTGCCGTCCGAGACGTGCAGGTAGCTCATCCGGTAGAAGGGGACGAACCACGCGTCCTCGACCAGGTGCTGGTTCAGCTCGCGGGCGGCCGACTCCGCCTCGGCCTCGCTGCCGGCCTTGAGGGCGGGCAGCAGCTTCCGCGTGACCTTGTCCGTGGTGCCGAACATGTTGAACGCGCCCGGGGTGACCAGCTCGTCGGCCGCCGCCCAGTCCGAGGTGGACTGGCCCATGTTCATGACCATGCCGGAGTACTGGCGGTCCTTGAACACCTTCTGCACGGCCGAGGCGCCGTCGAGGGTGTCCCAGACGAGCTTCACGCCGATGGCCTTGAAGTCGGACTGGAGCGAGGCGGCGAGCGCGTCGTTGACGATCGCCGTGATCCTCGGCAGCTTCAGCGTGAAGCCGTTTCCGTAACCGGCCTGCTTGAGCAGGGACTTGGCCTTGGCCGGGTCGTGCGCGTAGTAGCCGTCCAGCTTCTTGTCGTACGCCTGGGTCTCGGGCCCGAAGACCTGCGAGGTGGTCCGGCCGCGGTTCTGTCGGATGCGGTCCAGCATGGTGTCGCGGTCGACGGCGTAGTTGAGCGCCTGGCGCACGCGGGGGTCGCGCAGGGCCGGGGTGATCTTGCCGTCGCGGTCGAAGAGCAGCAGCCCCTGGAAGTCGAACTCCTGCTTCTCCGTCGTGACCTCGGGGTCGGATTCGATGGCGATCTGCTGGTCGGCGGTCTGGAGGAGCGCCGCGTTGATCTGCCCGGTCTTGAGGCCGTTGGTGATGGCGGTCTCGTTGTCGAAGAAGCTGATGCTGATGTTCTTGTACGGAAGTTCGTCGCCCCAGTAGTCGGCGTTGCGGGTGTACGACCACTTGGTGCCGACGGTGGTCCGCGCCTTGTCGAGGCGGTACGGGCCGGTGCCGTCCGGTGTGGTCCTGAGGCTGTCGCCCTTCGCGAACTGCTGGGGGTTGGCCATCAGACCGGGTGCGTCGCTGAGGTAGAACTCCATGGCCGGGTTGGGCTGCTTGAGCTTGAGCGTGACGTGGGTGGCGTCGGTGACGTCGACGGCCTCCAGGTCGTTCAGCCACTTCGCGGAGGCACCGCCGCCCTTCTGGAAGCGCTCCAGGTTCGCCTTGACCGCCGCGCCGTCGAAGGCGGTGCCGTCGGCGAACTTCACGTCCTTGCGCAGGGTCAGGGCGAGCGCGGTGTGCTTCTTGTCGTACGTCCACTCCGTCGCGAGCATCGGGCTGAAGGTGCCGTCGGGTTCGCGCTTGATGAGGGTGTCGTACACCGCCTGGAAGTACGGCAGGCCGCTGCCGGTGGCGACAGCGGGGTCCAGGCTCTGCGGGAGGGTCATCGTCGCGATGTTCAGCGTGGACGATCCGGCACCCGCGGCGCCGCCGTTGTCGCCGGCGCATCCGGCGAGGGTGAGCGAGGCCGCGACGCAGGCGGCAGCCGTCGCGGTTCGGGCAGTTCTGCTCATGTCTTTCGCTCCGTCTGGAGAGCCGGGGGCACCGCCCCGGCGAAGATTGCCGGTGAGCCTACACACGGAATTAACCACTTGGTAGGTTTTTGCTGGGTGGAATGAACCAGCCGGTAAGTTCCGCTGGACGACACTCGATCGCGGCAGGAGACCGAAGTGACCGACCCCGCTCTTGAGGCGCCCCGACGACGGTCGAAGGGCGAGCGCACCCGCGCCCGCATCCTGGACTCCGCGGCCGAGCTGTTCGCCCGCTCCGGCTTCCTCGCGGTCTCGCTGCGGGACATCGCCGCCCATGCCGGGCTCACTCACGCGGGGGTGCTGCACCACTTCCCCGGCAAGGACGCGCTGCTCCTGGACGTACTGAGCCGCCGGGACGAACTGGACGCGCGCCGCCTCTTCCCCGGCGTCCTCGACCCGGGCGAACCGGAGCCGGAGGCCGCCGAGCGGCTGCGCCTGCTGCTCGACGTGGTCGAGCGCAACGCCCGTACGCCGGGCCTGGTCGCGCTGTACGCGAAGCTGTCGGCGGAGGCGTCCGATCCGGGCCACCCCGCCCACCTCTACTTCGTACGGCGCTACGAGGTCCTGCGCCGCGAGCTGACCGGCCTGCTGGCGGAGCTGTTCGCGGCGGCGGGCGTCCACGAGGATCCGGCGGCCGTGGCGCAGCAGCTGCTGGCCCTGCTGGACGGGCTCCAGACGCAGTGGCTCCTCGATCCGGACGCGGTCGACATGGCGGAGCAGGTCCGCGCCTTCCTCCGCCGCTGCGGTGTGGCGACGGAGGGGCGCGGCTGAGGCGTCAGTGGCCGAGGGCGGCGAGGACGGCATCGGCCGTGCTCCGGTGTCCGGCGGCGTTCGGGTGGAAGCCGGCACCCTCTGCCGAGTCGGCCGGTTCGATCCAGCGCACCCCCGCGGCCCGGCAGGCGTCGTGCCCGACGGACGGGCCGTAGCTGTCGACGTAACCCGCGCCGCGCGTCCCGGCCCGCTGCGCCATCATCGCGTCGAGCTGCTTCTCCTTGTCCCGGACCCAGCCGAAGTCGCCTTCGGCGAGCGGGATCGTGGCGCGGCAGGAGCTGCCGTCGTCGGGCAGCAGCGCCGGGTAGCCGACGACGAGGATCCGGGCCTGCGGCGAGCGGGCGCGGATCGCGTCGAGCACCGCGTCGAGCTTGGGCGCGGTGGCGTTGATGCGGGAGCCGATCTCGTCGGTGCCGAACAGGGTGAAGCTGCCCTTGCAGGGCGACCCGTGCGGCGCGAGGTAGCCGACGAGGACGCACCGGGTGATGACCCCGGCCAGGTCCAGGTCGTTGCCGCCGACTCCGAGGGTGACCAGGGTGGTGTCGGGGCGCAGCGCGTCGAGCTGCGGCGCCACCGCGTCCTGCGGTCCCGCCATGTGTGTGGTGTCGGCCCCGGCGCAGGTGACGTCGGTGAACGACGCGGCGCCCACCGCCGCAGCCACGAGCGAGGGGTAGTTGCGGTCCGAGCGCCCGCAGACGGTGTCGGTCTGCTGCGGGATGCCGAGCCCGGAGCTGTACGAGTCGCCGAGCGCCACGTAGCGGACGGGCTCGCCGGACGCCGGGGCGGCCGGGGCGGCGGCGCCGGGCGAGGCGGCGCCCGCGAGCAGCGCGACGGCCGCCGCCGCCGCGAGGGCCAGGCGCGGAACGCGGGAGCGCCCCGCCTCTCGGAGCGCGGGGGTGGTCGACCGACCGGATACCGACATGACCGTTCCTCGATTCAGGGGAGAGCGGAGCCGACGGGACGGACGGCAGCAGCAGGGAGCTCATCGGAGCGGACCGCCCGAGCTCGAAAACCGTACGATGATCGGTTTCTGGCCGTCAAGGGCCGCGCCCGAAATGGAATCCGGCCGCTCGAAGGGTCCCCGCACGCCGCGCGCGGGGACCCTTGACACCGAAAACCGATCACCATACGTTTTTGGGTCGCATGCCGTCTTGCCCCGGTTCGCTCCGCCGGACGGCTCCTCGCCCCGGCACCCCGCCCCCCTCACGGAAGCCCGACAGGTGTTCGTATGACTCAGCGATCCACCCCTCGCCCCTCCCCCGCCACCGCCCTGCCGCTCGCCGAGAAGGCCGCCCTGACCAGCGGTTCCGGGGACTTCGTGAGCGAGGGGTCCGAGGCGGCGGGGCTGCCCGCCGTCAAGATGTCCGACGGCCCGCACGGGCTGCGGCTGCCCCGGGAGAGCGGCGACGGCGGCCAGCTCGACCTGCACAGCGCGGCGCCCGCCACCTGCTTCCCGCCCGCCGTCGCCCTCGGCAGCAGCTGGAATCCGGAGCTGGCCGAGGAGGTCGCCGCCGCCATCGCGGCCGAGGCCGTGGCGCACGGCGTCCACGTGGTGCTCGGGCCGGGCATCAACATCAAGCGCTCACCGCTGTGCGGCCGGAACTTCGAGTACTTCTCCGAGGACCCGCTGGTCTCCTCGGAGCTGGGCGGCGCGATGGTGCGCGGGCTCCAGAAGGCCGGGGTCGGGGCGTCGCTCAAGCACTACGCGGCCAACAACCAGGAGACCGACCGGATGCGGGTGAGCGCCGACATCGACGAGCGCCCGCTGCGCGAGATCTATCTGCGCGCCTTCGAACGCGTTGTCCGCCGCGATCGCCCCTGGTCCGTCATGGCCTCCTACAACGGCGTCAACGGCGTGCCCGTCGCGCAGCACACCCGTCTGCTCACCAAGATCCTGCGCGACGAGTGGGACTTCGACGGGATCGTCGTCTCCGACTGGGGCGCGGTACGCGACCGGGTCGCCGCCCTCCGCGCCGGTCTCGACCTCCAGATGCCGGGCCCCGGCGGGCACACGGACCGCGAAGTGGCCGCCGCCGTGGAGTCCGGCGCGCTGGACGAGGCGGTGCTCGACCGGACCGTCGAACGGCTCGCCCTCTTCGCCGACCGCGCGACCGGCGGGACCGGGGCGCCCGGAACCTTCGACGCGGACGCCTCGCACCGCGTCGCCGGGCGGGCCGCCGACCAGTGCGTGGTGCTCCTGAAGAACGACGACGCGCTGCTGCCGCTGGACCCGGCGCGCGGCAGCCTCGCGGTCATCGGCGAGTTCGCCCGTACGCCCCGTTTCCAGGGCGCGGGCAGCTCGCAGGTCACGCCGACCCGGCTCGACGTCCCGCTGGACTGCCTGCGCGAGCTGGCCACGGGCGCGGACGTGCGGTTCGCCGCCGGGTACGCGCTGCCGGGCGCGGAGGACGGTCCGGCGGACGCCGAACTGGCCGACGAGGCGGTGCGGCTGGCGGAGTCGGCGGACACGGCGGTGCTGTTCCTCGGCCTGCCCGCGCAGGACGAGTCCGAGGGCTTCGACCGCGACCATCTGGACCTGCCCGCCGCCCAGACCGAGCTGCTGCGGCGGGTCCTGGACGTCAGCCCGCGCACGGTCGTGGTGCTGTCCAACGGCGGTGTCGTCCGCACCGCGCCCTGGCAGGACCGGGTGCCGGCGCTCGTGGAGGCGTGGCTGCTCGGCCAGGCGGGCGGCGGCGCGCTCGCCCGCGTCCTGTTCGGCGCGGTCAACCCGTCCGGGAAGCTGACGGAGACCGTCCCGCTGCGCCTTGAGGACTCCCCGAGCCACCTCTCGTTCCCCGGCGAGGAGGGCAGGGCCCGGTACGGCGAGGGGATCTTCGTCGGATACCGGGGATACGACGCGCAGCGCCGGGAGGTCGCGTTCCCGTTCGGTCACGGCCTGTCGTACACGACGTTCGGCTACGAGGACCTGACCGTACGGGAGGACGGGGACGCCTTCCACGTCACGCTGACCGTCACCAACACCGGTGCGGTGGCCGGGCGCGAGGTCGTCCAGCTCTACGTGGCCGGGCCCGAGGGTTCACGCGTCCTGCGGCCGGTGCGCGAACTGCGCGGCTTCGCCTCGGTGTCCCTGGAGCCGGGCGCGAGTGCCGGGGTGGCGGTGCGGGTGGCGCGGCAGGATCTGGCGTACTTCAGCGAGCGGGAGGGCGGCTGGAAGGTCGAGGGCGGACGCTACCGCTTCGAGGCCGGCGCCTCCTCGCGCGACATCCGCGCCTCGGTCGGGCACGACATCGGGGGCGACCCCTCGGGCCTGCGGCTGACCGGCCGCAACACCCTCGCCGAGTGGTTCGAGCACCCGGTGGGCGGCCCGCTGCTGATGGAGGCGTTCGCGAAGTCCCGTACGGACGAGTCCGCGGGCGCGCTCGCCGATCCCATGATGCTGCGGTTCCTCGCCGGGGTGCCGCTCGACGTGATCTGCGAGTTCCCGCAGAGCCCGCTGTCCCCCGAGAGCCTGCCCGCCCTCGCGGACGAGGTGGAGGCGCGCACGGCGGCGCGCTGACCGTACGGGACACGCGAGGAGGAGGGGCGGCGCCACACGGCGCCGCCCCTCCTCGTTCCGCGGTTCAGGGGCCTTCGGGCGCCGGACGCGGATCCAGAATGGAGAGCAGGTCCTCGATGGGCTGCTCCATGTCCGTGGAGCGGTCGATCAGCCATTGCAGCTGGATGCCGTCGGCCACGGCGACCAGGAGCACGGCCAGCCGCTCCGGCGGGACCGCCGAGCTGATCCGTCCTTCCGCGACCCCCTCCCGGACGAAGTCCGCGACACGTTCGCGCACCACCGGGTAGCGCTCGGCGAAGTGGGCGTGGGCGGGGTGGGCCGGGTCGCTGGCGGCGGCCGCCAGCGAGACGAAGAGCTCGACCAGGCCGGGGGTCTTGGCGCCCTCCCGGATGATCTCGCGGTAGCCGTACGGATCGGCGCGCTCCACCTGCCGGGCCCGCGCGGTCTCGTCACGCATCCGCAGGACCTGGGTGAGCAGGTCCTCCTTGGAGTCGAAGTAGTGCATCAGACCGGGCAGGCTGAGGCTGCACTTCGCCGCCACCTTGCGCAGGGAGGTACCCCGGTACCCCTCGGCGGCAAAGATCTCCAGTGCCGCGTGCAGGATCTCGCTGCGCTTTGCCTCGCCCTTCTCGTACGGGCCCCGTTTCGCCATGCCGGTCACCCTAACGGGAGGAAGGTGCGGTCACCGACCCGAGCGGGGCTCCGGCGGGCAGCCGCCGCTCCCGGGAGAGGGCGCCCAGCCAGCGCGCCGAGTCCTTGGGCGTCCGGGCGAAGGTGTCCCGGTCGACCGCGATCAGCCCGAACGTCGGCCGGTAGCTCCCCCACTCGTAGTTGTCGAGGGCGCTCCAGTGCAGATAGCCGCGTACGTCGACGCCGTCGGCCATCGCCCCGGCGAGGCTCGCCAGGGCGCGGGCGGTGTAGGCGATGCGGCGCTCGTCGTCGTCGGTGGCGATGCCGTTCTCGGTGACCAGGACCGGGACGTGCGGGCCGACGACCTCCGCCGTGTGCCGCACCGCTTCGCCGAGCGCCTCGGGGTAGAACTCCCAGCCGGTGAGCGTCAGTTCGGCGCCCGGGGGCGGGGGGAGGGTGCCGTCGGGGCCGATGCGGTGGCGGGTGTACGCCTGGACGCCGATCCAGTCGTCCTCGCGGGCGGCCTCCAGGAAGACGTCCTCGCGGGGCCGTGCGTGGGCGGTCGCGGCCGATTCGCAGCCGGGCTCCGCCTGGTAGACCTGGTTGGCGACGGTCCAGCCGACCCGGACGCCGGGCACGGCCTCCTTCAGCGCGGCGGTGGCGGCCCGGTGGGCGCGGATGAGGGCCCGGGTCACTTCGGAGTCCGGGGCGAAGGAGGCCGGGTCGACGGCGGCTGCCCCGGCCTCGCGGGCGGCGTTCGCCCCGTGCGCGACGCTCCCCCAGCCGTGCTCGGCCGCGTGCCGCTTGAGGGCGTACATCAGGGCCATGATGTTGGGCTCGTTGATGGTGGCGACATGGCGGACGCCCTCGCGCAGGATGGCCCCGCAGCTGCGCGCGTAGGCGGCGAACAGTTCGTCCGCGCCGGGGGCCGTCCAGCCGCCGAGGTCGCTGAACCACCGGGGCGAGGTGAAGTGGTGGAGGGTCACGACCGGGGTCAGCCCGCGTTCCAGCGCGCCGCGCACCATGGCCCGGTAGTGCTCGACGGCGGCGCGTGAGATCCGGCCGCGCTCGGGCTCGACGCGCGCCCACTCGATGCTGAACCGGTAGGAGTCGAAGCCGAGTTCGCGCAGCAGGTCCATGTCCTCGGGCCACCGGTGGAAGCTGTCGGCCGCGTCCCCGCTGGGCTCCTGGACGAAGCTCTCGGGGTGGTTCTCCAGGGTCCACCAGTCGCTGGAGACGTTGTTGCCCTCGACTTGGTGGGCCGAGGTCGAGGCCCCCATGAGGAAGCCTTCCGGCAGGGCGAAACCGGGTCCGGCCTCATGCACCATCGGGTTCTCCTTTCGCCCGGAGGCGGGCCGTTCGCCCCCTCCGCAAAAAGCGTTCATTGATCGGTTTTCGTGTTAGCGTACAGGTGGCAGCGGTACGGGAGAAGAGGCGGCCGGTCCGGTCCCGCTCCGGCACCGAATGCCCGGGGGGCCGGACCCGACGGAACCCGACGCCGCCGCTCCGGCCCCCGGCCCACGCCCCGCGCCTCAGGGAGAAGCCCGTGAACGCCGTCATTCCGCACCCCGACGCCCGACCGTCCTCGCCCGCCGGCGCACTGCCCGCGGCCGGCCCCTGGCACATACGGGCGACCGACCCGGCACTGGCGGAGGTGGCGGAGACCGTACGGGCGCTGCTCGCCCCGCACCTGCCGGACGCGCCCGGCACGCCGCTTCGTGAACTGGTGCTCGGACTGGACGAGTCGGTGTCGGAACCGCCCCTCGGCGTCTCCCCGGACGGGGCCGCCCAGCCGGTGGACGAGGGCTACCGGCTCCGGGTGGACGCCGACGGCATCACCTGCCGCGGCCGCACCCCGGCCGGGGTGTTCCGGGGCGCGACCACGGCCCTCCAGCTCATCGCCACGGGTCGACTCCCGCACCAGGAACTGACCGACGCCCCGCGCTACGCCTGGCGCGGGCTCATGGTCGACCCGGCCCGCAGCTTCCTCACGCCGGACGAGGTGCGCCGGATCATCGACCTCGCCGCGCTCTACAAGCTCAACGTCCTGCACCTGCACCTCACCGACAACGAGGGCTGGCGCGTCGAACTCCCCGGCACCCCGGCGCTGACGCCCCCGGGCACGGAGTACTACACGGCGGCCGAGTACCGGGAGCTTCAGGAGTACGCGGCCCGGCGGTTCGTCACCGTCGTCCCGGAGATCGACCTGCCGGGCCACTGCGCGACGCTCCGGGCCGCCGTGCCCGGCCTCCCCCCGGCCCCCGCCCCGGCCGGGCTCGCCGACCGCTTCCCGTTCGTGCCCCCGCTCGACCTGACCGACGCGGCGACCCGCGCCGCCGTCGCCCGCGTCCTCACCGAGGTCTGCGCGCTGACGACCGGCCCCTACGTGCACATCGGCGCCGACGAGGCGTTCGGCGCGACCCCGGAGAGCTTCGACGCCTCCGTACGCGCACTGCGCGCGCTCGTCCGCGACCTGGGCAAGCGCCCGGTGGCCTGGCAGGAGTCCTCACGCGCCGGGATCGGCCCCGAGGACATCGCGCAGTACTGGGTGGACGTGGCGATGATGGACCTCCCGGACACGGCGGAGGAACTGGCCGCCCGCCCCGAACTCGTCGCCTCCGGGCGGACCATGGAGATCATCACGGCCCTGAAGACCTTCTTCGCCCCCACCGACGACGACCTCCGCCGCACCGTCGAGGGCGGCGGCCGCGTGCTGCTCTCCCCGCAGTCGCACCTCTACCTGGACCGCCGGTACGCGACGGAGTTCGCCCCGCCCGAGCAGTCCGCCGAGGCCGCCCGGCTCGGCTTCGACGGCTACCGCCCGCTGGGTGTCCGGCACACGGCCGCCTGGGACCCGGGCGCCTGCCCGGTCCCGGACGCGAACGTGGCGGGCGTGGAGGCCACGGTCTTCGCCGAGAGGTTCAGGGGCTTCGAGGACGTCTCCCTGCTCCTGCTGCCCCGGCTGGCCTCGGTCGCGGAGGCCGCGTGGTGCGGGCGCGCCCCGGAATGGGCCGAATACCGCGAGCGGCTGGCGCACCACGGCCGCCTCTGGGCCGACCGGGGCCTGCCCTACTTCGCCTCCACGGAGGTGGACTGGCGCTGAGGACGGCTCACACCTCCACCCCGAGCAGTTCCGCGAACGCCGCGCTTCCCTCCGGCGTCACCTTCACCGCCCGCCCCGAGCCGACGCGCCGGACCCACCCGCGGTCCAGGGACGCCGTGCACAGCGCCGCGCCCAGGGCGCCCGCGAGGTGCGAGCGGCGCTCGGTCCAGTCCAGGCAGGTGCGGACGAGAGGGCGCCGGGCCCCGGCGGGCTGCCGGAAGTCCAGGGTGTCGGCCAGCCAGCCGCGGCCCGCCGGGGTGACGGCGATCCCGGAGCCGGTGTCGACCAGGCCGCGCAAGGTCATCGCGTCCGCCAGGGCGACGCCGAGCCGGCCCGCCAGATGGTCGTAGCAGGTGCGCGCCCGGGCCTCGGCGTCCTGGCGGACCGAGGCGCGCAGGGTGCGCGGGCGGGGCGTGCCGGGTGCGTACGCGGCAAGCGCCTCGGTCAGCGCGGCCGCCTCGGGGCCCGCGAGCCGGACGTAGCGGTGCCGCCCCTGCCGCTCCTCGGCCAGCAGACCGCCTGCCACGAGGCGGGAGATCTGCTCGCTGGCGGTGGACGCGGTGACCCCCGCGTGCCGGGCCAGCTCACCGGACGTCCAGGCCCGCCCGTCGAGCAGCGCCTCGCAGAAGGCGGCGCGGGTGCGGTCGGCGAAGAGGGCGGCGGTCTCGGCGAGGGAGGACATGACTCCATGGTGGCGCAGGGACGGTTCGGCGGGGGCCGAAGTGTTCCGGGCCTACGGTCGGAGCCATGAGCCACGCGACGACCCATGAGTTCAGTCAGTACGCGGAGATCCGCACGGCGCTCGCCGACCCCGCGCTCGTCCCGCCGGCACCCGGCCCGTTCGACGGTCCGCCCGGCGCGAGCGTCGCCTGGCTGCGGGCCGCGGTGGCGAGGTTCGCCTCCGGTGAGCCGCATCTGCGGCGCCGGGCGTGGGTGGAGGCGGAACTCGCCCGCCTGGCCCCGGCCGATCTGCACCGGGCGGCCTCGGCGCCGGGCGGGGAGGGCGATCCGCGGACGCGCGTGGTGAGCCGCCTCGCCGCCGCCCTGGACCTGCCGGAGCCGGAGCGGGTCGCCCGGGAGGTGGCGGTGCTGGCGGACGCGTACTTCGGCGAGGACGGCGGGTCCGACGCCGACCGGGCCGTCGCCCGGCTCGTGGACCTGCTCTCGCCGGACCCGGTGGACGAGGCCGGGCTGGAGGCCGTCGCTAATCGCATCGGCCTCCTGGCCCAGGCGTGCGGCGCGACCGCCGCGCTGGCCGGAGCCGTCGCGGCGGCCGGGCCCGGAGCGCCGACGGCCCGGGTGCTGCGGGACGATCCGCCGGTGCGGGTCATGCGCCGGGTTGCCGCCCGGGCCACCCGGGTCGCCGGACGGGAGATCGCCGAGGGCGACGAGGTGGTCCTCGACCTGGCGGCCGCCCAGCAGGGCCACCCCGTGCCGCTCACCTTCGGCGCACCGCCCCGGGTCTGCCCGGGCAGGGCACACGCCCTCGCGCTGGCCGAGGGGCTGCTCGGCCGGCCGATGACGCCGTTCGCCCGGCTCCACCACGAGGGGAGGGCCCTGCTGCTGCCCAACGCCTGGGACTACGCGTCGGCCGCCGCACTGGCGGCCGAGGGGTTCGCAGCGGTGGGGACCACCAGCCTCGGCGTGGCTGCCGGACTCGGGCTGCCGGACGGGGCGGCGGCCACGAAGGAGGCGACCGTGGACCTGGCCCGGCGGCTCGGCCGGGGGCGGTTCCTGTTCAGCGTGGACGCGGAAGGGGGGTTCAGCGACGACCCGGCGGAGGTCGCCGTGTTCGCGCGGCGGCTGTACGAGGCGGGGGCGGCGGGGATCAATCTGGAGGACGGGCGGGCCGACGGCACCCTGGCCCCGGCGGAGCTGCACGCCGCGAAGGTCGCCGCCGTCAAGGAGGCCGCACCCGGGCTGTTCGTCAACGCCCGCACGGACACGTACTGGCTGGGGTGCGAACAGGAGCGGACCGCCGCCCGCCTCGCGGTCTACGAGCAGGCCGGTGCGGACGGGGTGTTCGTGCCCGGTCTCTCGGACCGGGCGGGGATCGCCGCGCTCACCGCCGCCCTCGTCACCCCGCTGAACGTGCTGTACAGCCCGGCCGGACCGGGCATCGCCGAGCTGGGCGCCCTGGGGGTGCGGCGGGTCAGCCTGGGCTCGCTGCTGTACCGGGAGGCGCTGGCCGGGGCCGTGTCCACGGCTGCCGCGATCCGGGACGGGGGTCCGGTACGGGGCGGAGCACTCCCGTACGCCGAGGTGCAGGCGCTGGCGCCGGGCGACGGGTCAGGGGGTGGCGGCGGAGACGACGTACACGACGGGTGACATCGGGTCCGTCATGTCGACGGTGATGTCCTGGGTGGGGCGCGGGTCCTTGTTCGTGTGGGTGGTGCCCGCCCAGGAGACGCCGTCGCCGAAGTGCCAGCCGGCGATCTTCGTGTCGCGCTTGCTGATGGTGACCTTGCCGGGTTCCAGCGCGGCGCGGCCGGTGCCGATGTCGGTGAGGAAGGCGTCCAGGCCGTTGGACGTCGTGCGGAACTGCACGTACATCCGGCTGGCCTTCCAGTTGTTCGTCTCGTAGTACTGCACCCCGGTCGCGTAACCGGGGATCGGGACCTCGAAGATGCGGCGCAGCATCCGGGACGGCCAGCCGGGGCGCAGCCCTTGCGCGGCGGCCTCGGCGGCCTTGTCCTGGCCGGAGCGGCGGCTCTGGCCCGCCGAGATCAGCAGGTATCCGGCGGGGATGCCGATGAGCAGCACGATGATCGTCGCCGTGATCAGGCGTCGGCGGATGAGGCGGCGGCGGGTCTCCGGGGCCCGCCCGTCCCCCTCGTCCGGCGGCGGGGACTGGCGCGGCACGACGGGGTGCTCGGCTGCGGTCATGGGTGTGGGGCCCCTAGGAAGTGCGGGTGTTGCGGTTGCTGCGGAGGGTGCTCGCCGCCTGGTCGTAGATCTGCGCGTACCGCTCGTACCGCTCGACGCGGCGGCGGTTGGTGCGGCGGAAGCGCCGCGCGACCAGCCGGGCGAGGTCCGCCGCGCCGACCATACCGGCCTCCGGGCCGAGCTGGGCCTTCGCGATCCTGGCCTCGGGGCGGTAGCCGCGCCCGGTGAGGTGGCGCTTGAAGGCGTCCCGCGCGGGTCCGATGAGCAGGTCGTCGGCGGCGCTGACCCCGCCGCCGATGACGAAGCAGGAGGGGTCGAGCGCGGCGGCCAGATTGGCGATGCCGACGCCGAGCCACTGCCCGATGTCCTGGAGGAGTTCGACGCACATCGCGTCGCCCTCGCGGGCCAGTTCGGTGATGAGCGGTCCGGTGATGTCCGGGATGTTGCCCTTGACGCGCTCGATGATCCCGTGGGCCACCGGCGAGTCCGCGGCGGCCAGCTCGCGGGCCTCGCGGACCAGCGCGTTGCCGGAGCTGTACTGCTCCCAGCAGCCCCGGTTGCCGCACGGGCAGCGGTGGCCGCCGGGCACGACCTGCATGTGGCCGAACTCACCGGCGACGCCGTACTTGCCGCGCTTCACCTGGCCGTCCTCCAGGATCGCCCCGCCGATGCCGGTGCCGAGGGTGATCATGACGAGGTGGTCCTCGCCGCGCCCGGCGCCGAAGCGCCACTCGGCCCAGGCGGCGGTGTTGGCGTCGTTGTCCACCATGACGGGGACGACGAGCCGGGAGGCGAGGGCGTCGCGCAGGGGCTCGTCGCGCCAGGCCAGGTGCGGGGCGAAGAGGACCTTGGAGCGGTCCGCGTCGACCCAGCCCGCCGCGCCGATGCCCACCGCGTGCACGTCGTGCCGGTCGGAGAGGTCGAGGACCAGCTCCACGATGGTGTCCTCGACGACCTTCGGACTCTTGGACTTGTCCGGGGTCTCGGTGCGCACCGTCTCCAGGATGGTGCCGTCGGCGTCCACGACTCCGGCCATGACCTTGGTGCCGCCGATGTCGATGCCGACGGTGGGGACCCGGGGCGCCGTGAGGTGCGAGCGCCTTTCCCGGGTGCCCACGGTCCGCAGGACGGTCGCGCGGGCGGAGCCGCGGTGTGCGAAGTCGCGGTACGTGCTCATCGTCCCTGAAAGGTGTGGGGTGACCGGGTCAGGAGTGATCCCGGTGGCGGACGGCGCCCGTCCGTCCCGATTCTGCCACCCCGGAGGGGGCGGGGTCGCCGGGCGCCTCCGCTACACGCTGTCGCCGGTCCCCGGACCGGAGGTGCGCTCCAGCTCGTGGCTCAGCTCCTCCAGCTCGCTGCCGCCGGCCATCTGCCGGGTCAGCTCGTCCAGCGAGACGCTGTCCTTGGTGTGGCTTCCGGCCATGACGCCCCGCTTCAGGAGGACGAACCGGTCGCCGACGAGGTACGCGTGGTGCGGGTTGTGCGTGATGAGGACCACGCCGAGGCCGGCGTCCCGGGCGGCCGCGATGTACTTCAGGACGACGCCGGACTGCTTGACGCCGAGGGCGGCCGTCGGCTCGTCCAGGACGAGCACCTTGGCGCCGAAGTGGACGGCGCGCGCGATGGCCACGCACTGCCGCTCGCCGCCGGACAGGGTGCCGATGGGCTGGTCCACGTCGCGCAGGTCGATGCCCATGCGGAGCAGCGCGGAGCGCGTGGTCTCGCGCATCAGCTTCACGTCGAGGCGCTTGAACGGTCCGGCGCCGGTCGTGGGCTCGGAGCCCAGGAAGAAGTTGCGCCAGACCGGCATCAGGGGGACGACCGCGAGGTCCTGGTAGACGGTGGCGATGCCCCGGTCGAGTGCGTCGCGCGGGTTGGCGAGGGTGGTCTCCTCGCCGTCGATGAGGAAGCGCCCGGCGTCGTGCCGGTGCAGCCCCGCGATGATCTTGATGAGGGTGGACTTGCCGGCGCCGTTGTCACCGAGCACGCAGGAGATCTCGCCCGCGCGGACCTCCAGGGAGACGCCTTCCAGCGCCTTGATGTTGCCGTAGTACTTGGCCACGTCGTCCAGCTCGACGAGGGCCTGCCGGCCGGTGTCCTTGGGCCCTTCCGGGGCCTTGGGGGCCGTCATGTCGTCGCCTCCGCGCGCTTGCGTACCCATGCGTTGAGCAGGGTGGCCAGGAGCAGCATCGCTCCCAGGAAGAACTTGAACCAGTCCGGGTTCCACTCCGCGTACACGATGCCCTTGCTGGTCATGCCGAAGATCAGGGCACCGACCGCCGAGCCGATCGCGGAGCCGTATCCGCCGGTGATCAGGCAGCCGCCGATGACGGCCGCGATGATGTAGATCAGCTCGTTGCCGACGCCCTCGCCGGACTGCACGACGTCGTAGCTGAACAGCAGGTGCTGCCCGGAGACCCAGGCGGCGAAGGCGACGCCGAGGTAGAGCCCGATCTTGGTGCGGATGACCGGGACGCCGACCGCGCGGGCCGCGTCCGCGCCGCCGCCGACGGCGAAGATCCAGTTGCCGAAGCGGGTGCGGAGCAGGATCCAGGTGGCGACGGCCACCAGTCCGGCCCACCACAGGAGCGTCACCTTGAGCTCGACGCCGCCGACGGTCCAGTACGAGGCGAAGAGCTTGCGGGCGGAGGGGAAGCCCTCCATGTCGCCGATGCCCTTCGTGGAGACGGTCCCGCTGATGAGCTTGGTGAGGCCCAGGTTGAGCCCCGTCAGCATCAGGAACGTGCCCAGCGTGATGATGAAGCTGGGCAGTTTCGTACGGGTCAGCATGAAGCCGTTGAACGCGCCGAAGGCGAGCGTGACCAGCAACGACACGAAGACGCCGACCCAGACGTTGGCCGTCATCTGGTAGCTGAACATCGAGGAGACCAGCGCCGAGCTGGTGACCATCACACCGGCCGACAGGTCGAACTCGCCGCCGATCATCAGGAGCGCGACCGGAGCCGCCATGATCCCGATGGTGGAGGCCGCGTACAGCACCGTGCCGAAGCTGGTGACGCGCAGGAAGCTGTCGGCGACGACCGCGAAGAAGAGGAAGACGGCGAGCGCGCCGACGACCGAGCCCAGCTCCGGGCGGCCGAGGAGCCTGCGCAGCGGTGAGGTGCGCAGCAGTCGTTCGTCCGCGACGGCGGTCGATCCGGGCCCGGCGGTCATCGGGTGCCCCGGTCGGCGTACTCGGCGAGCGTTCCGGCGTCCTTCGCGGTGATGATCTGCGGGCCGGTGAGAACGGGGCGGCCGCCGCCGAGGACGTTGCGGTTGTAGCGGTAGAGCCAGAGCAGGTCGACGGCCTCGTAGCCCTGGAGGTAGGGCTGCTGGTCGACGGCGAAGCCGAGGGTCTCGGACTTCAGCCCGGCGGCGACGGTGGCGTTCAGGTCGAAGGTGTCGATCTCGGCCTTGCTCCCGGCGGTCTTCTTCGCCTTGACGGCCGCGTCCGCGAAGGGCGCGCCGAGCGTGACGACCGCGTCGATGTCCTTGTCGGACTGGAGCTTCGCCTCGATGGACGCCTGGACGTCGGGCATGTTGGTGCCCTCCACGTACAGGTTCTGCATCTGGCCGTCGAAGGTCTTCTTCGCACCGGCGCAGCGCTGCTCGTGGCCCACGTTGCCCTGCTCGTGCAGGATGCAGAGGGCCTTCTTGCGGCCGCGCTTGTTCAGCTCGTCGCCGACAGCCTCACCGGCGATGGACTCGTCCTGGCCGATGTGGGTGAGCGCGCCGTACGCCTTGGACTCGGCGGAGCCGGAGTTCACCGTGATCACGGGGATGCCGGCGCGGACGGCCTTGGCGACGACGTCCTTCATGGCGTCGGGCTTGGCCAGCGTGACGATCAGTCCGTCGACCTTCTTGTCGATGGCCGCCTGGACCAGCTGGGCCTGCTGCTGGCCCTCGTCGCTCTTCGAGTACAGGAAGTTGATGTTGTCCTTCTTGGCCGCCATGTCGGCGCCCTTCTGGACGATGTCCCAGAAGGTGTCGCCGTCGCCCGAGTGGGTGACCATGGCGAAGGTCCAGCGGGGCGTGTTCACCGCGGCCCGGCCCTCGGCCGCGGCCTTGGCCGCACGCTCCTCCGCCCGCTTGCCGCCGGTGCTGCTGCATCCCATGAGGGACACCCCCAGCACCGCCGCAAGCACGGCGCCCATCGCACGTACCCCTGTCCGAACCCTTGCCACGACGCCGTGCCCTTCTTGTGCTGCTCGCTGTGCTGCTGCCGGTGGTGCCGGGGCCCTGTGGTCCCGGCCCGGCTGGGCAAGTATCCCCGAGCGCGTGCCGCCGCAACCCGGAGGGGCACGAAGAGGGCGGCGGCGCGTCGCTCACCAGCGCACCGGCAGGCGGCGCACCCCGCGGATCAGCGTGCCGGGCAGCCAGTCGAGCGGGGCGGCCTCCGGGTCGGCCTCCAGGCCGGGGCATCGTTCCAGGAGCGCCCGGATCGCGATGCGGCCCTCCATCCGGGCCAGCGGGGCGCCCAGGCAGAAGTGGATGCCGTGTCCGAAGGCGAGGTGGCCGCGCGTGTCACGGCGGATGTCGAAGCGGTCGGGCTCGGGGTAGCGGGCCGGGTCGCGGTCCGAGCCGGCGAGCGAGACCAGGACCGCGTCGCCGGTCGCGATGGTCCGGGAGCCGACCTCGACCGGCTCCCGGGCGAACCGGAGGGTGGCCGTCTCCACGGGGCCGTCGTAGCGCAGCATCTCCTCGACGGCGCCGTCGAGGAGCGAGAGGTCGGCGCGGAGCGCGGCGAGCTGGTCCGGGTGGGCGAGCAGGGCGCGTACGCCGTTGGAGATGAGGTTGACCGTCGTCTCGTGGCCGGCGACGAGCAGCAGGAAGGCCATGCCGACCAGCTCGTCGGGCGAGAGCGCGTCGTCGTCCTCGTGGCGGGCGGCGATCAGGGCGCTGAGCAGGTCGTCGCCGGGTGAGCGGCGCTTGTCCTCGATCAGCTCCCCGAGGTAGCCGCCCATCGCGCGGACCGCCTCGCCCTCCTCCACCGCGTTCGCCGGGGCGACGACGCCGTTGGACAGCTTGCGGAAGGCGGACCTGTCCAGGTCGGGGACGCCGAGCAGCTCGCAGATCACGGTCATGGGGAGGGGGAAGGCGAGCGCGTCCACGAGGTCGGCGCGGCCCTCGGGGACCATCAGGTCGAGGAGTCCGGCGGTGATCTCCTCGACGCGGGGGCGCAGCGCCTCGATGCGGCGCGGGGTGAACTCGCGGGCGACGAGCTTGCGCAGCCGGGTGTGGTCGGGCGGGTCCGTCTCCAGCATGTTGGCGTTGATCGGGTCACCGCCGGTCTCGCCGGGCAGTGACCGCCAGTCCTTGCCGAAGCGCTGGTCGGCCAGGAGGGCCCGGCCCTCGTCGTAGCCGACGACGAGCCAGATCCGGTCGAACTCGTCGGTGCGGACGAGGTGCACGGGTCCGGTCGCGCGCATCCGCTCGTAGTAGGGGTACGGATTCGCGGTGAAGTCGGCCAACCCGCTGAGATCCACAACGACTTCGGACATGGGCCCGCCCTCCCGGTCGTGTCGTCCCCGCTCCGAGGACCGGCCCGTTCAGCGTATGCCGCGCGGCCTGCGGGATCGAGCCGGTTCAGGCCGGATTCGATCCGCTTTAGGGCCTGTCTGACCATTCCCGTCGTCGCCCGGCGGACGGGAATGGTCAGACAGGCCCTAGTCGTCCAGGAGGCCGGCGTCGTGGACCAGGAGGGCGATCTGGACGCGGTTGTTGAAGCCGAACTTGGCCAGGATGCGGGAGACCTGGGTCTTCACCGTGGCGACGCTGAGGTAGAGCTCCGCGGCGATCTCCGCGTTGGACCGGCCCCGTCCCACGGCGACGGCCACCTCACGCTCCCGGTCCGCGAGCAGCGCGATCCGCTCGCGCGCCCGGGCGGCCCGGTCCACGCGCTCCTCCTGTCCGGCACCGGCCGCCCGGGCCATGAGCTGCCGGGTGACGGCGGGCGAGAGGACCGGGTCGCCGGCCGCGACCCGGCGCACCGATTCCACGATCAGGGCCGGCGGGGTGTCCTTGAGGACGAAGCCGGCGGCCCCGGCGCGGATCGCGCGGAGCACCTGCTCGTCGGCGTGGAAGGTGGTCAGGACGACGATCTCCGGCGCGTCGGGCCGGCCGCGCAGCGCTTCGGTGGCGGACAGGCCGTCCATGACCGGCATCCGGATGTCCATCAGCACCACGTCGGGCCGCAGCCGGTCGACCAGGGCCGCGGCCTCGCTGCCGTCGGCGCCCTCCCCCACGATGTCGATGTCGTCGGCGCCGCCGAGCATCAGGTTCAGCCCGGCCCGCACGAGCGGGTCGTCGTCGATGATGAGCAGGCGGACGGGCGCGTCGGTCATGAGGCCCACGGTAGCCAGGCCCGCACCGCGAACCCGCCGTCGGGGGCGGGCCCGTGGTCGAGGCGGCCCCCGGCGAGGGTGGCCCGTTCGGTGAGGCCGATGAGCCCCTGGCCGGATCCGGGGACCGGGGTGAAGGGCTCGGTGGGGGCCGGGTTGCGCACCTCCACGGTGATGCCCTGTCCGGGTCCGCCGGTGACGGCGACGGTGACCTCGGTGCCGGGGGCGTGCTTGCGGGCGTTGGTCAGCGCCTCCTGGGCGATGCGGTAGACGGTGCGGCCGGAGGCGGCGGGCACGGCGTCCGGGTCGGCTAGGCGGTTGTCGAAGGCGACCTTCATGCCCGCCTCCCGGGATTCGGCGACGAGCGCGTCGAGCGTGGCGAGGGTGGGCTGCGGGCGGTTGCCGTCGGTGTCGCGGGGGCCGCGCAGCACGCCGATGATCTCGCGGAGGTCCTGGAGCGCCTCGTGCGCGCTGTCCCGGATGACCCCGGCGGCGCGGGCGACCTCGGCCGGAGGCGCGTCGGGACGGAACTCCAGGGCGCCCGCGTGGACGCTGAGCAGGGTCAGCCGGTGGGCGAGCACGTCGTGCATCTCCCGGGCGATCTCCTCGCGGGCGAGCCGCTGCGCCTGTTCGGCGCGGAGGGCGGCCTCGGTCTCGGCGCGGACGGCGCGTTCGCGGAGGGAGACGACGAGCTGGCGCCGGGAGCGCACGATCATGCCCCAGCTGAGGACGAGCAGGATCAGCAGGATCCCGATGACGGTGGACGCCAGGAACGACGTGTCCGGGTCGGGGCGCAGATACGGCTGTACGGGGGCGGCGGCCAGGGCCCCCGCGCCGACGAGTACGACCGGGCGGAACGGCCGGTGGACGGCCACGCTGAACAGCGCGACGAGCAGGGCGCCCGCCGCGACCGGTTCGACGGTGGCCAGCAGGGTCAGGACGACGGCGAGCGCGACCGGCCAGCGGCGCCGGAACCACAGGGCGCAGCAGGCGGCGGCACCGATGAGGGAGTCGACCAGCACGAAGGTGTCCGGTGTGGTGGGGTCGGCCTCGATGGCGGCGAGCGTCGTCAGGCCGATGCCCGCCGCGCAGAGGAACGCGGTGAGGTCGACGGCCCAGTCCCGCACGGTACGACGGGACCGGCCTCGGTCGCCGGGCAGCTCGGGTCCGGCCATCGCCGAGGGCAGCAGCCAGGGGTACTCCGTACGCGTCATGTCGACAAAGCTACGCACGCGGGCGGCGGGTTCCGGGGGTCCGGGGCGCGGGAGCGACCAAAGTCGCGGAGCCGGAGACTTTCGGACCCGGCGGGCAGCCCACCGGCCGACGCGGCGGCACCGCCCGGGCGGCGAGGCTCGGGGTCATGAAGAAATTCTGCGAGACGGCCGGGTTCCTGGTCTTCGTCCAGGGGGTCGCCGGGCTGCTCCATCTGTGGCTGGACTGGTTCCGCTTCTTCAACCTGTGGCGGCGGCTGCCGTTCGCCTCGGAGTACCCGCTCTTCGTGTCGATCGTGCTGGTGGTGACGGGCGCGGCCGTGATGGTCGCGTCCGACGCGATCAAGGAGTGAGCCGGTCAGGGCGCGCCCGGGTCCGCGCTGCGCCGCCCCCAGGCCGTTCCGGCCAGCACCAGCACAGCGCCCGCCGCCCCGGCGACGCCCAGGCGCTCGCCGCCGATCGCGATGCCGGCGGCAGCGGCCCACAGCGGTTCCGTACCGAGCAGCAGGCTGACCCGGGACGGGGAGGTGCGGCGTACGGACCACATCTGCACGAAGAACGCGAAGAGCGTGCAGAACACCGCGAGGAAGAGCAGCCCGGCCCATTCCCGCACCCCGAACCCGGCGGCGACCGTCCAGGGCGCCGCGCCCGTCCCCGGCGCGGCGGCCAGCAGGGCGAAGACGGCGAGGGCGCTGCCGAGCTGCACGGTCGTCAGGGACAGCGCGTCCGCGCCCCGGACCGACTTGATGCGGGCCATGAGCAGGACGTGCAGGGTCCGGGCCAGGGCGGCGACCAGCATGAGCAGGTCACCGGCCGAGGGGCTGGTGAATCCGCCGCCCTGGGTCAGCAGCACCACCCCGGCCACGGAGAGCCCGGCGGCGGCGAGGAAGGCCCCGGTCGGCCGGGTCCGGGTGACGGCGGCCTCGGCGAGCGGGGTGAAGATCATGGTGAGGCTGATGATGAGCCCGGCGTTGGTCGCCGAGGTGTGCACGATGCCGTACGTCTCCACCAGGAAGATCCCGCTGAGCACCAGGCCCAGCAGCCCGGCGCCCCGCCACTGCGCCGCGCTCAGCGCGCGCAGCCGGCGCCACCCGGCGACCGCGAGGACGGGCAGCACCACGGCGAACCGCAGCACGAGCACGGCGACGACGGTCTGCGGGGTGGTGATGCCCTTGGCGGCGAGATAGCTCGACCCCCAGACCACCGCGACCAACAGGACGGGCAGATCGGTGAGCCAGGCCCGGCGCGGCGGGGCCAGGACGGGGGCGGGGACGGCGGCGGAGGACATTCGAGTTCCTGCTCTCTCCACGGGGACGGCGTGGAGACGGGTCCGGCTCGCACTGGGGAGCGATCACGCTACCGGGCGCCCTCCTAGAATGACGAGCCCCCCGGCGCGCCCGACGCGGGCCGCCCGCACCTCACCGGAGCACGGAGTCACCGGATGGCCGGAACACGCCAGGACGGCAGGGTCGAGCGCGGCAACCGCACCCGGCAGCTGGTACTCGCCCGGGCGGCCGCGGTCGCCTCGGTGGAAGGTCTCGACGGGCTGTCGCTCGGCCGGCTGGCCGCGGACCTCCGGCTGAGCAAGAGCGGGGTCTTCGCGCTGTTCGGCTCCAAGGAGGAGCTTCAGCTGGCGACCGTCCGGGCGGCCGTCGCGATCCACGACGAGCACGTGGTGGTCCCCACGCGCGAGGAGCCCGCCGGGCTGGGCCGGGTGCGGCGGATGTGCGAGGCATGGATCGCCTACTCGCGGGACCGGGTCTTCCCCGGCGGCTGCTTCTTCTACGCGGCGCTCGCGGAGTTCGACGCCCGCGAGGGCGCGGTGCACGACGCGCTCGCCGCCGCGCAGGCCGGGTGGTTCGCCTTCGTGGAGCGGCGGATCGAGGAGGCACGGGCCCTGGGCGAGATCCGCGACGACTGCGACGCCGCGCAACTGGCCTTCGAGATCATCGCGTTCCTGGAACTGGCGAACGGTGACTCGGTGCTGCGCGGCAGTGCGGAGAGCTATGCGAGGGCCTGGCGCGCGGTCCTGGGACGCCTCCGGGCGGTGGCGGTGGACCCGTCGTCGCTGCCCGCGGAGGCGTAGGCCGCGTCGGGTGTAGGTCGCGTCGGAGCAAATGCGTCCGGCCAAACTAATAGCACGATCGTTCGTCTACTTGTATGGTCATGGGCATCCGCCGCGGAGACCCGTGCCGGACCGCCCCGCGTGCCTGGAGGAGACGACCGTGCCGCACATTCTCTGGAGCACCCGGTGGCAGCCGGGCCCCGCCGCCCGGGCCGTGGAGTCCGGCGCGGAGGTGGTCGTCGGGGTCACCGAGTTCGTCACGCACCGCCCGTGGCGCACGTTCTCCGTCGGCGCGGCGGGCATGCGGCTGCGCCGCACCTGGCCCCGGACGCCGGGCGCGGTCGGCATGTGGCTCTGGGTGGACCTCGGTCCCCGGATGAACCGGTCCGGCTCGATCACCGTCTGGACGGCCGAGGAGCACCTGATGGGCTTCGTCGCCCGCCCCGACCACCGCGAGATCGTCCGCGCCCACCGGGACGGGGGCACCCTGCGCTCGGCCACCTGGACGGCCACTCCCACCAGCCGCTCGGCGGTGTACGACTCCGCGTGGCGGCTGGTTTCCGGGGCTGTGCCGTGGCCTGCCGGCACGCCGTGACCCACCTTCAGCTCACGAAGGGATCCCCCATGGACATCATCGAACTCGACCGGATCGCGGTGCTGGAATCCGTGCGCGTCGTCGGCCGCGCGGACCCCGGTGACTGGGACCGCCCCACCCCGTGCGACGGCTGGACGCTGCGCCTCCTGGTGGAGCACATGGGCGCCCAGCACCTCGGCTTCGCCGCCGCCGCGCGGGGCGAGGGGGCCGACCCCGAAGCCTGGGCGCACCGGACGGCCGGCGGCGATCCGGTGGCCTGGTACCGGGAGACGGCCCGGACCGTGCTCGACGCGTTCGCGCGACCGGGGACGGCGGAGCGGCGGTTCGCGCTGCCGGAGATCAGCACGGGGACGACGTTCCCCGGGGCCGTCGCGATGGGGTTCCACTTCATCGACTACGTCGTGCACTCCTGGGACGCGGCCGCGACGCTCGGCCTGCCCCTCGCGTTGCCGGACGAGGTGCTGGAGGCCGCCTTGCCCTTCGCGTTGCGCGTTCCGGACGGACCGGCGCGCGAAGGACCGGCCGCCGCCTTCCGGCCGGCGCTGCCGGTGGCGGACGGCGGCCCGCTCCCCCGCGTACTGGCGGCGCTCGGCCGCTCACCGGACTGGCGCTGACGCCTCGGACTCGGCGTCCATTTCCCGCCGGTTTCCGGACCGCCGAACGACTTTCCTGGTCCCTGTCAGCACGACCGGCAACGGACAGGAACCGCGATGAACACCACCCCGACCACGCCCCGCACCGCGCTCGTCACCGGCGGCAGCCGGGGCATCGGCGCCGCGACCGCCCTGCGGCTCGCCCGGGACGGCGCCGACGTGGCGCTGACGTACGTACAGGACGAGGGCGCCGCCAAGGAGGTCGTCGCCGCGATCGAAGCGGCCGGCCGCCGCGCGGTCGCGCTGCGCGCCGACTCGGCCGAGCCGGAGGCCGCCGCCGCGGCGGTGCACCGGGCGGCACAGGAGCTCGGGCGGCTGGACATCCTGGTCAACAACGCGGGGATCGGCGTCCTCGGCCCCATCGGCACGCTCACGCCCGCCGACGTGGACCGGGTGCTCGCCGTGAACGTCCGGGCGGTGTTCCTCGCCTGCCGGGCGGCGGCCGAGGTGATGGAGCACGGGGGCAGGATCATCTCCCTCGGCACGGCCCTGAGCCGGCACGCGGGCGGACCCGGCGGAACGCTCTACGCGATGAGCAAGTCCGCGCTCTCCGGCCTGACCAAGCCGCTGGCCCGCGAACTGGGCCCGCGCGGCATCACGGTCAACCTGGTCCAGCCCGGCGCCGTGGACACCGACATGAACCCCGCCGACGGGCCCTTCGCCGACGGCCAGCGCGCGGCCAACGCCGTGGGCCGGTTCGGCACGGCGGAGGAGATCGCCGCGCTCATCTCGTACCTCGCGGGCGCGGAGGCCGCGTTCGTCACCGGGGCCGAACTGGTCGTGGACGGCGGTCACGCCGCCTGACGCCGCCCTGCCGCCCGCCGCCTCCCCGCCTACGCTGGGCGGGGAGGCACGCCCGTAACGGCAGGCGACGAGAAGGGACGATCATGTCCGGTATCCCGGTGCACACCCTGAACGACGGCCATACGATTCCGGCGGTCGGACTCGGCACCTATCCGCTGGACGACGACGCGGCGGAGAAGGCGGTGTCCGGGGCCCTGGACCTCGGCTACCGGCTCGTGGACACCGCGCTGAACTACGGCAACGAAACCGGTACGGGGCGCGGCGTCGCCCGCAGCGGGGTGCCTCGCGAGGAGGTCTTCCTCACGACCAAGGTGCCCGGCCGGCACCACGGCTACGAGAAGACGCTCGCCTCGTTCGAGGAGTCCCGGAGCAACCTCGGCCTGGACTACGTGGACCTCTATCTCATCCACTGGCCGCTGCCCAAGGTGGGGCTGTACGTGGACACCTGGCGGGCGCTCGTCAAGCTGCGGGAGGACGGGCTCGTCCGGTCGATCGGGGTCTCCAACTTCACCACCGAGCACCTGAAGCGGCTGGCGGACGAGACGGGCGTGGTGCCCGCCGTCAACCAGATCGAGCTGCACCCCCGGCTGCCCCAGGAGGAGCTGCGCGCGGCGCACGCGGCGATGGGGATCGTCACGCAGAGCTGGAGCCCGCTGGGGCGGGGCCGCGATCTGCTGGCCGACCCGAACGTGGTGGCCGTCGCCGAGGCGCACGGCGTCACCCCGGGCCAGGCGGTGCTGCGCTGGCACACCCAGCTCGGGGCTGTACCGATCCCGAAGTCCGCCGACCCGGGGCGGCAGCAGGAGAACCTGGACCTGTTCGGCTTCGAGCTGACGCCCGAGGAGCTGGGGCGGATCTCGAACGGGCGGCGGGAGCGGTTCGGCGGGGACCCCGAGGAGCACGAGGAGTTCTGAGCCCGGTGCTCCTCGGAGTGCCGGTCGCTCAGCCGCCGAGCTCCGCGTGGCGGGCGGCCAGCCGGGCCGCGCCGCGTTCGGTGAGGGAGCCGAAGAGGCGGAGCCGGGAGATGCCGCCGTCCGGGAAGATGTCGATGCGGACCTGGTCGGCGCGGACCGCGTCGGGCAGCACGAAGCGGTGGTTGGTGTCGGGCTGGAGCCGGGTCCGGGGCAGGAACTCGGTCCACGCACCGCTCTCCGCGTCCCGGGCGGTGAGCCGCGCCCAGCCCGCCGCGTTGCCCTTGAGGTACGCGGTGTCGATCTCGACGGCGCGGATGTCCGCCTCTTCGGCCAGGTGGTAGTGGATCCAGTCGTTGCCCCGGTCGCGGCGGCGCCGGGTCTCCCAGCCGTCGTCCATCTTGCGGGAGCGGCCGGGCTGGATGGTGTTGGTCGCCGGGGAGTAGAAGCGGTCCGACGCGTCCTCGACCCGCCCGCCGTTCTCCAGCGCGACGACGTCGAACGTGCCGAGCGCGGCCAGCCAGGCGGGGTCCGGTGCGACCTCGCCGTGGACCCGCAGGCGGGCGATGCCGCCGTCCGGGTGCTGGTTGAGCCGCAGATGCGTGAAGCGGCGCTCCACGTCGACGGCGAACCCGTTGGCCGCGTGGCCGCCGACGGCGGTCCGGGGGACGAGCGTCGTCCACTTCACGTCCGGGGCGAGCAGGTCCTCCGGCGAGGGCGTGCCGGGCAGTGAGACGGCCTCGACGGAGACGGCCTGCGGGTAGTTGCCCCGGAAGTGGGCGGTGTCGACGACCAGGCCGCGCACGATGCCGGGGGCGCCGAGCCGGATGAGCGCCCAGTCGTGGTCCTCGTCCACCGGATGCGGCCGCGCGGCACCGGTGCCGCGTCGGCGGCGGGTCTCCCAGCCGTCCATGATCTTGCCCTTGTGGCCGAAGCGCTCCGGGTCGAAGTGGGCGGGCTCCGGCTTGAGCAGGTTCTCGCGCTCGGCGAAGAACTCGTCGTTGGCGGCGATCACGCCCGCTCCCAGCCGCCGGTCGGCGAGGTCCACGAGGTGGGTGAAGGGGTGGTCGGCTGTGCGGTAGTCGGCGTACGGATCGCCGCCGCCGTACGGGTTCGCGTCGCCGGTGAAGTGCGCTGTCGCCGTCATGATCAGTTGTTCCTCGTCTGGAGTCGGCCCGTGGGCTCGGCGAGCGTGCCGTCCTGCTGGATGCGTACGCCGCGCAGCCAGGTGGAGCGCACCACGCCGTGCAGGGTGCGTCCGGCGTACGCGGTGACCTGGTTCCGGTGGAAGAGCTCGGCCGGGTCGACGGTGAAGGCGGCGTCGGGCGCCAGGACCGCGAAGTCGGCGTCGCGGCCCGCCTCGATGGCGCCCTTGTGGTGCAGCCCGGCGAGGGCGGCGGGGGCGGCGGACATCCAGCGGGCGACGTCGTCCAGGGTGTGGCCGCGGCGCCGGGCCTCGGTCCAGATGGCGGGCAGGCCGAGCTGGAGGGAGGAGATGCCGCCCCAGGCGGAGGCGAAGTCCGGCGTCTTGAGGTCGGTGGTGCAGGGCGAGTGGTCGGAGACGATGCAGTCGATGGTGCCGTCGGCGAGCCCTTGCCACAGGGCGTCCTGGTTGGCGGCCTCCCGGATCGGCGGGCAGCACTTGAACTCGGTGGCCCCGTCGGGGACCTCCTCGGCGGTGAGGGTGAGGAAGTGCGGGCAGGTCTCGACGGTGAGCCGGACGCCCTCGCGGCGGGCGGCGGCGATCAGCGGCAGCGCGTCGCTGGACGACAGGTGCAGGACGTGGACGCGGGCGTTCAGCCGTCGGGCGTGGGCGATGAGGCCCTCGATGGCGGTGTTCTCGGCGTCGCGCGGCCGGGACGCCAGGAAGTCCGCGTAGGCCGGTCCGCCCTGCTGCGGCGCGGACGCCAGGTGGTGGGGGTCCTCGGCGTGCACGATGAGCAGCCCGCCGAAGCCGGCGATCTCGGCCATGGACCGGGCCAGCTGCTCCTGGTCCAGCTCGGGGAACTCCTCGACGCCGGACGGCGACAGGAAGCACTTGAAGCCGAAGACACCGGCCTCGTACAGCGGCCGCAGGTCCTTCACGTTGGTGGGCACCGCACCGCCCCAGAAGCCGGTGTCCACGTGCACCTTGGGCTCGGCGACGCCCTGCTTGACCCGCAGGTTCTCCACTGTGGTGGTGGGCGGCAGGGAGTTGAGGGGCATGTCGAGCAGCGTGGTGATGCCGCCGGCCGCGGCCGCCCGGGTGGCGGTCCAGAAGCCCTCCCACTCGGTGCGGCCGGGGTCGTTCACATGGACGTGCGTGTCCACGAGGCCGGGCAGCAGGACGTCGTCCCCGAAGTCCTCGACGCGGGCACCGGCCGGGGCCTCGGTGTCGTACGGCAGAACGGCGTCGATGGTCCCGCCGGTGACGGCGACCGACGCGGGCCGGGTCCCCTCGGGGGTGACGACGCGCGTCGAGCGCAGTAGCAGCTTCACGTCCGGACCGGACACCGGTGCTCCTCACTTCGCACTTTCAACGAACTGTTGAAGGAGTCTTCACTCGGGAGCGCGACCCGTCAAGACCTCACCCTCGCACCCGGGCCGCACTAGAGGTTTCCACAAAGTAAAAGGTAAATTTCGGAGTGCGGAACGTAGGATGGGCCAGGTGCCGCACGGCCGGGGCGACGCCCGGCCTGCGAACACCCGGACAAACGGGCGCTGACCGGCCACGACGGCCTTCGTCGGCTGTGGGCCGATCGGAAAGGGCCCGGTAGGCTGCTGCCTTGCTCCTCCGCTTCGAAAGGACCGTTGACGTGCCGCCGTCCCACGCCAGCACTTCCGACTCCAAGCCCGCCGGTTCCAGCGGTGGTGTGCAGTCCCTTGAGCGCGCCTTCGACCTGTTGGAGCGGATGGCCGACGCGGGGGGCGAGGTCGGCCTGAGCGAGCTCTCCGCGAGCAGCGGACTCCCGTTGCCGACGATCCACCGCCTGATGCGCACGCTGGTCCTGTGCGGTTACGTACGCCAGCAGCCCAACCGGCGTTACGCGCTCGGCCCCCGCCTGATCCGCCTCGGCGAGTCCGCCGCACGGCTGCTCGGCACCTGGGCCCGCCCCTATCTGGCCCGGCTGGTCGAGGAGACGGGCGAGACGGCCAACATGGCGCTGCTCGACGGCGACGAGATCGTGTACGTGGCGCAGGTGCCGTCCAAGCACTCGATGCGCATGTTCACCGAGGTCGGCCGCCGGGTCCTGCCGCACTCGACCGGCGTCGGCAAGGCGCTGCTCGCGCACACCCCGCCGGACGAGGTGCGCGCCCTGCTCGCCCGCACCGGGATGCCCGCCGCCACCGAGAAGACGATCACCACCCCGGACGGCTTCCTGGAGGCGCTGGACCAGGTGCGCCGGGTGGGCTACGCGGTGGACGACAACGAGCAGGAGATAGGGGTCCGGTGCCTGGCGGTCTCGGTGCCCAACTCCCCCACCTCCGCCGCGATCTCGATCTCCGGCCCGGCGGGCCGGGTCACCGAGGCGGCCACCGAGCGGATCGTGCCGATCCTCCAGCAGGCGGCCAAGGAGCTGTCGGACGCGCTGGCGAGCAGCGGCGCGGCGGGCTGAACAACAGCGGGGCGGGGGGGGGGCCGGGGGGGGGGCGGGGCCCCCCCCCCCGGGGGGGGGGGGGCGGGGGGGGCCGGGGGCCCCCCCCCCCGGGGGGGGCCGGGGGC
>NZ_JBVJAM010000017.1:0-175227 GCF_055590565.1 Streptomyces sp. NPDC041814 | reverse complement strand
CGAGACGCGCGAGGTCCTGATCGCCTCGCTCGCGATGCTCCGCACCAAGCACGCCGACCTGCCGGCCCGCAAGCACGGCAACCCCCCGCAGTAGAAGACGGAGACCCCACTCATGACCACTGCCACCGCCGAATCCGTGCTGCGCGTCGAGAAGGGCCTCGCGGACCCCGAGGAACTGGCCGCGATCACCGCCGTCCTCCTCGCCCGCGCCGCCGCCCAGCCCGCCGCCCCCACCCGAGTCCGCGACACGGCCGGCTGGCGCCGCCTGGAGCGCACCCCGGGCTTCAGGGCCCCGCACAGCTGGCAGGGCTGAAAACCACGAGGCCGGGCAGAATCGAGCCCGTCCGGCGATTGAGGACGAGCAGGGCCGCCAGGCCGAGCGGCACACGCACGAGGGCCCCGCACTCACAGGAGTGCGGGGCCCTCGGCGTACCAGGAGCACCTACCGCAGGCGCGCCATGAGCGCGTGCTCGACGAGCGTGATCAGCGCACTCTTCGCGTCCGCCCGGTGTCGCGCGTCCGTCGTCAGGATCGGCGTGTCCGGCCCGATCTGAAGCGCTTCGCGCACCTCGTCGGGGGTGTACGGCTGGTGGCCGTCGAAGCCGTTCAGGGCGATGACGAACGGCAGGCCGCTGTTCTCGAAGTAGTCGACGGCCGGGAAGCAGTCGGCGAGACGGCGGGTGTCCACGAGGACGACCGCGCCGATCGCTCCGCGTACCAGGTCGTCCCACATGAACCAGAAGCGGTCCTGGCCGGGCGTACCGAACAGGTACAGGATCAGGTCCTGGTCGAGCGTGATGCGGCCGAAGTCCATCGCCACCGTCGTGGTGGTCTTGTCCCCCGTGTGCGTCAGGTCGTCGATGCCCGCCGAGGCGGACGTCATCACGGCTTCGGTGCGCAGCGGATTGATCTCCGAGACGGCACCGACAAACGTGGTCTTACCCACGCCGAAGCCCCCTGCCACCACGATCTTCGCCGAGGTAGTGGAGCGGGCCGCTCCGCCGCTAGAGCTTGCGAAGTCCACTGAGCACCCTTTCGAGCAGTGTCACATCTGGCTGGCCGCCGGCGGACTCGTCGCCGCCGGGCTGGTGGATAGCGACGAGTCCGGCCTCGGCCAGGTCGGCAACGAGGATCCGGGCAACGCCGAGGGGGATCGAGAGGAGGGCCGAGATCTCGGCCACCGACTTGATCTCGAAGCACAGCCGGCAGATCCGCTGGTGCTCGGGCAACTGCCCTTGCAGCCGGGACGGATCAGCCGTGGTACTGACCAACGCCTCAATGGCGAGTTGGTAGCGCGGTCGGGTCCGGCCACCTGTCATGGCGTACGGACGGACCAGCGGATTGTGCGCGGCCGGAGCCGCCGGCTCGGGAGCGCGCCGCGGCTGCACCGGCTGGATCCGGGGCTGCTGCTGCGGCCCGTCGAGACGGTGCGGACGCCGGGGATGGTGCGGCTGCTGCCCGGGCTGCTGGGGCTCCTGCCGCGGCCAGCCGGGCCCTGCCTGGCCGTACTGGCCCTGCGCGTAGGGCGGGTAGGGCTGCTGAGGCTGCTGAGCGCCCTGTCTGCCGGGTGCGGAGGGGAAGTTGAAACGTTCGTCCCCGTGCTCACCCGAAACGTGCCGGTCACCGTCGTACTGGTGCCCGCCTGGGGGTGTACCCACGATTCCTCCTCCGCCTGCCGGTCCCGATCCAGTGGACCGCGCCACCGCACCCTATGGCGCGGTGACGCGAAACGCACTGTCTGGTTACTGGATAAGACTAGTTAAGAAGACTTCCCTGAAGTTCGGCACGGAGGTCCGGCGTCAGAACGCTGCCCGCGCGGTCGACCAGAAGGGCCATTTCGTACCCGATGAGGCCGATGTCGGCATCCGGGTGTGCGAGAACGGCCAAGGAGGACCCGTCGGAAACGGACATGATGAAGAGGAATCCTCGCTCCATCTCCACAACCGTCTGGTTCACCGCGCCGCCCTCGAAGATCCGTGAGGCACCGGCGGTCAGCGAGGTCAGACCGGAGGCGACCGCCGCCAGCTGGTCCGCGCGGTCGCGCGGGAATCCCTCGGACATCGCCAGCAGGAGTCCGTCGGCGGAGACCACCACCGTGTGCGACACCCCGGGGGTGTTGTCCACGAAGTTGGTGATCAACCAGTTCAGATTCTGCGCCGCCTGGCTCATCGGGCTCACACTAACGCTCCTGGTTGTAGGTAGTACTTGTGTCCGTACCCGCGTTGCGTCCCCGGAGGACACCGCGTCGCAGGTTGCTCAGCCTGCCACGCACGTCTTCCGGAGCGCGGGAGACCTGGGGGCCGCCCTGCTGGGTCTGTTCGGCGGTGCCCTCGACCAGGTTGGCCTTGGGCACGCGCCGGGGAAGACCGGACGGGGTTATCCCGCCCGCCTTCGGCTCCCGGAGCTTCTCGGCCCGCTCCCAGCGCTCGTCGTTGGCCGAGCGCCAGTCGTCGGAGCCGTCGTTTCCGGCGTTTCCGTCGGCGGCCTGCTGCGCCTGGACCGGCCGCTGCGGCAGTTCGTGCTGCTGCGGACGCTCCTGCGCTCCATCCGGCCGGCCGTTCCCGCGGCCGGTGGGCTGCCAGTGCTGCTGGCCGCCCCGGCGCGGCAGACCGGCTTCGGTCAGATCGTGGCCGGTGTTCGGGACGGGGCCCGAACGCTCGAAGCCTACGCGCTCCTGCGGCTCGGCGGGAGCGCTCACCGCAGATTCCGGTTCCGCCTGGGCGACCGGCTCGAACCCGCCCTGGTACGTGCCCTGATCTGCCCACTCTTCCTGCTGGGGCTGGGCGGCGTACTGCTCGTCGTAGCCCTGTACGGGCGCCTCGGGGGCCGCGTAGGCCGCCTCCGGATAGCCGCCCTGGGCGGGGTCGTAGGCAGGCTGGCCGGGGTAGCCGGCGGCCCCGGCGTACGGGTCGTAGCCGCCCTCGTACTGCTGCGCGGCGTAGCCGTCCTGGCCGTTCCCGGCGTAGCCGTCCTGGCCGTACGTGCCCTCGGCGTAGCCCTGTTCGGGCTGCGCCTGCTGAGCCGGCTGCTCCGGGAACGCCTGGCGCTCGCCGCCGGCGGCCTGGGCCTCCAGCGCCGCGCGGCGCTCCTCGCGCATCAGCGAGCGGCCCACCGGGTCGAGCTGGGCGGAGTCCGCGGAGCCCTCGTCGTAACGCGAGTCGTCGAAACCGAGTTCGGCGGCTGTGCGCAGCTGAGGCTGTTGCGGCAGCGCGTCGAACGCCTGCTGCTGCGGGATGATCGAGGAGACGGTGAAGTCGTCCTGCTCCGGAGCGTCGCCGCCGCCACCGTGGGTGATCGCGTCCGGCAGCATGACCAGCGAGGTCGTCCCGGCCTGCTCGCCCGAGGGGCGCAGCTGGACGCGGATGCCGTGCCGGTCGGCGAGCCGGCCGACCACGAACAGGCCCATGCGCTGCGAGACCGCGGCGTCCACCGTCGGCGGGTTGGCCAGCTTGTGGTTGATGTCGGCGAAGTCCTCGGCGGTGAGGCCGATGCCCTTGTCGTGGATCTCGATCATCACGCGGCCGTCGGGCAGCCGGGTCGCGGTGACGCGGACCTTGGTCTGCGGCGAGGAGAACGTCGTGGCGTTCTCCAGGAGCTCGGCGAGCAGGTGCACGAGGTCGGTGACGGACTGGCCGTGGATCTCGGTCTCCGGGACGCCGGAGAGCTCGATGCGCTCGTACGACTCCACCTCGGAGGAGGCGGCGCGCAACACGTCCACCAGCGGCACCGGCTGGTTCCAGCGGCGGCCGGGCTCCTCACCGGCGAGGACGAGGAGGTTCTCGCCGTTCCGGCGCATACGGGTCGCCAGGTGGTCCAGCCGGAACAGGCTCTCCAGCTGGTCCGGGTCGGCCTCGTTGTTCTCCAGGTCGGTGATCAGGGTCAGCTGGCCCTCGATGAGCGACTGGTTGCGGCGCGAGAGGTTGGTGAAGATCGCGTTGACGTTGCCCCGGAGCATGGCCTGCTCGGCCGCGAGCCGGACCGCTTCCCGGTGCACCTGGTCGAAGGCGCGGGCGACCTCGCCGATCTCGTCCTGCGAGTTGATCGGGATCGGCTGCACGCGGGTGTCGACCCGGCCCGGGTCGGTGCGCGACAGCTGGTCGACCAGCGAGGGCAGCCGCTGCTCGGCGATCCCGAAGGCGGCCGTACGCAGGCGGCGCATCGAGCGGCTCATCTGGCGGGCCATGAGCCCGGCCAGGAGGAACGCGGCCAGCAGGGCGACGATGACGATCGACGCGTTGACGATGGCGTCGGTCCGGGCGTCGGAGGAGATCTCCGCCGCCTCGGTCACGGCCTTGTCGACCAGCTCGTCCTCGACCGTGGTGTAGCCGTCGAACTTGGCGGTGGCGGCGGACATCCAGGTGTCGGCGGTGATCCCCTTCGCCTTCAGCTGCTCCGGGTCCTTACCGAGGCCGATCTCCTTGGCCATGCCGTCGTAGACCGAGCCGTCGATGGAGGGCGGCGCCACGAACGGCGCACCGGCCGCGTCCGCCTTCTCCTTGGCGTCCTTCAGCTGGGCCGCGCCTTCGGCCGCCTTGGCGCCCATGACCTTGCGCAGCCGGGCCGCGTCGGCCTCCGTACCGCCGGAGGTGAACTCGCCGAGGGCGATCTGCTCCAGGTAGTTGTACGAGCCGAACGCCTTGACCTGGTCGTTGAACTTGGCGTCCTCCTTGCTGGGACGGACCAGGAGGTGCATGCCGATGGAGCGCTGAAGCGATTCTGCAGCCTTGGCCAGCTCGATCGCGTAGACGGTCCGGCCGTAGCTGGTGATGTTGCCGGTGCCGAGGCCCAGCTCGTTGCAGAACTCCATCAGGGAGTGCTGGACCTGGACGTAGCCCTCTTCGGTCTTCACCGGGTCCATGGCCGCGGTGTAGGCCGCCTTGCGCAGCTGCGGGAGTTTGGGCTCCTCGACCTTGAACAGCTTGAGGCGGCGCTGGAGGCCCTCCTTGGCCGGCATGTCCTTGACGGCCTCGTTGAACTTCTCCGCGGCCGCGTCGGTGGTGGCCCGGGTCTGCGTGACGAGCTCGTCGTCCCGCTTGTTCGACAGCAGCGGCTGCGCGGTGAGGTCGCGCTCGTTGAGCAGCGCCTGCCCGTACTCGGCGGCGGCCCGCACGATCAGCGCGGTCTTCTCCGCGTCCTGGGCCTCCTGCCAGGTGTCGACGGACCCCTTCACCTGGAAGCCGCCCATGACCAGGCCGACCAGTACCGGGATCAGGAGGATCGCGTTCAGCCGGGTGGGCACCCGCCAGTTGCGCGGCGACAGCCGGCTGGTGCTGCCACCGGCCGGTGCCCCTTCGGACACGTCGGCGGACGGCGCCGCGGCACGCGACGGCGGGGTGAAGTTGCCCCGCTCCGCCTGCGCCGTGGAGCCCTCGTTGTTACGCCTCACTCGACCAACAACCTCTCGGCGTCGGCACCTACGCTGTGCCGGGTTTGTTCAGGGCCGTACTACTCGGGAGTTGGTCGAATTGCAGCACGGCTGACGGCCGCGTTCCAAACAGTCGGAATGGGCGATTCCGAGTGGCTCACGCCTCAGATAAATCGGGCATAAAGAGCGAGCCCCGCCAAAAGGCGGGGCTCATGTGAGCGCAGCGACACCGTTCGTGCGCATCCGGTGTCGGTTGCGGGGCAATTCTCTTTCGAAACGTTATGAATGCGGGGGCGGATCGTGTCAAAGGACACAGCCCGCCCCCGTGTGACTACGGTAACTGCCGTATGCCAGTTCCGACTTGTGACTACTTGAGCCTGGCCATCAGCGCGTGCTCGACGAGCGTGATCAGCGCACTCTTCGCGTCCGCCCGGTGTCGCGCGTCCGTCGTCAGGATCGGCGTGTCCGGCCCGATCTGAAGCGCTTCGCGCACCTCGTCGGGGGTGTACGGCTGGTGGCCGTCGAAGCCGTTCAGGGCGATGACGAACGGCAGGCCGCTGTTCTCGAAGTAGTCGACGGCCGGGAAGCAGTCGGCGAGACGGCGGGTGTCCACGAGGACGACCGCGCCGATCGCTCCGCGTACCAGGTCGTCCCACATGAACCAGAAGCGGTCCTGGCCGGGCGTACCGAAGAGGTACAGGATCAGGTCCTGGTCCAGGGTGATGCGGCCGAAGTCCATCGCCACCGTGGTGGTGGTCTTCCCGCCGGTGTGCGTGAGGTCGTCGATGCCCGCCGAGGCGGACGTCATCACGGCTTCGGTGCGCAGCGGATTGATCTCCGAGACGGCACCGACGAACGTGGTCTTGCCCACGCCGAACCCACCGGCCACGACGATCTTCGCCGAGGTGGTGGCCCGGGTCGCCGCACCGCCGTTAGAGCTTGCGAAGTCCACTGAGCACCCTTTCGAGCAGTGTCACATCCGGCGCGCCGCCGGCCTCTCCATTGCCCGGCTGGTGGATGGCCACCATGCCGGCTTCCGCCAGGTCCGCGACGAGAATCCGCGCCACACCGAGGGGCATCGACAGCAGGGCCGAGACCTCGGCCACCGACTTGACCTCGCGGCACAGATGGCAGATCCGCTGGTGCTCGGGAAGCAGGGTCCCCAGATGCGCGGGATCGGCCGTGGTGCTGACCAGTGCTTCTATCGCTAGCTGATAGCGCGGCCGGGTGCGTCCACCGGTCATGGCGTACGGACGGACCAGCGGCTGGTCGCCCTCACCTTCGTACGACGCGTGGCTGGACGCGCCGTACGGATCGGGTGAGGCGGGTGGCGGGGTCATGAATCCTCCGGGCGTGACAGCAGGGTGTCGGCTTGCCGTCTGAAGGGGCCGGTGGGGGGCTGTAAGCGGCCGGACGGTCGAGGGTTGGTTTTCGGGTTGATCGTCTGTGTCACTGGTTCACGGCCGCCTAGTGGAGCAGGCTGCCCTGGAGCTCCGCGCGGAGGTCCGGGGTCAGGACGGTGCCTGCCCGGTCCACCAGCAGGGCCATCTCGTAGCCGACCAGACCGATGTCGGCGTCCGGGTGGGCCAGCACGGCCAGCGAGGAGCCGTCCGAGATGGACATCAGGAACAGGAAACCCCGCTCCATTTCCACGACGGTCTGGCTGACGGCGCCGCCCTCGAAGATCCGGGAGGCGCCGGCCGTCAGCGAGGTCAGCCCGGACGCGACGGCCGCCAGCTGGTCGGCGCGGTCGCGCGGGAAACCTTCGGACATCGCCAGCAGCAGCCCGTCCGCCGAGACCACCACCGTGTGCGACACCCCTGGGGTGTTGTCCACGAAATTGGTGATCAGCCAGTTCAGATTCTGTGCGGCCTGACTCATCGGGCTCAACTAACGCTCCTGCTGGTGAGTGGGGCCGAGGGGGAAACTGCCGGTCTGACCGCTGCCCGCCTGACGCCCCTGCTGGATGCCCCGGCGGAGATTGGTCAGACGCCCGCGCACATCATCGGGCGCACGCGAGACCTGCGGACCGGACTGGTTGCTCTGCTGCTGGGCGGTACCCGGCACCAGGTTGGCGCGCGGGACCCGGCGCGGCAGACCGGACGTGGTGATACCACCCGCCGCGGGCTTCTTCACCCGCTCCGCCTGCCGGACGATCTCATCGTTCGGCGACGCCCGCCAGGCGCTCTGCGCACCGCTGTCGCCGAGGGTCCGCTGCGGCGCGGGAGCCACGGGCTCCTGGGCCGGCTGCCGCGGGAAGTCCTGCGCCGGGGCCGCCGGAGGCTGTTGCGGGGCACCGGGCTGCGGACCGCGGAACCAGTTGGTCTCCAGCGTGTCGTACAGCGGGGTGCGGCCGTCGCCGGGCCCGGCCGGCGGCAGCGCCTCGGGCTGCTGCGGCTGCTCGGGCAGGACGGGGCGGTACGGAGCCTCGGGTGCCTGGCCGCCCATGGGCGGACGCGGCGCGCCGAAGTCCTGGTTGTCGCGCTGCTGGGGCGCCGGCTGCTGCGGGGCACCGAAGTCCGGACGGGCGAACTGCGAGGTGCTCGTCACGTCCGGGTTCTGCGGGCCGTTGCCGTAGGCGCCGTTGTGCTGCGGTCCGTTGTGCTGCGGTACGCCGCGCTGCGGGAGACCGGGCTGCGATCCGTTGTGCTGCGGTGCGCCGCCCTGCGGCAGACCGGGCTGCTGCGCGTGCGGCGCGGGCGCCGAGAAGTCGGGCCGGGCGAACTCCGCCGTGGAGCCGGGCCCCTGGCGGTCGTCGGCCGGAAGCTGCGGCGCCCGGGGCTGCGGGAAGCGGCCCGTGGTCTCCGACTCCTCGTGACCGCGCGGCGCGTCGAGCGGGGCGCGCCGGGGCGCGGACGGCTCGTCGGTGCCCCAGCTCGTCGTCTGCGGACGCTGCGGGGCGGGGAAGCCGCCGGGCCCACCCTGGCCCTGATTCGGGGCCGGGGAGCCACCGGGCAGCTCGGCGCGCGGACCGCCGACCGGCGGCAGCTGGCGCTCGCCGCGCCCCGGGCCGCGCGGCGGCTCGAAGGCGTTGCGCTCGCCCTGGCCGGGCTGGCCGCCCTGGCCGGGCTGGTCGAACCGGGCCTGCTGGGGCTGCGGGGCCTGCGGAGCGGCGGGGCCGTTCTGCTCGGGACGCCGCTGGTCGAAGAGGCTGGGCCGGTTCGTGTCCGTACCGCCGTCGCCCTGACCCCGGGCGCCGAGCCGGGCCCCGCCGAACGCACCGGCCAGGCCGCCGCCCTGACGGGGGCCGTCCTGGGCCGGGCGGCCCTGCGGGTTCTGGAACGCCGAGTCCTGCGCGCCGGGTCCGCCCTGCGGGTTCTGCGGGCGGTTGCCGTCGCGGGCGGGCAGCGCGGCCCGGGGACCGGAGCCGGCGCCGACCTGGCCGCGCTGGGGAGCGGGGCCCGCGGCGGGGCGTCCCGCCTGGGCCTCGTTGCCGCCGGAGAGCAGGCCGCCGGGGGACTGCTGACCGGGCGCCTGCTTCGGGGCCGGCTGCCGGCCGCCGTGCGCGACGTCCACCGGGAGCATGACCAGCGCCGTGGTGCCGCCGGAGTCCGAGGGGCGCAGCTGGATGCGGATGCCGTGGCGCAGGGAGAGCCGGCCGACCACGAACAGGCCCATGCGGCGGGAGACCGAGACGTCCACGGTGGGCGGCGAGGCGAGCCGCTCGTTGATCGCCGCCAGGTCCTCCGGGGAGAGCCCGATGCCGGTGTCGTGGATCTCGACGAGCACCCGGCCGTCGGGCAGGGCGTGGCCGGTGACCCGGACCTTCGTCTGCGGCGAGGAGAACGAGGTGGCGTTCTCCAGCAGCTCGGCGAGCAGGTGCACGAGGTCGTTGACGACCCGGCCCGCGACCTCGGTGGCGGGCACCGCGGCCAGTTCGATGCGCTCGTACTGCTCCACCTCGGACGCGGCGGCGCGGAGCACGTCGACCAGCGGCACGGGGCGGGTCCACCGGCGGCCCGGCTCCTCACCGGCGAGGACGAGGAGGTTCTCGCCGTTCCGGCGCATACGGGTCGCGAGGTGGTCGAGCTTGAAGAGCGAGGAGAGCTGGTCCGGGTCGGCCTCGCGCGACTCCAGCTCGGAGATGAGCGACAGCTGGCGCTGGATGAGGCCCTGCGAGCGGCGCGAGAGGTTGGTGAACATCGCGTTGACGTTGCCCCGCAGAAGGGCCTGCTCGGCGGCGAGACGGACCGCCTCGCGGTGCACGTCGTCGAAGGCCGCGGCCACCTTGCCGATCTCGTCACGGGAGTGCACACCGACGGACTCGACCGAGGTGTCGACGTCCTGCGGGTCGGACTCGGAGAGCTGCTTGACCAGCTCGGGCAGACGGTCCTGGGCGACGCGGGTCGCGGTGTCCTGGAGCCGGCGCAGCGAGCGGATCATGGACCGGGCGACGACGAAGGCGCCGACCAGCGAGACACCGAGCACCAGCAGGATCAGCGCACCGGAGATGATCGCCTCGCGCTGGGACTCCTCGCGCAGTTCGCGCGCCTTGCCCTCCATGTCGCTGAGGAGGGTCTCCTCGATGCGCTTCATGGTGTTGAGCTTGGTGGTGTCCTGGTCATACCAGTTCATGTACGAGCGGCGGGCCTTGGAGCCGCCCATGGCGAGCGGGTTCTCCAGGAGCTTCTGCGCGTACGTGTCCGCGGCCTTGATGTCCGGGTTGCCCTCGTCCAGCGTCGAGGTCAGCTCGGAGGCGTCGTTGCCGGTGGAGGTGTAGATCGCCTCGAACGACGTACGGGCCGCCTGCTCCTTGCTCCGGGCTGCCAGGCCGAACTGCTGGTCGTTGCGGTCGAGGTCGGGCTTCATCTCGTCGCTGGTGGGCAGCGCGGCGGCGATGATCGCGCGCTGGATCGAGGCGTACTCCTTGGCGGAGGAGAACGCCGCCAGCGCACGGGTCCGCTTGATCATCTCGGGGCTGCTGGTCGCCTGGGCCATGTCCTGGGACAGGCTCAGCAGCGAGGTGATCAGCTGGCTGTAGGCGTCGACCGTCTGGAGGGCCGGACTGCCCTTCTCATACGCGTGCTTGCGGGTGTCGCGGATGGAGCTGAGCCGCGTGGCGATCTGCTGGATGCTGGTGTGGATGCTCTCCAGCGTGTCGTCACCGGCGGTGTCGCCGATCTCGCTGGTGCTCGCGAGGAACGCCAGCTGCGCCTTGTCGGTCTTCTCCCGGGGCGTGGTGATCTTGAAGTCGGTCGCGGGCACGTTGTTCGACAGCGGACCGGCCGTCTGGTCGCGCTCCTCCTGGAGCGCCTGCGCCAGCGAGGTCGCCTGCTTCGTCATCTCGGTCAGCAGCTGCATGTGCTCCAGCTGCTGGATGTCGTTCAGGGAGTCGTTGATGCGCAGACCACCCAGCGTGGTCGCGGCGACCACGGGGAGGGCGAGCAGGGACACCAGGCGGGTGCTGATGCGCCAGTTGCGGAGAGCTACCCGCGAGCCCGTGTTGACGGGGCCCCGGGGCTTGGGCGCGGCGGCCTGCTCGGGCTCGCCGCCGGCCGGTGCGGCGCCGGGGCGCCGGTCGCGGTCGCCCTGGTCATCGGCCGCGGCCGATCCGGGGTTCTGGGCGTGCTGGGGCGAGGAACCGCGGTCGGTCCCGCCGCGCGGCTCCTGTTCCGCCGCAGCGCTGCCATCCCTCTTGAAACGTCCCTGCACTAGCGTCGCAACCTCTGGACCAGGCGTTCCTCCGTCGTGAACGGAGAAAACGGTGTCGGCGTGGTGGGGCGTTGTCCCGCCCCATGGTGGTCGTTGAGTGACCGGCGCTCTTCCCCTTCCCGCCGCCACTCGGCGCTGCGTTGCGCCCCCTGCGCGCCGGCTTGAAACCGCGGCGGTGCGTGGAATTTCAGCACAGTGCCGGATCTCCAACAAGGGCCAGGTACCGGGCTGTGACCTGCGTGACACGGTGTGATGGACGTGTAACAAGCGGTGGGGGCGGTTCGCGGACATTCCGGACCATTGGGGGTGAGTTCGAACGGGGGAAGGGGTGTCCCAGTCGCCATGATCAGGAGCGGAATGGATGGTTCAGGGGTGACATGTCCGTTTCGAAGGTTCGGACCACGTGTCCGCATTGAGGGAATTATCCCGGTGTTCGTGAGCAAACTCACATGAAGATCGCCGTCTTTTCCGGGCCGCCGGAGGGAATTGAATGTTTAGCCTGACGCTTTACTGGGATGGCAACCGAACACCGGCGCTCCCTCGTGCGGGCGGCGCCCCGACGACAGGGCCGTACGGCAGATGAACACGACTCCGCTCCGCAACCTCGCCAACCCCCGCCGCACCACGCTGGCGCACCTCAAGGACGCCGAGGCGCTGCGGACGGTGGAACTCCCGGAGCACGCGGTCCAGCTGCCGACGCAGACCGCCAACCCGCGCCGCACGATCCTGATGACCGCCCCCGCCGCCGTCACCGCCGCCGCGGAGTAATCCCGCACGGAAGCGCCCCTCACCCGCGTCAGCGCTTCGCCCGGCGGGTATTGCCCCGTCGCGCCGCCCGGCACGCGCGCTCGCTGCGTTGGCCAAAAGTCCTGGTAGCTCCGCTACAAGGACTTCCGGCCGCCTTGCGATCGCACGCACCGGACGGCGCTCCTTCTCGGGCAATACCCACCGGGCGAAGCGCTAGCCTGGAGCGTCAGTCTTTTCAGGCACCCAGCAAGCAGTGAGGGGCGACAGCAACCCGTGCGCATCGCCAGGTTCTCCATCGACGGCAATGTCGCCTTCGGCGCGGTCGAGGGCGACGGGCCCGACGGTCTCGTCCTCGACATCATCAAGGGCATCCCGTACTCCGAGTTCGAGCTCTCCGGGACCAAGGTCCCGCTGAACAAGGTGCGGCTGCTGCCGCCAGTGCTCCCCAACAAGGTCGTGGCCATCGGCCGCAACTACGCGGAGCACGCCGCCGAACTCGGCAACGAGGTCCCCGACGTCCCCGTCGCCTTCTTCAAGCCCACCACCTCGGTGATCGGCTCCGGCGACGCCATCGAGTACCCCTCCTTCTCCGACGAGGTCCACCACGAGGCCGAGCTGGCCGTGGTCATCGGCCGGATGTGCCGCGAAGTGCCGCGCGAGCGGGTCAAGGACGTCATCTTCGGCTACACCTGCGCCAACGACGTCACCGCCCGCGACGCCCAGAAGCGGGAGAAGCAGTGGGCCCGGGCCAAGGGCTTCGACACCTCCTGCCCCCTCGGCCCCTGGGTGGAGACCGACCTCGACCCCCGCGACCTCGCCATCCAGGCCACGGTCAACGGCGAGCAACGCCAGCTCGGCCGGACGAGCGACATGATCCGGTCCATCGAGGACCTGGTCGTCCACATCACGGAAGCCATGACGCTGCTCCCGGGCGATGTGATCCTCACCGGCACCCCCGCGGGGGTCGGACCCCTCCATGTCGGCGACGAGGTCGCCGTCACCATCGAAGGCATCGGCACTCTCACCAACAAGGTGATCAAGCGTGGCTAACGCAGCAGTACGTGTACGTTTCTGTCCCTCCCCGACCGGCAACCCGCACGTCGGCCTGGTCCGGACGGCTCTCTTCAACTGGGCCTTCGCCCGGCACCACCAGGGCACCCTGGTCTTCCGCATCGAGGACACCGACGCGGCGCGCGACTCCGAGGAGTCGTACGAGCAGCTCCTCGACGCGATGCGCTGGCTCGGCCTGGACTGGGACGAGGGCCCCGAGGTCGGCGGCCCGCACGCCCCGTACCGCCAGTCGCAGCGGATGGACATCTACCAGGACGTCGCGGAGAAGCTGCTCGCCGGCGGTTACGCGTACCACTGCTACTGCACCACGGAGGAGCTGGACACCCGGCGCGACGCCGCCCGCGCCGCCGGCCGCCCGTCCGGCTACGACGGCCACTGCCGTGAGCTGACCGACGAGCAGAAGGCCGCGTACGAGGCCGAGGGGCGCACGTCGATCGTCCGCTTCCGGATGCCCGACGAGGCCATCACCTTCACGGACCTGGTCCGCGGCGACATCACCGTCCAGCCGGAGAACGTCCCGGACTACGGCATCGTCCGCGCCAACGGCGCCCCGCTCTACACCCTGGTCAACCCGGTGGACGACGCGCTGATGGAGATCACCCACGTCCTGCGCGGCGAGGACCTGCTCTCCTCCACCCCGCGCCAGATCGCCCTGTACCGGGCGCTCATCGAGCTGGGCATCGCCAAGGACACCCCCGCCTTCGGGCACCTGCCGTACGTGATGGGCGAGGGCAACAAGAAGCTCTCCAAGCGTGACCCGCAGGCCTCGCTCAACCTCTACCGCGAGCGCGGCTTCGTCCGCGAGGGGCTGCTCAACTACCTCTCGCTGCTGGGCTGGTCGATCGCCGAGGACCGCGACATCTTCGACATCGAGGAGATGGTCGCCGCCTTCGACATCAAGGACGTCAACGCCAACCCGGCCCGCTTCGACCTCAAGAAGTGCGAGCACGTCAACGCGGAGCACATCCGCCGCCTCGACGTGAAGACCTTCACCGAGGCGTGCGGCCCCTGGCTCCAGGCGCCGTTCGCCCCCTGGGCCCCGGAGTCCTTCGACGCGGCGGTCTTTGCCGAGATCGCCCCGCACGCCCAGACCCGGGTCACGGTGCTCTCCGAGATCACCGCCAACGTGGACTTCCTGTTCCTGGACGAGCCGGTGCACGACGAGGCGTCCTGGGCCAAGGCGATGAAGGAGGGCTCCGACGCCCTCCTGGTCACCGCCCGTGCCCAGCTCATCGCCGCCGACTGGAACGCGGACGCCCTCAAGGCCGCCGTCCTCGCCGCCGGCGAGCAGCACGGCCTCAAGCTCGGCAAGGCCCAGGCCCCGGTCCGGGTGGCGGTCACCGGCCGGACGATCGGCCTCCCGCTCTTCGAGTCCCTGGAGATCCTGGGCCGCGAGAAGACGATCGCCCGCATCGACGCGGCCCTGGCCAGGCTGGCCGCGTAACACCGCACCGACGCACAGGACGGGCCCGGCGGCCGCACAGCGCGGCCGCCGGGCCCGTCCCGTCGTACGGGGCCGCGCGTAGAGTCGGGCCATGCCCATCAGAGCCGTCCTCTGGGACATCGATGACACGTTGTTCGATCACACGGCGGCCTCGGCCACCGGGATGACCCGGCACCTCGCGGCGGAGGGGCTGCCTCCGGGGTACGCGTCGGCCGAGGAGGCCGTCGAGGCGTGGCAGCGGGTCACGCGGCGGCACTGGGCGCGGTACTCCGCCGGGGAGACCGACTGGCAGGGGCAGCGGCGGGACCGGGCCCGGGAGTTCCTGGGGCGGGCACTGGACGACGACGAGGCCGATGCCTGGTTCGGCCGCCACGTCTCGCACTACGAGTCCGCCTGGGCGCTCTTCCCGGACGCCGTCCCGGCGCTCGACGCACTGGCGGGGACGTACCGGCACGCCGTGCTGTCCAACTCGGCCCAGGAGCCGCAGCACCGGAAGCTGACCGTGCTCGGGGTGCGCGACCGGTTCGAGTCCCTGCTGTGCGCGGCCGAGCTGGGCGTCTCCAAGCCCGACCCGGGGGCGTTCCTGGCCTCCTGCGAGGCGCTGGGGCTCGCCGCGCACGAGGTGTTGTACGTCGGGGACGAACCCGACATCGACGCCGCCGGGGCCACCGCCGCCGGCCTCGCGGGCGTCTGGCTGGACCGGCACGGCCGGGGAGGACGGCCCGAGCTGGTCCGGATCACGGGGCTCGGCCGGCTGCCGGGGCTGCTCGCGGGCCATACCCGTTTTGGAGCGTCGGACACCTTCGGGTAATGTTCTTTCTGCGCCGCCCGAGCGGGCCGAAAGATCCGGCGGGAAGCGCAGACAGGAACAAGGCCCTCAGGGGTTGCGTTTCAGTGGGCTATGGTGTAATTGGCAACACTACGGTTTCTGGTACCGTCATTCTAGGTTCGAGTCCTGGTAGCCCAGCGCAGTACAGAGCAAGTTGCAGGACAAGCCCCCGTTGTGTAGCGGCCTAGCACGCTGCCCTCTCACGGCAGTAGCGCCGGTTCGAATCCGGTCGGGGGTACAGATCCTTCCCGCGAGATCATCTGGGTCGCACCCACGGTCTCGATGCAGGATCGCTAGGGCCCCCGTTGTGTAGCGGCCTAGCACGCTGCCCTCTCACGGCAGTAGCGCCGGTTCGAATCCGGTCGGGGGTACTTGCAACACCATGGGCTATGGTGTAATTGGCAACACTACGGTTTCTGGTACCGTCATTCTAGGTTCGAGTCCTGGTAGCCCAGCGCAGTACAGAGCAAGTTGCAGGACAAGCCCCCGTTGTGTAGCGGCCTAGCACGCTGCCCTCTCACGGCAGTAGCGCCGGTTCGAATCCGGTCGGGGGTACAACAGTCAAGAGGCGAAGGCCCTTCACTCCGGTGAAGGGCCTTTCGCTTGTCCGGGGCCCGAGGACCGCTCCGCTCACTACCCGTACCGCCGGCCCAGCCCAACCGGTCGAGCGACGCGTCGACTTCAGCCCGTGCCGCCGTCTCCGGGGCCTCCTCGTCCGGCTCGGGGCGGACAGGGCCAGGGGGCTGCTCGGACGCCTCGGCGCCCGGCATGGTCCACCGGCGGGCGTGGGCGATGCTCAACAGCAAGGAGAAGAGGAGAAGAAGTCCCGGCAGCACGTGGGGCCGTGGCATGAGACCTTCCTCGTGCCCGAGGGCGGCTACGCATCCGTCCACGCCGATATGCCGGCGTACGGAGTGGCCGCGGCGACCGGGGAGCTGCCGGTCGAGGGGCGGGGACGTCGGACGGCGGACCGGCTCGCGCACCGGTCGGGCGCCACGTGACGAACGGGCTTCGAGGAGGGGGCCGCCACGACGCTGGGGCGGCCTCGGGGGAGGGGAGACGCGGTCGGCTCAGCCGTTGCGGCGCAGCGCCTCGCTCAGCCGGGCGGCCGAGTCGATGACCGCCTGGGCGTGCATCCGGCCCGGGTGGCGGGTCAGCCGCTCGATCGGTCCGGAGACCGAGACGGCGGCGACCACGCGGTTCGACGGGCCGCGCACCGGGGCGGAGACCGAGGCCACGCCCGGCTCGCGCTCACCGATCGACTGGGCCCAGCCGCGCCGCCGTACGCCGGAGAGCGCCGTCGCCGTGAAGCGGGCGCCCTGGAGGCCTCGGTGCAGCCGCTCCGGCTCCTCCCAGGCCATCAGGATCTGCGCGGAGGAGCCCGCCTTCATGGTCAGCGTGGAGCCGACCGGCACGGTGTCCCGCAGTCCGGACAGCCGTTCCGCCGCCGCCACGCAGATGCGCATGTCGCCCTGGCGCCGGTAGAGCTGGGCGCTCTCGCCGGTGATGTCGCGCAGATGCGTGAGCACCGGCCCGGCCGTGGCCAGCAGGCGGTCCTCGCCGGCCGCCGCCGCCAGCTCGGAGAGCCGGGGGCCGAGGATGAACCGGCCTTGCATGTCCCTCGCCACCATCCGGTGGTGTTCCAGTGCCACGGCCAGCCGGTGGGCCGTGGGTCGTGCGAGCCCGGTCGCCGCGACCAGCCCGGCGAGGGTGGCCGGCCCGGACTCCAGGGCGCTCAATACCAGAGCCGCCTTGTCGAGAACGCCGACGCCGCTAGAGTTGTCCATACGACGATACTCGCGTCTCACTCTGTGAAACGCAAGTTCAATTTTCCCCGGAAGTTGCGAACCTGTACCGGCGGCCCCACAACGGCCCGTAGCCACCGCCCCGTACGGGGGTCCGGACGGGGGCGCACCGAATCTCTAGTTGGGCCGGCGATGACGCCGGCCGGAGGGAAAGCGATGGGTAGGACACTCGCGGAGAAGGTTTGGGACGACCATGTCGTCCGGCGCGCCGAGGGCGAGCCCGACCTCCTCTTCATCGATCTGCACCTGCTGCACGAGGTGACCAGTCCCCAGGCGTTCGACGGCCTGCGGCAGGCCGGACGCCCGGTGCGGCGGCTCGACCTCACCATCGCCACCGAGGACCACAACACCCCGACCCTCGACATCGACAAGCCGATCGCCGACCCGGTCTCCCGCGCCCAGCTGGAGACGCTGCGGAAGAACTGCGCGGAGTTCGGCGTCCGGCTGCACCCGCTGGGCGACGTCGAGCAGGGCGTCGTGCACGTGGTCGGCCCGCAGCTGGGTCTGACCCAGCCCGGCACCACCGTGGTCTGCGGCGACTCCCACACGTCCACGCACGGCGCGTTCGGCGCCCTCGCGTTCGGCATCGGCACCAGCCAGGTCGAGCACGTGCTGGCCACCCAGACGCTGCCGATGGCCCGTCCGAAGACGATGGCGATCACCGTCGACGGCGAACTGCCCGACGGCGTCACCGCCAAGGACCTGATCCTGGCGATCATCGCCCGGATCGGCACCGGCGGCGGCCAGGGCTACATCCTCGAATACCGCGGCTCCGCCATCGAGAAGCTCTCGATGGAGGCCCGGATGACCATCTGCAACATGTCGATCGAGGCCGGTGCGCGGGCGGGCATGATCGCCCCCGACCAGACCACCTTCGACTACCTGCAGGGCCGCGACCACGCCCCGCAGGGCGAGGACTGGGACGCCGCCGTCGCGTACTGGAAGACGCTGCGCACCGACGACGACGCGGTCTTCGACGCCGAGGTGGTCATCGAGGCCGCCGAGCTGGCGCCGTTCGTCACCTGGGGCACCAACCCGGGCCAGGGCGCGCCCCTGTCGGCCAACGTCCCCGACCCGGCTTCGTACGAGGACGCATCGGAGCGCAACGCCGCCGAAAAGGCCCTGGAGTACATGGGGTTGACCGCGGGCCAGCCGCTGCGCGAGATCAGCGTCGACACCGTCTTCGTAGGCTCCTGCACCAACGGCCGCATCGAGGACCTGCGCAACGCCGCGGCGATCCTGGACGGCCGCAAAGTCGCCGACGGCGTACGGATGCTGGTCGTCCCGGGCTCCGTCCGGGTCGCCCTGCAGGCCGTCGACGAGGGCCTGGACAAGGTCTTCACCGCCGCCGGCGCCGAATGGCGGCACGCGGGCTGCTCGATGTGCCTCGGCATGAACCCCGACCAGCTGGCCCCCGGCGAGCGCTCCGCCTCCACCTCGAACCGCAACTTCGAGGGGCGGCAGGGCAAGGGCGGCCGTACGCACCTGGTCTCCCCGCAGGTGGCCGCCGCCACCGCGGTGCTGGGCCACCTGGCCTCGCCCGCCGACCTGTCCGACACCCGTACGCCCGCCGGAGTCCGATAACCATGGAAGCCTTCACCACGCACACCGGCCGGGCCGTTCCGCTGCGCCGCAGCAACGTCGACACCGACCAGATCATCCCCGCCCACTGGCTCAAGAAGGTCACCCGGGACGGCTTCGAGGACGGCCTCTTCGAGGCGTGGCGCAAGGACGAGAACTTCGTCCTCAACCGCCCCGAGCGCGAGGGCGCGTCGGTCCTGGTGGCCGGCCCCGACTTCGGCACCGGCTCCTCCCGCGAGCACGCCGTCTGGGCGCTGCAGAACTACGGCTTCAAGGCCGTCATCTCCTCCCGGTTCGCCGACATCTTCCGCGGCAACTCGCTGAAGAACGGTCTGCTGACCGTGGTCCTGGACCAGAAGACCGTCGACGCCCTCTGGGAGCTGACGGAGGCCGACCCGACGACCGAGGTGACGGTCGACCTGGAGGCCCGGCAGGTCCGCGCCGGAGGCATCACCGCCGACTTCGAGCTGGACGAGAACGCCCGCTGGCGGCTGCTGAACGGCCTGGACGACATCAGCCTCACTCTTCAGAACGAAGCCGACATCGCTGCTTACGAGGCGGCCCGGCCGGGCCACAAGCCCCGCACAATTCCGGCCTGATCAGCGCGTTTTCAGGACTGCGCCCCCTGCCTTCTGGTAGGGGGCGCAGTCGTTTGTTGGGACCCCGTCGGGCGACAACTCGCCCCAGATGGCACAATCGGTGCATGGAACGCGACAGCCAACTCAAGATTTACGGCCAAGTCGCCGACCAATTGAAGGAAGCGCACTCCCGGGTGCGCGCACTGCAAGTCCCGGACGGCGTAAGGATGGCGTTGAACCGGAAGCTGTTGGTCGTCACGGCCGCGGCGAAGCACGATCTCCCGGGCGCGGCAAGGCGTCTGGACCGGTTGATGAAGGACCTCGACGAGGGCCGATTCCCCGAAGGTGACTGACTCCGCAGAACTGCGCAGCGGTCGACTTCGTTGCGGCACTAGGGTGATTAGCCCGTTTCGTGTTTGATTTGCGGTATATATCTGCCTAACGTGCGAAAAAGCCGGACAGATTCGTTCCGGCAATGTCTCCGAAGGGGAAGACGTGAACAAGGCGCAGCTCGTAGAAGCGATTGCCGACAAGGTCGGCGGCCGGCAGCAGGCCGCGGACGCCGTCGACGCGGTGCTCGACGCGATCGTCCGTGCGGTTGTCGCGGGGGACCGGGTCTCGGTCACCGGCTTCGGCTCGTTCGAGAAGGTCGACCGCCCCGCCCGCTACGCCCGCAACCCGCAGACGGGTGAGCGCGTGCGGGTCAAGAAGACCTCGGTGCCCCGCTTCCGCGCGGGTCAGGGCTTCAAGGACCTGGTCAGCGGCTCCAAGAAGCTCCCCAAGAACGACGTGGCCGTGAAGAAGGCGCCCAAGGGCAGCCTCTCCGGCGGCTCTTCCGCCCGTACGACGGCCAAGGCCGCCGCCAAGAAGGCCACCGCCAAGAAGGCCGTGGCGAAGAAGGCCACCGCCAAGAAGGCCACCCCGGCGAAGAAGACCACCGCCGCGGCCAAGAAGACCACCGCGAAGAAGGCGTCGCCGGCGAAGAAGACGACGACGGCCGCCGCGAAGAAGGCCACCCCGGCGGCGAAGTCCACGGCGGCCAAGAAGACCACCGCCGCCAAGACCGCGCCCGCCAAGAAGACCACGGCGAAGAAGGCGCCCGCGAAGAAGACCACCGCGCGCAAGACCACGGCCAAGAAGGCCACCGCGCGCAAGAAGTGAGACCGGGCCGCACAGGCCCCCACACGCGCCGGGCCGGGCTCCCCCCGGGGAGCCCGGCCCGCGGGCTGTCCGGAGGATCCCCTGCGAGGAAGGACCCCGCGAGGGAAGACCCCCGTACGGCTCAGAACGTCTGCAGCGTCACCAGGCTGATCCGCAGCCCGGCCCCCTCGCCCTCGCCCTCGATCCGCACCCGCTGGCCCGGCCGCAGCAGCCGCAGGCCGCCCGCGTCGAAGGCCGCAGCGTCGAAGTCCACCGGGGTGCCGTCATCGAGCAGCACACTGCCGCTCCGCGTCTCGGGGTCGTACGTGTACGAGGTCGCCTGCATGGGTGCAGACTATCGGTCCGGCGCGAACGCCCCGGCGGCCCAGCGGCCCGCCGTGAACGGGCCGACGCCCAGCTCCAGCGCCACCCGCAGGTCCTCGCCGGTGTCCACGTCCCGGCGCACCGAATCGATCCCCGGCAGCGTGATTTCCACCGCGCCCGACGCCAGATGGCGCACCCGGGACGGGCCGCCGAATGCGGGCCGCAATTCCGCTCCCGGGGCAGCCGACAGAAATGTCGTCCCGATTCCCGCCGCATCGGGAACAAATGCGCGGGGAAAAGCGGCCGAGAATTCGAGGACCCGGGACAATTCCGTCGGCCGCAGCGCGGGCAGATCGGCGTTGAGCGCGGCCAGCGGCGCCCCCGGCCTGCCCGCCCGGACCGTCCGCTCACCGTGCGCGAGGGCCGCGTTGAGCCCCGACCCCGGGGCGTCGGGCACGACCAGGGCGCCGAGCGCGGCCAGCGCCGCCCCCGCCACCGTGTCGTCCGTGACGACCACCACATCCGCCACGTCCGGGCAGGACAGCGCGGCGGCCACGGTGTCACGGGCGAAGGCGAGGGCGAGCCGGGGGCGCAACAGCACGCCGGAGGCGGGCGCCAGCCTGCTCTTGGCCCGCGCCAGGGGCTTCAACGGGACGACCAGGGACCAGCGGCCGGCCGGGTCGGTGTTCGTGGCGGTCCCTCCCTCGATACGCATCGCCGCCTATTCTCGCCTGCCGGTGCGCCGACCCGGAGGGTCGCTCCCCGGGGCGAGGCGTACGGTGTTCTCGACAGAGCAGGGGCCTGGGGCGAGACTTGACCCTCGGTAGTCAGGCAGCAGACAGTTCCACGGTCTTGTTCACAGAGGAAAGGTGTCCGAGTGTCCCGCCGCAGAATCGGCTTCTGGTACCGCCTGGCGGCGGTCATCGCGAAACCGCCGCTGGTGGTTCTGTTCAAGCGCGACTGGCGGGGAACGGAACACATTCCGGCCGACGGCGGATTCATCACAGCGGTCAACCACAACTCTTACCTGGACCCGCTCTCGTACGGGCACTTCCAGTACAACACCGGCCGGGTGCCGCGCTTTCTGGCCAAGGCGGGGCTCTTCAAGGGCGCCTTCATCGGCACGATGCTGCGCGGCACCGGCCAGATCCCCGTCTACCGCGAGACCACCAACGCGATGGACGCCTTCCGGGCCGCTGTCGGTGCCATCGAGCGCGGCGAGTGCGTCTGCTTCTACCCCGAGGGCACCCTCACCCGCGACCCCGACATGTGGCCGATGGCCGGCAAGACCGGCGCCGCCCGCGTCGCGTTGATGACCCGGGCCCCCGTCATCCCGGTCGCGCAGTGGGGCGCCAACGAGGCGATGCCCCCCTACGCCACCGAGAAGAAGATCCGCCTCCTGCCCCGCAAGACCCTCCGGGTCAAGGCCGGGCCGCCCGTCGACCTCTCCCGGTTCTACGACCAGGAGCCGACGCCCGAGGTGCTGCGCGAGGCCACCGAGGTGATCATGCGGGCGGTCACCGCGCAACTGGAGGAGATCCGCGGGCAGCAGGCACCCGCCGAGCCCTACGATCACCGCAAGGCCCGGGCCGAGCAGCGGCGCAAGGCCCAAGGAGAGGGACTCACGTGACGCACCCCCCGAAGGCCGCCGTCTTCGGAACCGGCTCCTGGGGTACCGCCTTCGCCGTCGTCCTCGCGGACGCGGGCTGCGAAGTGACGCTCTGGGGCCGCCGGGCCGAGGTCGCGGAGGCCGTCAACACCACCCGTACCAACCCCGAGTACCTGCCGGGAATCGAGCTGCCCGCCTCGGTCCGGGCCACCACGGACGCGGCCGAGGCGCTGCGCGGCGCCGACTACGCGGTGCTCGTCGTGCCCTCCCAGACGCTGCGCGCCAACCTCGCCGACTGGACCCCGCACCTGGAACAGCAGACGGTCCTCGTCTCCCTCATGAAGGGCGTCGAACTCGGCACCGCCAAGCGGATGAGCGAGGTCATCGAGGACGTCACCCAGGTGTCCCCGGACCGCATCGCCGTCATCACCGGGCCCAACCTCGCCAAGGAGATCGCCGAACGCCGCCCCGCCGCGGCCGTCGTCGCCTGCCGGGACGAGTCGGTCGCCCAGCGCCTCCAGGCCGCCTGCCACACCCCGTACTTCCGCCCGTACACCAGCACCGACGTGGTCGGCTGCGAACTCGGCGGCGCCGTCAAGAACGTCATCGGCCTCGCCGTCGGCATCGCGGACGGGATGGGGCTCGGCGACAACGCCAAGGGCTCGCTCATCACCCGGGGCCTCGCCGAGACGATCCGGCTGGGCGCCGCCATGGGCGCCGACCCGCTGACGTTCTCCGGACTCGCCGGCCTCGGCGACCTGGTGGCGACGTGCTCGTCGCCGCTCTCGCGCAACCACACCTTCGGCACCAACCTCGGCCGGGGCATGACGCTCCAGGAGACCATCGCCGCCACCAAGCAGACCGCCGAGGGCGTCAAGTCCTGCGAATCGGTGCTCGACCTGGCCCGCAGGCACGGCGTGGAGATGCCGCTGACCGAGACCATCGTCGGCATCGTCCACGAGGGCAAGCCGCCGAAGGTCGCGGTCAAGGAGCTCATGTCGCGCAGCGCCAAGGCCGAACGGCACTGACGCCACCCGGGGCCCACCCGCCCCGGGCGGCCCGTGCCGCGCTGACGCGGCCGGTACCAGCAGGTACGCTCATCGCGATATGAGCAGCGAGAACCTCCCCCAGAGCCCGGAGCAGCAGCTCCGCAAGCCGCGCGTGGCCGTCGTGTTCGGCGGCCGCAGCTCCGAACACGGCATTTCGGTGGTCACGGCCGGCGCCGTCCTGAACGCCATCGACCGGACCAAGTACGACGTCCTGCCGATCGGCATCACGACGGACGGCCGCTGGGCGCTCACCGCCGACGAACCGGAACGCATGGCCATCGCGAACCGGACCATGCCGGACGTGGCGCAGCTGGCCGAGTCCGAGGAGGGCGGGGTCGTGCTCTCCGTCGACCCCGGCAGCCGCGAAGTGGTCTACACCGAGCCCGGCGCGGTGCCCAAGGCGCTCGGCGAGGTCGACGTCGTCTTCCCCGTCCTGCACGGCCCGTACGGCGAGGACGGCACCCTCCAGGGACTCCTGGAGCTGTCCGGTGTGCCGTACGTGGGCGCCGGGGTCCTCGCCTCGGCCGTCGGCCAGGACAAGGAGTACATGAAGCGGGTCTTCACCTCCTTCGGCCTCCCGGTCGGCCCGTACCTGGTGGTCCGCCCCCGCGAGTGGGAGAGCGACCCGGCCGCCGCCCGCGAGCGCATCACCGGCTTCGCCGGCGAACACGGCTGGCCGCTCTTCATCAAGCCCGCCCGGGCCGGCTCGTCCATCGGCATCACCAAGGTCGAGGACGCCTCCGGTCTCGACGCGGCCATCGAGGAGGCCCGCCGCCACGACCCGAAGTTCCTGGTCGAGTCGCTGCTGAGGGGCCGCGAGATCGAGTGCGGCGTCCTGGAGTTCGAGGACGGGCCGCGCGCCAGCGTGCCGGCCGAGATCCCGCCGGTCACCGCGCACGACTTCTACGACTTCGAGGCCAAGTACATCGACGCCGCCTCCGGGATCGTGCCCGCACCGCTCACCGAGGAGCAGACAGCCGAGGTCCAGCGGCTCGCCGTCGAAGCCTTCGACGCGTGCTCCTGCGAGGGCCTGGTGCGCGCCGACTTCTTCCTCACCGAGGACGGCGGCTTCGTCATCAACGAGATCAACACCCTGCCGGGCTTCACCCCGATCTCCATGTACCCGCGGATGTGGCAGGAGAGCGGCGTCAGCTACCAGCAGCTGGTGGACCGGCTCATCCAGGCCGCGCTGAACCGGCCGACCGGACTGCGCTGACCACACCGGGACACGGCGAAGGGTGTGCGCTCAGGACGCTCGGCGCGAGCGCACACCCTAGAACCGGTTCGGGATCGTCTTCTTCACCGCCGGGGCGAACGCCGCGAGCGGCGTCGTGTCATGCGCGTACGCCTCCGAGAGCGACACCTCGACGTACGTCTTGCGCAGGGTCGTCGTCAGCCGGGGACCATCGCCGTCGCGCTGCTCCAGCATCCAGTTGACGCCGCTCGCGGTGATGCCCTTCGACTGGTCGTCGTCCATCTTCGCGGGGCGCTCCACACCGCAGCGCAGTACGATCGCCCCGTCCCCCCACCCGGCGGTCAGTTCCGAGGCGGGTTCGGGGTCGCTCCGCTCCAGACCGCCGACGGTGTCCGGCAGTTCTCCGTCCAGCGCGCGGCAGTAGGCTGCGGCTTCCGGGGACGGGGAGGGCACCGTGACCGACGCCGTCGCCCCGCCCCCGGAACAGCCCGCCACCAGCAGCATCAGGGCGGCGGACGGACCGAGGAACACGGGGCGGAGAAGCCGGCGGCTGGAGGACGTCACCGGCCCAGCGTAGACGGGGGCTACAGGTGAACGACCGGGCAGGTCAGGGTTCGGGTGATGCCGTCCACTTGCTGGACCCGCGCCACCACCATGCGCCCGAGCTCGTCCACGGTGTCGGCCTGGGCGCGGACGATCACGTCGTAGGGGCCGGTGACGTCTTCTGCCTGGATGACTCCCGGGAGTTCGGAGATGGTCTCGGCGACGGTCGACGCCTTGCCCACCTCGGTCTGGATGAGGATGTACGCCTGTACCACGGAACCTCCAGGGCGGCCACGAGGATCATGTGGGGGAAAGGGACGCCACGTTATCGCGTCGCCGCGCGGAGCGGGGAGACCCGCGGGCCGGATGACGTCCTCAGCGTGGCGCACAGAACGCCCAAGTTGACGTAACTCTTGACAGTACCGACAGCAGAGACGGCACGCGACCGCGAGTGGGGCGGCGCGCACGGGGGACAGGCCGGAGCGTCCGGCCCGACAGATGAGAGGTGACACTCGGTGAAGGCAACCGTGGGCGAGTTGGGGGAGTTCGGGCTCATCAAGGAGCTCACGTCCCGGCTCACCACCACTCCGGCGGTCCGGCTCGGGCCGGGCGACGACGCCGCGGTCGTGACCGCCCCCGACCGCAGGGTCGTGGCCAGCACGGACATCCTGCTGGAGGGACGGCACTTCCGGCGCGACTGGTCGACGGCGTACGACGTGGGCCGCAAGGCCGCGGCGCAGAACCTCGCGGACATCGCCGCCATGGGCGCCGTGCCCACCGCGCTCCTGCTCGGCCTCGTCGTTCCCGCCGAACTCCCGGTCACCTGGGCCGCCGAGCTGATGGACGGACTGCGCGACGAGTGCCAGGTCGCGGGGGCGGCCGTGGTGGGCGGGGACGTCGTGCGCGGCGACCTCATCACCGTCTCGATCACCGCGCTCGGCGACCTGCGGAACCACGAGCCCGTCACCCGGGCCGGCGCCCAGCCCGGGGACGTCGTCGCCGTCACCGGCTGGCTCGGCTGGTCCGCCGCCGGATACGCCGTGCTCTCCCGGGGCTTCCGCTCGCCGCGCGCCTTCGTGGAGGCGCACCGCCGCCCCGAACCGCCGTACCACGCGGGCCCCGCGGCCGCCGGGCTCGGTGCCACCGCCATGACCGACGTCAGCGACGGGCTCGTCGCCGACCTCGGGCACATCGCCGAGGCCAGCAAGGTCCGCATCGATCTGCGGTCCGGGCTCATCGACGTGCCGTCCCAGATGTCGGACATCGGGCAGGCCGTCGGCGTCGACCCCATGCAGTGGGTGCTGACCGGCGGCGAGGACCACGCCATCGTCGCGACCTTCCCGTCCGACGTGAAGCTCCCGGCCCGCTGGAAGGTGATCGGCGAGGTCCTCAACCCCTCGGCGCTGCCCCAGGTGACGGTCGACGGGGCGCCCTGGACCAGCAAGAACGGCTGGGACCACTTCAGCGACATCGAGGACTCCCAGTAGATTGCGGCGTATGCCGATACCCACCTCCGTACCGCCCCGCGTGCTCACCGTCGCCGGATCCGACTCCGGCGGCGGTGCGGGCATCCAGGCCGACCTCAAGACGATGCTCGCGCTGGGCACGCACGGGATGAGCGTGCTCACCGCCGTCACCGCGCAGAACTCCCTCGGCGTCCAGGGCGCCTGGGAGCTGCCCCCCGAGGCGGTCCGCGCCCAGTACCGCAGCGTCGTGGACGACATCGGCGTCGACGCCGTCAAGACCGGGATGCTGGCGTCCGCCCCGCTCGTGGAGACCGTCGCGGAACTCCTCGCGGACACCGCGGCGCCCGTCGTCGTGGACCCTGTCGGCGTCTCCAAGCACGGCGACCCGCTCCTCGCCGCCGACGCCCTGGAGTCCGTCCGTACGAAGCTGCTCCCCGTCGCGACCGTGGCGACGCCCAACCTGGACGAGGTGGCGCAGCTCACGGGCATCACCGTCACCGACGAGGCCGGGATGCGCCGGGCCGCGGGCGCGCTGCTCGCCTTCGGGCCCCGCTGGGTCGTGGTCAAGGGCGGCCATCTGCCCGGCGAGCCCGTCGACCTGCTCACCGACGGCAGCGAGGAGCACTGGCTGCGTGCCCCCCGCCACGACAACCGGCACACCCACGGCACCGGCTGCACCCTGGCCTCCGCCATCGCGAGCCACCTGGCACGGGGGGCCGGGGTGCCGGAGGCGGTCCGGGCCGCGAAGGCATACGTCACCGGGGCGATCGAGGCGGGCTTCCCGCTGGGCGCGGGCATCGGCCCGGTCCGCCACGGCTGGCGGCCGCGCGACGCGGGCTGACGTACGGGCACAGCCGACGCGGGCTGACGTAAGGGCACAGCAAAAAGCCGGTCCACCGAGGTGGACCGGCTTTTCGGGCAACCGGTAGGGCTGCGCTACGACGGGAACGTCAGCGCGCGACCTTGCCGGCCTTGATGCACGAGGTGCAGACGTTGAGCCGCTTCGGCGTCCGACCGACCACGGCACGCACGCGCTGGATGTTGGGGTTCCAGCGACGGGACGTACGGCGGTGCGAGTGCGAAATGTTGTTGCCGAAGCTCGGCCCCTTGCCGCAAACGTCGCAGTTGGCAGCCACGGGTCACTCCAAAGACTTCAGATGCACTTACAGTGAATTCCGGTACGCCGGATTCAAGGACTGAAGTGGCGGTACCGGGGGAATGTCCCGACTTTCGTCGGGCAACCGAAGCAGCATACAACGCCTGCTCCGGAGATACGAAACTACCATGTCTTCCGCCCCCGCCCTCCCCGCCCCCGGACCGCCCGCACCCCCCGACCGGGGCTAACCTGCGGTGCAGCCAGCCGCCCCCGCCCCGTCACGAGTCCCCGTTCCGAGTCCCGTCCGAGGAGGACCCGAGGTGCCGCAGACCGCCGACGAACCGGATGCCGTCGCGGTACGGAGCTGGTGCTCCCTGGCCCTCGAAGCGCTCGGCCGGGAGCGGGAGGCGATCGACGCGATCAACGTCTATCCGGTCGCCGACGGGGACACCGGTACCAACCTCTACCTGACCGTGGAATCCGCGGCGGCCGCCGTCGAAGCGGTCTTCGCGGCCCACGAGACCGGCACCTCGGTGCCCTCCGCCGCCGACGCGGTACGGGCCATGGCACACGGCGCCCTCATCGGCGCCCGCGGCAACTCCGGCACGATCCTCGCCCAGCTCCTGCGCGGCATGGCCGGGGTCCTCGCGGAGGGCACCGGCGGCGACCGGATGCGCCTCGCCCTCGCCAGGGCCGCCGCCTGGGCCCGCGAGGCCGTCGCCCACCCCGTCGAGGGCACCGTCCTCACCGTCGCGGACCGGGCCGCGGCCGCCGCCGGACGGGCAGCCCCCGGCGCGGACACGGCCGAGGTGGCCCGGGCCGCCTACGAGGGCGCCCGCGCCGCGCTGGACGCGACGCCCGGACAGCTCCCTGCCCTCGCCAGGGCCGGGGTGGTCGACGCCGGGGGCCGCGGCCTGGTCACCCTGCTCGGCGCCCTGGTCGAAGCGGTCTCGGGACGGGGACCGGAGCGGCCGTACGAGGCCCCCGTCCCGTTCGTCCCGGAGGGCGACGACACGGAGTGCCCGGCGGGCGACGACGGGGACGGGGGCGGGCCCGCCTTCGAGGTGATCTACCTGCTGGAAGCGGGCGACGAGGCCGTCGAACGGCTGCGCGCCCGGCTGGACGCCCTCGGCGACTCCCTGGTGGTGGTCGGCGGCGACGGGCTGTGGAACGTCCACGTCCATGTGGACGACGCCGGCGCCGCGGTCGAGGCGGGCGTCGAGGCCGGCCGCCCGTACCGCATCCGCATCACCCACTTCGCCGCCGACCGCGCCCACGCCCGCCCCGAGCCCGCCCGGCGCGCGGTCGTCGTGGTCGTCCCGGGCGACGGTCTCGCCGCCCTCTGCCGGGAGGCCGGCGCGACGACGGTGCTCGCCCGGCCCGGCGAACCGCCCGCCAGCGGCGAACTGGCCGACGCGGTCCGCCGCGCCCACGCCCGCGAGGTGGTGCTCCTCCCGAACGACGCGGACCTGCGCCACACCGCGGCCGCCGCCGCCGAACAGGCCAGGTCTCAGGGGATCCGGGTCGCCGTCATCCCCACCCGGGCCGCCGTCCAGGGCATCGCGGCCCTCGCCGTCCACGAGCCGGACCGCAGCTTCGACGAGGACGTGGTCGCGATGACCTCGGCGGCCGGTGCCACCCGCTACGCGGAACTGGCCGTCGCCGAACGGCAGTCCTGGACCACGGCGGGCATCTGCCAGGCCGGGGACGTCCTCGGGCTCATCGACGGCGACGTGGCGGTCATCGGCCAGGACGTCCCCGGCACCGCGCGCAAGGTGCTGGACCGGATGCTCGCGGCCGGCGGCGAGCTGGTCACCCTGGTCCTGGGCGAGAACACCCCGCCCTCGCTGGCCGAGGCCCTGGAACAGCACGTCCGCGACGGCCACCTGGCGGTGGACACCACCACCTACCGGGGCGGCCACCAGGGCGCGCCGCTGCTGATCGGCGTCGAATAGCACCCGGCGCGACGACGGGCCCGGGTGGCGCCCGACGGACAACTGTCACTGCCGTGGTGTGCAATGGACCGCGTGTCTGCGTTCGAAGAACCCCTCAAGAAGCTGCTCGGAGGACCCACCGCGAAGGTGATGGCCGAGCACCTCGACCTGCACACCGTCGGTGATCTCCTCCATCACTACCCGCGCCGGTACGAGGAGCGCGGCCGGCTCACGGCGCTGACCGACCTCCCGCTGGACGAGCACGTCACGGTCGTCGCCCAGGTCGCCGACGCCCGCGTCCTCACCTTCAACGGCGGACGCGGCAAGCGCCTCGAAGTGACCCTCACCGACGGCCACGGCCGCCTTCAGCTCGTCTTCTTCGGCCACGGCGTCCACAAGCCGCACAAGGACCTGCTGCCCGGCCGGCGCGCGATGTTCGCCGGCAAGGTCTCCGTCTTCAACCACAAGATGCAGCTCGCCCACCCCACGTACCAGCTGCTCGACGCCGCCTCCGTGGACGACGCCGAGGCGACCGAGGCCGTGGACGCCTTCGCGGGCAAGCTGCTGCCGATCTACCCCGCCTGCAAGCAGCTCGACTCCTGGCGGATCGCCAAGGCGGTCGACGCGGTGCTGCCCAGCGCCCGGGAGGCTGTCGACCCGCTCCCCGAAGCCCTGCGCGAGGGCCGCGGCTTCACCTCGCTGCCCGAGGCCCTGCTCAAGATCCACCGCCCGGCCACCAAGGCCGACGTGGCGGCGGCCCGGGACCGGCTGAAGTGGGACGAGGCGTTCGTCCTCCAGGTCGCCCTCGCCCGCCGCAGGTACGCCGACACCCAGCTCCCGGCCGTCGCCCGCAGGCCCGTCCCCGGCGGCCTGCTCGACGCGTTCGACGCGAAGCTCCCGTTCACGCTCACCGACGGCCAGCAGAAGGTCTCCAAGGAGATCTTCGACGACCTCGCCACCGAGCACCCGATGCACCGCCTCCTCCAGGGCGAAGTCGGTTCCGGGAAGACCATGGTGGCCCTGCGCGCCATGCTCGCCGTGGTCGACGCGGGCGGCCAGGCCGCGATGCTCGCGCCCACCGAGGTCCTGGCGCAGCAGCACCACCGGTCGATCACCGAGATGATGGGGGAGCTGGCCGAGCATTGGGGCCTGTGGCGCGAAGCGCCTCTCGATGAGGGGCGGCGGTCGGGCGACGGGCGGGCGCTGGGGAGTTCCGACCAGGGCACCAAGGTCGTGCTGCTCACCGGGTCCATGGGCACCGCCGCCCGCCGGCAGGCCCTGCTCGACCTGGTCACCGGTGAGGCCGGCATCGTCATCGGGACGCACGCCCTGATCGAGGACAAGGTCAAGTTCCACGACCTGGGCCTGGTCGTCGTGGACGAACAGCACCGCTTCGGGGTCGAGCAGCGCGACGCCCTCCGGTCGAAGGGGAAGCAACCGCCCCACCTCCTCGTCATGACCGCGACGCCCATTCCCCGTACCGTCGCCATGACCGTATTCGGGGACCTGGAGACCTCCGTCCTCGACCAGCTCCCGGCCGGCCGCTCACCCATCGCCAGCCACGTCGTCCCCGCCAAGGACAAGCCGCACTTCCTCAGCCGCGCCTGGGAACGGGTCCGCGAGGAGGTCGAGAACGGCCACCAGGCCTACGTCGTCTGCCCCCGCATCGGGGACGACGAGGACGACCCCGCCAAGAAGAAGGGGAAGAAGGCCGCCGAGGAAGAGGCCGACAAGCGGCCTCCGCTCGCCGTCCTGGAGATCGCCGCCCAACTCGCGAAGGGCCCCCTGCACGGACTGCGCGTCGAGGTGCTGCACGGCCGGATGCAGCCCGACGACAAGGACGACGTCATGCGCCGCTTCGCCGCCGGCGAGGTCGACGTCCTGGTCGCCACGACCGTCATCGAGGTCGGCGTCAACGTCCCCAACGCCACCGCGATGGTCATCATGGACGCCGACCGCTTCGGCGTCTCCCAGCTGCACCAGCTGCGCGGCCGGGTCGGCCGCGGCTCCGCCCCCGGGCTCTGCCTGCTGGTCAGCGAGGCCCACGAGGCGAGCCCCGCCCGCGCCCGGCTCTCCGCCGTCGCCGCGACCCTGGACGGCTTCGAGCTCTCCCGCATCGACCTCGAACAGCGCCGCGAGGGCGACGTGCTCGGCCAGGCCCAGTCCGGGGTGCGCTCCTCGCTGCGCGTCCTGAACGTCATCGACGACGAGGAGGTCATCGCTGCCGCGCGCCAGGAGGCCGTCGCCGTCGTCGCCGCCGACCCCGGCCTGGAGCGCCTGCCCGAGCTGCGCACCGCCCTGGACGCCCTGCTCGACAAGGAGCGCGAGGAGTACCTGGACAAGGGGTGAGCCGGCCCGCCCCGGGAAGCCCGGCCCTCCCCGACGCCATATCGTGGGAGGTACGGCGCCCACGGCACCCCGCGCGCCGCCCCGACCCGAGGACCAGTCACCCATGACCCGCGTGATCGCAGGCGTGGCCGGCGGACGCCGCCTGGCCGTCCCGCCCGGCACCGGCACCCGGCCCACATCCGACCGCGCGCGCGAGGGCCTGTTCTCCACCTGGCAGGCGCTCCTGGGCACCCTCGACGGGATCCGGGTCGCCGACCTCTACGCCGGTTCGGGCGCCGTCGGCCTCGAAGCGCTCTCCCGGGGCGCCGCCCACGCCCTGCTCGTGGAGGCCGACGCCAAGGCCCTGCGCACCGTCAAGGACAACGCCCGCACCCTGGGCCTGCCCGGTGCCGAGGTCCGCGGCGGCAAAGCAGAACAGATCGTGACGGGTCCGGCGCCCTCGGAGCCGTACGACGTGGTCTTCCTGGACCCGCCGTACGCCGTCACCGACGACGATCTTGGCGAGATCCTCCTCACACTCCGTACGCAGGGGTGGCTCACGAGCGACGCACTCGTCACCGTGGAACGCAGCACCAGAGGCGGAGAATTCAGCTGGCCCAAGGGTTTCGAGCCATTGCGGGCCCGTCGCTACGGCGAGGGAACGCTTTGGTACGGTCGCGCCGCCGCCACGTGCGAAGACGCACGATGACCGGACCGGAGAGCGAGGGAATCAAGTTGCGCCGCGCCGTATGCCCGGGGTCGTTCGACCCCATCACCAACGGACATCTCGACATCATCGGCCGAGCCTCGAAGCTGTACGACGTCGTACACGTCGCGGTGATGATCAACCAGTCCAAGAAGGGCCTGTTCACGGTCGAGGAGCGGATCGAGCTCATCCGCGAGGTCACCGCCGAGTTCGGCAACGTCCAGGTCGAGTCCTTCCACGGCCTGCTCGTGGACTTCTGCAAGCAGCGCGACATCCCGGCGATCGTGAAGGGCCTGCGGGCCGTCAGCGACTTCGACTACGAACTCCAGATGGCCCAGATGAACAACGGCCTCTCCGGCGTCGAGACGCTCTTCGTGCCGACCAACCCCACCTACAGCTTCCTGTCGTCCTCCCTGGTCAAGGAGGTCGCGGCCTGGGGCGGCGACGTCTCCCACCTGCTACCGCCGGTCGTCCAGCGGGCCCTGACCGAACGCCTCGCGCAGCGCTGATCCCCTGACGGCGCGTCAGCCGTACGCACCGCAGGTGTCGGGCGGGCGCCGACTGGCCGTACAGTCGTCCCGTCCGTCTCCAACCGGCAGTAGAGAGTGGCGAGCACACGGTGGACGTGCAGAAGAAGCTGGACGAGATCGTCGCGACGGTCGGGAACGCCCGGTCCATGCCCATGTCGGCGTCCTGCGTGGTCAACCGCGCCGAACTGCTCGCGATGCTCGAAGAGGTGCGCGAGGCCCTGCCGGGCTCGCTCGCCCAGGCGGCCGAGGTCATCGGCGGCCACGAGCAGCTGGTCGAGCAGGCCCGCCAGGAGGCCGGCCGCATCATCGAGAACGCGCACGCCGAGCGCACCTCCCTGATCTCCGACACCGAGATCGCCCGGCGCTCCCAGGCCGAGGCGGACCGCATCCTCGCCGAGGCCCGCAAGGAGGCCGACGAGGTCCGCGCCGAGGCCGACGAGTACGTCGACAGCAAGCTCGCCAACTTCGAGGTCGTCCTCACCAAGACCATCGGCTCCGTCGACCGGGGCCGCGAGAAGCTCCTCGGCCGCGGCCAGGGCTTCGACGCCCAGGGCTACGAGGACCCGGACTTCGCCGAGGCCCCCGAGCGCAGCGCCGACCCGGAGACGCTGCGGCAGCGGGCCGACGAGTACGTGGACACCAAGCTCGGCGCCTTCGAGGCGGTGCTCGCCAAGACCCTGGAGGCCGTCGGCCGGGGCCGGCAGAAGCTGCACGGCCGGGTCGCCACCGACGAGCTCGGCGCGCACATCGCCGCCCAGGACGCGGCCGGCGACCAGGGACACACCAGCGACGAGGACCACTGGGCCGGACTGGCCGAGGTCGCGGCCCCGCAGCCGCTCCCGATCCCGCACCAGGCCGAGCCGCAGTACGCCCAGCCGGAACCGCAGTACGCCCAGGGCTACGGCTACCAGGACCAGCAGCAGGACGCGTACGGGGCGCAGCAGGACGCCTACGGCTACCAGCAGCAGTCCGACCCGTACGCGGCCTACCAGCAGCAGGGGTACGACCAGGGCCAGGCCCAGGACGCGATGCAGGGACAGGGCGGCTACGACGCCTGGCAGCAGCCGGCCCAGCCCCAGCAGGCCCTGCCGCAGCACGGCGACGCCGCCCTGGACGAGACCAGCCTGTTCGACACCAGCATGATCGACCTGGACCAGCTGCGCCGCTACGAACAGGAACGCTGAGCCGCTGGGAGCGGGCGGTCCGGGGTCCGGGCAGGGCCGGATTGGGAGCTGGGCGGTGTGTCCAGTATCCTGGCTCTTCGGTCGCGCGTATGTCCGCGATCCCGGCTGCCCGCTTCGACTCCGGACGGGCCGGCCCCTCCCACCACGCGTGACGCGTTCGATCCGAAAGCAGGAGAAGCCCTGAACGGCCACCTCGACCACCGAAACCCCCTCGTGTTCGACACGCACGAGCTGGGCCGGCGTCCGGGTGCCATGAGGCGGCTGACCCGCACGGCGGACGCCCCCGCCGACCTCGGCATCGCCGACGTCATCGGAGTGCCGGAAGGCGCGCCGGTGGAGCTGGATCTCCGCCTTGAGTCCGTCATGGAGGGCGTGCTCGTGACCGGGACCGCCCGTGCGACGGTCGAGGGGGAGTGCGTAAGGTGTCTGGAGCCGCTGAACCGCGAGGTCGAGGCGGACTTCCAGGAGATGTTCTCGTACCCTGACGCCGATGACCGGAACCACGGCAAGCCCGCGGATCCGGCCGACGACGCCGAGGACGACGAGGACAGGCTTTTTCTCGAGGACGGCCTGTTCGACCTCGAGCCGGTGCTGCGTGATGCGGTGGTGCTCGCACTGCCGATGCAGCCGGTGTGCAAGGAATCCTGTGCCGGTCTGTGCTCCGAGTGCGGAGTCAGGCTGGACGAGAATCCCGGCCACCACCACGATGCCGTCGACGCTCGTTGGGCGGCACTGCAAGGACTCGCCGAGACCATTCAGGACGGCGAGAAGGACAACATGGGCGGCGCCGCACCCGGCGTCGACAAGAAGCAGGAGAAGTAGCCGTGGCTGTTCCGAAGCGGAAGATGTCGCGCAGCAACACGCGCCACCGCCGGTCGCAGTGGAAGGCTGCGGTCCCCACCCTGGTTTCGTGCGAGCGCTGCCAGGAGCCGAAGCTGCAGCACATCGCGTGCCCCAGCTGCGGCACGTACAACAAGCGCCAGGTCCTCGAGGTCTGAGCGGCTGGTGAGAGGCCCGATGTCTGAGTTGTCCCACGCCAAGAAGCAGGCAGACAACGTCAACACAGCCTCGTCCCACACGCTTCTGGAAGGGCGGCTCGGGTACCAACTCGAGTCCGCCCTTCTGGTGCGTGCGCTGACCCACCGTTCGTACGCGTACGAGAACGGCGGTCTGCCCACCAACGAGCGGCTGGAGTTCCTCGGGGACTCCGTGCTCGGTCTGGTGGTCACGGACACGCTGTACCGCACCCACCCCGATCTGCCCGAAGGCCAGCTGGCCAAGCTTCGGGCCGCGGTGGTCAACTCGCGTGCGCTTGCTGAGGTGGGCCGCGGCCTCGAACTCGGCTCCTTCATCCGGCTCGGCCGCGGTGAAGAGGGCACGGGTGGCCGGGACAAGGCATCCATCCTCGCCGACACCCTGGAAGCGGTGATCGGCGCGGTCTATCTCGATCAGGGCCTCGACGCGGCGTCCGAGCTGGTTCACCGGCTCTTCGACCCGCTGATCGACAGGTCCTCGAACCTCGGTGCCGGCCTGGACTGGAAGACCAGCCTCCAGGAGCTCACCGCGAGCGAGAGCCTCGGAGTCCCCGAGTACCTCGTCACGGAGACCGGCCCGGACCACGAGAAGACCTTCACTGCTGCCGCCCGCGTCGGTGGTGTCTCGTACGGCACCGGCACCGGCCGTAGCAAGAAGGAAGCGGAGCAGCAGGCGGCCGAGTCCGCCTGGCGCGAGATCACCGCCGCCGCGGAGGCGCGGGAGGCAGCGGCGAAGGCCGCCGCCGACGGAGGGGCCGCCGACACCCCTGCCGAGCCCGCGTCGTCCACGGACGTCGCTCCGGCCTGACCTGCGGAGAACCCCCCGGCGCCGACGCGCGCCGGGGGGTTCTCCCTTTCCCTGTACGCCTTTCGCCCCAGGAGCCTCCCCGTGCCCGAACTGCCCGAGGTCGAAGTCGTCCGCCGAGGTCTGGAGCGCTGGGTCGCCGGCCGGACGGCCGGTGAGGTCGAGGTCCTGCACCCGCGCGCGGTCCGCCGCCACCTCGCGGGCGGCGTGGATTTCGCGGCCCGGCTCACCGGGGCGCGGTTCGGGACGGCGATGCGCCGGGGCAAGTACCTGTGGGTGCCGCTGGACGAGGCCGCGGGCTCGCTCCTCGGCCACCTCGGCATGAGCGGTCAGCTGCTCGTCCAGCCCGAGGGGGCGCCGGACGAGAAGCATCTGCGGGTCAGGATCAGGTTCGCCGACGCGGTCGGCACCGAGCTGCGCTTCGTGGACCAGCGCACCTTCGGCGGGCTCTCGCTCCACGAGAACACCCCGGACGGGCTGCCCGACATCATCGCGCACATCGCCCGCGACCCCCTGGACCCGGCCTTCGACGACGCCGCCTTCCACACGGCGCTGCGGCTGCGCCGTACGACGGTCAAGCGCGCGCTGCTCGACCAGTCGCTGATCAGCGGGGTCGGCAACATCTACGCGGACGAGGCGCTGTGGCGCGCCCGGCTGCACTATGACCGGCCGACCGCGACGCTCACCCGCCCCAGGTCCGCCGAACTCCTCGGCCACGTCCGCGACGTGATGAACGCCGCCCTGGCCCAGGGCGGCACCAGCTTCGACAGCCTGTACGTGAACGTGAACGGCGAGTCCGGCTACTTCGACCGCTCGCTCGACGCCTATGGCCGCGAGGACGAGCCCTGTCACCGCTGCGGTACGCCGATGGCGCGGCGCCCCTGGATGAACCGGTCCAGCTACTACTGCCCCCGCTGCCAGCGCCCGCCGCGCAACACGCCCTAGTTCTCGCGCGCCTCGTCGTAGCGGGCCCGGGCCGCCAGGACCTCGGGCATCCGGCCCTCCACGAAGTGGATCAGGGCGAGCAGCCGCTCGGCGACCTCGCGGCCGAGCGGGGTGAGCTCGTAGTCCACCCGGGGCGGGTTGGTGAGCTGGGCCTCGCGGTGCACCAGGCCGTCCCGCTCCAGCGCGTGCAGCGTCTGGGACAGCATCTTCTCGCTCACCCCGTCGACCCTGCGGCGCAGCGCGTTGAAGCGCAGGCTCTCCTCGTACAGGGCGCCGAGCGTGAGGGCGCCCCAGCGGCCGGTGGCGTGCTCAAGCAGGCCGCGCGAGGGGCACTGCTTCGAGAACACGTCGAAGGGCAGGTCGTCCGTCGGCGACGTCTCCGGTGCGGTGCTCTGGTCCATGAAACCAGCGTACGCCCGCACAGCGCTTTCCCTGAGTCAGTGTGATCCGGGGGAGGCGAGTGGGGCGTACGAGGCGATGGTGGCGGCGGTGGTGCGGGTCAGAAGCCGAAGTCCTGGGTCCACCAGGGGCCGCCGGCCCCGTAGTGGACGCCGACGCCGAGCGTCTTGTAATCGCAATTGAGAATGTTTGCGCGGTGACCGTCGCTGTTCATCCAGGCGTCCATCACGGCCTGCGCGTCGGCCTGTCCGCGGGCGATGTTCTCGCCGCCGAGGCCCGAGACGCCGGCCGCGTCCGCCCGGTCCCAGGGGCTCTTGCCGTCGGGGTCGGTGTGGTCGAAGAAGCCGCGCGCCGCCATGTCGTCGCTGAAGTCCTGGGCGAGCGAGGCGAGCGAGGCGCTCGCGGTGACCGGGCTGCATCCGACCTTGCCGCGCTCCTCGTTGACGAGGGCCAGGATCGCGGCCTGGGCCGACGCGGCAGTGCTCGTCGGCGCGCTGCTCTTCGACGGGGCCGGCGCGGGGGACTTCGCGGCCTTGACGGCGGGGGCCTTCGCCGGGGCCTTCGAGGACGAGGCGGACGGCTCGGCCGACTCCTTCTTCCGGGCCGGCGTCTTCTGTCCGGACGCGGTCTTCGACGGCGAGGCGGACTTGGCGGGCGCGGCCGGCTCCGAGGCCGAAGCGGAAGGCGAGTGGGAGGCGCTCGGCGAGGCCGAATCAGAGGGCTTCGACGTGGCGGAATGCGACTTCTTGGGCACGGTGGGGCGGTCGGACCCCCGGCTCGCCGGCGCCGAAGCGGAGGCGCGGTCGGAGGGCGATGCGGTGATGCCCCCCTGGGTGAGCAGGTCCGGGGCGGCCTGGGAGCGGACCTGCTCGGCGGTCGGGCCTCCGCTCACGGTGTGGCTGTCCCCGCCGGGCAGCAGACCCGACGCCACGGCGACGGCGCCGACGGCCACGGCCGCCGAGACACCTATGAGTCCGGTGCGCACGGGGATCGCGGACCGCTTCCTGCGGCCCGCCCCGCGGTGCCGGGCCGAGGCCCCGTCCGCCTGCTCCTCGGCGGTGGGGGCTGCGGCGCTGCGTCGATGGCGTCCCATCTGCTGTGCCCTTCTGACGACCTGGACGCCGTTTTCGACGCCCGTGCTCACCCGAACGAGTGAAGCTTTTGCGAGGGGACTGTACGCCATGGCGATTCGCCGGGACGTGCTTCGAAAACAATGGGACCGATAGCGTTCGGGCATGAACGAAGATGCACGGCTCACCGCCTGGGTACGCGGCCGAGTACAGCAAGTAGGCTTCCGCTGGTTCACCAGGGCAAACGCTTTGGAGATCGGCGGCCTCACCGGTTTCGCCCTCAATCTGGACGACGGCCGGGTGCAGGTCGTGGCCGAGGGTCCGCGTGAGAATTGCCACCGTCTTCTCGACTGGCTCCGCTCCGACGACACACCCGGCCGCGTGGACGGCGTCACTGAGATATGGGACACGCCGCGGGGCGGATACGAAGGATTCGCGATCCGCTGAGACCGCTCCGAAAGGCTCCCGAAACAGACCCGTGTTCGGCCTGTGTTCGATGCGCGGCGGGCGGTGACGGAATGCGCCCCCGTCGCGCGCACACCTGAAATGACCTGCGGAATGTCCTGATGGTTGCCAAGATTCGGTTGGCATGCCAGGCTGCCGCCCTAAGGATGATCTCCGTACCCCTGAGGGCCCCTTCGGAGAGTCGCGCCGCATGATCGTCTCGCCGCGCGCCCCGGGACGCCCGCCTCTGTGGGCTGTGATCGTGTTGACCGTCAAACTTTTTGGTGAGACTCTGAAATCCCCGCGCACCTCAGCTGTTCGGCAGAGCTGGTAGGCAGCAGGACAGCAGTGACAGTGAGCACTGCCGAACACCGCGGGTGCGATCCCTCACGACCCACACCGCATCGGTCGGTCACTCATTGTGGAGGACCATCCATCATGGCAAAGGCGCTTCTCGGTTACGTCGGCGGTTCCGACCCGCGACTCCTCGCCGAGATGCGACGGCTCCAGCAGCGCGTCCAGGACCTCGAATCCGAGCTCGTACGGATTCAGGAGGAGAACGACGCGCTCAACGCCGCCGCCCAGCACCAGTCGCTGCTCGACAGCATCGACATCGACGTACCCCAGGCGGAGCCGGCGCTCACCTGACCCGCACGGCGACCTGACCCACACGCCACGCCCGCAATCTCCGTCAGGCCGCGGGCACGCGTGCGGCACCGCCTGATCCGCAGAATCACAGGGGACGCTTCGGCGTCCCTTCTTTCTTTTCCCCCGTCTCGCGCAGGTCCCGCCCCGGACGTACACCCCTTCCCTTACCGTCTGATGTGCCCTGCACCTTCAGCGGCGAAACCGAGAGTGAAAGGTAGAGTCCGGCGGCGTGCACCTCAAGGCCCTGACCCTGCGCGGTTTCAAGTCGTTCGCCTCCGCCACGACGCTGCGGTTCGAACCCGGCATCACCTGCGTCGTCGGGCCCAACGGTTCGGGCAAATCCAATGTGGTGGACGCGCTCTCCTGGGTCATGGGTGAACAAGGCGCGAAATCCCTGCGCGGCGGCAAGATGGAGGACGTGATCTTCGCCGGGACCACCGGCCGGCCGCCGCTGGGCCGGGCCGAGGTCTCGCTGACCATCGACAATTCCGACGGCGCCCTGCCCATCGAATACGCCGAAGTCACCATTACGCGGATCATGTTCCGCAACGGCGGCAGCGAATACCAGATCAACGGCGACACCTGCCGCCTCCTGGACATCCAGGAACTCCTCTCCGACTCCGGCATCGGCCGCGAGATGCACGTCATCGTCGGCCAGGGCCAGCTGGACTCCGTCCTGCACGCCGACCCCATGGGCCGCCGCGCCTTCATCGAGGAGGCGGCCGGCGTCCTCAAGCACCGCAAGCGCAAGGAGAAGGCGCTGCGGAAGCTGGACGCGATGGGCGCCAACCTCGCCAGGGTCCAGGACCTCACCGACGAGCTGCGCAGGCAGCTGAAACCCCTCGGCCGGCAGGCGGCCGTGGCACGCCGCGCCGCCGTCATCCAGGCCGACCTGCGCGACGCCCGGCTGCGCCTCCTCGCCGACGACCTCGTGACGCTTCGCACCGCCCTGCGCAGCGAGATCGCCGACGAGGCCGCGCTCAAACAGCGCCGCGAGGCCGCCGAGGCGGAACTCAAGGCCGCCCTCGCCCGGGAGTCCGAACTGGAGGACCAGGTACGGCGGCTGACGCCCCGGCTCCAGCGCGCCCAGCAGACCTGGTACGAGCTGTCGCAGCTCGCCGAACGGGTACGCGGCACGATCTCGCTCGCCGACGCCCGGGTGAAGAGCGCCACCGCCCCGCCCGAGGAGGAGCGCAGGGGCCGCGACCCCGAGGACATGGAGCGCGAGGCCGCCCGCGTCCGCGAGCAGGAGGCCGAGCTGACCGCCGCCCTGGAAGCGGCCGAACACGCGCTGGACGACACCGCCTCCCACCGCCACGAGCTGGAACGCGAGTTGGCGGCCGAGGAGCGCCGGCTCAAGGACGCGGCCCGCGCCCTCGCCGACCGCCGCGAAGGGCTCGCCCGGCTGCACGGCCAGGTCAACGCCGCCCGCAGCCGCGCCGGTTCGGCCCAGGCGGAGATCGACCGGCTCTCCGCCGCGCGCGACGAGGCCCGGGAACGGGCCGTCGCCGCGCAGGAGGAGTACGAGGAGCTGAAGGCCGAGGTCGACGGCCTGGACGCCGGGGACACCGAGCTCGGCGAGCAGCACGAAGCGGCCCGCCGCGCCCTGAAGGAGGCCGAGGCGGCGCACTCCCGGGCCCGCGAGGAGGCCACCGCCGCCGAACGGCAGCGCGCCGCCGTCGCGGCCCGGCACGACGCGCTCGCCCTCGGGCTGCGCCGCAAGGACGGCACCGGGGCGCTGCTCGGCGCCCGCGACCGGCTCACCGGCCTGCTCGGGCCCGCCGCCGAGCTGCTGACGGTGGCCCCGGGCCACGAGGTCGCGGTGGCGGCGGCGCTGGGCGCGGCGGCGGACGCGGTCGCGGTCACCGACCCGGCGACGGCGGCCGAGGCGATCCGGCTGCTGCGCAAGCAGGACGCGGGGCGCGCGGCCCTGCTCCTGGGCGGGCCGGCCCGGGCCGCCGCCGGGGACGGCGACGCGACCGGGCACGTACCCGGCCAGGGCACCTCGGCACACCCGCCGCACCACGGGGGCGGCACGCACGTCGGGCTTCCCGCCCGGAGCACGGAGGGCGGGGGCGCGGCGGAGGCCGTACCGGCGACGCGGGCGCCGGACCCCGTGCACACCGTGCGGGCCCTCGCCCCCGCCGGCTCCGCCGCTCACGTCGCCGATCTCGTCAGCGGCCCCGTCGAACTGGTGGCCGCCGTCCGCAGGCTGGTCCGGGACATGGTGGTCGTCGCGACCCTGGAGGACGCCGAGGACCTGGTCGCCGCGCATCCGGAGCTGACCGCGGTGACCGGCGAGGGTGACCTGCTCTCCGCCCACTTCGCGCACGGCGGCTCCGCCGGGGCGCCCAGCCTCCTCGAAGTGCAGGCGTCCGTGGACGAGGCCGCCGCCGAACTCGCGGGGCTCGCCGTACGGTGCACCGAACTGGCCGAGGCCCAGCGGCTGGCTGCCGGGCGGCGGACCGGGGCGGCGGCGCTGGTCGAGGAGCTGGGGGAGCGGCGCCGCGCCGCCGAGCGGGAGCGGGCGGGCGTGGCCCAGCAGCTCGGGCGGCTCGCCGGACAGGCGCGGGGCGCCGCCGGTGAGGCGGAGCGCATGGACGCTTCCGCCGCCCGGGCCCAGGAGGCGCTGGAGCGGGCCACCGAGGAGGCGGAGGAGCTGGCCGAGCGGCTGCTCGTCGCGGAGGAGGCGGCCGGGGACGGTGCCGACGACGAACCGGACACCGGCGTGCGCGACCGGCTCGCGGCCGACGGTGCCAACGCCCGCCAGACCGAGATGGAGGCCCGCCTCCAGGTCCGTACGCACGAGGAACGCGTCAAGGCACTCGCCGGGCGCGCGGACTCGCTGGACCGGGCCGCGCGCGCCGAGCGTGAGGCGCGGGCCCGGGCCGAGCGGCGGCGGGCCCGGCTGCGCCACGAGGCGGAGGTGGCGGCGGCCGTGGCGTCGGGCGCCCGGCAGCTCCTGGCGCACGTCGAGGTGTCCGTCGTACGGGCGGAGCGGGAGCGGGCGGCGGCGGAGGCGTCCAAAGGGGAGCGGGAGCGCGAGCTGGCCGCGGAGCGGCTGCGGGGCCGGGACCTCAAGGGGGAGCTGGACAAGCTGACGGACTCGGTGCACCGGGGCGAGGTGCTGGGGGCCGAGAAACGGCTGCGGGTGGAGCAGCTGGAGACCAGGGCGCTGGAGGAGCTGGGCGTCGAGCCGGCCGGTCTGGTGGCGGAGTACGGACCCGACCAGCCGGTGCCGCCGTCGCCGCCCGCCGAGGGCGAGGAGCTGCCGGAGGACCCGGAGCATCCGCGTAACCGGCCCAGGCCGTTCGTCAGGGCCGAGCAGGAGAAGCGGCTCCGGTCGGCCGAACGGGCGTACCAGCAACTCGGGAAGGTGAATCCGCTCGCCCTGGAGGAGTTCTCCGCGCTGGAGGAGCGGCACAAGTTCCTCTCCGAGCAGCTGGAGGACCTGAAGAAGACCCGGGCCGACCTGCTCCAGGTCGTCAAGGAGGTCGACGAGCGGGTCGAGCAGGTGTTCACCGAGGCGTACCGGGACACCGCGCGCGAATTCGAGGGTGTCTTCTCGCGCCTCTTCCCGGGTGGTGAGGGGCGGCTGATCCTGACCGATCCCGACAACATGCTCGCCACCGGCGTCGACGTCGAGGCCCGGCCGCCGGGCAAGAAGGTCAAGCGGCTCTCCCTGCTGTCGGGCGGTGAACGGTCCCTGACGGCGGTGGCGTTGCTGGTCTCGATCTTCAAGGCGAGGCCCAGCCCGTTCTACGTGATGGACGAGGTCGAGGCGGCGCTGGACGACACCAATCTCCAGCGGCTGATCCGGATCATGGAGGAGCTCCAAGAGAGCTCGCAGCTCATCGTCATCACGCACCAGAAGCGGACGATGGAGGTCGCCGACGCGCTGTACGGCGTCTCGATGCAGGGCGACGGCGTCTCGAAGGTGATCAGCCAGCGTCTTCGCTGAGCGCGGGGGTAGCCGAGTGGTGGCGGGGCCGAAGTTGTGCGCCACTTGAGATCAGTTCGCCCATGTCCGATGCCGCGGCCCCGCGCCAGGGAGGCCTTACGTGACCAGTACATCGCCAGGAACAGGACCGGAGTCCGGGGCCCGTTCGGCCCACCCGGACCACCTCGGCCATGTCATCTTCATCACCGCCGCGGCCGCGATGGGTGGTTTCCTCTTCGGCTACGACAGCTCCGTGATCAACGGCGCCGTCGAGGCGATCCGCCACCGTTACGACATCGGCTCCGGCACACTCGCCCAGGTCATCGCCATCGCGCTCATCGGCTGCGCGATCGGCGCCGCCACGGCCGGCCGGATCGCCGACCGCATCGGGCGCATCCGCTGCATGCAGATCGCGGCCGTCCTGTTCACCATCAGCGCCGTGGGCTCCGCGCTCCCCTTCGCCCTCTGGGACCTGGCGATGTGGCGCATCATCGGCGGCTTCGCGATCGGCATGGCCTCGGTGATCGGCCCCGCCTACATCGCCGAGGTCTCGCCGCCCGCCTACCGGGGCCGCCTCGGCTCGTTCCAGCAGGCCGCGATCGTCATCGGCATCGCCATCTCCCAGCTCGTCAACTACGGCATCCTGCAGATCGCCGACGGCGACCAGCGCGGCAAGATCGGCGGCCTCGAAGCCTGGCAGTGGATGCTCGGTGTGATGGTCGTGCCCGCCGTCCTCTACGGGCTGCTCTCGTTCGCGATCCCCGAGTCGCCGCGCTTCCTGCTCTCCATCGGCAAGCGGGAGCGGGCCCGGAAGATCCTCGAAGAGGTCGAGGGCAAGAACGTCGACCTCGACGCGCGGGTCGAGGAGATCGAGACGGCGATGCGCCGTGAGCACAAGTCCACCTTCAGGGACCTGCTGGGCAGCCGCTTCGGCTTCCTGCCGATCGTCTGGGTCGGCATCGGCCTCTCGGTGTTCCAGCAGCTCGTCGGCATCAACGTGGCGTTCTACTACTCGGCGACGCTGTGGCAGTCCGTCGGCATCGACCCGACCGACTCCTTCTTCTGGTCGTTCACCACGTCGATCGTCAACATCATCGGTACCGTCATCGCGATGATCCTGGTGGACCGCGTCGGCCGCCGCCCCCTCGCTCTCGTCGGCTCCTGCGGCATGGCCGTCGCCCTCGCCTTCGAGGCGTGGGCCTTCTCCGCCGACCTGGTAGACGGCAAGCTCCCGACCGTCGAGGGCGCGGTCGCCCTCACCGCCGCCCACGTCTTCGTGCTCTTCTTCGCCCTGTCGTGGGGTGTGGTGGTCTGGGTCTTCCTCGGCGAGATGTTCCCCAACCGCATCCGCGCCGCCGCGCTCGGCGTCGCCGCGTCCGCGCAGTGGATCGCCAACTGGGCGATCACCGCCAGCTTCCCGAGCCTCTCGGACTGGAACCTCTCGGGCACGTACATCATCTACGCCTGCTTCGCCACGCTCTCGATCCCCTTCGTCATCAAGTTCGTGAAGGAGACCAAGGGCAAGGCGCTGGAAGAGATGGGCTAAACCGTTTCGTCAGGGCGGCCCGGACGCGGCAGTACCGCGTACAGGCCGCCCGAGACGAGCGCCGTGACCGCCCAGCCCAGGCCGCTGCGGCCGGGCCAGGAACCGGCGAGCGGGCCGGTGAACCACTCCACGCCGGTGAACAGCAGCCCCACCGCGAGCCCCGCGCCCCACGCGGCGACGGCGGGCCACGCGACTCCGCCCGTGTACCAGTACGCACTGCCCCGGCCGGTGTCCATGAGCGCCACCGGGTCGTAGGCGCGGCCGCGCAGTATGTCCGTGGCGAAGACCCCGATCCACGCCGAGAACGTCACCGCGAGCAGCCGCAGGAACGATACGAAGGCGTCGATGAAGCTGCTCGCCACCATCATCAGGAGCGCGCCCAGGAACAGGCTGATCGCCGCGTTCACCCCGACGGCCCAGGCGCGAGGCACGGTGAAGCCGAGGGTCTGCGCGGTGAACCCGGCCGAGTACATCGACAGCGCGTTGATCAGCACCATGCCCGTGACCGCGACGACCAGATACGGGACGGAGAGCCAAGTCGGCAGCATGACCCCGATGAAGGAGACCGGATCACCGGTCAGTGCCAGCTCCGGCGTCCGCACCGCCATCACCGCCCCCAGCACCACCAGCGGCACCAGCACCACCAGCGCCCCGCCCACCGTCGCCGCGACCATCGCCCGGCCCGGCGAGGCGCGCGGCAGATAGCGGGCGAAGTCCGGACCGGACGGCGCCCAGCTGATCCCCCCGGCCGTCAGCGTGCCGATGCCCGCGATCACCGCCGACACCGCGCCGGGCGGCCGGTCCAGCACCGCGTGCCACGGCACCGTCACGGCCAGACGCACCAGCACCAGGACGCTGAAGGCGCCGAAGAGATACGCCGCCCAGGTGCAGCACACCCGCAGCGCCCGCAGCCCGAGCCCCGACAGCAGAAAGCTGCCCGCCACGAAAGCGAGCAGCGTTCCCATGATCAGCGCGGGCGTGGCCCGGGCCCCGAACAGCACATCGCCCACGGTCAGCAGCGCGTACGCGCCGGTGACCGCGTTCATCGTCTCCCAGCCCCACCGGGCCACCCAGATCAGCGCGCCCGGCGCCAGATTGCCCCGTACGCCGAAGACCGCCCGCGACAGCGCCATGCCGGGGGCGCCGCCCCGCTTCCCGGCCAGCGAGACGAAGCCGACCAGGCCGAACGAGACCAGGGGCGCCACCACGGCCGCCACCAGCACCTGCCAGAGGTTCAGCCCGCCCAGCACGACGAGCCCGGCGCCCACGGTGACGAGCAGGACGGTCATGTTGGCCGTGGCCCAGGTGGGGAAGAGGGCGCGGACCCGGCCGGTGCGCTCCTCGTCGGGCACGGGGTCCAGGCCACGGGTCTCCACGGCCAGGATCGTACCTTTCCGGCATACCGGCCGAAGTGAACATAAGGCCGCAGGAGCCCGCGATCCTGCGCCGAACCCGTCCCTCCCTCGATTGCCGTCCCGGGTGACCGATACTGGGAGGGTTATGGAATTCGTCATCCTTGCTGTAGTCATCGCCCTGGTCGCGGTCGGCGTGATCAGCGGGCTCGTGGTCAGCAGCCGCAAGAAGAAGCAGCTGCCCCCGGCACCGTCGAGCACGCCGACCATCACACCTCCCGCCGAGCCCCGTGTCGGCGAGGAGGCCGAAGAGCCGCGCGAGGAATCGCGCCGCACCATCGAGGACGTCGCGGCCCCGCCCGCCGAGGCCGAGCCGGAGACGGTGGAGCCGGAAGCCCCCGCGCTCGACGTCCCGGAGCCCACCGCCGGCCGGCTCGTCCGGCTGCGCGCCCGCCTCGCCCGCTCCCAGAACACCCTCGGCAAGGGGCTCCTCGCCCTCCTGTCCCGGGACAACCTGGACGAGGACACCTGGGAGGAGATCGAGGACACCCTCCTCACCGCCGACGTCGGCGTCGCCCCCACCCAGGAGCTGGTCGAGCGCCTGCGCGAGCGCGTCCGGGTGCTCGGCACCCGCACCCCCGAGGAGCTGCGCGCCCTGCTCCGCGAGGAGCTGCTCGCCCAGCTCGGCACCGACTTCGACCGCGCCGTGAAGACGGAGGGCGGTCTGGAGACCCCCGGCGTCGTGATGGTCGTCGGCGTCAACGGCACCGGCAAGACCACCACCACCGGCAAGCTGGCCCGGGTGCTCGTGGCCGACGGCCGCAGCGTGGTGCTCGGCGCGGCCGACACGTTCCGTGCCGCCGCCGCCGACCAGCTCCAGACCTGGGGCGAGCGCGTCGGCGCCCGCACCGTGCGCGGCCCGGAGGGCGGCGACCCGGCCTCCATCGCCTTCGACGCGGTCAAGGAGGGCATCGCCGAGGGCGCCGACGTGGTGCTCATCGACACCGCCGGCCGGCTGCACACCAAGACCGGGCTCATGGACGAGCTGGGCAAGGTCAAGCGCGTCGTGGAGAAGCACGGCCCGCTGGACGAGGTGCTGCTGGTCCTGGACGCCACCACCGGTCAGAACGGCCTGGTGCAGGCGCGGGTCTTCGCCGAGGTGGTCGACATCACCGGCATCGTCCTCACCAAGCTGGACGGCACCGCCAAGGGCGGCATCGTCATCGCCGTCCAGCGCGAGCTGGGCGTCCCGGTCAAGCTCGTCGGACTCGGCGAGGGCCCGGACGACCTGGCCCCCTTCGAGCCGGAGGCGTTCGTGGACGCGCTCATCGGGGACTGAGCCCCACCGGACAGCGAGAAGCCCGGCCGTCTCGCGCGGCCGGGCTTCTCGCTGTCCGGAAGGTACGCGGCTCAGCCGCAGGGCGCCGTCCACCGGTGACAGAGGTACGCCAGCGTGCCCAGCAGCAGCCGGGCCTCCGGCGGCGTCGCGCTGTCGGGCCCGGGTGCCCGCAGCCAGCGGACCGGACCCAGCCCGCCCCGGTCCGAGGGCGGCGCGGTGATGTGGCTGCCCGGGCCGAGCGCCCGCAGATCGAGCCCCGCGTCGTCCCAGCCCATCCGGTACAGCAGCCGGGGCAGCTCGGCGGCGGCGCCCGGCGCCACGAAGAACTGTGCCCGGCCCTGCGGGGTCACCGCGACAGGGCCCAGCGGCAGGCCCATCCGCTCCATCCGCACCAGGGCCCGGCGCCCTGCCCCCTCCGCCACGTCGAGCACGTCGAAGCTCCGGCCCACGGGGAGCATCATCGAGGCGCCGGGCACCTCGGCCCAGGCGCGCGCCGCCGCGTCGAGCGTCGCCCCGGCGGGCACCTCGCGGGCGAACTCCAGCGGATGCGCGCCCGGGGCGGCGCAGCCGGGGTCCCCGCAGGAGCAGGCGCCGCCCGCCGCGCGCGCCCCGGGCACCACGGCCCAGCCCCACAGCCCGGTGTACTCGGCCACCTCCGTACCGCCGGCGGCGGCACGGGCGCGACGCCGTGCGCCGGTGCGCATCTCGCGGATTCCGATCGTGAAGCCCATGCCCCCTCCAACGGGTCCGGTTCGCCAGTGGTTACGAAGAGGAGCGTGCAACCGCCCGCGCGCCCCCGGGCGCTTCCTCGCGCCCGTGCGAATCGTCCTGTCAAGTGAATCGCGGCCCATGGGGGTGGCGTTCAATCGAAGGGGTGGCGAATGGTGGCGATTACGCAAAGGGCCTCGCGAGTGCGGTGATCACAGGATTACCGTCGGTACACGAACCATGGAAGTATGTGCGCCCGTGGGTATGCCGCAGGCAACCCGGTTTTCTGTTCGATCGGGCCCAACGCCCGTACGGGCAACACGAGTTCGAGGCATCCTGGTGGTGCTTCGCACGACAGGTATTCGGCGGGATGGGGGCGTATCCGTGAGTGGCAGCGGCGCAGGCGAGACGCATGCGGGAAAGCGGCCGAACGGGCAACTGGGGTCGTGGTTCGTGCGCAGCGGCTGGTCCAAGGGCGAGCTGGCACGGCAGGTGAACCGCCGGGCGCGCCAGATGGGCGCCCACCACATCAGCACCGACACCTCCCGGGTGCGGCGCTGGCTGGACGGCGAGCAGCCGCGCGAGCCGATCCCGCGCATCCTGTCCGAGCTGTTCTCGGAGCGTTTCGGCAGCGTCGTCGCCGTCGAGGACCTGGGGCTGCGCACCCCGCACCAGGCGCCCTCCGTGGCCGGTGTGGACCTCCCGTGGGCGGGCCCGCAGACCGTCGCCCTGCTCAGCGAGTTCTCGCGGAGCGATCTGATGCTCGCCCGCCGGGGCTTCCTCGGCAGCTCCCTCGCCCTCGCCGCCGGTCCCGCGCTCATCGAGCCCATGCAGCGCTGGCTGGTACCGGTCGCGGCCGCCCCCGCCGCCGAACCGGAACCGTCCGCCGCCCGCCGCCCGTCCAGGCTCTCCGGCCCCGAGCTGGACCTGCTGGAATCGACCACCATGATGTTCCGGCAGTGGGACGCGCAGTGCGGCGGCGGGCTGCGCCGCAAGGCCGTCGTCGGCCAGCTCCACGAGGTCACCGACCTGCTCCAGGAGCCCCAGCCCGCCGCCACCGCCAAGCGCCTGTTCCGCTGCGCCGCCGAACTGGCCGAGCTGGCGGGCTGGATGAGTTACGACGTCGGTCTCCAGCCCACCGCCCAGAAGTACTTCGTGCTCGCCCTGCACGCCGCCAAGGAGGCGGGCGACAAGCCGCTCGGTTCGTACGTCCTGTCCAGCATGAGCCGGCAGATGATCCACCTCGGCCGCCCCGACGACGCCCTGGAGCTGATCCACCTCGCCCAGTACGGCAGCCGCGACTGCGCGACCCCGCGCACGCAGGCCATGCTGTACGCGATGGAGGCCCGCGCCTACGCGAACATGGGCCAGCCCAGCAAGTGCAAGCGGGCGGTCCGGATGGCCGAGGACACCTTCCTGGACGCGGGCGTGGACGGCGAGCCCGAGCCCGACTGGATCCGCTTCTTCTCCGAGGCCGAGCTCAACGGCGAGAACTCGCACTCGTACCGGGACCTCGCCTATGTGGCCGGCCGCAGCCCCACGTACGCCTCGCTCGCCGAGCCCGTCATGCGGCGGGCGGTCCAGCTCTTCGGCGAGGAGGACGAGCACCAGCGCTCCTACGCGCTCAATCTGATCGGCCTCGCCACCGTGCACCTCCTCAAGGGCGAGCCCGAGGCGTCCACCGTGCCGGCCGGGCAGGCGCTGCGCGTGGCCAAAAAGGTGCGCTCCGAGCGGGTCAACACCCGGCTCCGGAAGACCGTCGACACCGCCGCCAGGGACTTCGGGGACGTGCCCGAGGTCGCCGAACTCACCGAACTCCTCATCGAACAGCTGCCCGAGACCGTGGAAACCGTCTAGCGACGGCCATCGGGCCCCCAGACCCCGGCCACGACGATCACCCAGCACAGACCGACTTCGGCTCCCCCCATTGCCAGGTCAACGGGTGATCGCCGTGGCCGGTTCGTGTGGTCGTTCCCCTGTCGGAGCGTCGCAACCGCACCGTATGCGGCCCGGGCCGCAGAGTGGGCGCGAGCGTGGGTACGGCACGCGCGGTTCATGGGGACGTAACACGTCGCTTCCCTTCGTCACTGCCGCGAAACATCGCGGCGCACCGGCCGAAACGGCGCTGGGCGAACCTCGTGGCTCATAACCGGCCCGCACCTTTCCCAGTGGTCCCGCAGTGGTTGTGCCCCCACCGCCCGCACGCGGCCGCACCGACGACGAGGAGACGCCGATGCCCCCAGGCATCACGACGCTTGCCGCAGACACCCCGACGCTGTCTGCCGCCAACACCGGCTTCATGCTCATCTGCTCGGCCCTGGTGATGCTCATGACCCCGGCCCTCGCCTTCTTCTACGGAGGCATGGTCCGCGTCAAGAGCACCCTCAACATGCTGATGATGAGCTTCATCAGCCTCGGGATCGTCACGGTCCTGTGGGTGCTGTACGGCTTCAGCCTCGCCTTCGGGACCGACGCGGGATCGGTCATCGGCTGGAGCCAGGACTTCGTCGGCCTCAGCGGGATCGGCGTCACGGAACTCTGGGACGGCTACACCATCCCGGTCTACGTCTTCGCGGTGTTCCAGCTGATGTTCGCCATCCTCACGCCCGCGTTGATAAGCGGTGCCCTCGCCGACCGCGTCAAGTTCACCTCCTGGGCCCTGTTCATCACGTTGTGGGTCACCGTCGTCTACTTCCCGGTCGCGCACTGGGTGTGGGGCGCGGGCGGCTGGCTGTTCGAGCTCGGCGTCATCGACTTCGCCGGCGGTACGGCCGTCCACATCAACGCGGGTGCCGCGGCCCTCGGCGTGATCCTGGTGATCGGCAAGCGGGTCGGCTTCAAGAAGGACCCGATGCGGCCGCACAGCCTGCCGCTCGTCATGCTCGGCGCCGGTCTCCTCTGGTTCGGCTGGTTCGGCTTCAACGCCGGGTCCTGGCTCGGCAACGACGACGGCGTGGGCGCGGTCATGTTCGTCAACACCCAGGTCGCCACCGGCGCCGCCATGCTCGCCTGGCTCGCCTACGAGAAGATCCGCCACGGCGCCTTCACCACCCTGGGCGCCGCCTCCGGCGCGGTCGCCGGACTCGTCGCCATCACCCCGGCAGGCGGCGCGGTCAGCCCCCTCGGAGCCATCGCGGTCGGTGCCATCGCCGGTGTGGTGTGCGCCATGGCCGTCGGCCTCAAGTACAAGTTCGGCTACGACGACTCCCTCGACGTCGTCGGCGTCCACCTCGTCGGCGGCATCATCGGCTCCCTGCTCATCGGTTTCTTCGCCACCGGCGGCGTCCAGTCCGACGCCAAGGGCCTCTTCTACGGCGGCGGGCTCGACCAGCTCGGCAAGCAGGCCGTCGGCGTCTTCGCGGTCCTCGCGTACTCTCTCGTCGTCTCCGCGCTCCTCGCCTTCGTGGTCGACAAGATCCTCGGGATGCGCGTGGACGAGGACGCCGAGATCTCCGGCATCGACCAGGTCGAACACGCCGAGACCGCGTACGACTTCAGCGGCGCCGGCGGCGGCGCGGCCTCCCGTACCGCCGCCCCCGCCCCCGGACCGGCCGCCCCGACGAACAAGAAGGTGGACGCATGAAGCTCATCACCGCAGTCGTGAAGCCCCACCGCCTCGACGAGATCAAGGAAGCCCTCCAGGCGTTCGGCGTCCAGGGCCTCACCGTCACCGAGGCCAGCGGCTACGGTCGTCAGCGCGGCCACACCGAGGTCTACCGGGGCGCCGAGTACACCGTCGACCTCGTCCCCAAGATCCGCATCGAGGTCCTGGTCGAGGACGAGGACGCCGAACAGCTCCTCGACGTCGTCGTCAAGGCCGCCCGCACCGGAAAGATCGGCGACGGCAAGGTCTGGACCGTCCCCGTCGAGACGGCCGTCAGGGTCCGTACCGGCGAACGCGGCCCGGACGCCCTCTGACCGGCCCCCGCCGACTGTTTCGCACGGTTCCGCACACGGAAAGGGCAGCTGGGTGACGAGCATCGAAGCGACCACCGGATCCGAGGACTCGCGCCCCAGCGGCTACGCGGCGGCCCGGCTGCGCCTTCTCCAGGAGAAGGAGCGGCCCGGGCCGCCGCGCCGTGCGGCCCTCGCCGCCCTCACCGACGACTGGCTCACCGCCCTGTTCACCGGCGCCGCCCAGCACGCCGGGGTCCGGGGCGCCGCCCTCGTCGCCGTCGGCGGCTACGGCCGGTCGGAGCTCTCCCCGCGCAGCGACCTCGACCTCCTCCTGCTGCACGACGGCAGCGCCGACCCCGCGGCCGTCGCCGCCCTCGCGGACCGGATCTGGTACCCCGTCTGGGACCTGGGCCTCGCCCTCGACCACTCCGTGCGCACCCCCGCCGAAGCCCGGAAGACCGCCGCCGACGACCTCAAGGTCCAGCTCGGACTGCTCGACGCCCGCCCCGTCGCCGGCGACCTCGGCCTCGTCGCGGCCCTGCGCACCGCGATCCTCGCCGACTGGCGCAACCAGGCACCGAAACGCCTCCCCGGCCTCCACGAGCTCTGCCGCGAACGCGCCGAACGCCACGGCGAACTGCGGTTCCTCCTCGAACCCGACCTCAAGGAGGCCCGGGGCGGCCTGCGCGACGTCACCGCCCTGCGCGCCGTCGCCGCCTCCTGGGTCGCCGACGCCCCCCGCGAAGGACTCGCCGAGGCCCGCCGCACGCTCCTCGACGCCCGCGACGCCCTGCACCTCACCACCGGGCGGGCCACCGACCGGCTCGCCCTCCAGGAACAGGACCAGGTCGCCCAGGCCCTCGGCCTCCTCGACGCCGACGCCCTGCTCCGCCAGGTCTACGAGGCCGCCCGCACCGTCTCGTACGCCACCGACGTCACCTGGCGCGAGGTCAACCGGGTCCTGCGCGCCCGCTCCGCCCGGCCCCGGCTGCGCGCCCTGCTCGGCGGCGGCCGGACCCCCGCCCCGGACCGCACCCCGCTCGCCGACGGCGTCGTGGAGGCCGACGGCGAGGCCGTCCTCGCCCGCACCGCCCGGCCCGAACGCGACCCGGTGCTCGTCCTGCGCGCCGCCGCCGCGGCCGCCCAGTCCGGACTGCCGCTCTCCCGCCACGTCGTACGCCACCTCGCCACCACCGCCCAGCCGCTCCCCGTGCCCTGGCCCGCCGAGGCCCGCGAGGAGCTGGTGACGCTGCTCGGCGCGGGCGAGGCCACGATCCCCGTCTGGGAGGCCCTGGAGGCGGAAGGGCTGATCACCCGCCTCCTGCCCGACTGGGAACGCGTCCACTGCCGTCCCCAGCGCAACCCCGTCCACACCTGGACCGTCGACCGCCACCTGGTCGAGGCCGCCGTCCGCGCCGCCTCGCTCACCCGCCGCGTCGGCCGCCCCGACCTCCTCCTCGTCGCCGCCCTGCTGCACGACATCGGCAAGGGCTGGCCCGGTGACCACTCCGTCGCCGGGGAGGTCATCGCCCGCGACATGGCCGCCCGCATCGGCTTCGACCAGCACGACGTGGGCGTCATCGCCACCCTCGTACGCCACCACCTGCTGCTCATCGAGACCGCCACCCGGCGCGACCTGGACGACCCGGCCACCGTCCGCGCCGTCGCCGACGCCGTGGGCAGCGCCGCGACCCTGGAGCTGCTGCACGCGCTCACCGAGGCCGACGCCTTGGCCACCGGGCCCGCGGCCTGGTCCGCCTGGCGCGCCTCCCTCGTCACCGAACTCGTCAAACGGGTCGCCCAGGTCCTGGCCGGGGAGGCCCCCGAGGACCCCGAGCCCGTCGCCCCGAGCGCCGAGCAGGAACGCCTCGCGATCGAGGCCCTGCGCACCGGCACCCCCGTCCTCGCCCTGCACACCCGGCCCGAGACCCCGCAGGAGGGGGACGCCCCGGAACCGGTCGGCGTCGAACTCCTCATCGCCCTGCGCGACCGGCCCGGCGTGCTGCCCGCCGCCGCGGGCGTCCTCGCCCTGCACCGCCTCACCGTCCGCGCCGCGGACCTGCGCGCCGTGGAACTGCCCACGGAGCTGGGGGACTCCGCGGACCTGCTGCTGCTCAGCTGGCGCGTCGCCGCCGAATACGGCTCGCTGCCCCGGGCCGACCGGCTCCGCGCCGACCTCGTACGGGCCCTGGACGGCACCCTGGACATCCCCGCCCGCCTCGCCGAGCGGGAGGCCGCCTACCCCCGGCGGCGCGGTGTGAAGGCGCCGCCGCCCCGGGTGACGGTGGCCCCGGCGGGCTCCCGGCTCGCCACGGTGATCGAGGTCCGCGCACAGGACGTGCCCGGGCTGCTGCACCGCATCGGGCACGCACTGGAGCGGAGCGCGGTACGGGTGCGGAGCGCGCACGTGTCGACGCTGGGGGCGAACGCCGTCGACGCCTTCTACGTCACGGACACCGACGGGGCGCCGCTGTCGGCGCAGCGGGCGGCGGAGCTGGCCCAGAAGGTCGAGAAGGCGCTCGGCTGAGGCCGGAACCGGGCGAGGTCTTGGCGTTCTCCGGCGTCCGGATACCCTGGGAACCTACTGACCCGACCCGCCCCCGACCCTGAGGACCGACGAGCGCCGTGTTCGATACTCTCTCCGACCGCCTTGCCGCGACTTTCAAGAACCTCCGGGGCAAGGGCCGCTTGTCCGAGGCGGACATCGACGCCACGGCTCGCGAGATCCGTATCGCCCTGCTCGAAGCGGACGTGGCGCTGCCCGTCGTCCGGTCCTTCATCGCCAACGTCAAGGAGCGGGCGCGCGGCGTAGAGGTCTCCCAGGCCCTCAACCCCGCCCAGCAGGTCGTCAAGATCGTCAACGAGGAGCTCATCTCCATCCTCGGCGGCGAGACCCGGCGGCTGCGGTTCGCCAAGAACCCGCCCACCGTGATCATGCTCGCCGGTCTCCAGGGTGCCGGTAAGACGACCCTCGCCGGAAAGCTCGGCCTCTGGCTCAAGGGCCAGGGCCACTCCCCGCTGCTCGTCGCCTGTGACCTCCAGCGCCCCAACGCCGTCAACCAGCTGAGCGTCGTCGCCGACCGCGCCGGTGTCGCGGTGTACGCCCCCGAGCCGGGCAACGGCGTCGGCGACCCGGTCCAGGTCGCCAAGGACTCCATCGAGCACGCCCGGACCAAGCAGTACGACGTCGTGATCGTGGACACCGCCGGCCGTCTCGGCATCGACCAGGAGCTGATGCAGCAGGCCGCGGACATCCGCGACGCGGTCAGCCCGGACGAGATCCTGTTCGTGGTCGACGCGATGATCGGTCAGGACGCGGTCAACACCGCGGAGGCGTTCCGCGACGGCGTCGGCTTCGACGGCGTGGTGCTCTCCAAGCTCGACGGTGACGCCCGCGGCGGTGCCGCCCTGTCGATCGCCCACGTCACGGGCAAGCAGATCATGTTCGCGTCGAACGGCGAGAAGCTGGACGACTTCGACGCGTTCCACCCGGACCGCATGGCGTCCCGGATCCTCGACATGGGTGACCTGCTCACCCTGATCGAGCAGGCGGAGAAGACCTTCAGCCAGGAAGAGGCCGCCAAAATGGCCTCCAAGCTGGCGTCCAGCAAGGGCAAGGACTTCACGTTCGACGACTTCCTGGCCCAGATGGAGCAGGTCAGGAAGATGGGCTCCATCTCCAAGCTGCTCGGCATGCTGCCCGGCATGGGGCAGATCAAGGACCAGATCAACAACATCGACGAGCGCGACATCGACCGCATGGCCGCGATCATCAAGTCGATGACCCCCAAGGAGCGGGCCGACCCGACGATCATCAACGGCTCGCGCCGGGCCCGTATCGCCAAGGGCTCCGGTTCCGAGGTCTCCGCCGTCAAGGGCCTGGTCGAGCGGTTCTTCGAGGCCCGCAAGATGATGTCGAAGATGGCGCAGGGCGGCGGCATGCCGGGGATGCCCGGGATGCCGGGCATGGGCGGCGGTCCGGGCCGGCAGAAGAAGCAGGTCAAGCAGGCCAAGGGGAAGCGCAAGAGCGGCAACCCGATGAAGCGCAAGGCCGAGGAGCAGGCCGCGGCCGCCCGCCGCGAGGCCGCGCAGAACGGCAACGTCCCGGGGCTGCCCGCCGGCCAGGGCGATCAGAACTTCGAGCTGCCGGACGAGTTCAAGAAGTTCATGGGCTGACGATCACGCCACGTCATGCCGGAGGGGCGCGCACCGTACACGGTGGGCGCCCCTCCGGCGTACGTTCACGTCGTGCAGACCAGGTACCGGAACACGTTGGACATCCACACCGTGCCGTCCGGCCGCCGGTGCGGGTGCAGGGCCTCGGCGAGCTCCTTCTCCACCTGCCACCGGTCCGTCGCCCGGACCGCCGCTTCGAACAGCCGGGTCGACAGCAGGCCGCGGACCGCGCTGTCCATGTCCGCGTAACCGAACGGGCAGGCCACCCGGCCGGAGCCGTCCGGCCGCAGCTCGGACCGGAAGGCCACGTCCTCCAGATCGTCGCGGCGCGGCCCCCGCCAGCCGCCGCCCGGTCCGCGCCCGTCGTCGGCGAGCCGCCCGGCCACCCGGAGCACCGCCGCCGTGGCGCACCGCTCCGGCGGGCCCCAGCCGGTCAGGACGACCGTGGCGCGCCGGTCCGCCGACGGCACGGCGGTCTCCAGCGCCCGCACCAGTTCCTCGCCGTCGCCCGCCTCGCAGCCGATCGGGGTGAACGCGGTGATCAGGTGGTGCGGCCCGTCCTCCGCCGCCTCGGCGACGCTGTCCGTGAGCAGCGGTGCGGAGGCCGGTGCGGCGTGATCGTCCGGTGCGGGCAGCAGCCGGGTCCGGGCGAGGGCGAGGCGGTCCGGGTCGGTGTCCACTCCGGTGACCGCGGCGCCCCGGCCCACGGCCATCAGCAGCGCCAGGCCGGAGCCGCAGCCGAGCGAGAGCATCCGCGTGGCGGGCCCCACCTCCAGCCGCGTGTACACCGCTTCGTACAGCGGTGCCAGCATCCGTTCCTGGATCTCCGCCCAGTCGCGGGCGCGGGAGGCGCCGTCCGCGGGGGCGGACGACTCCGTGTGCCGGTGGTGCCGAACGAGCGTTGGTGTCATGGAATGCGCCCCAATCCGCCGAGGTTGCCGGTTCTGCCGATCGGTCGTGCCCGAGTGGACGGCCGTCCCGTCCTGGTGACGCGCGCTTCCCCCGTATGCCAGAGAACTGCGCATCCGCCGCCGCGTCCAGAGGTCTGCGGGGCGTGGTTGTCCGCACTGCCGTCCGGCGCACGACGGCACCGGCGCACCCGGACGGCGGGGACGCCCCGGGGGTCCGTCCCGTCCTCTGCCGGTCCCAGTCTGACCCGACACGCCGGTGCGGGCACGTCGAGCACGTCACGGCGGTGCGGGTACCCTCGCCCCTGCCGTCCGCCCCCGGAGGGGGCGCGTACCGCGTCTACGCGCGCAGGCGTACGCGTCGCTACGTACCGGCTTGGTGCGAGCTGTGAGGCTTCTCCGCAGATCAGCGCACCCGGCCCTCGTCGCGACGCATGAAGGTCAACCGACTGGTACGTGCAAAATATTTGGGATGGCCCGGAATCGGAACACCGAGGGCCCCGCGCTCGTTGGTCACGACGTGAGCACGACACCACCTGTACTTGCCGCAGAGCTGGCGCAGGCGTGGGCCGACATTCAGCGGTACCACCCCGAGCTGCCCGATCTCGCCGCACCCGAGTCCCTGATCGGAGAGTCCTCGTCCGCCTGTGGCGCCGAGCTCTCCTTCGAGCGACTGCTCCACGAGGCAGTCCACGGCATCGCCGCCGCCAGAGGTGTCCGCGACACCTCGCGCGCCGGCCGCTATCACAACCGACGATTCCTGGCGATCGCCGAGGAGCTGGGCCTCGACCATGCCGAGGAGCCCCATCCCAGCAGCGGCTTCTCGCTGGTCACGCTCAACCCCGAGGCCAAGCGCCGCTACCGGCCGACGACGGAACGGCTCCAGCGCGCCCTCAAGGCGCACACCGTGGCCACCGCCGCCGACACCAAGCGCTCCTTCCGCGGCCCGGCCGCCCGGCACGGCTCCTCCGGAGGGGGCGTGCGGGTCAAGGCCGTCTGCGACTGCGGCCGCAACGTGCGCGTGGTCCCCTCGGTCCTCGCCCAGGCGCCGATCGTCTGCGGCGGCTGCGGAAAGCCGTTCAGAATCCCGGAGACCGCGGTCGCGGTGGGGTGAGCCGACGGGGTGTGGCACAATGGCTAGCTGTACTCGACAGTCGCACAGGACCCCTCTCTCCTCCGGCTGACGCGTCCATCGGGCACCCGAGTACCGCAACCCCACGTGGCATCTTCGTTGTGCCCAACCACGTCATAGACCAGGAGACACCACTTCCGTGGCAGTCAAGATCAAGCTGAAGCGTCTGGGCAAGATCCGTTCGCCTCACTACCGCATCGTCGTCGCCGACTCCCGTACCCGCCGTGACGGCCGGGCCATCGAGGAGATCGGTCTGTACCACCCGGTGCAGAACCCGTCGCGCATCGAGGTCAACTCGGAGCGTGCGCAGTACTGGCTGTCCGTCGGCGCCCAGCCGACCGAGCCGGTTCTCGCGATCCTGAAGCTCACCGGCGACTGGCAGGCGCACAAGGGCCTCCCGGCCCCCGCGCCGCTGCTGCAGCCGGAGCCCAAGGCCGACAAGCGCGCCCTGTTCGAGGCCCTCTCCGGCGACGGTGAGGAGTCGAAGGGCGAGGCCATCACGCCGAAGGCGAAGAAGGCCGACAAGAAGGCGGACGAGGCTGCTGCCTCCTCCGCCGAGTCGACCGAGGCCTGAGCATGCTCGAGGAGGCTCTCGAGCACCTCGTGAAAGGCATCGTCGACAACCCCGACGATGTGCAGGTCGCCTCGCGCAACCTGCGCCGTGGCCGTGTGCTTGAGGTCCGGGTCCACCCCGACGACCTCGGCAAGGTGATCGGCCGCAACGGCCGCACCGCACGCGCGCTGCGTACCGTCGTGGGCGCCATCGGCGGCCGTGGCATCCGTGTCGACCTCGTCGATGTGGACCAGGTTCGCTGACAGAAGTTGAACACCGGCACGGGCCGGGGAGGGCCAAGCGCCCGCCCCGGCCCGTCGTCGTACGACAGGAGAGACATAAGGTGCAGTTGGTAGTCGCGCGGATCGGTCGCGCCCACGGCATCAAGGGCGAGGTCACCGTCGAGGTGCGCACGGACGAGCCCGAGCTGCGGCTCGCGCCCGGCGCCGTCCTGGCCACCGACCCCGCCACGGCGGGCCCGCTGACGATCGAGACCGGCCGGGTGCACAGCGGCAGGCTGCTGCTGCGCTTCGAGGGTGTGAAGGACCGTACGGCCGCCGAGGCGCTGCGCAACACCCTGCTGATCGCCGACGTCGACCCGGCGGAGCTCCCGGAGGACCCCGAGGAGTTCTACGACCACCAGCTGATGGACCTGGACGTGGTCCTCGCCGACGGCACCGGGATCGGGCGGATCACCGAGATCACGCACCTGCCCTCGCAGGACCTCTTCATCGTGGAGCGGCCGGACGGCAGCGAGGTGATGATCCCGTTCGTGGAGGAGATCGTCACCGAGATCGATCTGGAGGAGCAGCGCGCGGTGATCACCCCGCCGCCCGGCCTGATCGACGCGAGCGAGGCGGTCGTGGCCTCCGCGCGCGAGGAAGAGGAGTCCGCGTCGAAGGCCGAGGACGCCTGATGCGGCTCGACGTCGTCACGATCTTCCCCGAGTACCTGGAACCGCTGAACGTCTCCCTGGTCGGCAAGGCCCGTGCCTCCGGCCGCCTCGATGTCCATGTGCACGACCTCCGCGACTGGACGTACGACCGGCACAACACCGTGGACGACACCCCGTACGGCGGCGGCCCCGGGATGGTCATGAAGACCGAGCCCTGGGGCGAGGCCCTGGACGAGGCCCTCGCGGACGGTTACGAGGCCGGCGCGCACGCCCCGGTCCTCGTGGTGCCCACGCCGAGCGGACGGCCGTTCACACAGGAGCTCGCCGTCGAGCTCTCCGGGTGCCCCTGGCTGGTCTTCACCCCGGCCCGCTACGAGGGCATCGACCGGCGCGTGACCGAGGAGTACGCCACCCGGATGCGGGTGGTCGAGGTGTCCATCGGCGATTACGTGCTGGCCGGCGGGGAAGCCGCTGTGCTGGTGATCACCGAGGCGGTGGCCCGGCTGCTGCCCGGCGTCCTCGGCAACGCGGCCTCCCACCAGGACGACTCCTTCGCCCCCGGCGCGATGGCCAATCTGCTGGAGGGGCCCGTCTACACCAAGCCGCCCGAGTGGCGCGGCCGGTCCATCCCCGATGTGCTGCTCAGCGGCCACCACGGGCGGATCGCGCGCTGGCGGCGGGACGAGGCGCTGCGCCGTACGGCCGCCAACCGGCCCGATCTGATCGAGCGGTGGGAGGCGTCCGGCTTCGACAAGAAGGACCGGGAGATGCTGTCCATCCTCGGCTGGTCACCGGAGCCGGGTGGCCGATTTTGGCGCAGGCCCGAGGCCGTGGAAGAATAGGCCGCTGCTGTCCGTCCGGCGTGCGCCCCTGCCACAGGGGGACACGACGCCCGTCCGACGCGACCGGCCCCTAGCATTCATCACTCTCCCGTCGATGACCTGTGGCATCGGCGAAGAAAGCAGACAACATGGCTTCCCTGCTCGACGACGTCAACGCCGCGTCGCTGCGTACCGACCTCCCGGCCTTCCGCCCGGGTGACACGGTCAACGTTCACGTCCGCGTGATCGAGGGCAACCGCTCCCGTGTCCAGCAGTTCAAGGGCGTCGTCATCCGCCGCCAGGGCGCGGGCGTCAGCGAGACCTTCACGGTCCGCAAGGTCTCCTTCAGCGTCGGCGTCGAGCGCACCTTCCCGGTGCACAGCCCGATCTTCGAGAAGATCGAGCTCGTGACCCGCGGTGACGTCCGTCGCGCCAAGCTGTACTTCCTCCGTGAGCTGCGCGGCAAGGCCGCGAAGATCAAGGAGAAGCGCGACCGCTGAGCTGACTGCCTCGTCCACAGGGTGTCCGGTTAAGCTCTGGCCCCGATGGACACGCAAGCAGAACTCCAGGAGCGCGATCTCTCCTCCGCACCCGATACGGGTCCGGGGGAGGGGTCGCGCTCTTCGCGTGTCCGCGACCGGATCGCCGGACTGAGGTCCTGGCGGGGCGTGCTCGCGCTCGGCGCGGTCTGCGCGGTGTTCGTGCTCCTCTTCAGCACCTTCGTGGTGCAGCCCTTCCTGATCCCTAGCGGTTCGATGGAGCGGACGCTCCGGGTGGGCGACCGGGTGCTCGTCAACAAACTGGCGTACCGCTTCGGCGACGTCCCCCGCCGCGGTGACGTGGTGGTCTTCGACGGCACCGGCTCGTTCGTGCGCGAGGGGGCGGAGCAGAACCCCGTCACCGCGCTGCTGCGCGGGGCCGCGGCGTCCCTCGGGCTCGCCGAGCCCGCCGAGACCGACTTCGTGAAGCGGGTGGTGGGCGTGGGGGGCGACCGGGTGGTCTGCTGCGACGCGCGGGGCCGGATCGAGGTGAACGGCCGGCCGCTGGACGAGGACTACCTCTTCCCCGGGGACGCGCCCTCGAAGGTGCCATTCGACATCGTGGTGCCGGAGGGCACCCTGTGGATGATGGGCGACCACCGCGCCCGTTCCCGGGACTCCAGGGACCACCTGGGGGAGCCGGGCGGCGGCATGGTGCCGGTGGACCGGGTGATCGGGCGGGTCGACTGGTTCGGCTGGCCGCTGGGCCGGGTGGGCTCGCTGCCGGGGACCGCCGCCTTCGACTCCGTACCGGCACCCGGCCCGTCGCATGGGTAGCCACGGGCGCCACGGTGCCCCGGCGGCGGACGGAGGGGCGCGCTCCCTGCCCACCCGGGCCGAGCGGCGCAAGCTGGCCCGCAAGGTGAAACGGAAGCGCCGCGGATCGGCGCTCCGGGAGATCCCGCTGCTGATCACGGTGGCGTTGCTGATCGCGCTGGTCCTCAAGACCTTCCTCGTGCAGGCGTTCGTGATCCCGTCCGGATCGATGGAGCAGACCATCCGGATCGGTGACCGGGTGCTCGTGGACAAGCTGACGCCCTGGTTCGGTTCGAAGCCGCGGCGCGGCGATGTCGTCGTGTTCCGCAACCCCTCGGACTGGCCGCCGCCGACCCAGGAGAGCCCCGGGGAGTCACCCGTCGTCGTCAAGCAGGTGAAGCAGGTGCTCACCTTCGTCGGGCTGCTGCCGTCGGACGACGAGCAGGATCTGATCAAGCGGGTCGTGGCGGTCGGCGGCGACACCGTGAAGTGCTGCGCGTCGGACGGGAGGCTCCTCGTCAACGGCATGGCGGTCGAGGAACCGTACGTCTATCCCGGGGATTCACCCTCCACCATCAAATTCGAGGTAAAGGTTCCGGCGGGCCGCCTCTTCGTCATGGGGGACCACCGCTCCAATTCCGCCGATTCGCGCTTCCACATGGACAAGACGGCGAACGGCACGATCTCCGAGGACGCGGTCGTGGGGCGGGCCAAATGGATCGTCTGGCCCTTCGGGCACTGGGCCGGCCTGGAGGAGCGTGCGGCCTTCGCCTCGGTCCCGGACGCGCGCGCCGGTACGGGGGCCGCCTCGGGGCCGTCGAATAGTGTGTCCAAAGATCCAGGCGGATTGATCCGGCTCCCGACCCCTGCGGAACTCCCGCTCGTTATGGGAGTGGTGGGCCTGCGTCGGCTAGGGCGCGGGCGGTGGCACGGAGTAAGGAGTGGATGTGGGGGATTTGGCGGTCGGCGCACGATCCGGACACGACGAACCCGAGGACCGGCCGGGACGTCCGGCACATTCCGAGCCCGCCGGTGCGGCGGAGGACGGGACGACGGTGAGCGGGGCGGAAAGTGACGGCGGCGCGTCCGGGAGCAGCACGGCCCGGAAGAAGAATCCCCGCCCGTTCTGGAAGGAGCTGCCGCTCCTCATCGGCGTCGCCCTCGTACTGGCGCTGCTGATCAAGACGTTTCTGGTGCAGGCGTTCTCGATTCCGTCGGACTCGATGCAGAACACGTTGCAGCGGGGCGACCGGGTCCTGGTGGACAAGCTGACGCCGTGGTTCGGTTCGGAGCCGGAGCGCGGCGAGGTCGTCGTCTTCCACGACCCGGGCGGCTGGCTGGAGGACAGCCAGGCCCCCGAGCCGAACGCGGTGCAGAAGTTCCTCAGTTTCATCGGCCTCATGCCCTCGGCCGAGGAGAAGGACCTCATCAAGCGGGTCATCGCGATCGGCGGTGACACCGTGCAATGCAAGAAGGGCGGCCCGGTCGAGGTCAACGGCAAGGCGCTGGACGACAAGTCCTTCATCTTCGAGGGCAACAGCGCCTGCGACGACGAGCCGTTCGGCCCGATCAAGGTGCCCAAGGGCCGGATCTGGGTCATGGGCGACCACCGGCAGAACTCCCTGGACTCGCGGTACCACCAGAACCTGCCGGGCAACGGCACCGTCTCCAACGACGAGGTGGTCGGCCGGGCCATCGTGATCGCGTGGCCGGTCAGCCGCTGGGCGACCCTCCCGATCCCGAAGACCTTCGACCAGCCCGGCATCAACGCCGCCGCCGCGGCGGCCCCCGGGGTGATCGGCCTCGCGGGGGCGGTGCCCCTGGTGCTCTGGCGCAGGCGGCGCCGGACCACGACCGCCGGCACAGTGAGGAACGACGCGTGAGCGACCTGGCAGACGGAGCACAGTCCGAACAGGCGCGGTCCGCCGAGTCTCCCGCCGCAGAATCCTCGGCCCCGGAGCCTTCCGCGGCTGAGCCCGAGGCGGACAAGAACGCGGAGCCGCAGGCCGGAAAGAAGAAGAACGACCGGCCGTTCTGGAAGGAGCTGCCGCTCCTCATCGGCATCGCGCTGGTCCTGGCCCTGTTCATCAAGACGTTCCTGGTGCAGGCGTTCTCGATTCCGTCGGACTCGATGCAGAACACGTTGCAGCGGGGCGACCGGGTCCTGGTGGACAAGCTGACGCCGTGGTTCGGTTCGGAGCCGGAGCGCGGCGAGGTCGTCGTCTTCCACGATCCGGACGGCTGGCTGGACGGTGAGCCGACCCCGAAGCCCAACGCCGCGCAGAAGTTCCTGAGCTTCGTCGGGCTGATGCCGTCCGCCGAGGAGAAGGACCTGATCAAGCGGACGATCGCGGTCGCCGGTGACACCGTGGAGTGCAAGAAGGGCGGCCCGGTCGAGGTCAACGGCAAGGCGCTCACCGAGCCGTACATCTTCCCCGGCAACAGCGCCTGCGACGACATGCCCTTCGGGCCGTTCAAGGTGCCGGACGGCAAGATCTGGGTCATGGGCGACCACCGCCAGGATTCGGCGGACTCCCGCTACCACACCAGCGACGCCAACAAGGGCTTCGTGCCGGTGAGCCAGGTCGTGGGCCGGGCCGTGGTCGTCGCGTGGCCGGTGAACCGCTGGTCCGTGCTCTCCGTCCCGGACACCTTCGACCAGCCCGGCATCAGCGCCGCGGCCGGTGCCGCACCGGGCGTCCTGGGGCTCGCGGGCGCGGTTCCGTTCGTCATCCGGCGCAGGCGGAGGCTGACCGCCGGACGTACTGCCGGGTAGGGTGCCCACGCGGATCAGCGATTGTCGATCTCCGATGGGGGACGCCGGTATGGGTGCAACAGGTCGTACGGACGACGGCCGCGGCCGGCTCGGCAGCAGGCTGTCCGGGGCGGCGGTGGCGCTCGGCTGCCTGCTCTTCCTCGGCGGCTTCGTCTGGGGCGCCTTCGTCTACCAGCCGTACACGGTCCCCACCGGGTCGATGTCACCGACGGTCGACGCGGGCGACAAGGTCCTCGCCCAGCGGGTGGACGGCGGCGAGGTCCGGCGCGGTGACGTGGTGGTGTTCAACGACCCGGAGTGGGGCAACACCCCGATGGTGAAGCGGGTCGTCGGCGTCGGCGGCGACAAGATCGCCTGCTGCGGCAAGGACGGCCGCCTCACGGTCAACGGCATACCCATGGACGAACCGTATCTGCGGTCGCCCGGCCGCGCCTCGGCCCAGGACTTCACCGCCGAGGTGCCCAAGGGCCAGCTCTTCCTGCTGGGCGACGACCGCACGGTCTCGCTGGACTCCCGGGTCCACCTGGAGGACGCCATGCACGGCTCGGTGCCCCGGTCGGCCGTGGAGTCCAGGATCGACGCCGTCGCCTGGCCGCTGGGCTCCATGATCGACCGGCCCGAAGCGTTCGCCGCGCTGCCGGGCGGTGTCTCGTCGGCCGGGCCGCTCAGGCTCCAGCTGACCGCCATGGCGGTGGGCATCGTGCTCATCCTGGGCGGAGCGGCGTACGGCCCGCTGGCGGCCCGGGCCGCGCGGCCGAAGCGGAGTGCGAAGCCCGAGGCGGCCGCCGGTGTCCGCTGAGGTGCGCAGGGTCGCCCGCCTGGTGCTCCTCGACCCGGACGACCGGATTCTGCTGATGCACGGCTTCGAACCGGAGGACCCGGCCCGCACCTGGTGGTTCACCCCGGGCGGCGGCCTGGAGGGCGACGAGACGCACGAGCGGGCCGCGCTGCGCGAGCTGGCCGAGGAGACGGGGATCACCGACGTCGGACTGGGCCCGGTGATCTGGCGGCGCTCGTGCTCCTTCACCTTCGACGGCCGGCGATGGGACCAGGACGAGTGGTACTTCCTGGCCCGTACGGCACAGACCGCCACGGACACCAGCGGCCACACATGGCTGGAACGCCGCAGTGTCACAGGGCTGAGGTGGTGGACCTCCGCCGAACTGTTGGCGGCGCGTGAGACGGTGTACCCCACCGGGCTCGCCGACCTGCTCCGGAGGCTGCTCGACGAGGGCCCTCCGCGTACGCCGGTGGACCTGGCCCCCGGAAGCGGCTGAGCGGCCGGGGCGCCGGAGCCCGGCGCACAATGGGGAAACGCACGGCTGAAGGGGAACATGCCAATGAGCGCCGAGGACCTCGAGAAGTACGAGACCGAGATGGAGCTGAAGCTCTACCGGGAGTACCGCGATGTCGTCGGTCTGTTCAAATTCGTGATCGAGACCGAACGGCGCTTCTACCTCACCAACGACTACGAGATGCAAGTGCACTCGGTCCAGGGCGAGGTGTTCTTTGAGGTGTCCATGGCGGACGCCTGGGTCTGGGACATGTACCGGCCCGCCCGGTTCGTGAAGCAGGTACGCGTGCTCACGTTCAAGGACGTCAACATCGAGGAGCTCAACAAGAGCGATCTCGAACTTCCGGGTGGCTGAGTTATCCACAATCGCCCGCCTGTCCACCAAGATCCACTGAAGTAGGGCGGACGCGTCAGAGTCGGTGCCGGAGGTGGTGCCGACATGAACGCACGGGCGGCTCTCGGGCGGTACGGCGAGGATCTGGCGGCGAGGCTGCTGACCGACGCCGGCATGTCCCTTCTGGAACGGAACTGGCGCTGTCGCGCCGGTGAGATCGACATCGTCGCGATGGACGGGGACGCGCTCGTCATCTGCGAGGTGAAGACCCGCAGATCGGGCGCGTACGAACATCCGATGGCCGCGGTCACCCCGGCGAAGGCCGAGCGGCTGCGCAGGCTGGCCGCGCTCTGGCTGGAGCGGCACGGCGGCCCGCCGCCGGGCGGAGTGCGCATCGATCTGGTCGGGGTGGTGCTGCCCGAGCGCGGCGCACCCCTGGCCGAGCACGCGCGGGGGGTGGCCTGATGGGGTTCGCACGTGCCTGCTCGGTCGCCCTGGTCGGCGTCGAGGGCGTGGTGGTGGAGGTCCAGGCGGACCTGGAGGCCGGTGTGGCGGCGTTCACGCTGGTGGGGCTGCCCGACAAGAGCCTGGTGGAGAGCCGGGACCGGGTCCGGGCGGCCGTGGTCAACTCCGGGGCGGAGTGGCCGCAGAAGAAGCTCACCGTGGGGCTTTCCCCGGCCTCGGTGCCCAAGGGCGGATCGGGCTTCGACCTGGCCGTCGCCTGTGCGGTGCTGGGCGCGGCGGAGCGGATCGACCCCGAGTCGATCGCCGACGTGGTGATGATCGGGGAGCTGGGTCTCGACGGCCGGGTGCGCCCGGTGCGGGGTGTGCTCCCCGCGGTCCTGGCGGCGGCCGACGCCGGGTACCGGCAGGTGGTCGTCCCGGAACAGACCGCGGGCGAGGCGGCCCTCGTCCCCGGCGTCTCCGTGCTCGGGGTGCGCAGCCTGCGGCAGCTGATCGCGGTGCTGTGCGACGAGCCGGTGCCGGAGGAGCGGCGGTCCCAGGACGAGGGCCGCCCCGACCCGATGCTCGCCGGGCTGATGGTGCCCGGTGCCGGGCTCGGCACCGGCCTCGCCAGGGGCCCGGCGGCCGGGGACGGCGCCCGGCCGGACCTGGCGGACGTGGCAGGTCAGGAGCAGCCGCGCAAGGCCCTGGAGGTCGCCGCCGCCGGCGGCCACCATCTGCTGCTGACCGGTCCGCCGGGCGCCGGCAAGACGATGCTGGCCGAGCGTATGTCCGCGATCCTGCCGCCGCTCACCCGGCAGCAATCCCTCGAAGTGACCGCCGTCCACTCGGTGGCGGGCATCCTGCCACCGGGCGAGCCCCTGATCGGCCGGCCGCCGTACTGCGCGCCGCACCACTCGGCGACCATGCAGTCGCTGGTCGGCGGGGGCAACGGACTGCCCCGGCCGGGTGCGGTCTCGCTCGCCCATCGCGGAATCCTCTTCCTGGACGAGGCGCCGGAGTTCTCCGTGAAGACGCTGGACGCGCTGCGCCAGCCGCTGGAGTCCGGGCACGTCGTGGTGGCCCGCAGCGCGGGGGTGGTGCGGCTGCCGGCGCGGTTCCTGATGGTGCTCGCCGCCAATCCGTGCCCCTGCGGGCGGCACACCCTGAGCGGTGGGGGCTGTGATTGCCCGCCGTCGGCGGTGCGGCGGTATCAGGCCAGGCTCTCCGGACCGCTGCTCGACCGGGTGGACCTCAGGGTGACCGTCGCACCGGTCACGCGGGAGGACCTGATGGGGCGGGCCGGCCGGGGCGAGTCCACGGCGACCGTCGCCGCGCGGGTGCGGGAGGCCCGGGAGCGCGCGGCCGAACGGCTGGCCGGGACGCCCTGGACGACCAACAGCGAGGTGCCCGGCCACGAGCTGCGGACCCGGCTGGCCGCTGCCCCGGGCGCGCTGATGGCGGCCGAGCGGGACATGGAGCGCGGGCTGCTCACGGCCCGGGGCCTGGACCGGGTGCTGCGCGTGGCGTGGACGGTCGCGGACCTGCGCGGCGCGTCCCGCCCCGACGCCTCGGACGTGGCGGCGGCCCTGGAGCTGCGCAGCGGCATCCCGCGCGGGGTGCCGCTGGGGGCGGGGGCACCGTGACGGGGCGCGGGGGAGGCGGACCCGGGGGAGGCGGATCCGGGTATGGCGCCGGTCCGGGTGCGGGCGGAGTCACGGGCGCGCGGGTGGGCCCGGAGGCCGCCGGGGGTGCGGGCGCGGCGGAGCGGCTGGCCCGGTCGGCACTGACCCGGGTGCTGGAGCCCGGCGACGAGCGGGGCGGCCGGTGGCTGCGGGAGTGCGGCGCGGTCGGACTGTGGCGGCGCATCACGGACCCGGCCGGGGAGGCGGAGCGGCTGCCAGGCATGACGGCGCGGCGTCTCGCGGGCTACCGGCTCCGGGCGGACCGGGCCGACCCGGAGCGGGACCTGGCCGCCGTCGCCGCGGTCGGCGGACGCTTCGTCTGCCCCGGCGACCGCGAGTGGCCGACCCAGCTGGACGACCTGGGCGACGCGCGGCCGACCGGGCTGTGGGTGCGGGGCGGGCCCGATCTGCGGCTCTGGGCGCTGCGCTCGGTCGCCGTGGTCGGCGCCCGCGCCTGCACCCCGTACGGGGCCCACATGGCGACGACGCTGGGCGCGGGGCTCGCGGAGCGCGGCTGGGTGGTGGTCTCGGGCGCCGCCTTCGGGGTGGACGGCGCTGCGCACCGGGGTGCGCTGGCGGCGGGCGGGGCGACGGTGGCGGTGCTGGCCTGCGGGGTGGACGTGGTCTATCCGCCGGGCCATGCCGAGCTGATCGCGCGGGTCGCCGGGCAGGGGCTCGTCGTCGGTGAGCTGCCGCCGTCCGAGCACCCCACGCGCAGCCGGTTCGTCCAGCGGAACAGGGTGATCGCCGCGTTGACGCGGGGGACGGTGGTCGTGGAGGCGGAGTACCGCAGCGGTTCGCTGGTGACGGCGCGGGTCGCACAGCGGCTGGGGCGCTTCACGATGGGCGTCCCCACACCTCTTTCCGGGGCTGCCACTCTGGCTCCGATCCGGTTCCGCATGGCCATCGCCGCGTAGCCGCGCCAGCACGAGGCCCGGGAGGGCATTCTCCCGGGCCTCTCGTGTGCCCGCCGGGCCTGGGAGGCCGGGGCGGGGTCTCGTGCGCTCCGTGGTGCCACCGGAGCCCGCGACGGCCTATGCGGTCGGCTGGGACTGCGACTCCTCGGACTGTTCTTCCTCGGTGCGCTCCCGTTTCATGTCGCGCCAGGCGACCCGGGCGCGACGTGCCGAAGCGAAAACGTCAGGTAGCTGGTCGAGGAAACCACGGATGGCGAAGAGCAAGATCGACAGCACGCCAAAGAATGCGAGGATGCCGAGCGTTACGGCCGCGTCCAACAGTCTCAGTACCTTTCAGACAGGTGACCGAGCCGGGTCTCTTGCGCAGGGCATTCGTCAGCTCGGCCACGGTGAAGTGGCTCGAACCGAGAAGCCCCGCGCTCGACGCAACGCTGGGTGTCTCAGTGGCCGAGGCGGGCGCGCTCGGCAAAACAGTGCGTTCATACAGTTCGTGGCGAGTCGAATGCTCCTCAAGCAACCTTGCGAGCCGACATCGATTGGACGTGACCAGCAGGTATCCGACCCGCCTGCCTCATCCCGGTCTCGCGCCTCCTGGAACTCCCTGCACCATCTGGATGCAGATCACAAGAAGCGAAGCAAAGGGCTTCGACTGCGTGCGAGAGCTTGCAACCTCCCACACGCAGAATTGATGGTAGGCCAAGCGCGTCCACACGCGCAGCTCCATCTGAGACAAGTGACCCCCGTCTCAGTCGCGTTGACTGGACGGGGGCAAGTGACAAGAGGTCGGGACGACCTATGCAGCGAGGGGCGGCTCCTCGTCGTCGTCCGCCTGGGGCGGCTCGTCCGCCGGGGGCGACGAGTTGGGCCTCTTGAAGCGCTGCCACGAGTCGCGAGCGCGTCCGGCCGAGTCGATGACGTCGGGCACCTGGTCCAGACACGCCTTGATCACGATGAGCAGCGCTGAGGCCACGCCAGCGATGCCGAGAATGATGATGGTGATGCCGTCCACCGATCCTGACCTTCCCTGTCATGGGTCGGATCGGGTGCGCAGGCAGCCTCGATCCGAACCCTACGGTTCGGACCGAGACACCCGCGCTTGACGCACAGCGGCGCAAATGTTCTCGGGCGGGCCAATGGTGGCCCGGGTTGTGCAGGTACTACGTCTCTTTCGGCGGCAGCCCCGTCTTCACGGCCTGTGCGTCAGGCCCCCTGTCGGAATTGAGAAGGGGGCCCCGAGCTCCAACGGGGCGGCGTCCTGGTTCCCGGTGCAATCGGGTCGCCCAGGTGCGGAGGGCCAACTGTGACCCTCAGTCGCCATGATAGCGCAACTGCGCCCCGCAACCTCGGTAGTTGAGGTGCGGGTCGCTCCCGTTGTGGGACTCGCGGCGGACTCGATCCGGCCATTCCGGATGATCGGTCACAGAACCACGTATTCCGCACTTATGATCCTCGCCATGACTACACAGAACCCCAACACCGCCTGTATGTGCGGCAGTTACTCGTTCGAGGTGCTGGTGCACGAGGAGCCCAGTGGCGACAAGGTGTGGCAGCTGAAGGCCACCGGTTGCGCCGCGACAACCCAGAGCAAGTTCGCGCCGGGGCATGACGCCAAGCTCAAGTCGTTGATCATTCAGGCCGGAGTCGGCGGCCACCCCGTGCGCCGCGTCGTCCGCGACACCGTGGTGTCCAAGGACGCGCTGCGGGTGGCCGCCGACCTCGGATGGGAAGACCTCGTCCGGGACGCCATCGCCCGGGGGAGTAGCTAAGCCTTGTCGGCCTCGGGCACCGGCTTGATGCGCTCCAAGGGCACGTCCCACTCGATGCCCCCGCCTTGTGGGCGCAGGTACGCCTGGCGGCCGACCACTCGCCCGCCCTCTTTGGTGCGCTCCTCGATCACGCCGACCAGGTGGCCCGTGCGCTCCGAGACCGTGTCTTCAACCAGCGTGCCGGCCGGATACGGCAATGTTCCGTGGCTCAACGTCGTCTGCGGCTTCTCGTGCATGCGTCCCGTCCCCTCGTCGTCCTGACCAGCAGGTATCGCGATATCGTGATGTCGCGCTATCGCATATTACTGCGGTAGCGCGGCTAACGGCGTGCTCTTACGGTCAGAGGGTGACTGGGGATCTTGATCGAAGCCGTCCGATCTGGCGGCAGGTGGCCGCGATCATCGAGGCGCGCGTGGCCGACGGGACTTACCCGCCGGGCAGCCGCGTGCCGGGCATCGTCGAGCTGAGCGCCGACTTCAACATCGCCGCGTCGACCGCGCAGAAGGCGTTGGCGCACCTGCGCACGACCGGGGTCGTCCGCACCGAGCTGGGCCTGGGCACCTTCGTCGCCGACAAGTAAGCCCAGAGAGACCCCACGGAAGGCCACGAGAGACCGCCCCGGGCCCAGACGGCCCGGGGCGGTCTTCTGTGCGCTCCCGTACCCCACGGGAGCCCGGGGCGAGGGTGGTCGCAGGAACGCCGAAGGGGCACCCCGTCTGGGTGCCCCTTCGGTCAGAGACCGTTCACTCAGCAGCCGCCACGTGACCCGCTGCCACAATCACGCTCACGGCTGACATAAGAAATGCAATAACCTTCATGCCAACCTCCACGTTGTGCTTTGAAATTGTGTGATCAGGGCGAGTGCCCTGGGTGTTGCTCTTACGGAACGCGCGAACAGCCTTGGTGAACTCATAGAAGTGCCAAAGTGCCAGGCCAACCGTAAGTGTGATTGCCGGAGTCGAACCGGCTGTGGCGATAGCTCAACGAACGCTCTCTATGCCTCAAGTCTACCTGAAACGGCCGGAGTTGGCCACGTTTGTCCCTCGCGCTGGCGGGGGCGGACGGACCCCCGGAATGGGTACGAGAGGCCGCCGGAGACCCCACGGAAGCCCGGAGCGGGGCATGCCCGGCGCGCTGGCCGGAGTCCCAGATGGCCGGGCGTCATGTTGAGGTATCAGGCTCCGGCCGGCCGTGACCTCTCGTGTTGAAACTCGTCACCTCCCGTGACAGCCGCGAAAGGCTGCTGACGGCATCAGCGGACTTGCGCAGAACGCAACGTCCGGCAGGTCTTGCCGCCCCGGGAAATGGCATGTTCCTCTGGGATGGCACCCGGCGACGAGGCTACCGAGCCGGGGGTGTTCAGGTAGTAGCCATAGGTATGGATGTGACGCCGCTTCTGCTGCGCCCGACCCTGGGGCATTCCTTGAAGTGGGATAGCCATGTCACTCCGTTTCGACCCCGACGCCTTGCGCCGAGTGCGCGAACAGCAAGGCATCAGTCAGGGCCAGCTCAGCCGCCAGGTGGCCGGTAACCGCATCGCGGTGAACGCCTGGGAGTGTGGCCGCAAGGTCCCCACCCTCGACACGATCGGCCGTCTCGCCGATGCGCTGGGCATCGAGTACACCGACCTGATCAGCCGGACCAGCCGAGAGGCGGTGTCGGCATGATCGCCAAGGACGCGCGTCCCATGACGGACGCTGAGCGTCGTCGGCTCATCCGCTTGATTTTCGGCCCCCGCAAGGAGACCACCCAGGGCGGAGGCGAGGGCGAATGACCACCGCGAACATGGATCGACCCCCGGTCGCCACAACCGAGGGCCAGGAGATCCACCACAACACCGGGACCAGCGAAGCACGCGATTTGAGCGGCATGCAAGCTGCGGATGACTCGCGCGGCGTGCTGGCGAACGCCCTCGCCCTGGCGGGCCGAGGTGTGGCCATCCTCCCGTGCCACACCATCAACGGTCACGGCGTCTGCACCTGCTACAAGAACGGCTGCCCGAGCCCCGGAAAGCACCCCCGGACCAATGACGGGTCCGAGGACGCGACGACCGACCGTGACGTCATCCTGGGTTGGTGGCGGAAGTGGTCCGGCAAGCTCAACTTCGGTCAGACGCTGGCCGATCGGTGCGTGGTGGACGTCGACACGAACGACGGCAAGACCGGTGCTGAGACGCTGGAGGCGCTGGAGGCCGAACACGGTCAGCTCGTGTCGACGCTGACCTATCGAACCGGACGCGGCGGCACTCAGTACGTCTACGCGTGGCCGGACGACGCCGACCACGAGGCGTACGGCAAGAGCCTGGGCGACTACGTGGACTTCAAGCACGGCGCGACTCAGTACGTGATGGTGCCGGGCAGCCGGACGGAGGGTATCTACGAGGCCCTCACGGATGTGCCCCCGGCCCCGGTGCCCCGGTGGGTGCTCGGAGCGGCTCCGAGAGCCGCCGGAGGGTCTTCCCGGGCCTACCACGTAGAGCTGCCCCGGGTGCCGGTCAGCCTCGCTGAGTGCCGGACGCTGGCGGACTGCCTGTCGCTGCCGAGGGACCACCCGGAGCGGGGTGACGACTGGCTGACCAAGGTGGCCGGGTTCGAGGCCCAAGGCGTTCGCAACGTGACGGCGCTGTTCGCGAAGCTCCGGGCGTACAACGCGGGGTCGTCCGACCCCATGGACGACGGCCGGGTTCAGAAGATCGCTGAGTCCGTCTGGCGACGTGAGCAGGCGAAGGCCGAGAGCACCATCGCCGAACTGGTCGAGGCTGGCGACCTGGACGCCGTCCGTGAGGCCGTACGCGATACCGCCGACTACAAGCGCAAGCTTGTCGAACAGCGCGCGTTGGCAGTCGCCCGTGAGGATGTCGCCCGGGAACTGTCGGGCATCTCCGACGAGGCCATCGCCGAGCCCGAGGTGATGAGCCTGGCCGACATGATGGCCGAGGTCGACGCAATGGACGCGCCGCAGTGGCTCATCCAGGGCCTGTGGCCCGAGGACGCATACGGCGTGCTGGCTGCCCAGAAGAAGGCGGGCAAGACGTGGTCGGCGCTCGACCTGGCGGTCTCGGTGGCGTCCGGTGGTCGGTGGTTCGGCGAGTTCCAGTGCAAGCGCGGCCCGGTGATCTACATCATCGGTGAGGGCGGCAAGCGAAACACGATCCGGCGAATCCGGGCCATCGCCGAGCACAAGGGCGTGAACCCGGCCTCGTTGCCCATCCAGATCTGCACAATGCCGATTCAGATTACGAAGGCCGAACACCTGGCGATCGTCCGGAAGTGGATGGACACGGTCAATCCGGTAATGGTCGTCATCGACCCGTTCTACCTGAGTCAGGGATCGGCCAACGGCACCAACCTGGCCGAGATGGGCGAGACCCTGCGTGAGATCCAGGTCATCGTGTCGAGCAAAGACGCGGCCCTGGTCATCGTCCACCACTTCAAGAAGGGCTCGGCAGCTGGCACCGACCAGATGACGGGCGTCGGCCTCCAGGAGTGGGGCCGCGTGCTGGCCACCGCTGGCATCGCCGAAGGCGGCATCGTCGACGAGGTCACGAAGCGCACCCGGGTCAAGATGAATTGGGCATTCAGCGGAAGCGAGATCGCCCCGCAGGAGTTCACCGCGACGCGCGAAGTGTGGAGCACCGACCCCGACAGCCTGACGGCTCCGATGCGGTACGAGGTCAGCGTGGGTCGGGCCGACAGCGAGTCGGCCAGCGATGGACCCCGGGCGCTGTCGGCCGGTCAGAAGCTGCTGTACGAGGCCACCAAGGCACTCGGCACGGCGAGCCCTGCTGACGTGTTCGCGTGGCTGGAGCAGAACCGCAAGAAGCGCGAAGTGCTCAAGTCGAAGGACGCCGTCTCGGAAGGGTTCCGCAAGTTCCGCGAGAAGCGGCCTGACGTCATCGCGTACAGCGATGCGAACGGCACCGTCGAGTACCGGCTGACCTAGGCCCCCCCACGCACTGGGCCCCCGGGCAGGGGGGCCACGTGGGGGCCCTGCGTGGACTTGCTGGGTGGGAAAGCCTGGCCGGTCAGAGGGGGTCCACGCCCCCACGTGGCATCCCACGTGGCACCCCATCCACGCCCCCACTCCCCCCCCATAGGGGAGTGGGGCGCGTGGGGGCGTGGGGGGCCGGTGTGGGAGATAGCGAGAAGAAATAGAAATCAAACTTACAGAATCGAGGAAATCAAGTGGCAATCAAATGGTTCAAGATTCAGGTGGACGACGCCGGAGGAGCCGTGTATCGGTCGGAGCTCAGCCCCACCATGAAGTTCGGCCAGCAGTCGGACGGAATGTACATGCACGCCAAGGTGGTGCGGAGGTGGGACGAGGTCGACGAGGAATATCACTGGGTCACCGTTTCAGGGCCGCTTTGGAAGGGTGCGCGCATCGTGGCCGAATTCGGCAGCCGCGAGGACTCCTTGGCTGACAAGCAGCTTTGCGAGGGATGAGGCCCGGGACGGCCCACGGGAGACCACGGAGGACCGCCCCACGGCCCGAGTGCCGCAGGCACCGGGCGAGGCCACGGGAGATACCGCCGGACGCCGGGACGGCACCAGTGCGCGGCAGCGGGTGGTCCCGGGGCGGCCCCGTGGCGCGGCCCCAGTAACGACGAGTTCCCAACATTCACCGGTCGTGCCGGCCGGACTTCAATATTTAAGAGCCACGGAGGAGCGATGGAGTTCTGGAACGCACACCCGAAGGTGCAGCTGGGGGAGCGGTGGGTGGCCCTCAGGCGACACGGGCTCTTTGATCCGGACTGGTGTCTCGCCAGGGTGACGGACGGGCGCGGTCGGCGACAGCTCGACCAACTGCTGCGCGACGAGTTCGCACGGCCCGGCTTCAACTCGGTCTTTGAATACACGGTCGTCGCCAAGGAGGACGCGGGCAGGGTGGCCCAGCGGTTCGCCGAGATCGGCCACGCCGACCGGCTCATACTGCGGCTGCTGCCCGAAGCGCCGCGTTTCTGAAACCGGACACGCAGAAGCCCCACCGGAATGAACCGGCGGGGCTTCTGCACCGATGGCCAACATCCCCAGGAAAGCACCCCGGAAAGACCGCGTCTATCTTGCGCGAAACGCAACCCCAAATGGTACTACCGTGCGGTGCACCGCACGTGATGGACTTTTTCCATGGACGGAGCGAAGATCCGGGAGATTCGGCGTTCCCGGAACATGACGCAAGAGCAATTCGCCGATGAGCTGGGGACGTCGCGTTTCATCGTGAACAGGTGGGAAGCCGGGGTGCACCGGCCGAACATCGAAAGCACACGGAAAATCGCGAAGGTCGCCGGAATCACGATCGATGAACTCATTGAGGAGGTGACCGAATGAGCGAGTACGTGAAAGCGGACGCGGGGTGGGTGGCCATCGAGAGCGACCCGGAATTCGGGGCCGAGGTGCACCGGGTGCGGTTCTTCGAGGTGGACGACGAAGGCGTCCGGCCGCTGATCAAGGACGTGGACGGGGTGATGGTCCAGCCGGGCCGCCACACCACCGACGTGATCCAGGCGAGTGGCCTGGACGCGGTACGGATCGCCGCACTGCGAGAGCTGATTCGGCTGGCCGGACGAGCCCGGACGCAAAAGCAGATGGACGGCATCGCCGAGGCGCAGGCGCTGATCATGCGGGGGCCCGGTGGGTGACCAGGTCGCCAAGGCGCTGGAGAAAATCCGCGAAGCGGAACCGGTCCAACCTCGCGCGGAGATGGTTATCGTCCTGGCGCAACAAGGGATAGGGCGAAACGAGATTTCCCGACGTACGGGGATTCCGGCGGTCACGGTTTCACGGATCGCAGCAGCCGAAGGGCTCAAGTTCGACCGAGCCAAGATGGAGCGACCGCTCAAGGCGCGAATTGCCGATCTCAAGCTGGCGCAGGCCGGAATTGCTGAAGGTCTGCAAGAGGACGTGACATTCGCCCGGGTCCTGCTGCGCACGGCCAGGACCCACCGCGACTACGCGTTCGCCGCAAAGGCGATCAGCGATCTCACTCAAGCCGTTCAGCGCATGACGCCCGAGGTCACCAGCGCCGAATCCCTCGAAGAGGCCAAGGGCTTCTTGGTCGACCTCAGGGACCAGCTCGCCGCAGTGCGCGACGACTTCGAAAAGCAGACCGGCGTGGCCTTCGAGAGCGACGAGGCCGGGCGAATCATCAACCAGCAGGAGGAACCAAATGACGAATCGTAACTTCGGCCAGGTCGTGCAGGGGCCGATGGCGCCGGACGGCCCGAGCGTGGACGACCTGCGGGCGGACCTGTACGGCGGACAGGTGGCCGGGCGGTTCACGTTCCGGGACGCCGAGGGCGTGACCACCGCCAGCGTCACGGACGGCCAGGAGACCCGGCAGGGCGACGGCACCGTGACCGAGGACGAGATGGCCGAGATCCGGAGGTCCGCCGGGACCCGGGCCGAGGACCGCCGGGATCTGCCGGACCCGAAGTCGTACGTCGAGCGGATCGACCCCACGACCGGGGTGGCCACCCGGACCTACGGCGACGGCCGCACCGAGCAGGTGTAGCGGCGGGGCGGGACGGGGGTCCGGACGGCCTCTCGTCCCGCCCGGGGCCCGTGGGCCCGCCAGCCGCCGGGAGGCCGGGGGAGAGCCGCCCGGAGCCGCAGCCAGAGCGGTGCGCGGAACGGGCGTCAGCCCGCCTCTTCCGGCTGGCACTCGTCCGCCGGATCTGGCGGGGGTCCGCCGGATCTGACAGCCGGGTCCGGGCCCGACCCCGGACCGGGTCCGGCCGATCTCGGACCAGATCCAGACCCGGAAGCCGGACCCCGTCCCCAGGGTCCAGATCCCAGGGCGCCGGGTCCGGACCGCACTTGCCGATCTCGCATCGACCTGGCGCGAGATCCAATACCCATCAAGGAGCAGCAACCATGAACGAAGCCGAACTGATGCAGCTTGCCCGCCAGGCCATCGAGGACGAGGACACCGCCCGTCTCGACGCCAAGGCGGCCGAGCTGGCCGCAGCCGACGAGCGCAACCGGCTTGCCGCCGAGAAGGAGGCCCGGACCGAGGAGCTGAAGGCGGCGGCCGAGCAGGCCATGAACGCCGAGGGCGTCACGCTCCCCCACATCGCCCGCAAGTTCGATGCGGCGGTGGCCTCGCTGGTCGACCTCGGCCGTGCGGCCTGCACCCGTAACGAGGTGATCAGCCGCCACGCTGAAGGGCTCCGGGCGGCAGGACTCAGCGACGCAGAGCGGACCCCTGCGCGAGAGCTGCTGGCCCGAGCGCTGGCCATGGCCGCCAACCAGGTTGCGACCCCGGACAACGGTCTGGGCCGCCTGGCCAGTGGCCTGCTGGGTCACACCGGGCCCATGCACCGCCTGACCGCAGTAGAGCGCGCCGCCCGATAGGCCCGTCCCGGCCTCCCGTGGTACCTCCCGCCGCACGAGAGATCCGGCCCGGTACTCGGTGCCCGGCCGGAGGTTGACGACCCGCACGCAGAAGGGGCCCGGAAGCTACCCCGCCAAGGATTCGCTTTCGGGCCCCTCAACCACGAACGACCTGACAAGGGAAGGCCGCCCAAACCCAGAAAAGCACGGGGGGCGGGTGGCCGGAAGGGACCACCGATGGCCACCGCCAAGACGTTCAAGCCGGAATTCCGGACCCGCACCGGGAAGCGCGTCAGCTTCGGCGCGAACTACACCCACAACACCGCCGCCAAGCGCCGCGCCGGACTCACCAAGAACGGCCTTCCCCGGGTTTCTGTGGGGGGTGCTGGCACGATCGTCCGGCGCCCTCGCCGCTGGAGGACGTGGGCCATTCTCGGCGCCAATTCGGCAGTGCTCGGCTGCTGTTTCGCCATCCGTGAGCTGGGGCCCGTGCCCGGCGGCCTGGTGATCGCCGGAGGGCTCTACGTCGCGTACAAGGTCGCGCGCTGGACGGTGGGGGAGGTGGCCCACTGGAGCGTCAAGGCCCGGCAGATCAGGGGCCGCGACCAGATGGCCACGCTCGCCAGCGACGGCCTGCCGACGCCCCGCGTTCCGGCCGACACGGTCAACCACTCCGGCTTTCAGCGGTAACGAGCCGTAATTGGAAAATGGAACTGTAAACCCCGCCCCACCCCCTCCCCGCCGGGTACGTGCCCAGGCATGGGGGGTGGGGCGGGGGTTCCACTGGGTGTTCCAGTTCCAGTTTACAGTTACGAGAAGTGACGATTACGGGTCGTGAATTCAGGTGCGTGAATGGGTGTGGTCGCGCCTATTTCGGCCGCCTTTTTGGTTTCGGTTAAATTTGAGAAATTGTGCGGCGCGCAAATCCCGTGTTTTGATTTTCCTGTAATTCCGGACCGGCCGGAATTCGGAGAATTCGGGAGACACGAAATGGCCGCGAACAAGACCGCGAACAAGGTTGCAGCCGACCAGGGCGAGCGCTGGACGCCGTGCACCTGCTCGCAGTTCTCCACGGAGGACGGCCGGACCACCGGCTGCGCGACGACCACGACGCGCCTGTTCGCCCCGGGCCACGACGCCAAGCTCAAGTCTTTCCTGATCAAGGCCGGTGCGGCGGCGGAGATGGTCACCCGCACCCAGGACGGCGTCGTCACCAGCGGCCAGGCCGACTCGATGGCCGCCGGATTCAAGTTTGCCTACATGGTCAAGGCCGGAATCGCCCGAGCCCGGGGCAAGGCCGCCGAGAAGGCCGCCAGGGCCGCCGACCGCGCCGCCAAGAAGGCCGCCCCGAAGTCCGTCACCGCCAAGGTCGGCCGCTGGGAGCGCACCGGGACCGTCGCGGGCGACACCTTCACCTACACCGACGCCAAGGGCGCGACCAAGACCACGACCAAGTTCCAGCTCGTCTGACCATCCCGCCGCCGGGCGGTCGGTCAGGCCGCCCGGCTCCTCACCGAGGAGCCCCCGATGTACAAGATCCAGTTCCGCAACCCGCAGGGCCGCATGGTCACCGCCCAGAACCGCGACGCCGACACGATCCAGAGGCTCGCCGACAAGGCCCGGCGCGACATGCCCGAGACCCACGAGTTGAGGGTGCGCGAGGTGGTCATGGACCAGGCATCCGGCGACTTCATCTGGGCCGACTGCACGGCCGACTTCACCCGCTGACGAACGAGCCCGGCCGGGGGTGCCACCCCGGCCGGGCCGAATGCTGAAACAAGGAATCGCCAGCATGAACCAGAAGAACACAGACGCTCTCGACGTCGCCATGGGCGTCATTGACCGGGTCACCCAGACGGCCAGGTTGCGGGCTGTCGCCTATGCCCGCGTCTCGACCGAGGAGCAGGCCAGGGGGTACGGCGTCCAGGCCGCACTGAAGAAGATCACCCGGTACATCGGGCGCAAGGACTGGGACCACGTCGGCACCTACACCGACGAGGGCATCTCGGGGTCGCTCGAAGCGGCCGACCGTGAAGATCTCAAGCGGCTGATGGGCGATGCCCACCGCACCCCCCGACCCTTCGACATCGTGGTCGTGAGCGAGGGCCGCGCCATCGGCCGGACCGGGCGGGCGTTCTGGCGGTGGGTCTGGGCCCTGGAAGACATCGGCGTGTACGTCGGCGTAGTAGAGGACGACTACGACAACAGCACGGCCGAGGGTCGCAAGAAGATGCGCCGTGACGCCGACTACGCCGAAACCGAGTGGGAGACCATCCGCAGGCGCACCCAAGGCGGCCTCCAGGAGAAAGCCGAAGACGGCGGGTGGCCCGGCGGCATGCCGCCGTACGGTTACGAGATCGCCTGTCAGGGCCAGAAGGGCAAGTCACACCTTGTCCAGTGCGAGGCTGAAGTCAAGGTGCTGCGGCTGGCCTGGCGGCTGATCGTTGAGGACGGCATCAACAACACGCGCGAGCTGGCCACCCGCCTCAACGCCGAGAACCTGTTCACTCGGTCGGGTGTCCCTTGGACGCACTCGAACCTTCGGGCCAAGTTCCTCAGCGAGTCGACTCTCAATGCCCGCGTGATCTTCCGGAACCCCAACCGGACCCACGCCGGGCACGGGGCCAAGTTCGGCCGCGACGGCAAGCCGCTCAACGGCGAGACGGTCATCATCAAGCTGAAGCCGATCTTCACGCCGGACGAGGTGGCCGCCCTGACGGCAGCCCTGGGCCGGACGTCCAAGGGGGTGGGCAGGTCGCAGCCGCAGGCGTACCCGCTGTCGAAGCGACTGTTCAACGAGCACACCGGCTGCAACTCGCACCACGTCGGCATGGCTCGGTCCGGCCGGGAAGGTCGCTGGTACCGGTGCTCCGGGCTGGCCGCGAGGTACCCGGGCGGCTCGGTGTGCGATTGCAAGATGATCGACGCCGACACGATGGAGGCGGCGGTCTGGGGCGAGGTGGTCAACCTGCTGGGTGACCCCGCCCGTCTCAGGTCGATGGCGGCTGAGTGGGTTGGCATGACTGAGGGCGACAAGGTGCAGCACGCCGACCGCATCGCCGACTTCGACCGCCAGATTGCGAACCTGGACCGAGCCATCGCGACCACGCTCAAGGAGTACGCCAAGGCAGGGCTTCCGGCGTCGGCAGTGGTGGAGGTGACCGCCGCCCTTGTAGAGGAGCGACGCCAGCTCACCGACATCCGCGACGAGGCCGCCGCGTGGCTTGAGGAGACCGTGGCCACCGCCCAGCGGGCGCGCGACCTCGAAGCGCTGGCCACCGTAGCCCGTACGCGGCTGGCCGACATGGACCCGGCCGACCAAGCCGAGGTGCTGGCTCTGCTGGACGTGCGGGTCACGGTCACCGGGCCCGTGCCCAGACCGAAGCTCGGGCTGTCGTGCTCGATGGCGGAGTGGTTCAAGGAGGCCGGGCGCCAGGTGCCTGCCGAGCTGACCGACGAGGCGTGGGCCCTGGCCGAGCCGATCGTGAAGGCGTGGGAGTCGCCGAATCACAAGCTGATCTCTGGGCGCCTGATGCTCGACGCGATGTTCTACAAGGCGCGCACCGGCCACCGCTGGCAGGACCTGCCCGAGCGGTTCGGTCCGTGGAAGGGCGTCCACACCCGTTATAAGACGTGGCGCACCTGCGGGGTCTGGGACGACCTGATGGCCGCGCTGCCCGTGGATGGCCCCGGGTACCGCCCTGTCCCGGTGCTGCACCTCGTGCCGCCCTTCCGGGTGGAGGGCCGCGTGGACCCGCGTGTCCTGACGGGTGCCGATATCCAGGAAGAGGGGGTGGCCCCGGAAACAGGCGTCCCGGGGCCGGCGACCAGCGGTCTGTCGGCCGGTGTCCACGAACTCCTGCGCGGGGAGGGCGTACTGGTGACGGACGCCGCGGAAGTGGTCGAGCTGGTGGGCGACATGGGGGAGCTGGCTCCCTCCAGGAGCGGTCCGGTGCTGCCCCGGGACCTGCTGGACACCGTCGCCGGGCGGGTGCTGGACGCGCTTCCGGCGCGCGCCGCCGTCGATGCCCGGGAGGTGGCGCGAGGCGCCGGGACCAGCACCGACGAAGCCCTCGGCAAGCTGTACGAACTGCACTCACTGGGATACGTCGAACGCGTGGGCGAGGGCTGGAGGTTGACGCGAAGGCCGACTTGCCGGGACGACGCGCGGCGAGGCGATTCTTGACCTGGGGCATTCGGGTGAAAAGGTGATGCCGATGACCTCGGCGGACGCTTCCACGGTGACTCCGGGGCCGGTGAGCGCCCGGTCGGCATCCTCTATCCTGCGCGCACCGCGACAACCCAGTCACGCTACGCTCACAAGGATTCCGCCCCAGAGACAAGTCCCAGTACTTCACGGCAGAACGGCTCAAGGCACCACATGCCCCCTCACACCTCCGGGTCTGACCGCGCGGCAGTACCACCGGCTGCGCGTGGCACTGTGCGCCCTCCCGCCCCGTCCTCGCTCGACGAGTTGTGGCGCTCGTACAAGACGACCGGCGACGAACGGCTGCGGGAGCAGCTGATCCTGCACTACTCGCCCCTGGTCAAGTACGTCGCCGGGCGGGTGAGCGTGGGCCTGCCGTCCAACGTCGAGCAGGCGGACTTCGTCTCGTCCGGGGTGTTCGGGCTGATCGACGCGATCGAGAAGTTCGACGTCGAACGGGCCATCAAGTTCGAGACCTACGCGATCACCCGCATCCGGGGCGCGATGATCGATGAACTCCGGGCGCTGGACTGGATCCCCCGTTCCGTACGGCAGAAGGCGCGCGCCGTCGAACGCGCCTACGCGACGCTGGAGGCGCAGCTGCGCCGCACCCCGTCCGAGGCGGAGGTCGCGGCGGAGATGGGCGTCACGCTGGACGATCTGCACGCGGTCTTCAGCCAGTTGTCCCTGGCCAACGTGGTCGCGCTGGAGGAGCTGCTGCATGTGGGCGGCGAGGGCGGCGACCGGCTGAGCCTGATGGACACCCTGGAGGACACCACCGCCGACGACCCCGTGGAAGTGGCGGAGGACCGCGAGCTGAGACGGCTGCTCGCCCGGGCGATCAACACCCTCCCGGACCGCGAGAAGACGGTCGTCACGCTCTACTACTACGAGGGCCTGACCCTCGCCGAGATCGGCAACGTCCTCGGGGTCACCGAGAGCCGGGTCAGCCAGATCCACACCAAGTCGGTGCTTCAGCTCCGCGCGAAGCTGGCGGACGCCGGGCGCTGAGCCGGTCCGCCGGGCACCCGGACCGGCCACCTCGGCCCGCACGCGTACCTCTCGGCAGCGGTCGCCGTAGAGTGGAGGCGTGCCCAGGATTCGAGCGGCCTCCGTGGCCGAGCACCGGACCATGCAGCGCGGCGCCCTCCTGGACGCAGCGCGCTCCCTGCTGTCCGAGGGGGGCACGGAAGCGCTGACCTTCCCCGCCCTCGCGGAACGCACGGGCCTCGCCCGGTCCTCCGTCTACGAGTACTTCCGCTCCCGCGCCGCCGTCGTCGAGGAGCTCTGCGCCGTCGACTTCCCCGTCTGGGCGGCCGAGGTGGAGAGCGCGATGGAGCGGGCGGGGGCGCCCGAGGAGAAGGTCGAGGCGTACGTCAGGCGCCAGCTCGACCTGGTCGGGGACCGGCGCCACCGGGCCGTGGTCGCGATCTCCGCCAGCGAACTCGACGCGGGCGCGCGCGAGAAGATCCGGGCAGCGCACGGCGGGCTCATCGCCATGATCGTGGAGGCGCTCGGCGACCTCGGCCACGCGGAGCCCCGCCTCGCGGCCATGCTGCTCCAGGGCTCCGTGGACGCCGCCGTCCGGCGCATCGAGCTGACCGTGGCGGAGGAGCCGGGGGTCATCGCCGACACCGCCGTCGCCATGATCCTCGACGGCGTCCGGGGCGCGGCCGCCCGCGACTGACCCCGCCGCGACGGCCGCGACCACCACCGCCACGGCACGGCGAGCACCACCAGCAGGGCGGGCACCGCCGCCCCGCGTGCGGCCGGCGCCCCAGCCTTCGGCGGCTCCGGCAGCGGCACGCCGTACACCGGCAGCAACCGCGAAGGGCCGCGCCGCAGCAGCGCCGGCGGCAGCAGCGACAGCGGGTCCAGATACGCCTCCTCCCGGCGCAGCCCCCAGTGCAAGCAGGCCGCCGCGCAGTGGAACGGCCCCGCCTCCAGCACGGCCACCACCTGGCCCGCCGTGACCTCGTCGCCCTCCGCGACCAGCGGGCGCACCGGCTCGTACGTCGTCCGCAGCGGCGGGTCGCCCGTCCCCGCGAGCTCGACGGAGACCACCCCGCGCCCGGCGACCGCCCCCGCGAACGAGACCCGGCCCGCGGCGGCGGCCAGCACCTCGGTGCCCGGCGCGGCCGCCAGGTCCACGCCCCGGTGGCCCGGCCCGTACGGACCGGCGGGCGGTTCCCATCCCCGTACGACCGAAGGCCGCCCCGCCAGCGGCCAGACCCGGTCCCCGCCGCCGGGGCCTTCCCGTTGCGGCAGGCCGGGCGCGCGGGCTCCGGCCTGCCCCGGAGGGAAGGCCCCGGCCGCCTCGGCGGCGACCGGCCACCCGCCCCACGCCGTCAGCGCGGTGAGCACGACGGCCCAGGGCAGCCACCACCGTGCTCGTTCCCCTGTGATTCGCATGGCGCCACCGTCCCCCGTGGCCCGCCCGCGCGGGGATCACGAGGCGGATCTGTGGACTACCGGCCGGTTGTGGACAGCGCCGTCACCCGGCACCCGGACGGTCCCGTACACTTCTTCAGGCGACCCGGGTCACCGGGTCGACTTCGCACGCCCCGCCACCACCCGTTCAGCGGAGGTGGCCGCGCCCCTCGGTCCCTTGCGGCACGGCGCGCCGGGGCGTCAGGCGCGACAGCAATCCTGCTGCCGCGACAACCGAGAAAACCAAGGAGTACGGCCATGGCCGTCGTCACGATGCGGGAGCTGCTGGAAAGCGGCGTCCACTTCGGTCACCAGACCCGTCGCTGGAACCCGAAGATGAAGCGCTTCATCTTCACCGAGCGCAACGGCATCTACATCATCGACCTGCTCCAGTCGCTGTCGTACATCGACCGCGCCTACGAGTTCGTCAAGGAGACCGTCGCGCACGGCGGCTCCATCATGTTCGTGGGTACGAAGAAGCAGGCCCAGGAGGCCATCGCCGAGCAGGCGACGCGCGTCGGCATGCCGTACGTCAACCAGCGCTGGCTCGGTGGCATGCTCACCAACTTCTCCACCGTCTACAAGCGCCTCCAGCGCCTGAAGGAGCTGGAGCTCATCGACTTCGAGGACGTGGCCGCCTCCGGCCTCACCAAGAAGGAGCTCCTGGTCCTCTCCCGCGAGAAGGCCAAGCTGGAGAAGACCCTCGGTGGTATCCGCGAGATGCAGAAGGTGCCGAGCGCCGTCTGGGTCGTCGACACCAAGAAGGAGCACATCGCCGTCGGTGAGGCGCGCAAGCTCCACATCCCGGTCGTCGCGATCCTCGACACCAACTGCGACCCCGACGAGGTCGACTACAAGATTCCGGGCAACGACGACGCGATCCGCTCCGTCACCCTGCTCACCCGCGTGATCGCCGACGCCGTCGCCGAGGGCCTCATCGCCCGCTCCGGTGCCGCCACCGGCGACTCGAAGCCGGGCGAGAAGGCCGCCGGCGAGCCCCTCGCCGAGTGGGAGCGCGACCTGCTCGAGGGCGACAAGAAGGCCGACGCCGAGGTCCAGTCCTCCGTCGAGACCGAGAAGGACGCCGCCGCCGACGCGGAGCCGGCCGCCATCGCCGCCGAGCAGGCCGAGGCCCCGGCCGCGGACGCCGAGCAGGCCTGACACCCGTCACGGCTGAAGACGGCGGGGGCCGGTGCACTGGCACCGCCCCCGCCGTCCACCCGTAGATCTTTCAGACTTCGAGAGAGAACACAGACTCATGGCGAACTACACCGCCGCTGACGTCAAGAAGCTCCGCGAGCTCACCGGCGCCGGCATGATGGACTGCAAGAAGGCGCTCGACGAGGCCGACGGCAACGTCGACGCCGCCGTCGAGGCGCTGCGTATCAAGGGCCAGAAGGGCGTCGCCAAGCGCGAGGGCCGTTCCGCCGAGAACGGCGCGGTCGTCTCCCTCGTCTCCGAGGACAAGACCTCCGGCGTTCTGGTCGAGCTGAAGTGCGAGACCGACTTCGTCGCCAAGGGTGACAAGTTCCAGGCCGTCGCCAACGCCCTCGCCGCGCACGTCGCCGCGACCTCCCCGGCCGACATCGAGGCGCTGCTCGCCTCCGAGATCGAGCCCGGCAAGACCGTCCAGGCGTACGTGGACGAGGCCAACGCCAACCTCGGCGAGAAGATCGTCCTGGACCGCTTCGCGCAGTTCCAGGGTGCCTTCGTCTCGGTCTACATGCACCGCACCATGCCCGACCTGCCCCCGCAGATCGGTGTCATGGTCGAGCTGGACAAGGCCGACGCCGACCTGGCCAAGGGCCTCGCCCAGCACATCGCCGCCTTCGCGCCGAAGTACCTCTCCCGCGAGGACGTCCCGGCCGAGGTCGTCGAGGCCGAGCGCCGCGTCGCCGAGGAGACCACCCGCGCCGAGGGCAAGCCCGAGGCCGCCCTCCCGAAGATCGTCGAGGGTCGCGTCAACGGCTTCTTCAAGGAGGCCACCCTCCTCGGCCAGCCGTACGCGCTGGACAACAAGAAGTCGGTCCAGAAGGTTCTGGACGAGGCCGGTGTCACCCTGAAGCGCTTCACGCGTATCAAGGTCGGCATCTGAGTCCGTCCGCGAAAAACGGCGGACCCGGTAGGGTCTGGTGCAGTCGACGGCCGCACACCGCCGTACGACCGCAGATCTGACGAGGAGGCCATTGCCGCAAGGGACACCAGACCCACCGGCAATGGCCTTCTTCGTATGTGCACGAGGAGAATCCCCATGAACAAGGGCGCGGACGCCGCCAAAGACGACGACAAGCGCGAGGACGGCAAGGTGCGCGGACGCTTCATGCTGAAGCTGTCCGGAGAGGCGTTCGCCGGCGGCGGGGGCCTCGGTGTCGACCCCGATGTCGTGCACGCCATCGCCCGGGAGATCGCCGCGGTCGTCCGGGACGGCGCGGAGATCGCGGTCGTCATCGGCGGCGGCAACTTCTTCCGCGGCGCCGAGCTCCAGCAGCGGGGCATGGACCGGGCGCGCTCCGACTACATGGGCATGCTCGGCACCGTGATGAACTGCCTCGCCCTCCAGGACTTCCTGGAGAAGGAGGGCATCGACTCGCGCGTCCAGACCGCCATCACCATGGGCCAGGTCGCGGAGCCGTACATCCCGCTGCGTGCCGTGCGGCACCTGGAGAAGGGCCGCGTCGTGATCTTCGGCGCGGGCATGGGCATGCCCTACTTCTCCACCGACACCACCGCGGCCCAGCGTGCCCTGGAGATCGACGCCGAGGCGCTGCTCATGGGGAAGAACGGTGTGGACGGGGTCTACGACTCCGACCCGAAGACCAACCCCGCCGCGGTGAAGTTCGACGCGCTGGAGTACAGCGAGGTGCTCGCCCGCGACCTCAAGGTCGCCGACGCCACCGCCATCACGCTCTGCCGTGACAACCAGCTGCCGATCCTCGTCTTCGAGCTCACCGCCGCCGGCAATATCGCCCGCGCCGTCAAGGGTGAGAAGATCGGCACGCTCGTGAGCGACCAGGACACCCGCGCCTGACGACCGGCGCGTCCACCGGTGAGGCCCGGTGGAACAGGGGCGCGGGACCGGCCCCGGAAGATGGACAACGGCCTGCCGGTCGGACACCGTGCAGGTGAGAACGCGACGCAGGACCCGCCGGGCCCGCCGGGCCCGTTCAAGACACGCAGGAGCACGTGGTGATCGAAGAAACCCTCCTCGAGGCCGAGGAGAAGATGGAGAAGGCCGTCGTCGTCGCGAAAGAGGACTTCGCCGCGATCCGCACCGGCCGTGCGCACCCGGCGATGTTCAACAAGATCGTCGCCGACTACTACGGTGCGCCGACCCCGATCAACCAGCTGGCCTCGTTCTCGGTGCCCGAGCCCCGCATGGCCGTCGTGACGCCGTTCGACAAGACCGCGCTGCGCAACATCGAGCAGGCCATCCGCGACTCGGATCTGGGCGTCAACCCGAGCAACGACGGCAACATCATCCGGGTCAACTTCCCCGAGCTGACCGAGGAGCGCCGCCGCGACTACATCAAGGTCGCGAAGACCAAGGCGGAGGACTCCAAGATCTCGATCCGGGCCGTCCGCCGCAAGGCCAAGGAAGCCCTCGACAAGCTGGTCAAGGACAAGGAGTCCGGCGAGGACGAGGTGCGCCGCGCCGAGAAGGAGCTCGACGACACCACCGCGAAGTACGTCGCGCAGGTGGACGAGCTGCTGAAGCACAAGGAAGCCGAGCTGCTCGAAGTCTGATGAACGACTCTTCCTGGGGCGCCCCGCAGGGCGCCGGCCACCGGGTCGCGCCGGAGATGCAGGGTGCTGCGGCGGGTCCTGCCTACGATGTGCACGACGCCCAGCAGACTCGGCCCATGCCCATCGTGCCGGACGTTCCCGACGCAGGTAGAGACGCTGAAGACCGTGATCACCGGGACCAGGGGGCCGGACGCCTGAGCGGCGGCCCCCTGTTCCGCGACGAGAAGCCGCAGGAGCCCATGCCGACCGCCCCGCCGCCCCCGCCCCCGCCGCCGCAGAAGAAGCGCGCGGGCCGGGACCTGGGTGCCGCCATAGGGGTCGGTGTGGGGCTCGGCGCGCTGGTCGTCGTCTCGCTCTTCGTCGTCAAGGAAGTCTTCGTCGGCGTCATCGCGCTCGCCGTCGTGGTCGGCCTCTGGGAGCTCACCTCCCGGCTGGAGGAGCGCAAGGGCATCAAGGCGCCCCTCGTGCCGCTCGCCGTCGGCGGCGCCGCCATGGTCGTCGCGGGGTACGCGCGTGGGGCCGAGGGTGCCTGGATCGCCATGGCCCTGACCGCCCTGGCGGTGCTCGTGTGGCGGATGGCGCAGCCGCCCGAGGACTATCTCAGGGATGTCACGGCGGGCATCTTCGCCGCGTTCTACGTGCCCTTCCTGGCCACCTTCGTCGCCCTGCTCCTGACCGCCGACGACGGTCCGCAGCGGGTGCTGACCTTCCTGCTGCTGACCGTGGTCAGCGACACGGGGGCGTACGCGGTCGGCTGGCGGTTCGGCAAGCACAAGCTGGCTCCGCGCATCAGCCCCGGCAAGACCCGCGAGGGCCTGTTCGGGGCGGTCGCCTTCGCCATGGTCGCCGGTGCGCTGTGCATGCAGTTCCTGGTCGACGACGGCTCCTGGTGGCAGGGCCTGCTGCTGGGCCTCGCGGTCGCCGCCAGTGCCACCCTGGGCGACCTGGGCGAGTCCATGATCAAGCGTGACCTCGGCATCAAGGACATGGGCACGCTGCTGCCCGGCCACGGCGGGATCATGGACCGGCTGGACTCCCTGCTGCCGACCGCCCCGGTGGTCTGGCTGCTGCTCGTGCTGTTCGTCGGCTCCGGCTGACCGGCTCCGGCCTGCGGTTTTCCGTGCGAAGGCCCGTCGTCCACAGGGCGGCGGGCCTTCGCCGTTCCGTCTGCGACACTGGAAGAACCATGCCTAAGCCCGGAGAACTCACTTTCGTCGCGCCCCGCGGAGCCAAGAAGCCGCCGCGGCACCTCGCCGACCTCACGCCCGCCGAGCGCAGGGAGGCCGTCGCCGCGATCGGCGAGAAGCCGTTCCGCGCCCAGCAGCTCTCGCAGCACTACTTCGCGCGGTACGCGCACGACCCGGCCGAGTGGACGAACATCCCGGCCGGGTCGCGGGACAAGCTCGCCGAGGCGATGTTCCCCGACCTGATGTCCGTCGTGCGGCACATCAGCTGCGACGACGACACCACCCGCAAGACCCTCTGGAAGCTGCACGACGGGACGCTCGTCGAGTCCGTCCTGATGCGCTACCCGGAGCGGGTCACGATGTGCATCTCCTCGCAGGCCGGATGCGGGATGAACTGCCCGTTCTGCGCGACCGGGCAGGCCGGTCTCGACCGCAACCTGTCGACTGCCGAGATCGTCCACCAGATCGTGGACGGCATGCGGGCCCTGCGCGACGGAGAGGTCCCCGGCGGCCCCGCCCGGCTCTCCAACATCGTGTTCATGGGCATGGGCGAGCCGCTGGCCAACTACAACCGCGTCGTCGGCGCGATCCGCCGGCTGACCGACCCGGAGCCCGACGGCCTCGGCCTCTCGCAGCGCGGGATCACCGTCTCCACCGTCGGCCTGGTGCCCGCGATGCTGCGGTTCGCCGACGAGGGGTTCAAGTGCCGCCTCGCCGTCTCGCTGCACGCCCCGGACGACGAGCTGCGCGACACCCTCGTGCCGGTGAACACCCGGTGGAAGGTGCGCGAGGTGCTCGACGCCGCGTGGGAGTACGCGGAGAAGTCGGGCCGCCGCATCTCCATCGAGTACGCCCTGATCCGCGACATCAACGACCAGGCGTGGCGCGGCGACCTGCTGGGCCGCCTCCTCAAGGGCAAGCGGGTCCACGTCAACCTCATCCCGCTGAACCCGACACCCGGCTCCAAGTGGACCGCCTCGCGGCCCGAGGACGAGCGCGCTTTCGTGGAGGCCATCGCGAGCCACGGCGTGCCGGTCACCGTCCGCGACACCCGGGGCCAGGAGATCGACGGCGCCTGCGGGCAGCTGGCGGCCTCCGAGCGCTGAGGGGGCGGGGTCCCGGACGCCCGGGGCCCCGGCCGAAAACGGCCGTGTAGCCTGGGGCCGAAATCAACTGCATATTCCGACAGGGGAGCGCCACAGCGCTGAGAGTGCGGCACCAAGGACAGGTTGGCCGCAGACCCTCTGAACCTCGCCCGGGTCATTCCGGGTAGGAAGTTCGGACCTTACTCAAGCTGTTGCGCCCTGCCCGCTTCCGGCTCCGGCCGGTGTGCGGGCAGGGCCGCGTCTCTTCCTGGTCACTCCAGGAGGAATCACACATGAGCACCACCAAGAAGGCCGCGGTGGCGGCCGTCGCCGCCGCGCTCGGCGTCACCGCGCTGGCCGGCTGCGGAAGTTCCGACGACTCGGCGTCCGGTTCCGGATCCACCAAGGGCTCGTCCGGTTCCAAGACCGTCACCCTCGTCAGCCACGACTCCTTCAACGCCTCCAAGGACGTGCTGAAGGAGTTCACCCGGGAGACCGGCTACACCGTCAAGGTCCTCAAGAGCGGGGACGCGGGCGCCGCCCTGAACCAGGAGATCCTGACCAAGGGCTCCCCGCGCGGCGACGTGTTCTTCGGCGTCGACAACACCCTGCTCTCGCGCGCCCTGGACAACGGCCTGTTCACCCCGTACGAGGCCAAGGGCCTGGAGCGGGTCCCCGCCGATGTCCAGCTGGACGCGGACAAGCACCGGGTCACCCCGGTCGACACCGGCGACATCTGCGTCAACTACGACAAGAAGTACTTCGCCGACAAGAAGCTCGCGCCGCCGAAGACCTTCGCCGACCTGGCGAAGCCCGCGTACAAGGACCTGCTCGTCACCGAGAACGCCGCGACCTCCTCGCCCGGCCTCGGCTTCCTCCTCGGCACCGTCGCCACCTTCGGCGAGGACGGCTACCAGGACTACTGGAAGAAGCTGAAGGACAACGGCGTCAAGGTCGTGGACGGCTGGGAGCAGGCGTACAACGAGGAGTTCTCCGGCTCGGCCGGCGGCAGGAAGGCCAAGGCCGACCGCCCGCTCGTCGTCAGCTACGCCTCCAGCCCGCCCGTCGAGGTGCTGTACGCGGACCCGCAGCCGAAGACCGCGCCGACCGGGGTCGCCACCGGCACCTGCTTCCGCCAGATCGAGTTCGCCGGTCTCCTGGACGGAGCGAAGAACGAGGCGGGCGGCAAGGCCCTGCTGGACTTCCTGATCGGGAAGAAGTTCCAGGAGGACATGCCGCTCACCATGTTCGTCAGCCCGGTCGCCAAGGACGCGAAGGTGCCCGAGCTCTTCACGAAGTTCGGTGCCACCGCCGAGAACCCGGCGACCGTCGCCCCGGACGCCATCGCCAAGAACCGTGAGCAGTGGGTCCAGTCGTGGTCCTCGCTCGTAGTGAAGTAACGAAGACTCCCGTACGCGGACCGGGCGCGCGCGGGAGATCCGCACGCGCCCGGGCCCGGCGCGGGGCCGCGCTGCGGCTCGGCCTGATGGCCGTGCCCGTCGCGTTCTTCGCCGTGTTCTTCGCCTACCCGGTCGCCGCGATCGTGGGCCGGGGGCTCAAGACGGACGGCGTCTGGCAGTTCGGCCGGTTCGGCGAGGTGCTGGCGCGGCCGGAGATCCGGGACGTCCTGTGGTTCACCCTGTGGCAGGCCCTCGCCTCGACCGCGCTGACCCTGCTGATCGCGCTGCCGGGCGCGTATGTCTTCGCCCGCTTCGACTTCCCCGGCAAGCAGGTTCTGCGGGCCGTCGTCACGGTGCCGTTCGTGCTGCCTACCGTCGTCGTGGGCACCGCATTCCTCGCGATGCTCGGGCGCGGCGGGCTGCTGGACGAGTTGTGGGGCGTACGGCTCGACACCACCGTGTGGGCGATCCTGCTGGCGCACGTCTTCTTCAACTACGCGGTCGTCGTCCGCACCGTCGGGGGCCTCTGGGCGCAGCTCGACCCGCGCCAGGAGGAGGCCGCCCGGGTCCTTGGCGCGAGCCGGTTCAGCGCGTGGCGGCGCGTCACGCTGCCCGCGCTCGCCCCGGCCGTGGCCGCCGCCGCGCTGATGGTCTTCCTGTTCACCTTCACCTCTTTCGGGGTGGTACAGATCCTCGGCGGCCCCGGTTTCTCCACGCTGGAGGTGGAGATCTACCGGCAGACCGCGCAGCTGCTCGCGCTGCCCACGGCCGCCGTGCTGACGCTCGTGCAGTTCGCGGCCGTCGGCGCGATCCTCGCCGTGCACGCCTGGACCGTACGCCGCAGGGAGCGCGCGCTGAAGCTGGTCGATCCGGCGGTGACCGCGCGCAGGCCGCGGGGGGCCGGGCAGTGGACCCTGCTCGCCGGGGTCCTGCTGAGCGTGCTGCTCCTGGTCCTGCTGCCGCTCGCGGTGCTTGTGGAACGGTCGCTGGGCGGTTCCGGTTTCGCCTACTACCGCGCGCTGACCTCGGCGGACGCCAACAGCGGTACGTTCCTGGTCGCGCCGGTCGAGGCCATCGGGAACTCGCTGCGCTACGCCCTGGTCGCGACCTCGATCGCCCTGGTCGTCGGAGGGCTCGCCGCCGCCGCGCTCACCCGGCGGGCGGGCCGGCTGGTCCGGGGCTTCGACGCGCTGCTGATGCTGCCGCTCGGGGTCTCCGCCGTCACCGTGGGCTTCGGCTTTCTCATTACCCTGGACAAGCCGCCGCTGGACCTCCGTACCTCCTGGATCCTGGTGCCGCTCGCCCAGGCGCTGGTCGGGGTGCCTTTCGTCGTTCGGACCATGCTGCCGGTGCTGCGAGCGGTGGACGCGCGGCTGCGCGAGGCCGCGGCGGTGCTCGGAGCCTCGCCGCTGCGGGCCTGGCGCGAGGTGGACTTCCCGCTCGTGCGGCGGGCGCTGCTGGTCGCCGCCGGGTTCGCCTTCGCCGTGTCGCTGGGGGAGTTCGGCGCGACCGTGTTCATCGCGCGGCCCGACAACCCGACGCTGCCGGTGGCGGTGGCCCGCCTGCTCGGCCGGTCCGGGGAGCTCAACTACGGGCAGGCCATGGCCCTCAGCACCGTCCTGATGCTCGTGTGCGCGGTGTCGCTGCTGCTGCTCGAACGTATCCGCACCGACCGATCCGGGGAGTTCTGAGAGATGCTGACGCTCGAATCGGCCACCGTCCGCTTCGGTGACCGGCACGCGCTCGACGGGGTCGATCTGGAGGTCGCCGACCACGAGATCGTCTGCGTCCTCGGGCCGAGCGGCAGCGGCAAGTCCACCCTGCTGCGCCTGGTCGCCGGCCTCCAGGAGCCGGACGGCGGCCGGGTCCTGCTCGACGGGACCGACCAGGACGGCATCCCGGTCCACCGGCGCGGCCTCGGCCTGATGTTCCAGGACCACCAGCTCTTCCCGCACCGGGACGTCGGCGCCAACGTCGCCTTCGGCCTGCGGATGCACGGCGTGGGCCGGGGCGAGCAGGACCGCCGGGTCGCCGAACTCCTGGACCTCGTGGGCCTCCCCGGCGCCGGACGCCGCGCCGTCGCCGCGCTCTCCGGCGGCGAGCAGCAGCGCGTCGCCCTGGCCCGGGCCCTCGCCCCCAGCCCCAGGCTGCTGATGCTCGACGAACCCCTGGGCCAGCTGGACCGCAGCCTGCGCGAACGGCTCGTCGTGGAGCTGCGCGCCCTCTTCGGCCGCCTCGGCACCACCGTGCTCGCCGTCACCCACGACCAGGGCGAGGCGTTCGCGCTGGCCGACCGGGTCGTCGTGATGCGCGAGGGCCGCGTCGCCCAGGTGGGCACCCCGCTGGAGGTGTGGCAGCGCCCCGCCTCCGCCTTCGTGGCCCGGTTCCTGGGCTTCGACAACGTGGTCGAGGCGACCGTCGAGGGGGACGCGGCGGACACGGGCTGGGGCGAGGTCCCGGTGCCCGTCGGCTCACCGCAGGGCGCGTGCGATCTGCTGGTGCGGCCGGCCGGGGTCCGGATCGGCGGGCCGGAGAAGGGGCTGCGCTGCGTCGTGGGCGCACGCACCTTCCGGGGCAGCCATGTCGCCGTGACCCTGCACCCCGAGCGCGGTCCGGTGCTGGAGGCGGAGTGCTCGCTGCGCGGGACCCCGGAGGAGGGTGAGCGCGTGGGCGTCACCTTCGACGCGTCGGAGTGCGTGGTGCTGCCGGCGCTGTTCTGAGGTCAGGCGGCAGGGCGGACCGCTCGGACGAGCGCGCACGGGTCGTCGGCGTGGAAGCGGATGGTGTGGGCCCGTTCCCTCGCGCCGAGCGGGCGGGAGAAGGTGAGCGGCCGGTTCAGCCGCAGGGTCACCGACGTCTGGCTGCCCACGATGAGGTCGAGGACCCCGTCGTCGGAGACGGTGATCAGACGGCCTTCCGGATAGCGCCGGTCGACCCGGGCCGAGGCGACCGCGTCCTGCGGCACGACGAGGTCGAAGAGGGCCCCGTAACGGATCCTCAGCGAGCCGTCGGGACGCACGACGTGCGGCCGGGTGACGCAGGCGGCGTGCAGTGCCAGTACGAGCAGGACGCCGTACAGGTCGAGCACCAGGAACACCCGGTGGACCACCGGCCACGGGATCAGGAGGGCCAGGCCCAGCGTCTCGACGGCCATCACGAAGAGCAGCCCGTACATCATCGCGGTCTGCGGGCCCGTGTACGCGACGGCGAGGTCCCCGGGACGCACACCGTGCGCGCGGCGCCGGACCCACCGCCCCAGGGAGCCGAGGGCGCGCAACTCGTGGAGGACCAGTCGGCGGACCGTCACCGGCACCGCCCGCCGCAGGGCGGCCCGCCGCGCCGTCCGCCGGTCCGCCCCCTCGGCTCGCGCCGCGACGTACAGCGAACGCAGCACCCGGGCCTCCAGCAGCAGCACCGCGAGCATCAGAGCCTCGGCGCCCGCCATGGCCCACCCGGGCGGTCGGACCCCGGCCACCAGGCAGGCCGTCAGCGCCAGTTCTCCGAGCAGCACGGCGGCTGCGGCGATCCGCGTGGTCCGTACGCCGGTCATCCCCGGCCCCTCGCCATGAATGCCTCCATGAGACGGCGCACGACCTCCGCCTGCGCGGGGGCGTACTCGGCGAGCATCGCCTCCTTGAGGCCGGTCACGACCACCCCGTCCGCGGGAATCGCGGCGAACAGCTCCTCGGGGACGGCCGCCATCAGATCGGCGGCCAGCGGGGCGATCCGCGGATCGTCGGCCAGGGCCTCGGCGAGCGCGTCCAGGCGCTCGTACAGTGCGATGACGGCGGGGTCGGTGACCAGCGTCTCGAAGAGCGCGAAGACTTCCCGGCCGCCGCTGCCGGGCGCGTCCATCAGCGTGAGGAATTCGCGGTCCTTGGCCGCGCTCGGCGAATCGGTCCTCGGGGCCTGTGCCAGCAGCGCGGCGAGGGCGGGCGAGGCGGGCCCGGTGGCGCCGGGCGGCTCGGCGAGCAGGGTGCCGAGGCGGCGACGGCGCTCCCGGATGGCTTCCTCCTAGCGGGCCAGGTCCGCGTCGAGTTCCTCCAGCACCTCGGCGAGCTCGCGCCCGGCGTCATCGGTGAGGACGTCGCGCACCTCGTCGAGGCCGAGGCCGAGTTCGGTGAGGCGGCGCACCCGGGCGAGGAGGACGGCATCGCGGACGCTGTAGGCGCGGTAGCCGCTCGGGTTCCGGGAGCAGGCCGACATGGTGGTAGTGCCGGATCGCCCGGGTGGTGAGCCCCACGAGCGCGGCGATCTCTCCGATTCGCATGCCGCCAGTAGAAACCTTGCCGCTGCGTCAAGGTCAAGCGCCGCCACAGAGCGCGGGGCGCACCACGACGCGCGTGCGCGCGGAGCCGCCGCGGGGGCGCGTTGCCGTGTTCAGGCCCCCGACAGGCGGGCAAGGGCGTCAGGCGCCTCCTCCGGCCTGTCGACCAGGGCGATGCGGGCCTCCATCTTCCGGCCGGACGCCAGCGTTTGCAGGAGGGGCCAGGCGGGAAGCTCGCGGGTCCAGTGGTCGTGGTCCACCAGCACCATCGGGACGGGTTCGCCGCGTGACTCGTAGTAGTTCGGGGTGACGCTGTCGAAGATCTCCTGGACGGTCCCGGCCGCACCGGGGAGGAAGATCACGCCCGCGCTCGACCGCGCCAGCAGGCCGTCCTCGCGCAGCGCGTTGGTGAAGTACTTCGCGATGTGCCCGGCGAACGGATTCGGCGGCTCGTGACCGTAGAACCAGGTGGGGATCGACACGGACGGGCCGCCGCCGGGCCAGCGCTCCCGTACCGCGAAGGCCGCCCGCGCCCAGTCGGTGACCGACGGGGTGAAGGACGGCACCGCGCCCAGCATCGCGCACGCCTCGTCCAGCACCGCGTCGTCGTACGGCGCCGCGTACGCCCCCAGGTTGGCCGCCTCCATCGCGCCGGGGCCGCCCCCGGTCGCCACGGTGAGGCCGCCGCGGGCCAGGGTCCTGCCGAGCCGGGCCGCCTCCGCGTAACCCGCGCTGCCCCGGGGCGTCGCGTGGCCGCCCATCACGCCCACCACCCGGGCCCCGGCGAGCACCTCCTCCAGCGCGTCCGAGATCGCGTCGTCGTGGAGCGCCCGGAGCATCGAGGCGAACGCGTCGCCGTCCGACCGGGTCCGCCGGAACCAGTCGTGGGCCAGGGCGTCCGGCGTGGACGCGTAGCCCTTCTGCGCGAGCCCGTCGTAGAGCGCGTCGGGGGTGTACAGCAGGCCCCGGTACGGGTTGAAGGGCAGGCCCGGGACCGGCGGGAAGACGAAGGCCCCGCGCGCCCGGACCTGCTCCTCGGGGCCGGGCTCCATCGGGCAGCCGAGGAACACGGTGCCGGTGGTGTCCGCGGCCAGCAGCGCCGCGCTCCGCTCCGTCAGGTCCACCGACTGCACGCGGCGCCCGGCCAGCGAACCGGCGGCCACCGCCGCGTCGAACTCGGCCTGCGACTCGATCTCGTCGCCATGGGCGCTCTGGTGCTCGTCCGGGCTCTCCACGCGCCTCATGCTACGAAATGCTCATCCGATACGGGCGGGCACCCGGAAACGCGAGGAACCGGCCGGGCCCGTGCCCGGCCGGTTCCTCGCGTGCGGCCGCGCTCAGGGCGTCAGCGGCAGCGCGGCCAGCTCGGCGATCGCCCAGGTGAGCGGGGCGAAGAGGACCAGCAGCGCCACCGCGCGCAACGCGGTCGCCGCGCGCAGCGCCGCGGCCGGGGCCCCGAGCCGCAGGAGCGCCCTGGCCGTCTCGGCGCGGGCCTGGCGGGCTTCCAGGGCCGAGGTCAGCAGCGTCGCCGTGGTGCAGCCGACGACGAGCACCGCGCCCAGGGCCGTGAGCGGGCCGAACGGCCGGGGCCCGGACCCGTACAGCGCGAAGGCGGCGATGACCGCCGACAGGACCGCGCAGACGATGCCGAGCGGGCGGCCGATCCGGCGCGCCTCGTCCATGAGGACCCGGCCGGCCAGCAGGCGTACGGCCCCGGGCCGGACCGTCTGGAGGAGTCTGCCGCACACATACGTCAGCCCCGGGCCCGCCGTGGCCAGGCCGATCGCCGTGAGCGTCCAGCCGACGAGCACCGAGGCCGGGGTGGAGTCCAGCTTGCCCGGGAGCGGGAAGGGGCTGCCGGCCGTGCCCCGGCTCGCGTACGCCTCGACTGCGAGACCGGCGGCGGTCAGGGCCACCCCCCAGGGCAGCCCGCCCGGCGGTGCGGCGGGTCCGGGGATCTCCTCGGCGGGCACCAGGTCGCCCCCGTCGTCCGTATCGCGCGCCGCCCCAGCGGGCCGCCCGCGCAGCGCCAGCGCACTGGCCGTGGCGGCCGCCACCGGCACCAGGGCCAGCAGGACCAGCACGGCGGCGACGGGCAGCGACGCGTCCGCGCCGAGCAGGTCGGCGGCGGCACCGTCGAACGGCAGCCCGGACAGGTCGCCGCGCAGGTGCAGGAAGAACAGCAGCGCCACCGCGGAGCCGAGGGTGCACGAGACGGCGGTGGAGACCGCGGCGAGCACGCTGAGCTTCACCGGGCCGAGGCCCACGGCGGACAGCCCGCTGCGCGGCCGGGTGCTCGGGTCCGTACGGGCCACCGCGACGGCGAACTGCACGGTCGCCGCCAGCGGGACGAAGCACCACAGCAGCCGCAGCACCGCACCTGCCGAGTGCGGGTGCGCGGCGGTGTAGCCCAAGGTGCACAGGAGCAGGAAGCCGACCCCGGCGGAGGCGGCCGCGACCAGCAGCCGCCGCATCAGGACCAGCGGATGGGAACCGCGGGCTAGACGGAGAGCGAGCACGCCGCGCGCCCCTCCGGATCGGCTTCGGCGGGCAGGCCGACCGTGGAGACCCGGCGCCCGTCGAGCAGGGGCACCATACGGTCGGCGAGTGCGGCGATCTCGGCGTCGTGCGTGGCGAGCACCACCGTGATCCCGTGCGAGCGGGCGGCGCTGGTCAGGGTCCGCAGGACGTGCGTGCGGTCCGTGCGGTGCAGCGTCGCGGTCGGTTCGTCGGCGAAGATCACCGAGGGCCCGGCGGCCAGCGCGCGGGCCACCGCGATCCGCTGCCGCTGGCTCTGCTGGAGGGCGTGCGGGCGCTTCTTGGCGTACGGGCCGATGTCCAGGCGCTCCAGCCACTCCATGGCGGCCTTCCGGGCCTCCCGGTGCGAGGCGCCGCGCAGCAGCAGCGGCAGGGCGGTGTTCTCCCAGGTGTTCAGCTCCGGGACGAGCTGCGGCTCGGGCGCGATCCAGCCGAACTTGTCGCGGCGCAGCCGCTCGCGCAGCCTCGGCCCCATCGTGTGCACGGGCACGCTGTTGAACCAGACCTCGCCCTGCTCCGGCACCAGCTGGCCGGAGAGGCAGTGCAGCAGTGTCGTCTTGCCGCTGCCGCGCGGTCCGGTCACCGCGAGGATCTCGCCGTCGCGGATGCCCAGGGAGACCCCGCCGAGCGCGGGTGAGCCGTTGTGGGAGTGCTGCAGGGAACGTGCCCAGATCACATCGTTGTCCGGCGGGGCCACCATGGCGTACACCTCGGTTCAGATCAGATATCCCGTCCCCGTACGGGGGAACGAAGAGGGGGCCGATCGGTCACTCGGCACCGTAAGGATTCGGATCGCGGTGAGCGGACAGCACGCGGCCCGGGCCCGTCTCTTGCCACTCGATCGGCCGCATCCGAGCCGCTCCGGGCGCCGGGAGACGCCTTGCCCGGCACAGCACAACGGCGCCCGACTACGCTGGTCGTCTCACCCATTGGACATACACGAGGAGGGGTGGCCGTGACCGCCGAGGTACGCCGTCTGCGCAACTACATCAACGGGGAGTTCCGGGACGCCGCCGACGGGCGGACGATCGACGTGGTCAACCCGGTGACCGAGGAGGTCTACGCGACCTCGCCGCTCTCCGGCCCCGCCGACGTCGACGCCGCGATGGCCGCCGCCGCGGCCGCGTTCCCCGCCTGGCGGGACGCCACACCGGCGGAGCGCCAGCGCGCCCTGCTCAAGGTCGCGGACGCGTTCGAGGAGCGGGCCGAGGACCTCATCGCCGCCGAGTCCGAGAACACCGGCAAGCCGATCGGGCTGACCCGCACCGAAGAGATCCCGCCGATGGTGGACCAGATCCGCTTCTTCGCGGGCGCCGCCCGGCTCCTGGAGGGGCGCTCGGCCGGTGAGTACATGGAGGGCCTGACCTCCATCGTGCGGCGCGAGCCGGTCGGTGTCTGCGCACAGGTCGCGCCGTGGAACTACCCGATGATGATGGCCGTCTGGAAGTTCGCCCCGGCGCTCGCCGCGGGCAACACCGTCGTCATCAAGCCGTCCGACACCACGCCCGCCTCGACCGTGCTGATCGCCGAGATCATCGGGCAGATCCTGCCCAAGGGCGTCTTCAACGTCATCTGCGGCGACCGCGACACCGGCCGCGCGATGGTCGAGCACCGGACCCCGGCGATGGCCTCCATCACCGGCTCGGTGCGGGCCGGCATGCAGGTCGCCGAGTCGGCCGCGAAGGACGTCAAGCGGGTCCACCTGGAGCTCGGCGGCAAGGCGCCCGTGGTCGTCTTCGAGGACACCGACCTCGCCAAGGCCGTCGAGGACATCTCGGTCGCGGGCTACTTCAACGCGGGCCAGGACTGCACGGCCGCCACGCGCGTGCTCGTCCACGAGTCCATCCACGACGAGTTCGTCACCGCGCTCGCCAAGGCCGCCGCCGACACGAAGACCGGCCTGCCGGACGACGAGGACGTGCTCTACGGCCCGCTCAACAACGCCAACCAGCTGGCCCAGGTCAGCGGCTTCATCGAGCGCCTTCCCGCCCACGCCCGGGTCGAGGCGGGCGGCCACCGGGTCGGTGACAGGGGCTACTTCTACGCCCCGACCGTCGTCTCCGGGCTCAAGCAGGACGACGAGATCATCCAGCACGAGGTCTTCGGCCCGGTCATCACGGTCCAGTCGTTCCGCGACGAGGCGCAGGCCGTGGAGTGGGCGAACGGCGTCGAGTACGCCCTCGCCTCCTCGGTGTGGACGAAGGACCACGCGCGCGCCATGCGGATGTCCAAGAACCTGGACTTCGGCTGCGTCTGGATCAACACCCACATCCCGCTGGTCGCCGAGATGCCGCACGGCGGTTTCAAGAAGTCCGGATACGGCAAGGACCTCTCGGCCTACGGCTTCGAGGACTACACGCGCATCAAGCACGTGATGACGTCCATCGAGGGCTGAGCGACCCCCGGGGACCCGTGCGAACCAGCCGGTTCGCACGGGTCCTCGGGCCTGTCCGCGCTCTGGCGGGGGCGGCGTAAAGACGCGGTAAATGCGGGCGTACGCTGCGGACATGAGCGAGCAACGCGCCTTGCGAAGGCGTATACGCGTGTGGTTGGTCGTCTTCATCGCCTGTCTGGTTCTGAGCGGGCTGACCGCCTTCCCGCTCGTCCACGAACTGCGCTGGACCGAGGATCTGCTGACGTCCTCGGCCTCTCCCGTCCCCGAGCACTACCCGGCCCTGCTGGACTGGATCACCCGCGTCCGCACCGGCCTCGACGAGGCCGACGCCCGGTACCCCTTCGTGCTGTACGGCACCGACTGGCTGGCCTTCGCCCACCTGGTCATCGCGGTCGCCTTCTACGGGCCCTTCCGCGACCCGGTCCGCAACATCTGGGTCATCGAGTTCGGCATGATCGCCTGCGCCGGGATCATCCCGCTCGCGCTGATCTGCGGCCCGATCCGCGACATCCCCTTCTGGTGGTCCGTCATCGACATGTCGTTCGGCGTCTTCGGGGCGATCCCGCTGCTGATCGTGCACCGCAGGATCAAGCGCCTGGAGGCCCTGGAAAGGACCCCGGTGGCGGAGCCGGTGGCCGCCTGACTCAGCCGGCCGAGGGTGCCCCGAAGACCGTGCCGACCACCCCCATGACCAGGGAGTTGTCCCCCTCGGCCTTCGCGTTCGTGGAGTTGATGCTGTAGACGAGCGTGCGGGAGAGATCGCGCGTGGCGCCGATTCCCGCGTTGTAGCCCCAGCGGCCGCCGGTCTTGCCCCAGACCTGGCGGCCGCCCAGCTTCCAGGTGGACAGACCGGCGCTGAGCGAGGGCGCCCTGCCGCTCACGAAGTCGAGCACCGAGGGGTCCGGCAGCGTGAACATCTCCTCCAGCAGCGGACCGCGTACCACCCGGCCCTGGAACAGTGCGGTCAGGAAGCGCTCCAGATCGGCGGTGGTGGAGATGATGTCCCCGGCCGCCCAGCCGTCGGTCGCGCTCCACACACTGACGTCCCGCAGACCGGTGGTGCCGTCCTCCAGCCTCATGCGCTGGTACCCATGGTTGTGCGGTCCGTGGATACGCGGGTCGGAACCGGGGAACGACGTGCCGCGCAGACCCAGCGGGGCCAGGACGCGCCGGGAGACCTCCGCCGCGTAGTCGTGCCCGGTGACCTTCTCGATCAGCAGCCCGGCCACCGTGTAGTTGATGTTGAGGTAGTGCTGCCGCGTCCCCGCCGGGAACTCGCGCTCCTTGGCCGTGGCCGACGCGACGAGCTCCCGCGCGTCGAATCGGTGGAAGCGGTTGGCGTACCACTCCTCCACCGTGTCACCCGGGAAGTCGGCCGACGGCAGCCCGCTGGTGTGGTTCAGCAACTGGCGTACGGTGACCGCCCCGTACGTCGCGGGGATCAGCTCCGGCAGGTAGGAGCGCACCGGCCGGTCCAGGCTCAGCCTCCGCTCGGCAGCGAGCTGGAGCACGGTCGCGGCGGTGAAGACCTTGGTCACCGAACCTGCCCGGAACCGCGCGTCCGGGTCCGCCGGCCGCTTCGTCACCAGGTCGTGGACCCCGGCGGAACCCCGCCACGCGCCCTCGGCGCCGCCCACCCGGATCAGGGCGGCTGTCGCCCCCTCGTCGGGGAGCCCGGCGATGAGGTCGCTCAGCGCCCCGATGTCCGTGCCGGCCCCCGCCGGGGCGGTGGCGTGCGCCGGGGTGCCCGTCGCGAGGGCCGGGCCTGCGGTGCCCGTTGCGAGACCGGCCACCAGGGCGGCGGCGAGGACGGTACGGCGGATGCGGGCGTTCATCGTGATGCCTCCAGGCAGGGAGATCCGTGGCGGCGAAGTCCCGTCGACCGCGCCGTCGTTGATCCCATCCTGCGGACCGGGAGGCCCTTCGCGGATCACCGGAGCGGGGGGTTCCCGGCGGGCTCGTTCCTCCCCCGCGCGGGGGAGGAGGACGGTGGTGCTCCCTCCGGCGAGGGAGTGACGAGCCCGGTCTCGTAGGCGCAGATGACGGCCTGGACGCGGTCGCGCAGGCCCAGTTTGGACAGCACGTTGCCCACATGCGTCTTCACCGTGTGGTCGCTGACCACCATCGCCGCCGCGATCTCCGCGTTGGACTGCCCGTGCGCCAGATGCAGCAGCGTCTCGCGCTCCCGGGCCGTGAGCACGCCGAGCCGCCGCTCGTCCGGAACCGCCGCCGCCCGCGCCGGGCGCGAGGTGTACTCGGCGATGAGCAGCCGCGCCACCGAGGGCGCCAGCAGCGAGTCGCCCGCCGCCACCACGCGCACCGCGTGCACGAGGTCGTCCCGGCGGACGTCCTTGAGCAGAAAGCCGCTCGCTCCGGCGTGCAGCGCCTCGTACACGTACGCGTCGGAGTCGAACGTCGTCAGCATGACCGTCCGGCAGGCGGTCCGGGCGCTGATCTCGCGGCAGGCGCCGATGCCGTCGAGCACGGGCATCCGGATGTCCAGCAGGGCCACGTCCGGCTCCAGCCGGCGCACCGCGTCCACCGCCTGCGCCCCGTCGCCCGCCTCGGCCACCACCTCGATGTCCGGCTGGGCGTCCAGGATCATCGCGAAACCGCTGCGGACCAGCTCCTGGTCGTCCGCCACCACGACACGGATCGTCAACTGCCCACCTCCGCCGAGGACGTTACCGGCTCCAGCGGCAGCGTCACGTCGACCCGGAACCCCCGCCCGTCCGGGCCCGGACCGCTACGGGCGCTGCCGCCGTGCGCCGCGGCCCGCTCCCGGATGCCGATCAGGCCGTGTCCGGTGCCCGGGTCCACCCCCGGGCCGCCGCCGTCGTCGGTCACCGAGACGGTCAGGCTGCTCCTCCCGTACGCCAGCAGGACGCCGGCCTCGGAGGCCGCGGCGTGCTTGACCGTGTTGGTCAGGGCCTCCTGCACGATCCGGAACACGGCGCTGTCGGTGTCCCGGGGCAGCGGGCGCTCCGGACCGGTCACCGTGTGGGCCACCGCCAGGCCGCTGGAGCGTACGCGCTCGACCAGCGCCGGGAGTCCGGCCAGAGCCGGCTGCGGGGAGCGGGGTGCCCCGGGCCCCTGCTCGCTGTCGCGCAGCACGCCGAGCATCCGGCGCAGCTGGACCATCGCGTCCCTGCCGGTCTCCGAGATCGCGTCGAACGCCGCCTCGGCCCGCTCCGGAGCCGTACGGACCGCCACCGGGCCCGCCTCCGCCTGCACGATCATCAGGCTCACCGCGTGCGACAGGATGTCGTGCATCTCCCGGGCGATCCGGGCCCGTTCGCGGGCCGCCGCCTGCTCGGCCTCGATCCGGCGGGTGACCTCCAGCTGCCGCGCCCGGTCCTCGACGGCCCTGGTGTACGCCTGGCGGGTGTCCGTGAACCGGCCGAACCCGTACGCCGCCGTGAACACCATCAGGGAGAAGACCAGCTCCCTGGCCTCGCCCGTGTTGGACGCGACCGAGGGGAAGACGAAGGCCAGGGTGAGCGCCCCGCAGAGCCGGCGCGCCGGTGCCGGGGCGTAGGCCGCGACGCTGTAGAGGGCGACGAGACCCGTGTACGGCAGCGTCTGCCCCGGGCCGTCGACCGCCAGCCCGTACAGGCTCTGCGCCACGACCACCGCCAGCAGTACCCGCACCGGGGCCCGGCGCCGCCACAGCAGCGGAAGCACGGTCAGAGTGGTCAGCAGATACGCGGACACCGTCGCGGGTTCGAGGCGCGGGTCGCGGGGGAGCACCCACGGGACCGACACCGCCGCCTGCACCACCAGCACCACACCGATGTCGGTCACCCGGGGCCCCGGGCCGCCGGCCTCCCGCAGCCTCCGCCAGGCGGTACGGGGGCGTATCACGGTCTTCTCCCGGCGGTCCGCCGGTCGATCAGCTTGCGGAGCACGTCGATCCGGTTGGTGGTGACGGAGTCCACGCCATGGCCCAGCAGCCGGCGCATCGTCCGGCCGGTGTCGGCGGTCCAGGCCGAGACCAGCAGCCCGTCGCGGTGGTTCCGGTCCGTCAGCTCCCGGCTGACCAGTCCGAACCGGTAGTTCAGCCAGCGCGGCCGGACCGCATCGAGCAGCGCCGCGCGCGGCGGAGCGAGCGTCGTCCACGTCATCGCGATCTCGGCGGACGGGTCGGCCGCCCGCACCCGCAGCATCGCCTCGGGCCCCGCGCAGTAGTACACGCGCTCGCCGGCCCCGCACTCCCGGACCACGCCCACCGTGCGCTTCACCGACTCCGGCGTGGCGCCCGGCAGGTCGATCATCACGCGGTGCGCGCCGACGGCGAGCAGCGCCTCGCGCAGCGTCGGCACCCCGCCCGCCGTCAGCTCGGTCAGCTCCTGGTGGCCGAGCCGGTCCAGCCGCAGGTCGTGGCCCCAGAGCCGGTCCAGTGTGGCGTCGTGCAGCAGGACCGGCACCCCGTCGCGGGTGACCCGGACATCGATCTCCACCGCGTCCGCTCCGCGTTCGAGCGCGGAGCGGATCGAGGGGAGGGTGTTCTCGCGGGCGCGGTACGGATCGCCGCGATGCGCGACGGCGGTGACAGGCGTGGGCGTGGGCATGCGGCCATTGTCACCGCCGGTGCGTCAGCGTCCTGCGCGGGTCAGCCAGTTGGCGGTGTACGTGTCGATCTCGTCGGTCAGCGTGCGCTTGCCGGCCGGGTCCAGGAAGGACGCCTCGACGGCGTTCTTCGCGAGCGCGGCCAGGCCGTGTTCGTCCAGACCGAGGATGCGTGCGGCCACCGCGTACTCGTTGTTGAGGTCGGTGCCGAACATGGGCGGGTCGTCGCTGTTGATCGTGACCAGCACCCCGGCCTGGACCATCTCGCGCACCGGGTGCTGCTCGATGTCCTTCACCGCCCGGGTCGCGATGTTGGACGTGGGGCAGACCTCCAGGGCGATGCGCCGCTCGGCGAGGTGGTCGAGCAGCTTGGGGTCGGCGACCGAGCTGGTGCCGTGGCCGATGCGCTCGGCGCGCAGCTCGGTCAGCGCGTCCCAGACGGTCTGCGGGCCCGTGGTCTCCCCGGCGTGCGGCACCGAGTGCAGGCCCTCGGCGATCGCCCGGTCGAAGTACGGCTTGAACTGCGGGCGGTCCACGCCGATCTCCGGGCCGCCGAGGCCGAACGACACCAGCCCCTCCGGCCGCAGGTCCACCGCGAGCCGGGTGGTCTCCTCGGCGGCCTCCAGACCGGCCTCACCGGGGATGTCGAAGCACCAGCGCAGCACGACGCCGAGCTCCCGCTCGGCCGCCTTGCGGGCGTCCTCGATCGCCTCCATGAACCCCTGCTCGGGAATGCCGCGACGGGTCGAGGAGAACGGGGTGACCGTCAGCTCCGCGTACCGGATGTTCTGCCGGGCCATGTCCCGGGCGACCTCGTACGTCAGCAGCCGGACGTCCTCCGGGGTGCGGATCAGGTCCACGACCGACAGGTAGACGTCGATGAAGTGGCCGAAGTCGGTGAACGTGAAGTAGTCGGCCAGCGCCTCGGGGGCGGTGGGGACCTTGGAGTCGGGGTGGTGCGCGGCCAGCTCCGCGACGATGCGGGGGGAGGCCGAACCGACGTGGTGGACATGGAGCTCGGCCTTGGGCAGCCCCGCGATGAAGGGGTGCAGGTCGGTCATCGGGGCCTCCGTGGGCGTGGAGTGTGACGGGCCCCGGCCGTGGGGCGACCGGGGCGGGGACGGGAGCCATCGTAGGACGGGCCCGTAGCATGACCGCATCACGATGGGGGAGGCCCATGTCGGACAACACAGGTCAGCCCGCGGACGGGGCCGCGCCGATCGATCCCTGGGCACCGCCGGAGCGGCGCACGCCCCGCGACAGCCCGGCGCCTCCGGGCGGCGCCGAGCCCTCGGACGGCCCGGCGGCCGCGGCCGGCCGCGTGCCCCTGGACAAGAAGCCCGGCGCCGGGACCCCCGGCCCCGGTGCCCCGGCCGGCGCCGGACCCGGGGACGGCATACCCGCCGACGGCATATCCGTCGATCCGCGGCCGCCCGCCGTGCACGACCAGCAGACGGTCACCTCCATGCCGGGCCTGGGCACGGGACCTGTCCCGACCGCCGGAGCCGGCACACCGCAGACCGGGCCCGCCGGATGGGCCGCCCCCGGAACGCCCGGAGCCGTTCCCCCGCCCCCCGTCGGGCCGAACGGCCCCGGCCAGGCCGGACCACCGCTCCAGGACGGCTTCCCGGGCGCCCAGCCGCAGTACGGCTACCCCGGGCCGCAGACCCCCGGTTACGGCTACCCGGGCGCCCAGCCCCCGCAGTTCGGCTACCCCGCGGCGCAGCCGCCGCAGTACGGCTACCCGGGCTACCCCGGTTACGGGAATCCCTGGGGAGGCCCGGCGCCCGCCAACGGGATGGGCATCGCCGCCCTGGTGCTCGGCATCATCGCGACGGCCGGCTTCTGCATGTACGGCGTGGGCATCATCCTCGGCATCCTCGCGCTGATCTTCGGCATCATCGGCCGCGGCCGCGCCCAGCGGGGCGAGGCCGACAACGGGGGCGTGGCGCTGGCCGGGATCATCCTCGGCTCCGTCGGGATCGTCGTCAGCGCCGCCTTCCTCGGCTTCTTCATCTGGCTCGTGACCAACGACAAGTTCGATGACGAGGACAGCGGGTCGGACTACGAGCCCGCGCCCGTCTCCCTCGTGGCCGAGGCGCGCGAGCAACCGCCGCTGGGCCACTTCTCCGTACGGGCCTGAGCGAACCGGGACCACGGCTCGCGGGGCGACGGGAGACACCTCCGCCGCCCCGCGAGCCGCCTCATATCGACCCGGCCGCGCCCCGCAGCTCCTCCCGGGCCGCCATCAGCGCGAACCCCAGCAGATTGAGTCCGCGCCACTTCGCCGGGTCCTGGGCGCGCGGGTCGTCCGCGGCGAGCCCGATGCCCCAGATCCGGTCCATGGGGCTCGCCTCCACCAGCACCCGGTTTCCGGTGCCGAGCAGGAACGCGCCCAGCGCCGGATCCTGGCCGAACTTGTGCACGCTGCCCGCCACGACCAGGCCGTACCGCTCGCGCTGCCAGACGGCGTCGTCGAAGCCCCGGACCAGCCGGCCGGTCTTCTTCGCCTCGGCGGGGCTTTTCGCCGCGAGCGCCCGCTCCGCCGCCTCGGCGTCACCGAACAGCCGGGCCTTGCCCGCCATCATCCAGTGCTCCGCCGACGCGTAGGTCACGCCGTCGACCGTGAACGGCGAAGGCCACCACTGGCTGAGGCAGCTCGCGCCGATGCTGCCGTCCGGCCGCGGCCGGTGCCCCCAGAAGTGCAGGTACTTCACCCTCTCGCCGCGACCGGCCAGCTCGATCAGGTCCTCGACACCGCGCACGTCCCCCATGTGTTCCATGCTCCGGAGTCTGCCACCCGCCACTGACAACGGGTTCACGTGACCCAGATCACTACCGATGAGTAGCCGAACCCGCGTCATGAACCGGCCCGGGCCCGCTCTCTCCCGTGAACGCGCCCGGCCGCCCGGCCGGCGCGACACGGACTACGGAGGCGGGCCATGAAGGGCTCGGAGGTCAGGGCAGCGGTCGAGTGGCTGGCGTCGGCGGCGCCCGACCCGGTCGCCTGCCGGTGGGACTGGGAGCGCGATCCGCGGGGGATCGCGCTCCTGCCCGCCGGCCGGCGCTGGGACGTGCTGATCCTGCCGGGGGAGCTGGGCTATCCCACGCTCGACGTGCTCACCCGGCTCATCGCCCGGCCGGGACCGGTCCTCGCGGACTTCGGCGAGTCCCGGATGGGGTTCTTCGTCCCGCCGGGCACCGTTGCCCGCTGGGTCGGCACGGGCATCCGGGGGGCCGGGCGCGGCACGTGGATCGTCGTTCCGCACCCGGGCCGCCCGGCCGGAAAGGTGCGCTGGCTCGTCCCGCCCGACGGCTCGGGCACCCTCACCGACGCCACGCTCCTGGAGCTCGCGATGCACGAGGCGGCGGCAGGCCCGGCGGGCGGCGAGGAGGCCTGACGCTGCCAGAGGTCTTGACAACCCGATTGGTCTGGACCATGTTGTGCGCGCCGCATCAATTCCCCGCGCCGCACCAATTCCCCCCTGTACGGAGGCCGTTGTGGAACGCACAAGACCCCCCGCCCGCATGACCGGACTTGTGGCCGCCTTCTCGGCCGCCCTCCTCGCCGCAGGCGGTCTCGCCGCCTCGGCGCCCACCGCCGCCGCGGCCGACGCCGAGATGGCGAGCAACGGCACCTTCGAGGCCGGGCTGACCGGCTGGAACTGCTCCGGCGGCAGCGGAACGGCCGTCAGCACCCCCGTACACGGCGGGACTTCGGCGCTGAAGGCCACCCCGGCCGGGAGCGACAACGCGCGGTGCTCCCAGTCCGTGAAGGTCAAGCCCGGCTCCACCTACACGCTGAGCGCCTGGGTGCAGGGCAGTTACGTCTACCTCGGCGCCTCGGGCACCGGCACGACCGACGTCTCCACCTGGACGCAGTCCGCCCCCGGCTGGCAGAAGCTGACGACCACCTTCACGACCGGGCCGTCCACCACCTCGGTCGGCATCTACACGCACGGCTGGTACGGCACCCCGGCCTACTACGCCGACGACATCAGCCTGATCGGCCCCGGCGGCGACCCGGTCGTGCTCCCCTCCGCGCCCACGGGCCTCAAGACCGGTACGGTCACCTCCTCCTCGGTCGCCCTCTCCTGGGCGGGCTCCTCAGGGGCCACCGGCTACAACGTCTACCAGGGCGGCACCAAGGTCCAGAGCGTCACGGGGACCTCGGCCACGGTGACCGGGCTCAGCGCCTCCACCGCGTACAGCTTCCAGGTCAGTGCCGTCAACGAGGCGGGCGAGTCCGCCAAGTCGGCCGCGGTGTCGGCCACCACCGGCAAGGGAAGCGACGGCGGTACCGGCACCCAGCTGCCGGCCCACGCGCTCGTCGGCTATCTGCATTCCAGCTTCGCCAACGGCTCCGGCTACACGCGCATGGCGGACGTGCCGGACTCCTGGGACGTCATCGACCTGGCCTTCGGCGAGCCGACCTCCGTCACCTCGGGCGACATCCGCTTCAAGCTCTGCCCGGTCACCGAGTGCCCGAACGTCGAGTCGGAGGCCGAGTTCAAGGCGGCCATCAAGGCCAAGCAGGCCGCCGGCAAGAAGGTCCTGATCTCCATCGGCGGCCAGAACGGCCAGGTGCAGCTCGCCACCACCGCCGCCCGGGACATGTTCGTCTCCTCGGTCGGCAAGATCATCGACGAGTACGGCCTCGACGGCCTGGACATCGACTTCGAGGGCCACTCCCTCTCGCTGAACACCGGGGACACCGACTTCCGGAACCCCACCACCCCGGTGATCGTCAACCTGATCTCGGCGGTGAAGACCCTCAAGGCCAAGTACGGCGACAAGTTCGTCCTCACCATGGCCCCGGAGACCTTCTTCGTCCAGCTCGGGTACCAGTACTACGGCTCCGGCCCCTGGGGCGGTCAGGACCCGCGCGCCGGTGCCTACCTGCCGGTGATCCACGCGCTGCGCGACGACCTCACGCTGCTGCACGTCCAGGACTACAACTCGGGCTCCATCATGGGTCTGGACAACCAGTACCACTCCATGGGCGGCGCCGACTTCCACATCGCGATGACCGACATGCTGCTGGCCGGCTTCCCCGTCGCCGGTGACCAGACGAAGGTCTTCCCCGGACTGCGCCCCGACCAGGTGGCGATCGGCCTCCCGGCCTCCACCCAGGCGGGCAACGGACACACCTCGCCCACCGAGGTGACCAAGGCGCTCAACTGCCTCACCAAGAAGACCGACTGCGGCTCCTACGCCACCCACGGCACCTGGTCGGGCCTGCGCGGCCTGATGACCTGGTCCATCAACTGGGACCGCTTCAACAACTGGGAGTTCTCGAAGAACTTCGACGCCTACTTCGGCTGACCACCCCGTACAACAGCAGGAGCGGCAGCCCGCACAGGAACCAGCTGCCCAGCACATCCAGCGGCCAGTGATAGCCGCGGAGCACCAGGCCGATGCCCGTCGCCACCGTCAGCAGGACGGCGGCGACGGGCATCATCCACGCGTGACGCCCCCGCCCGGCCAGCAGCAGCGCCGAAGCCCCGTACGCCACCGCCGCCGTCGCCGCGTGCCCCGACGGGTAGTAGCCGGTGGCCTCCGTCAGTGGGCCGGGCCGGGCGACCCAGTCCTTCAGCGGTACGACGAGCAGCGGCACCGCCGCCATCGCGAGGACCGCGCCCAGCGCCTCCCACCGCCGCCCGCGCAGCAGCGACCAGCCGATCGCACAGGCCAGCACGGGAAGGGCGACCTGCATATTGCCGAGATCGGCGAGGAATTCCGTGAGCCACCGGGGCCCGAGGCCGACGACGGACCGCCCGGCGCGTTCATCGAGGCCGCGCACGGGGCCGTCGGCGGCGATCTGCCAGGTGGTCAGCGCGAAGAGGGCCGACAGGCCCGACACCAGGGAAACGAAAAAAGCCGTCCGCCCCGGAACTGGGGGGGTTGTTCCGGAGCGGACGAGTGGACCGGTTTGCCGCGCGCCCCGGGGGGTGTGGGGCGGGCGGCCATCCGATCGGTGAGGAGTTCCGGAGCGTGATGCCCCAGTGGTGTGCGCGAAGGCACGCCCGGGACGGTGCTGGGGAAGCCCCGACCCGGATTCACCCGCAGTCCCCTGCGAGCGGGGTGTTTCTCTCATCTGCGAAAACCGTACGTCAGGCGGAGGGGGGACCGATAGCGGTAACGGTATCCCGCCATCGGCCCCCCACCCTTTCTTCACAGGCGCACACGGAACCCCGGGTTCAGATCCCGGCGAAGGCGCCCTCCAGGACGTCCAGGCCCTCGTTCAGCAGGTCCTCGCCGATCACCAGCGGCGGCAGGAAACGCAGCACGTTGCCGTAGGTGCCGCAGGTCAGGACGAGGACGCCCTCGGCGTGGCACGCCTTCGCGAGCCGGGTGGCCGCCTCCGGGTGCGGGTCCTTCGTGCCCGGCTTCACCAACTCGATCGCGATCATCGCGCCGCGGCCCCGGATGTCACCGATCAGCCCGCCGTTCGGCAGCTTCGCGCGCATCCCCTCCAGACGGCCCTTCATGACCTCCTCGATGCGCTTCGCCTTCTTGTTCAGGTCCAGCTCGCGCATCGTCTCGATGGCCCCGAGCGCACCCGCGCAGGCGACCGGGTTGCCGCCGTACGTACCACCGAGGCCGCCCGCGTGCGCCGCGTCCATGATCTCGGCGCGGCCGGTCACCGCCGACAGCGGAAGGCCGCCCGCGATGCCCTTGGCCGTGGTGATCAGGTCCGGGACGATGCCCTCGTCCTCACAGGCGAACCACTGGCCGGTCCGGCAGAAGCCCGACTGGATCTCGTCGGCCACGAAGACGATGCCGTTGTCCTTCGCGAACCGGGCGATCGCCGGCAGGAAGCCCTTGGCCGGCTCGATGAAGCCGCCCTCGCCGAGCACCGGCTCGATGATGATCGCGGCGACGTTCTCCGCGCCGATCTGCTTGCTGATCTGGTCGATGGCCTGGGCGGACGCCTCCGCACCGGCGTTCTCGGCGCCGGTCGGCCAGCGGTAGCCGTACGCCACCGGCACCCGGTACACCTCCGGCGCGAACGGGCCGAAGCCCTGCTTGTACGGCATGTTCTTGGCGGTCAGCGCCATCGTGAGGTTCGTCCGGCCGTGGTACCCGTGGTCGAAGACGACGACCGCGGTGCGCTTGGTGTACGCGCGAGCGATCTTCACCGCGTTCTCGACGGCCTCGGCACCCGAGTTGAACAGCGCGGACTTCTTCGCGTGGTCGCCCGGGGTCAGCTCCGCGAGCCGCTCGCAGACCTCCACGTACCCCTCGTACGGCGTGACCATGAAGCAGGTGTGGGTGAAGTCCGCGAGCTGCGCGGAGGCCCGGCGCACGACGGCCTCGGCGGAGGCGCCGACCGAGGTCACCGCGATGCCGGAGCCGAAGTCGATCAGCCGGTTGCCGTCCACGTCCTCGATGATCCCGCCGCCCGCCCGCGCGGTGAACACCGGCAGGGTGGAGCCGACGCCCGCGGCGACCGCCGCGAGCCGGCGGTCTTGCAGCTCGACCGACTTCGGACCGGGGATGGCGGTGACGAGTCGGCGCTCCTGCGGGATTTCGGTCATGCGGGGCTCCTGGGGGTGTTTCGGACGCTTCTTCGTTGTGCAGGCTAGGCGCGGGGCCCTGGGCGGGGCATGCTCCGATCGGTAGTGGTCGCGTACGTGTCGTTGTCCGCGAAGGACAGAAGGCGGTGCGGGGGACCGGGGCGCGATCCCGGCGGTCACTATCCGGGCGCGTTGCTGAACTCCCCGTGTGCGCGCACTAGATTGACCGGTGCAGTGACGGACCTGGCTGGTCAAGGGGGCAACGGTTCATGGACAACGACGGTACGCACGGCGCGTGGGACACGCGGGGCACGCCGCCGCCCGACGCCCGGGCCGGAGGCTCCGTACCGCGTCCGGCGGGCCCGCCTCCCGCCACCCCGCCCGCCTACCCGCCCACGGTCCCGCCGCCCGCCCGGCCCCCGGCCGCGCCGCCGCCCCTCGCGCACACCCCGGCCCCGGGCACCGCCGCGCCCACCGCCGACTGGTTCAACGCCCCGCGTCCCGAGGCCGGGCCCGGCGTCTGGCGGTACCGGTTCGTGCCCCGGCCCGCCGAGCGCCCCCCGCGCCCCTCACTGGTGGGCCCGGCCGCGACGCTGATCCTCTGGCTGCTGCTGTGGCTGCTGCTTTCGGCACGCGCCATCCCCTACGTGTTCAAGCCGATCGCGATCATCACCGGCCCCGAGTGGTGGACCATGGGCGGTCTGCGGGACGACGCACCGGCTCTGGTGGTCAACTCGACCACCCTGTACTACCAGGTCCTGGTGCTCATTCTGGGCTTCTACGCGGCCCGGCTCGGCGGCTGGGCCCACGTCCTGCGGTACTTCGCCGGCGAGGGGTTCGAACGCGTCAGGCTGACCCTGTCGGTGGCCGGCGCCCTGCTGCTGCTGTGGCTGGCCTGGACCCCCAAGTTGCCGCTGCTGTTCGTGCTCATGGGATCGGCGCAGGGGTGGCTGCTCAGCGGGGACCGGTTCAAGGCCACCGTGGCCGCCTACGGCTGCTACGCGCTGACCACCGCCATCGTCGTGTGGCCCATCGCCCGGGCCGCGCACTGGGGAGACGCCCTCCGCGACTTCCGGGCCGGCCGCACGCCCGGCCGCCCACAGGGCGCGCAAGGCACGGCCCCCGCCCCGGCGGACGGCCCCCCGCGCGCCCAGTGGCCCGAGCTGCGTGCCGCCGGTTCCGCCGACGCCGCCGAGGCGCTGACCGCCGCCGTGTACGCGGGCCGGATGAACGACGTGGACTGCGTACGGGTGGGCCACGCCTGGTCCGGGGCGCGCGGCCGCCCCGACCGGCTGGCCTCCTTCACCGAGACCGTGCTGCGCAAGGGCGCCGACGCCTTCCTGCACCCCTCCGGCTTCCGGGACGTGCCCCGGCGCACCGCCACCCACGACCCGCTCACCGGCCAGGTCCGCATCGGGGAGTGCGCCGACGACCCGCGCAACCCCCACCCGCGCCGGGGCTCCGGCATGGCGCTGGACCCCGCGTCGCTCGGCACCTCGCTGCTGGTCGTCGGGCCGCCGGGCTCCGGCAAGACCGAACGGGTCGTCGGGCCCGTCGTGGAAGCCCTCGCGCTGCGGGCGCTCACCGGCCAGGCCGCGGTGCTCGCCGTCGGCGGGGCGGGCGGCGGGCTCGGCCCGGACGACGCCTACGACGTCGTCATCCGCATCGGCGACCCCGCCTCCCTGCACGACTTCGACCTGTACGGCGGCACCACCGACCCGGACGAGGCCGCCGCCGCCCTCGCCGAGGGGCTGGCCGGGGACGTTCCCGCCCTGGAGACCCGGCGCGCCGCGACCGCCCTCGGGCAGCTGCTCGGCCCGTTCCGGACGGTCCACGGCCGCTTCCCCTCCGTGCCCGAACTCCGCGAACTCCTCGAAGGATCCGCCGCCGCGCTCGGCGCCCTGCGCGACGCCCTGGAGACCGGGGGCCACCAGGCGATGCTCCGCGAGCTGGAGGCCAGGGCCCGCCAGGCGGGCGGCGGCGCCGACCCGGCCGCCGTCCTGGCCGACCGGATCGCCACCCTCGACCGGCCCGCCTTCGCGGGGTTCTTCGCCACCGGCGAGGACGCCCGGCCGTTCTCGCTGCGCTCCCTGGGCCGGCACCCGCTGCGGGTCCGCGTCGACCTGCCGGAGCGGGCCCACGCCGAGGCGTCCCGCATCCTGGCCCGCCTGGTGCTCGCCCAGTTCAACGCCGTCACCGCCGCTCGCACCGACCGCTCGCTGTTCGTCTGCCTCGTCCTGGACGACGCCACCCACGCCGTCACCGCCGACACGGTCCGGGGCATCCGCCGCCTCCGGTCCGTCAACGCGGGCGCGGTCCTCGCCCTGCGCACCCTGGACGACGTACCGGAGGGACTGCACACGGCGCTGCTCGGGGCGTTCGGCTGCACCATGGTCTTCCCCGGCCTCACCACCTGGGACGGCAAGCGCTTCGCGGAGGCGTGGGGGAAGGAGTGGGTGGAGGTCCGGGAGGTCGCCCAGCACGGCGTCTTCGCCGACCAGCCGCTCACCCGCGCCCTGCACTCCCTGCGCAAGATGGCCACCGGCAAGGCCGTCACCACGGACGCGGTGACCGTGCGCCAGGTCGAACGGGAGCGGTGGTCCGCCTCCGCGCTCGCCTACGAGCTGCCGCACGGCCACGCGGTGCTCTCCCTGACCACCGTGGACGGCGAGCACATGCCCCCGCTGCTGGTGCGGCTGGCCGGCTGACGGAGGGGCGGGGCGGCAGGGGCGCGCGGGACGCGAGTGGCAGCGGTGACAGGGACTCTGCCACCCTGGCAGAATCGAAGTGAGCCGTTCATACGGGACGGCGAAATCACCCCCTGCCGAAGGCCCTCACCCCCATGCCGCCCACGCTCGCCTCGCTCGTCCAGCACTCGGCGCTCAAACTCACGGTGCGCGCGGGGGCGGACCGCCTCGACACACCGGTGCGCTGGGCGCACGCCAGCGAGCTGACCGACCCCGTCCCCTACATGGAGGGCGGCGAACTGCTGCTGGTCACCGCGACCAACCTGGACGCGGAGAACCCGGAGGCGATGGGGCGTTACGTGCGCCGGCTCGCCGACGCCGGAGTGGCCGGGCTCGGCTTCGCCGTCGGCGTCAACTACGACGAGGTGCCCCGGCCCCTGATCGGCGCCGCCGAGGAAGCCGGGCTGCCGCTGCTCGAAGTGCCCCGCCGCACCCCCTTCATCGCCATCGCCAAGGCCGTCTCCTCGCACATCGCGGCCGACCAGTACCGCGCGGTCACCGCCGGCTTCGAGGCGCAGCGCGAGCTGACGAGCGCGGCGCTCGCCGAGGACGGACCCGCCGCCCTCCTCACCCGCCTCGCCGCCCACGTCAACGGCTGGGCCGCCCTCTACGACGCCGCCGGGGCCGTCGTGGCCGCCGCCCCCGACTGGGCGGCCCGCCGCGCCGCCCGGCTCACCCCCGAGGTGGAGCGGCTGCGCGCCCGCCCCGCCCCGGCCAGCATGGTCGTCGGCGACACCGACGACCGCGTCGAGCTCCAGTCCCTGGGCACCGGCCGCCGGGTCCGCGGCGCCCTCGCCGTCGGCACCGGAGCCGCCCTCGGCACCGCCGAGCGGTACGCCGTGCACTCGGCGGTCGCCCTGCTCACCCTCACCACCGCCCGCTCCCGCGCCCTCCAGGGCGCCGAGCAGCGCCTCGGCGCGGCCGTGCTGCGGATGCTGCTCGCGGGCCAGCCCGACCATGCCCGCGCGGTCGCCGGGGACCTCTACGGCGGACTGCTCGACGCCCCCTTCCGGCTGCTCATCGCCGAGGGCCAGGACCCCTCGGCCACGGCACTCCTGGCCGACGCCCTCGACACCGCCGCCGACCGGGCGGGCGAGACCCTGCTGATGGTCCCCGAGGGCGAACGGCTCCTGGTGCTGGCCGCCGACGGCGGAGCCGCGGTGACCGCCTGCCAGGCGTACGCCGAGGCGCAGGACGAGCTGACCCCGCGCGAGCCGGCCGCCGCCCAGGCGAGTGATGTCGTGGTGGGCATGTCCGCACCGGCCGGCCCGGTCGCCGTGTCCGCCGCGTACAAGCAGGCCGAGCAGGCGCTCTCGGTGGCCCGCCGCCGGGGCCGGGCCCTGGTCGAGCACGCGGAGCTGGCCACCGGGTCCGTGCTGCCGCTGCTCGCCGACGACGCGGTGCGGGCCTTCGCGGACGGGATGCTCCGCGCGCTGTACGAGCACGACGCCAAGGGCAGGGGCGATCTGGTCGCCTCGGTGCGCGCCTGGCTCTCGCACCACGGCCAGTGGGACGCGGCCGCCGCCGACCTGGGGGTCCACCGGCACACCCTGCGGTACCGGATGCGGCGGGTGGAGGAGATCCTCGGGCGCTCGCTGGATGACCCGGACGTCCGGATGGAGCTGTGGCTCGCCCTGAAGGTCACCGCATCCCCCGGGGCCTGACCGCCGGACAGGGCCTGGCCAGTAAGGCGCACCCCGGCCCCGCTCTGCTCCACACAGGACAAACGCCAGGCGGCCCCGGCGGCCCTACCGTGGGGGCCGACACACCCCACGCCATCGAAGGGCCGGACCTCCATGACCTCCACCCACGCCTTCTGGCTGGCCGGCCGCCAGGCCACCGGCGAGGAAAGCTTCGACGTCACCAACTCCTGGGACGGGCGCCTCGTCGCGACGGTCTCCGTCCCGACCGAGGCCCAGGTCGAGGAGGCCGTCGCCGCCGCGCACGCCGTGCGCGAGGAGTTCGCCGCGACCCCGGCCCACGTCCGCGCCGCCGCGCTCGACCACGTGGCCCGCCGGCTGTCCGAGCGCACCGAGGAGATCGCCCGGCTGATCTCCGCCGAGAACGGCAAGCCCGTCAAGTGGGCGCGCGGCGAGGTCGGGCGGGCCGTGTCCGTCTTCCGCTTCGCCTCCGAGGAGGCCCGCCGGTTCAACAGCGGCGAGGCCCAGCGTCTGGACACCGACGCGGGCGGCACCGGCCGCCTCGGCCTCACCCGGCGCTTCCCGCGCGGCACGGTCCTCGGCATCGCGCCCTTCAACTTCCCGCTGAACCTGAGCGCCCACAAGGTCGCCCCGGCCATCGCCGTCGGCGTCCCGATCATCCTCAAGCCGGCCCCGGCGACGCCCGTCTCCTCGCTGGTCCTGGGCGAGCTCTTGGCCGAGACGGACCTCCCGGCCGGCTCCTGGTCGGTGCTCACGGTCCCCAACGACCGGATGCCCGCCCTGGTCCAGGACGAGCGGCTGCCCGTGATCTCCTTCACCGGGTCCGCCCCCGTCGGCTACGCGATCATGGACTCGGTGCCCCGTAAGCACTGCACGCTGGAGCTCGGCGGCAACGGCGCCGCCGTCGTCCTCGGCGACTACGCCTCCGACGAGGACCTGGACTGGGCCGCGACCCGTATCGCGACCTTCTCCAACTACCAGGGCGGCCAGTCCTGCATCTCGGTCCAGCGCGTCATCGCCGACGCCGCCGTCTACGACCGGCTGCTGCCGAGGATCGTCGCCGCGGTGGAGGCCCAGGTCACCGGCGACCCGTCCGACCCGGCCACGGACGTCGGCCCGCTCGTGGACGAGGCCGCCGCCCGGCGCGTCGAGTCCTGGGTCGACGAGGCCGTCGCGGCGGGCGCCCAGCTCCTCGCGGGCGGCAAGCGCGACGGGTCCACGTACGCCCCGACCGTCCTCGCCGGACTGCCCGACGGTGTCACCCTCGCCACCGAGGAGGTCTTCGGGCCGGTCCTGTCCGTGCGGAAGGTGAACGGCGAGGCCGAGGCGTTCGCCGCCGTCAACGACTCGCAGTACGGGCTCCAGGCGGGCGTGTTCACCCATGACATCCAGGCCGCCTTCCGCGCCCACCGCGCGCTGGAGGTCGGCGGCGTGATCATCGGCGACGTCCCCTCGTACCGCGCCGACCAGATGCCGTACGGCGGAGCCAAGCAGTCCGGCGTGGGCCGCGAGGGCGTCCGGTACGCGATGGACGACTACACCTACGAACGCGTCCTCGTCCTCACGGGCCTCGCGCTCTGACACCCACGCGGGCGCATGCCGCACCCGGCGGCGGGCAGTTGAGTGGCGCCCGACCCGATCGGCGCCCGCGGGCTGGCCGGGGTGGCAGGAATCGGGTACATACGGACGAGTAGAACCGGACAGGTACGCACGGGCGGACGGACTCCGCCGCCCGTGCGCCTGCCGGGTCCGCCCACCCGACGACGCGGCGAGGTGAGCCCTCATGTCCGCTCCATCCGCACAACAGCCCACGCCCAAGGTCACCGAACGCGAAGCGCGCCAGGTCGCCGAGGACGCCCGGGAACAGGACTGGCGCAAACCCAGCTTCGCCAAGGAGCTCTTCCTCGGCCGCTTCCGCCTGGACCTGATCCACCCGCACCCGCAGCCCGCCGGTGAGGACGTCCGGCGCGGCGAGGAATTCCTCGCCCGGCTCCGCGAGTTCTGCGAGACCCGGGTCGACAGCGCCCTCATCGAACGCGAGGCGAAGATCCCCGACGAGGTCGTGCGCGGTCTCAAGGAGCTCGGCGCGCTCGGCATGAAGATCGACGTCAAGTACGGCGGTCTCGGCCTGACCCAGGTCTACTACAACCGGGCCCTCGCCCTGGCGGGCTCCGCGAGCCCCGCGATCGGCGCCCTGCTCTCCGCGCACCAGTCGATCGGCGTGCCGCAGCCGTTGAAGACCTTCGGAACCCAGGAGCAGAAGGACACCTTCCTGCCCCGGCTGGCCCGTACCGACATCTCGGCGTTCCTCCTCACCGAGCCGGACGTGGGCTCCGACCCGGCGCGGCTCGCCACCACCGCCGTCCGGGACGGGGACGACTACGTCCTCGACGGGGTGAAGCTGTGGACCACCAACGGAGTCGTCGCGGACCTGCTGGTCGTCATGGCCCGCGTCCCGAAGTCGCCCGAAGGCAAGGGCGGCATCACCGCATTCGTGGTCGAGGCGGACGCCCCCGGCATCACCGTGGAGCACCGCAACTCCTTCATGGGCCTGCGCGGCATCGAGAACGGCGTCACCCGCTTCCACCAGGTGCGCGTGCCCGCCGCCAACCGCATCGGGCCCGAGGGCGCCGGGCTCAGGATCGCGCTCACCACGCTCAACACCGGCCGGCTCTCGCTGCCCGCGATGTGCGTCGGTTCCGGCAAGTGGTGCCTGAAGATCGCCCGCGAGTGGTCCGCCGTCCGCGAGCAGTGGGGCAGGCCGGTCGCCCGGCACGAGGCGGTCGGCTCCAAGATCGCCTTCATCGCCGCGACCACGTTCGCCCTGGAAGCCGTGGTCGACCTCGCCTCGCAGATGGCCGACGAGGACCGCAACGACATCCGCATCGAGGCGGCGCTCGCCAAGCTGTACGGCTCCGAGATGGGCTGCCTGATCGCCGACGAACTGGTCCAGATCCGCGGCGGACGCGGCTTCGAGACCGCCGCGTCCCTCGCCGCCCGGGGCGAACGGGCCGTGCCCGCCGAGCAGATGCTCCGCGACATGCGGATCAACCGGATCTTCGAGGGCTCCACGGAGATCATGCACCTGCTGATCGCCCGCGAGGCCGTCGACGCCCACCTCAAGGTCGCCGGCGACATCATCGACCCCGACAAGCCGCTCTCCGCGAAGGCGAAGGCGGGCGCCAACGCGGCCGGTTTCTACGCGAAGTGGCTGCCCAAGCTCGTCGCGGGCCCCGGCCAGCTGCCCACCACCTACGCCGAGTTCAACCCGGCCGGCCACCCGGACCTGGCCACGCATCTGCGGTACGTCGAACGAGCCTCGCGCAAGCTGGCCCGCTCCACGTTCTACGCGATGTCCCGCTGGCAGGGCCGGATGGAGACCAAACAGGGCTTCCTCGGCCGGATCGTGGACATCGGCGCCGAACTCTTCGCGATGAGCGCCGCCTGCGTCCGCGCCGAGCACCTGCGTGCCACGGACGACCACGGCCGCGAGGCGTACCAGCTCGCCGACGCCTTCTGCCGCCAGGCCCGCATCCGCGTCGAGGAGCTCTTCACCCGGCTCTGGTCCAACACCGACGACCTCGACCGGCGCGTCGTGGAGGGCGTCCTGTCCGGCACGTACGGCTGGCTGGAGGAGGGCGTGGTCGACCCGAGCGGCGAGGGCCCCTGGATCGCCGACGCCACCCCCGGCCCCTCCACCGAGGAGAACGTCCACCGCCCGGTCCGCTGAGCCCCCGAGCCGTTACCGGCGGGGCGCGTCCAGTCGCTGGACGCGCCCCGCCCGCATGCCCCGGTTCACGGCAGGATGGACGCCCGTGACCGTCATCCATGTCCCCGGCTCCAAGTCCGTCACCGCGCGCGCCCTCTTCCTGGCCGCCGCCGCGAACGGCCGCAGCACGCTCGTACGCCCGCTGAGCTCCGACGACACCGAGGGCTTCGCGGCCGGTCTGGCCGCGCTCGGCTACGAGGTCGAGCAGGAGGCGGACGCCTGGCACATCACCGGCCGCCCCGCCGGGCCCGCCGCCACCGAGGCCGACGTCTACTGCCGTGACGGGGCCACCACCGCCCGCTTCCTGCCGGCCCTCGCGGCGGCCGGCGCCCGCGGCAGCTACCGCTTCGACGCCTCCGCGCAGATGCGCCGCCGCCCCCTCGCCCCGCTCACCGAGGCCCTGCGCACCCTCGGCGTCGACCTGCGCCACGAGGAGGCCGAGGGCCACCACCCGCTGCGCATCGAGGCCGCGGGCATCAAGGGCGGCGAACTCACCCTGGACGCCGGGCAGTCCAGCCAGTACCTCACCGCCCTGCTGATGCTCGGCCCGCTCACCGAGACCGGGCTGCGGATCACCGTCACCGACCTCGTCTCCGCGCCCTACATCGAGATCACCCTCGCGATGATGCGCTCCTTCGGCGCCCGGGTCACCCGGAGCGGCCCCGACGGCACCGTCTTCACCGCGGAGCCCGGCGGCTACCGCGCCACCACCTACGCCGTCGAACCCGACGCCTCCACCGCGAGCTACTTCTTCGCCGCCGCCGCCCTCACCGGCCGCGAGGTCACCGTCCCCGGACTCGGCGAGGGCGCCCTCCAGGGGGACCTGCGGTTCGCCGAGGTCCTGCGCCGCATGGGCGCCGACGTGCACATGACCGCCGACTCCACCACGGTCCGCTCGACCGGCACCCTGAGCGGCCTCACCGTCAACATGCGCGACATCTCCGACACCATGCCCACGCTCGCCGCGATCGCCCCCTTCGCCTCGGGGCCCGTCCGCATCGAGGACGTCGGCAACACCCGCGTGAAGGAGTGCGACCGGCTGGAGGCGTGCGCGGACAACCTGCGGCGCATGGGCATCACCGTCACCACGGGCCCCGACTGGATCGAGATCCTGCCGGGCACGCCCGCGCCCGTCGAGATCGAGACCCACGGCGACCACCGCATCGTCATGTCGTTCGCCGTCGCCGGTCTGCGCACCCCCGGCATCACGTACGACGACCCCGGCTGCGTACGCAAGACGTTCCCCGGCTTCCACGAGGCGTTCGCCGCCGCCACCGGCTGAGGCGGAACGCGGGGACGGGGACACGCACGGGTCAACCCGGGACACCCTGTCCCCGCACACAGCGGGAGCGGCGACAATGGGGCGCATGACCGACAGCCCCGCCCCTCTCGCCGACCCGCACCTCGTCTTCGACGCCGTGGAAGGACGCCGGGATCTCGTCATCCTCGGCTCCACCGGGTCCATCGGCACCCAGGCCATCGACCTGGTGCTGCGCAACCCCGACCTCTTCCGCGTCACCGCGCTGTCCGCGGCCGGCGGCCGGGTCGCGCTCCTCGCCGAGCAGGCCCGCCTGCTGAAGGTGCGCACCGTCGGCGTCGCCTCGCCCGAGGCCGTACCCGCCCTCCGCGAGGCGCTGCGCCAGGAGTACGGGGCGGGCGAGCCGGTCCCCGAGATCCTCGCCGGACCCGACGCGGCGACGGAGCTGGCCGCGAGCGACTGCCACACCGTGCTCAACGGGATCACCGGCTCCATCGGCCTCGCCCCGACCCTGGCCGCCCTCAAGGCGGGCCGCACCCTGGCGCTCGCCAACAAGGAGTCCCTGATCGTCGGCGGCCCCCTGGTCAAGGCGCTGGCCGCCCCGGGGCAGATCATCCCCGTCGACTCCGAGCACGCCGCGCTCTTCCAGGCGCTCGCCGCCGGCACCCGCGCCGATGTGCGCCGTCTCGTCGTCACCGCGTCGGGCGGCCCCTTCCGCGGCCGCACCCGGAGCGAGCTGGCCGAGGTCACCCCGGAGCAGGCCCTCGCGCACCCGACCTGGGCCATGGGGCCGGTCATCACCGTGAACTCGGCCACCTTGGTCAACAAGGGCCTCGAAGTCATCGAGGCACACCTGCTCTACGACATCCCCTTCGACCGCATCGAGGTCGTCGTCCACCCGCAGTCGTACGTGCACTCCATGGTCGAGTTCACCGACGGCTCCACGCTCGCCCAGGCCACCCCGCCCGACATGCGCGGCCCCATCGCCATCGGTCTCGGCTGGCCCCTGCGCGTCCCCGACGCGGCGCCCGCCTTCGACTGGACGAAGGCGTCCACCTGGGAGTTCTTCCCGCTGGACACCGAGGCCTTCCCGTCCGTCGGTCTCGCCCGGCACGTCGGCGCGCTGGGCGGCACCGCGCCCGCCGTGTTCAACGCGGCCAACGAGGAGTGCGTCGACGCGTTCCTGTCCGGGAAGCTGCCCTTCAACGGCATCATGGACACGGTCACCGCGGTGGTGGGCGAACACGGCACACCGGAATCGGGAACTTCTCTCACCGTCGCGGACGTACTCGAAGCGGAGACCTGGGCGCGGGCCCGGGCCCGGGAACTCTCGGCCAAGGCCATTGCGGAGGCACGCGCATGAGCATGACGACGATCCTGCTGACGATTCTCGGCATCGCCGTCTTCGCGTTCGGTCTGCTCTTCTCCATCGCCTGGCACGAACTGGGCCACCTCTCCACCGCCAAGCTCTTCGGCATCCGCGTCCCGCAGTACATGGTCGGCTTCGGCCCCACCATCTGGTCCCGCAGGAAGGGCGACACGGAGTACGGCATCAAGGCCGTCCCGGCCGGCGGCTACATCCGGATGATCGGCATGTTCCCGCCCGGCCCCGACGGGAAGCTGGAGGCCCGCTCCACCTCGCCCTGGCGCGGGATGATCGAGGACGCCAGATCCGCCTCCTTCGAGGAGCTCCAGCCGGGCGACGAGGACCGCCTCTTCTACACGCGCAAGCCGTGGAAGCGCGTCATCGTGATGTTCGCCGGCCCCTTCATGAACCTCGTGCTGGCCGTCGCGATCTTCCTCGGCGTCTCCATGACCTTCGGCTTCCAGACCAACACCACCGAGGTCGCCGGCGTCCAGAAGTGCGTCATCCCGCAGAGCGCGGAGCGCACGACCTGCAAGAAGTCCGACGCGGTCTCCCCGGCCCAGGCCGCCGGGCTGAAGAAGGGCGACGTGATCGTCGCCTTCGACGGCGACCGCATCGACTCCTGGGACACCCTCTCCGACCGCATCCGCGACACCGTCGGCCCCGCCACCATCACGGTGGAGCGCGACGGGCAGGAGAAGACCCTGCACGCGGTCCTGCTGAAGAACGCCGTCCTCAAGAAGGACTCCCACGGCGAGGCGGTGGCCGGGAAGTACGTCACGGCCGGCTACCTCGGGTTCGAGGCGAACAGGGAGATCGTCCCGCTCTCCTTCGGTGACTCGGTCGTGCGCATGGGCGACATGATCGAGAACGGCGTCGACTCGATCATCGCCCTGCCGTCGAAGATCCCCGCCCTGTGGGACGCCGCCTTCAGCGACGGCGAACGCGCCGCGGACTCCCCGGTCGGCGTCGTCGGCGCGGCCCGGATCGGCGGCGAGGTGATGACGCTGGACGTTCCGGCCCAGAGCCAGATCGCGATGATGCTGTTCCTGCTGGCCGGCTTCAACCTCTCGCTGTTCCTCTTCAACATGCTTCCGCTGCTCCCGCTCGACGGCGGCCACATCGCGGGGGCCCTGTGGGAGGCACTGCGCCGGAACTCGGCCCGGGTCTTCAAGCGTCCCGACCCCGGCCCCTTCGACGTCGCCAAGCTGATGCCCGTCGCCTACGTGGTCGCCGGGGTCTTCATCTGCTTCACCCTCCTCGTCCTCGTCGCCGACGTGGTCAACCCGGTCAAGATCACCTGACCGGGGCCGGCCGGACCCGCCCGGTGCACCGCGCGTGACCGGCGGTGTGCGGGGTGCGTCCGGCGGGCCGACATTCCGTACGGGGCCGGACGCGGTGTGCTCCCGGCCGCCCCCGGTGACGTAACCTCGAAGGCCGGAGCCCGCCGATACCGGGACCTCGATCCACACCTTGGGGATGCTCAGCGCATGACTGCGATTTCTCTCGGAATGCCCGCCGTTCCGACCAAGCTCGCCGAACGGCGGGTCAGCCGGAAGATCCAGGTCGGATCGGTTGCGGTCGGCGGGGACGCGCCCGTCTCGGTGCAGTCGATGACGACGACCCGTACGTCCGACATCGGCGCGACGCTTCAGCAGATCGCCGAACTCACCGCCTCCGGCTGCCAGATCGTACGCGTGGCCTGCCCGACCCAGGACGACGCCGACGCCCTGAAGACCATCGCGTCCAAGTCGCAGATCCCGGTGATCGCGGACATCCACTTCCAGCCGAAGTACGTCTTCGCCGCGATCGACGCCGGCTGCGCGGCGGTCCGTGTGAACCCGGGCAACATCAAGCAGTTCGACGACAAGGTCAAGGAGATCGCGCGCGCCGCGAAGGATGCCGGCACGCCGATCCGGATCGGTGTCAACGCCGGCTCGCTGGACGCCCGGCTGCTCAAGAAGTACGGCAAGGCCACCCCCGAGGCGCTGGTCGAATCCGCGCTCTGGGAGGCGTCCCTCTTCGAGGAGCACGACTTCCGCGACATCAAGATCTCGGTCAAGCACAACGACCCGGTCGTGATGGTCAACGCCTACCGCCAGCTCGCCGCCCAGTGCGACTACCCGCTGCACCTCGGCGTCACCGAGGCGGGCCCCGCCTTCCAGGGCACCATCAAGTCGGCCGTCGCCTTCGGCGCCCTGCTCAGCGAGGGCATCGGCGACACCATCCGCGTCTCGCTCTCCGCGCCGCCCGCCGAGGAGGTCAAGGTCGGCATCCAGATCCTGGAGTCGCTGAACCTGCGCCAGCGCCGTCTGGAGATCGTCTCCTGCCCCTCCTGCGGCCGCGCCCAGGTCGACGTCTACAAGCTCGCCGACCAGGTCAGCGCCGGTCTGGAGGGCATGGAGGTCCCGCTGCGCGTCGCCGTCATGGGCTGCGTCGTCAACGGCCCCGGCGAGGCCCGCGAGGCCGACCTCGGCGTCGCCTCCGGCAACGGCAAGGGCCAGATCTTCGTCAAGGGCGAGGTCATCAAGACCGTGCCCGAGTCGAAGATCGTGGAGACCCTCATCGAGGAGGCCATGAAGATCGCCGAGCAGATGGAGAAGGACGGCATCGCCTCCGGCGAGCCCGAGGTCTCCATCAGCTGACCCGTCCGACCCCCGGCAGCGCCCCGCGAGGAACCCCTCGGCGGGGCGCTGCCATGTGCGGGCCCCGGCGGGTGCGCACAGCCGTTTCCGGGCACGGGCGGCGTCACTCAGGCTCTTCGGTTACAGTGCGGAAATCAGCAGACCGCATGGTGAGGCCCCCTCGTGTTGACGCACACCACTACCCGGGTCCTCGAACCCAGCGACCTCGGCGCCGCACTCGCCGTCCTGGAGAGCGAGCCCGTGGCCAACGCCTTCGTGACGTCCCGCGTGCAGATCGCCGGACTCGACCCCTGGCGCCTCGGCGGCGAGATGTGGGGCTGGTACGCAGACGGCAGGCTCCGCTCCCTGTGCTACTCGGGCGCCAACCTCGTCCCCATCTGCGCCGGCCCCGAAGCCGTCCGCGCCTTCGCCGAACGCGCCCGCCGGGCCGGCCGCCGCTGCTCCTCGATCGTCGGCCCCGCAGAGCCCACCGCCGAGCTGTGGCGCCTCCTCGAACCGGGCTGGGGCCCCGCCCGCGAGGTCCGGGCCAACCAGCCCCTCATGGTCACCGAGAGCCCGTCCGCCGAGGTGGAGCCCGACCCGCTCGTCCGCCGCGTCCGCAAGGACGAGATGGACATCCTGATGCCCGCCTGCATCGACATGTTCACCGAGGAGGTCGGCGTCTCCCCGCTCGCCGGCGACGGCGGACTCCTCTACCAGGCCCGCGTCGCCGAACTCATCGGCGCCGGCCGCTCCTTCGCCCGGATCGACGACGGCAAGGTCGTCTTCAAGGCGGAGATCGGCGCCACCACCCCGCAGGCGTGCCAGATCCAGGGCGTGTGGGTCGCCCCCGAACACCGCGGCCGCGGCCTCTCCGAGACCGGCATGGCCGCCGTGCTGCGGTACGCCCTGGCCGACGTCGCCCCGGTCGTCAGCCTGTACGTGAACGACTACAACACCCCCGCGCGCAAGGCGTACCGCCGCATCGGCTTCCGGGAAACCGGCGCCTTCATGAGCGTGCTCTTCTGACCGCCCCCCGCCAGGGGCCTCCCGGACAGTAGGGTCGGCCCATGGCAGCAGATTCCGGGGGCGCCCCCCGCACCACCGGCGTCCGGGTCGGGCCGGTCGACCTCGCGGCCCGCGTCGACGAGGCGCTGGCCGTCCAGGCCGTCGCCTTCGGCCTGAGCGCCGGGGAGGTCGAGGTCCGCCGGCACATCGTCCTCCGGCACCTCGACCACCCGCACGCGCGCGCGCTCGGCGCCCTGACGCCCGAGGGCCGGCTCGTCGGCTTCGTCTACGGCATGCCCAACGACCGCGGCCACTGGTGGTCCACCGTGGTCGAGCCCTACCTCCGCGCCACCGGCAGCGCCCACTGGCTGGACGACGCCTTCGTGATCACCGAGCTCCACGTTCACCCGGACTTCCAGAACGGGGGCATCGGCCGCACCCTGATCACCACCATCACCGACGCCGTCACCCAGCCCCGCTCGATCCTCTCCGCGATCGACACCGAGAGCCCGGCCCGCGGCCTCTACCGCTCCCTCGGCTACCAGGACCTCGCCCGTCAGGTGGTCTTCCCCAGCGCCCCCAAGCCGTACGCGGTGATGGGAGCGCCCCTGCCACTGCGCCGTACGTGAGGGAATGGATTTCCGCCCGCACGGGCCGCCCCGCTAACCTCGGGCCCATCACCCTTCCGAGCAGGAGTTCACCATGGCCCAGGTCCAGCGCATGTCCCGATTGATGATCAAGACACTGCGCGACGACCCGGCGGACGCCGAGACGCTCAACCACAAGCTCCTCGTCCGAGCCGGCTACGTACGACGCACCGCTGCCGGAATCTGGTCCTGGCTGCCGCTCGGCAAGAAGGTCCTGGAGAACGTCACCCGCGTCGTCCGCGAGGAGATGGACGCCATCGGCGGCCAGGAGGTCCTGCTCCCCGCGCTGCTGCCCAAGGAGCCCTACGAGGCGAGCGGCCGGTACGACGAGTACGGCGACCTGCTGTTCCGGCTCCAGGACCGCAAGGGATCCGACTACCTCCTCGGCCCCACGCACGAGGAGATCTTCACCCAGGTCGTCAAGGACATGTGCTCGTCCTACAAGGACCTGCCGGTCATCCTGTACCAGATCCAGACGAAGTACCGCGACGAGGCCCGCCCCCGCGCCGGTGTGCTGCGCGGCCGCGAGTTCCAGATGAAGGACTCGTACTCCTTCGACACCACCGACGAGGGCCTGGCCGAGGCGTACCAGCTGCACCGCGCCGCGTACATCCGCATCTTCGAGCGGCTCGGCCTGGACCACCGCATCGTCTCCGCCGTCTCCGGCGCCATGGGCGGCTCCGCCTCCGAGGAGTTCCTGGCCCCGGCGCCCGCCGGCGAGGACACCTTCGTGGACTGCCCGAACTGCGACTACGCGGCCAACACCGAGGCCGTCACCTTCGTCGCCGCCCCCGGCGACGCCTCGGGCACCGGCCCCGTCGAGGAGCTGGACACCCCCGACACCCCGACCATCGAGACCCTGGCCGTCCACCTCGGCGTGCCGGCCTCCGCCACGCTGAAGAACCTGCTGGTCAAGGTCGACGGCGAGATCGTCGCCGTGGGCGTGCCCGGCGACCGCGAGGTGGACCTCGGCAAGCTGGGCGAGCACCTGGCCCCGGCCGTGGTCGAGCTGGTCACTGCCGAGGACTTCGTGGGCCGCCCCGACCTCGTACGCGGCTACGTCGGCCCCCAGGGCCTGGAGAAGGTCCGCTACATCGCCGACCCCCGCGTTGCCCCCGGCACCGCCTGGATCACCGGCGCCAACAAGGACGGAAAGCACGCGAAGAACGTGGTCGCGGGCCGCGACTTCGAGGTGGACGACTACCTCGACGTCGTCGTGGTCGAGGCGGGCGACCCCTGCCCCAAGTGCGGCACCGGCCTCCAGCTCGACCGCGCCATCGAGATCGGCCACATCTTCCAGCTCGGCCGCAAGTACGCCGACATCTTCTCGCTCGACGTGCTCGGCCAGCAGGGCAAGCCCGTCCGCGTCACGATGGGCTCGTACGGCGTCGGCGTCTCCCGCGCCGTGGCCGCCCTCGCCGAGCAGACCGCCGACGAGAAGGGGCTGTGCTGGCCCCGCGAGGTCGCCCCGGCCGACGTCCACGTCGTCGCCGCGGGCAAGGCCCTCCAGACCGAACTGGCCCTGGAGGTCTCCGACAAGCTCGCCGCCGCCGGACTGCGCGTCCTGGTGGACGACCGCGCCGGCGTCTCGCCCGGCGTCAAGTTCACCGACTCCGAACTGATCGGCGTCCCGAAGATCCTCGTCGCCGGCCGCCGCTCGGCCGAAGGTGTCCTGGAGCTGAAGGACCGCCGTACCGGCGAGCGCGAGGAGCTGACGGTCGAGGAGGCCGTCGCCCGCCTCTCCGAGCAGCAGGACTGACGCTCTCCACACGCAGGGGCCCCGCACGGAAGTTCCGTGCGGGGCCCCTGCGCTCGTTCACAGCCAGCCGGCGAACTCCAGGGTCACTTCCCCCTCCTGGCGGCGCCCGGCCGCCAGGGCCCGGGTGCCCGATTCCACGGCACGGAACAGTGTCCAGCCGTGCAGCCGCTCCTGGTCCACGTCCAGCGAGTCCGCGAGCTTCTTGACCCTGCGCCGTGCCGTCGTCGCCCCGGCGGGCGACGCGATCAGGTCCTCCACCCGGTCCCGGACGAGCCGCGCCAGGTCGTACGCCCGCTCACCGACCAGCGGCTCGGGCCCGACCGTCAGCCAGGGCGCCCGCTCACCCGCGAGGACCTTGCTCTGCCGGAAGTTGCCGTGCAGCAGCAGCGTCTCCGGGGGCCCGGCGACCAGCTCGTCCCGGGCCGCCAGCGCGGCGGTGACCAGGGGCTCCAGCGCGGGGTCGGACGCGGCGGCGGCGCGCATGGCGTCCACGCGCCGTCCGGTCCGCTCGGTGACCGTCTCAAAGCCGTGCCCGGCCGGCGGGTCGACCCACAGCCGGCGCACCGTCCCGGCCGCTTCGAGGAGCGCCTTCGCCTCCGGCAGCGACCGCAGGGACATCTCGGGGTGCAGCCGCTCCAGGAGCAGCGCGCCCGGCACCGGCCGCCCGCCGTCCGCGGGATCGAGCAGCCGCACCGCGCCCCAGCCGTTCCAGTGCGCCAGCGCCGCCTGTTCGAGCCCCGGCGCGGCACCGGACGGGGCCAGCTTCAGGGCGGCCGGGGTGGAGTCGGCCCCCCGGACCAGCAGAACCAGGCTGCTGCGCCCGCCGGGGGCCGCGACCCGCTCCACGACCGGGGCGCGGCCGGTCGCGGCCAGCGCCCGCTCGGTCAGTGCGGGCAGCCCCGCGAGCCATTCCCCGGCGGCCGTATCCCCGTACGACTCGCCGAGCGCTCGCACCAGACGCTGCGGCGGTTCAAAACCCATACGTGCTGTGTTCCCTTTCAAGCCTTCTGCGGTGCGCGCCCATGTCAGTGGCCGGAGCCGGTCCCGGCCCGCTCGGCGAGCCCGGGAAAGGGTACGCCGCTGCCCCGCCAGCGTGCCGCGCGTACCGCGGCCTCCCGCAACGCGTCCGCCGCGCTGCGCCGCAGAGACCCGTCGGCGGCCCGGACCAGGTCGGAGTAGACGTACCCGACGCGGTCCTCCAGGACGGCGGCGAGCCGGACCGCCGCGGCGGCGTCCGGCACCGCGAACGGCAGAGCGTACGCGGCGTCCGAGGCCACCGGCTCTCCGCCCAGGTCCCGGACCGTGCGCACCAGGGCGTCCCGGCGGGCACGGTGGGCGTGGAACGCGGCGGTGGCCTCGGTCCGGCGCTCCGCCGCGACCCGGCCGCCCGCCACCCCGTAGCCGTAGACGGCGGCGTGCTCGGCGGCCAGCGCCGCCTGGGCCGCTTCCAGCGGGCCGTCGCTCTTGCCGTCGCTCATGCCGGGGTCTCCTTGGCCAGTTCGGTCAGCAGGTAGGCGTGTGCCGCGCAGGCCGCGGCGACCGAGGCCAGCAGCCGGGCCAGCTCCCCGGGCGCCTCCGCGAGCAGCGCGGTGTAGGCGTCCGCCGCGGAGCGCTCGGCCGCCGCCAGCTCCTTGACCGCGGCGGCGGGTCCGGCGGCGCGCGAGCGGGCCATGCCGAGCGCGGGGGTCTTCTCCGGGGAGAGCGCCTTGAGGTGGGCGCGGACCGCGTCGCGCAGGGGGGTGAGGGCCGTCGCCGTCGCCGGGTGGGCCCGGAGCACGTGTTCGTAACCGGCGAGCAGGGTCGCCGTGGTGCGGGTGGCACCGGTGCGCAGCGTCTTCTCCGTGCGCACCGGGGACGCCCCGTCGGCGGCGGTCCGCGCGCCGCCGTGCGCGGAGCCCTTGGTGCCCCCACCGGTGTCGTCGCCGCTTCCGCAGCCGGACAGCACCGCCCCTGCGGCCAGCGCGCCGGTCGCCGCGAGCGCGCCCCTGCGCGTCGTCCCCGTACGCCGCACTTGCTCTCCTTCGGGCTGGACCTGTCTTGACTGGATCTGTCCGGAAGTGATCACCGCCTGTGAGCGTACCCGCGCTCGGGGGACCGGCTGACAGCAACACCCCTTGCGACCGGATACCCTTTGACCAGACACGCGAGATCCCCACAACAGCACACGCGGCCGAGGAGTCACCCGGATGAGCACCACCCAGAGCGAGAAGCTGCGCGGGCTGGTCGAACCACTCGTCAGCGCCGAGCAACTGGAGCTGGAAGAGATCGAAGTCTCCCGGGCAGGCCGCCGCAGAGTGCTGCGGATCGTCGTGGATTCCGATGAGGGTGTCGAGCTGGACACCTGCGCGGAGCTGAGCCGCGCGATCTCCGCGAAGCTGGACGAGACCGATGTGATGGGCGAGGACGAATACGTCCTGGAAGTCAGTTCGCCCGGCGCCGACCGCCCGCTCTCGGAGCACCGCCACTACGTACGCGCCACCGGGCGCCTCGCCAGGCTGACCCTGCGCGAGGGCGGCGAGCTGGTGGCCCGCATCCTCGCGGTGGACGAGGACGGTCTCGATCTGGAGGTGCCGGGCGTCAAGGGCCGCAAGCCCACCGCCCGCCGGATCGCCTTCGACGAGATCGCCAAGGCTCGCGTGGAGCTGGAATTCAACCGCAAGGACAAGAAGGAAGAGGAGGCGTAGCCGTGGACATCGACGTGAAGCTGCTGAAGGGCTTGGCGCAGGACAAGGAGATCCCGTTCGACGTCCTCGTCGAGGCGATCGAGTCGGCCCTCCTCATCGCGTACCACCGCACTGACGGCAGCCACCGCCGGGCGCGTGTCGAGCTGGACGAGCGCGGCCATGTGACGGTGTGGGCCAAGGAGGACCCGGCCGACCTGGAGGAGGGGCAGGAGCCCAAGGAGTTCGACGACACCCCGTCGGGCTTCGGCCGGATCGCCGCGACCACCGCCAAGCAGGTCATCCTCCAGCGTCTGCGCGACGCCGAGGACGACCGCACGTTCGGCGAGTACGCGGGCCACGAGGGCGACGTCGTCACCGGCGTCGTCCAGCAGGGCAAGGACCCGAAGAACGTCCTGGTCGACATCGGCAAGCTGGAAGCCATCCTGCCGGTGCAGGAGCAGGTGCCCGGCGAGGAGTACACCCACGGCCTCCGGCTGCGCACCTACGTGGTGCGCGTCGCCAAGGGCGTGCGCGGTCCCTCCGTCACGCTGTCGCGGACCCACCCCAACCTGGTGAAGAAGCTCTTCGCCCTGGAGGTCCCGGAGATCGCCGACGGTTCCGTCGAGATCTGCGCGATCGCCCGCGAGGCCGGCCACCGCACCAAGATCGCGGTCCGCTCGACCCGCTCCGGCCTCAACGCCAAGGGCGCCTGCATCGGCCCGATGGGCGGCCGCGTGCGCAATGTCATGGCCGAGCTGCACGGTGAGAAGATCGACATCGTGGACTGGTCGGACGACCCGGCGGAGATGGTCGCCAACGCACTGTCACCCGCACGGGTGAGCGAGGTTGAGGTCGTTGACCTCGGCGCCCGCTCCGCCCGGGTGACCGTGCCGGACTACCAGCTCTCCCTGGCGATCGGCAAGGAGGGGCAGAACGCCCGCCTGGCCGCCCGGCTCACGGGCTGGCGCATCGACATCCGCCCGGACACCGAGACCGACGCCGAGCGCGACGTCGCCGACCGTGAGCGGGCCGAGCGGGCCCGGGAGCGCTCGGACCGGCGCTGACGCACCCTGAGCGGCGTCCGGGGAATAGATCCCGTCGGCCGGTCGCTGAGATCACGACAACGTCCGTTCGATTTTTGCCCCAAAGGGGTGAGGTCGGTGCGGGGAGGTAGACTTAGCCGTGTCTGGCCGGACGCACGCCCGCGCTTGCCCTGAGCGAACCTGTGTGGGATGCCGGGAGCGGGTGGCCAAGAACGAGTTGCTGCGCATCGTCGCGGACGGGGACGCCTGCGTCCCCGATCCTCGCGGTACGCTGCCCGGCCGGGGTGCCTATGTGCATCCCGTCCCCGACTGTCTGGACCTGGCGGTTCGCCGCCGGGCATTCCCCCGGGCCTTCAAGGCCAAGGGGCCGTTCGACCCGACCGCGGTACAGCGGTTCGTCGAGCGGGTGACACCGTAAGAAATGAACGGCACGGGTCCCCGTGCGGTCAGGTACCTCGCGAGTTGGAAGTAGGTCGAGATTGCGATGAGCACTCGATGAGTACGCGATGAGTACGCCCATGAAGTAGCGACGGTCCGGCGGTAACCCGGACCTAAAAGGAGCGAAGTGGCTAAGGTCCGGGTATACGAACTCGCCAAGGAGTTCGGCGTAGAGAGCAAGGTCGTCATGGCCAAGCTCCAAGAACTCGGTGAATTCGTCCGTTCGGCGTCCTCGACGATCGAGGCGCCGGTCGTGCGCAAGTTGACTGACGCACTGCAGGGGCCCGGCGGCAACGCCGGCAAGCCCGCTGCCAAGCCGGGCGCGCCTCGCAAGGCCGCCCCCGCCAAGCCCGCGGCGCCGTCTCCGGCCGCCGCGGCACGTCCCGCTGCCCCGAAGCCCGGCGCCCCGGCCCCCAAGCCGGCCGCCGCCGAGGCCCCGAGCAGCACCCCCTCCGCCCCGTCGGCGCCGGCTCCCGGCCCGCGTCCGGGCCCGAAGCCCGCGCCGAAGGCCCCGGTCACGCCGGTGCCCGCCGCGGAGTTCTCGGCCCCGGCCCCGGCCCAGCCGTCCGCGCCGCAGGCCCCGCGCCCCGCCGGCGCGACCCCCGGCCCCCGTCCCGCGCGTCCGGCTCCGTCCGGTCAGCAGGGTGGCGGCCAGCGCGACGGCGGCCGTGGCGGCGAGCGCCCCGCGCGTCCCGCCGGCCAGGGCGCCCCGCGCCCCGGCGCCCGTCCGGCCGGTCCCCGTCCGGGCAACAACCCCTTCACCTCCGGTGGCTCGACGGGCATGTCCCGTCCGCAGGCACCCCGTCCCGGCGGCGCCCCGCGCCCCGGTGGCGGCCAGGAGCGCCCCGGCGCCCCGCGTCCGCAGGGCGGCCCCGGTGGCGCCCCGCGTCCGCAGGGCCAGGCCGGCGGTGCCCCGCGTCCGACTCCGGGCGGCATGCCCCGGCCGCAGGCGCCCCGTCCGGGCGGCGGCCCCGGTGGTAACCGACCCAACCCGGGCATGATGCCGCAGCGTCCCGCTGCCGGCCCGCGTCCCGGTGGTGGCCCCGGCGGTGGCCGCGGTCCCGGCGGCGGCGGTCGTCCGGGCGGCGCCGGTCGTCCCGGTGGCGGCGGCTTCGCAGGCCGTCCGGCCGGTCCCGGCGGCGGTGGCGGCGGCTTCGCCGGCCGTCCCGGTGGCGGCGGCGGCGGTGGCGGCGCGGGCCGTCCCGGCGGTGGCGGCGGCTTCGGTGGCCGTCCCGGCTTCGGTGGCCGTCCCGGCGGTCCCGGTGGCCGCGGTGGCACGCAGGGCGCCTTCGGCCGTCCCGGCGGTCCCGCGCGTCGTGGCCGCAAGTCGAAGCGGCAGAGGCGCCAGGAGTACGAGGCCATGCAGGCCCCGTCGGTCGGCGGCGTGATGCTGCCTCGCGGCAACGGACAGGCCGTCCGGCTGTCGCGCGGTGCCTCGCTCACCGACTTCGCCGAGAAGATCAACGCCAACCCGGCTTCGCTGGTCGGCGTCATGATGAACCTCGGCGAGATGGTCACCGCCACGCAGTCCGTCTCCGACGAGACGCTGAAGCTCCTCGCGGACGAGATGAACTTCGTCCTGGAGATCGTCAGCCCGGAGGAGGAGGACCGCGAGCTGCTCGAGTCCTTCGACATCGAGTTCGGCGAGGACGAGGGCGGCGACGAGGCCCTGATGCCGCGTCCGCCGGTCGTGACCGTCATGGGTCACGTCGACCACGGTAAGACGCGACTCCTGGACGCGATCCGCAAGACGAACGTCATCGCGGGCGAGGCCGGCGGCATCACCCAGCACATCGGTGCCTACCAGGTCTCCGCCGACGTCAACGGCGAGGACCGTCGGATCACCTTCATCGACACCCCGGGTCACGAGGCGTTCACCGCCATGCGTGCCCGTGGTGCGAAGTCGACCGACATCGCGATCCTCGTGGTGGCGGCGAACGACGGTGTGATGCCCCAGACGATCGAGGCGCTGAACCACGCCAAGGCGGCCGACGTGCCGATCGTGGTCGCGGTCAACAAGATCGACGTCGAGGGTGCCGACCCGACCAAGGTGCGCGGCCAGCTCACCGAGTTCGGTCTGGTGGCCGAGGAGTACGGCGGCGACACGATGTTCGTCGACATCTCCGCCAAGCAGGGTCTGCACATCGACCAGCTGCTGGAGGCCGTCGTCCTCACCGCCGACGCCTCGCTCGACCTGCGGGCCAACCCGGAGCAGGACGCGCAGGGCATCGCGATCGAGTCCCACCTCGACCGCGGCCGCGGTGCCGTCGCGACCGTCCTGGTCCAGCGAGGCACCCTGCGGGTCGGCGACACGATGGTGGTCGGCGACGCCTACGGCCGTGTCCGCGCGATGCTCGACGACAAGGGCGAGAACGTCGAGGAAGCGGGTCCGTCGACCCCCGTCCTCGTGCTGGGTCTCACCAACGTCCCGGGCGCCGGCGACAACTTCCTCGTCGTGGACGAGGACCGTACGGCCCGCCAGATCGCCGAGAAGCGTGCCGCTCGCGAGCGCAACGCCAACTTCGCCCGCAAGGGTGTCCGGTTCTCCCTGGAGAACCTGGACGAGGCGCTCAAGGCCGGTCTGGTCCAGGAGCTCAACCTCATCATCAAGGGCGACGCGTCCGGTTCGGTGGAGGCCCTCGAGTCCTCGCTGCTCCAGCTCGACGTCGGTGAAGAGGTCGACATCCGGGTCCTGCACCGCGGTGTGGGTGCGGTCACCGAGTCGGACATCGACCTGGCGACCGGCTCCGACGCCATCGTGATCGGCTTCAACGTGCGCGCCGCCGGGCGTGCGCAGCAGATGGCCGACCGCGAGGGTGTGGACGTCCGCTACTACTCGGTCATCTACCAGGCGATCGAGGAGATCGAGGCGGCCCTCAAGGGCATGCTCAAGCCGGAGTACGAAGAGGTCGAGCTCGGTACGGCGGAGATCCGCGAGATCTTCCGCTCGTCCAAGCTGGGCAACATCGCCGGTGTGCTCGTCCGGTCCGGCGAGGTCAAGCGCAACACCAAGGCGCGCCTGCTGCGCGACGGCAAGGTCGTCGCGGAGAACCTCACCATCTCCGGTCTGCGCCGCTTCAAGGACGACGTCACCGAGATCCGCGAAGGCTTCGAGGGCGGTATCAACCTCGGAAACTTCAACGACATCAAGATCGACGACGTCATCGCGACGTACGAGATGCGCGAGAAGCCGCGAGGCTGACCCGTACCTCAACAGTCGGGGCCGGTCGACGGGACCTATTTCCGTCGATCGGCCCCGGCCGTTCCGTGTACGGTTCTTGTGTCCCCGCCGATCATCGGCGGGGCGCGAACCCGAACCGGCGGGACATCCGGGCATACATGTATGTGGGGACACTGTCCTTCGACCTGCTTCTCGGCGACGTACGGTCGCTGAAGGAGAAGCGTTCCGTGGTCCGTCCGATCGTCGCCGAACTCCAGCGCAAGTACGCGGTGAGCGCGGCGGAGACGGGCGGCCAGGACCTCCACCGCAGGGCCGAGATCGGCCTCGCCGTGGTCTCCGGGGACACCCGGCACCTCACAGACGTACTCGACCGGTGCGAGCGCCTCGTCGCCGCCCGGCCGGAAGTGGAGCTGCTGTCCGTACGACGGCGGCTGCACAGCGACGAAGACGATTGAGCAAGCCAAGAAGGAGACGGACCAGTGGCCGACAACGCGCGGGCTAAGAAGCTGGCGGACCTCATCCAGGAGGTGGTCGCCGGGAAACTGCAGCGCGGCATCAAGGACCCGCGCCTGGGGACCCACGTGACGATCACGGACGTCCGCGTCACCGGCGACCTGCGGGAGGCCACGGTCTTCTACACGGTCTACGGCGACGACGAGGAGCGGGCCAGCGCGGCGGCCGGTCTGCAGAGCGCCAAGGGCATCCTGCGGTCGGCGGTCGGCTCGGCGGCGGGGACGAAGTTCACCCCGACGCTCACGTTCGTGGCCGACGCACTCCCGGAGAACGCCCGGGCCATCGAGGACCTGCTCGACCGGGCGCGGGCCTCGGATGCCAAGGTGCGCGAGGCGTCCTCGGGCGCCGCGTACGCCGGCGACGCGGACCCGTACCGCAAGCCGGAGGACGAGACCGACGAGGACGCAGCCTCCGAATGACGCAGAACAAGACGCCGGACGGACTTGTCATTGTCGACAAGCCGTCCGGCTTCACTTCGCACGACGTCGTCGCCAAGATGCGCGGCATCGCCCGCACCCGCCGCGTCGGCCACGCCGGGACCCTGGACCCGATGGCGACCGGTGTGCTCGTGCTCGGCGTCGAGAAGGCCACCAAGCTGCTCGGCCACCTCGCGCTGACCGAGAAGGAGTACCTGGGCACGATCCGGCTCGGCCAGAACACCGTCACGGACGACGCGGAGGGCGAGACCACCTCGTCCGCCGACGCCTCCGGGGTGACCCGCGAGGCGATCGACGCCGGGGTCGCCGCCCTGACCGGCGACATCATGCAGGTGCCGTCGAAGGTCAGCGCCATCAAGATCGACGGCAAGCGGTCCTACGCGCGGGTGCGGGGCGGCGAGGAGTTCGAGATCCCGGCCCGGCCGGTGACCGTCTCGTCCTTCCGCGTCTACGACGTCCGGGAGGCCGTCGCCGAGGACGGTACGCCGGTGCTCGATCTGGTCGTCTCGGTGGTCTGCTCCTCGGGGACGTACATCCGGGCCATCGCCCGTGACCTCGGCGCCGGGCTCGGAGTGGGCGGCCATCTGACCGCCCTGCGGCGGACCCGGGTCGGCCCGTACGGGCTGGACGCCGCGCGCACGCTGGAGCAGCACCAGGAGGATCTGTCCGTGATGCCGGTGGCCGAGGCCGCCGCGTCGGCGTTCCCCCGCTGGGACGTGGACGAGAAGCGGGCGAAGCTGCTGCTGAACGGCGTACGGCTGGACATGCCCGGCTACCCGCAGGGGCCGGTCGCCGTCTTCGGGCCGGACGGGCGGTTCCTGGTGCTGGTCGAGGAGCAGAAGGGCAAGGCCAAGAGCCTCGCCGTCTTCGGCTGACCGGACGCCGGCGCCTCCGCCGGACCATCATCGTGGAGCGGGCAGAACCCCCGGTGCCCGCTCCACGACCCCCCACCCATTTCTGTCCGGCGAACGCCCTGGATTCACCCCAACGGGCAGGCGCTCGGAGTGAATCAGGGGGGTGACGGGGGCGCTTTCGCCCGGAGTGGTCCGCGCGGGGATCTTCGGCGGCCTACCGTCGGATCATGGGATGCGGGGACCGGGCGACGCTGGTACGACTGTGCGATCCGGCCGGCCGGCCGCGGGGGACCGGCTTCGTCGCCGACGACCGGGGGACGGTCGTCACCAGCCACGAGGCCGTCGACGGCCTTCCGTACCTCCTGCTGCACGGCACGGACGGCCGCAGCCACCGCGTCGAGGCCGCCGACATCACCGCCGTGCCGGAATGGGACCTCGCCCTCCTGCCCACCGGCGGCCCCGACACCCTCGGCGTCCGGCCGCTGCCCATGTGCGTACGCGAGCGCATCGACCCCGGTACGTATGTGACGGTCGCCGCGCACGGCCTGCGCGAGGCACGCGTCCTGGGCCGCACGCCGGTCACGTACACCAGTCGCGGCCGCACCCACCGGATCGACCGGGCGCTGGAACTGGCCCTCGGTACGGACGGCAGCGACGCGCTCCGGCTGGGCGGCGCGGCGGTCGGCGGGCCCGTGCTCGACCCGGACAGCGGGGCCGTCATCGCCGTCATCGGGCTCGCCCTGCGCGCCTCCCACGCCACCGCCGGCTGCGCCGCGCCGCTGGCCGGGGCGCCCGCCGACGGGCCGCTGGGCGAGCTGCTGCGGCGCAACGCCGCGACCGTCCCCGGCTACGGCCCCGATCTCAACCTCGCCGGAGCCCTCCAGCTCACCGCCATGTCCGTCGGCTCGGCGGGCGGCCCGGACGAGCGGCACGACCCGGTGGAGCGGCCCGACGTCCGCGACGAGACCGAGGCGTTCGCCGCGGCCGGACCGGACGCACCCGCCGTGGTCCTCGGCCTCGTCGGCGAGCCGGGCACCGGCCGCACCACCGAGCTCGCCGCCATCGCCGCGCGCCGGGCGACCGGGCCGGTGCCCGCGCCCACGCTGTGGCTGCGCGGCGCCGACCTCCTCGCGGACGACACCTCCGTCGCCGACGCCGTCGCGCGCACGCTCCAGCGGGCCGGGCGCATCGTCGGCGCCGCCGGAGCCCCGGGAGACATGACCCTCGCCACGCCCGAGCGGGTCGCCCGGCTGGCCGCCGCCTCCGGCGTGCCACTGCTGGTCCTGCTGGACGCCCCGGAGGAGATGCCGCCCGTCCTGGCGCACCGGCTCGCCGACTGGACCACCGGCACGGTCGGCTGGCTCCGCGAGAACGGCGCCCGGCTCGTCGTCGGCTGCCGCCCCGAGCACTGGGAGACGGCCGGCGCGCTCTGCCCGCCCGAGGCCCTGCACCGGCCCGCCAGGACCGCGCGGCGGCTCCCTCCGGCGGTCCGCGTCACCGACTTCACCGCCGGCCAGGCCGAACGCGCCCGGGAAGGGCTCGGCCTCCCGCCCGACGCCCTCGCCCCCGGCCACGACCGCCATCCGCTGACCCTCCGCCTGCTCGCCGAGGTACGCGAGGCCCTGCCGCCGGACACGGCCGGGCGCCCCTGCACGGACGAGGTCTTCGCCGCCCACCTCGACCTGATGTGCCTGCGCATCGCCGTCCGGATCGCCGCCGGGAGCCGCCCCGGACCCACGGCGGTGCGGCGCCTGGCGGCCCGGGTGGCCGGACAGGTCCACGAGGCGGCCCGGCGCTGCCTCGGCCCGGGACAGGGCGAGCTGGACCGGGCCGCCTTCGAGGAGCTGTTCCCCTGGCGCACGGGGTGGGCCCCGGCGGTCCTCACCGAAGGGCTCCTCGTCCCGGCCGGCGCCGGCTACCGCTTCGCCCACGAAGAGGTGGGGGACTGGATCCAGAGCACGCACCTCGATCTGGACGCGGCCCTGCGGGCGCTGGTGCACCGGTGGCACGCGGAGCCGGCGGAGGACGACGGCCGGGTGCCGCGCCCCCGCCGGGGCGGACCCGCGGAGGACCCGGCGCCCGCCGGACCGCGCAGCCTCCCCGTCCCCCGGCACCGGATCGGCCCGGTCATCCAGGCCCTCCTGCTGCTGGCCCGCCGCCACGGCACGGCCGCCCTGGCCCACCGGCTGGCCGACCTCATCGAGGCGCTTGACCGGTTGCCGGAGGGGTCCGCCGAGGCGGTCGGCGGTGACCGGGCGTTCTCCGACCCGCGTTGGTGGGCCGCGCGCCTGCTCGCCGAGACGCTGCTGAGGGTGCCCGACGCCCGGCCGTACCTCGGCGTGCTCCGGCTGCTCGCCGGGCGGGTCGTGCGGAGTTCCGCCGAGGCGGGCGGGGGCGGCGCGTGCGGGGCGTACGCGGAATTCGGCCCCTGGTTCTGGCGGGGGCCGCGGCTGCCCGAGACGGACCGGATGGACCTCTTCCGCCGCCTCGTCCCGGCGGACGGGCCGCCGGGGGAGGGGGACGGCGACACGCGTTTCCTCGACGCCGTCGCCCGGCGGCTCGCCGCCCATCCGCGCACGGTGCAGCCCCTCCTGTGCATGTGGTTCACGGACGAACGGGCGCTCGCCGCGGCCCCGGACTCCTCCGTGCGCCCCTCCGTCGCCGCCGCCGCGCAGGCGCTGTTGTACGCCCGCCGCGACCTCGCCGTCGATGACCTGGCCGACGCGCTCGCCGCCGCCGGGCACCCCCGGGCCGAGGAACTGCTCGCCGCGCTCGCCGAGGACGAGCCCGCCGCGCTCTGCCGGGCCGTCGAGCGGTGGGCCGGGGACGAGGACCGGCGCGCCCGCCGGGTCGCCGCCGTCTCGTACGCGACGCTCCTCGCCCCCCGGCTGACCCTGGACGAGGACCGCGACCGGGTGCGCCGGGCCGTTCTCGCGGTGCTGGCCCGCCCGGCCGACAGCGAACTGCACGGGCCGGTCCTCGCCCTCCTCGTCGCGGACCCCCGGACCCGGGCCAGGTATCTCCCGCAGGCCGTCCGGGCCTTCGTCGCCGAGGGCCCGCAGGACGTCCGGGTGCCCGCTGCCGCGCTCGCCGCCGCCCTGCCCACGCACGCGGACATCGTGGTGACCGCCTACCGGGACCGGCTCGCGCGGCCGGACCAGGGCGCGGGCGAGGTGCTGCGGGCCCTGGCGGGGATCGACGCCCCGGAGCTGGCGCTGCACGCCGCCGGACTCGTACGCGCCTACGCCGAGGGCCACCCGGAGGACACGGCGCACACCGCCGCCTACCTCGACCGCCGCCTGGAGCACGGGCCCGCCGCCCGCGCCCTGCTGCTGCCGCTGCTGACCGGGCTGCTCCGGGACCGCCCGGCGGCCGCGCCGGTCCGGGGATCGCTGGCAGCGGTGCTCGCCTCGCCCGGCAGCCCCGCCTCGCAGCCCACCCGGGACGAGCTCCTGGAGGTGCTGCTGGAGGCCGAGCAGCGCGGGGGGACCCCGGACCCGGTGGTCCTGGAGGCCCTGCTGCGGGCCGCCGCGGCCGGGTGCGCCGGGCGGTCGCCGGTGCGCACCAGGGCGCTGGTGCACCGGACCGGGATGCTCCTCGTGCGTACCCCCGAAGGAGCCGCCCTGTTCGACCGGCGGCTCGTCGCGCTGGTCCGCGAGGTGCCCGGGTTCGGTGCCCTGGTCGCGGGCTGGCTCGCCGAGGCGCCGCAGGAGTGGGCGGCCGTCGTGGGGCCCAGCGCGCGGCGCACGGTGGAGGCGCTGCGGGCGCCGATGACCATGCCGATGCAGGCCGCAGGGCGTGAGCATGGCAGTCTTAGACCTGCGTAAGCGAGATATCCACGTACACAGGTTCGGGCGAGGAGCGGTCAGAGTGCAGCGCTGGCGAGGCTTGGAGGACATCCCCCAGGACTGGGGGCGCAGCGTCGTCACCATCGGCTCGTACGACGGGGTGCACCGCGGACACCAGCTGATCATCGGCCGCGCCGTCGAACGGGCCCGTGAGCTGGGCGTGCCGTCGGTCGTCGTGACCTTCGACCCGCACCCCAGCGAGGTCGTCCGGCCCGGCAGCCACCCCCCGCTGCTCGCCCCGCACCACCGGCGCGCCGAGCTGATGGCGGAGCTGGGCGTGGACGCGATGCTGATCCTGCCGTTCACCACGGAGTTCTCCCGGCTCGCCCCGGCCGACTTCATCGCCAAGGTGCTCGTGGACAAGCTGCACGCCCAGCTGGTCATCGAGGGCCCCAACTTCCGTTTCGGCCACAAGGCCGCGGGGAACGTCGAGCTGCTGGCCGAGCTGGGCGCCGAGCACGACTACCGCGTCGAGGTCATCGACCTGCGGGTGAGCGGCGCGGCGGGCGGCGGTGAGCCGTTCTCCTCCACGCTCACCCGGCGCCTGGTCGCCGAGGGGGATGTGGCCGGGGCCGCCGAGATCCTGGGCCGCCCGCACCGCGTCGAGGGCGTCGTCGTCCGGGGCGCGCAGCGCGGCCGCGAGCTGGGCTTCCCCACCGCCAACGTCGAGACACTCCCGCACACCGCGATCCCCGCCGACGGCGTCTACGCGGGCTGGCTGCACGCCGACGGCGAGGCGATGCCCGCCGCGATCTCGGTGGGCACCAACCCGCAGTTCGACGGCACCGAGCGCACGGTGGAGGCGTACGCGATCGACCGCGTCGGCCTCGACCTGTACGGCCTGCACGTGGCCGTCGACTTCCTGGCGTACGTGCGCGGGATGCTGAAGTTCGACACGATCGACGACCTGCTGGTGGCGATGGCCGCCGACGTGAAGCGGTGCAGCGAGCTGGTCGCCGCCGCCGAGGCCGGACAGGACTGACCGCGCGGGGTTTCCCGGCCGGGGCGGCCGGGAAACCCGAACCGTCCGTCAGACGGTCGGCGCGGCCACCTTCGCCGTGGCCCAGTGGCACGCCACCTGTGTCTCCCCGCCGCCCGACAGGACCGGCAGGTCCTGCGTACGGCAGGCGTCCGCGACACCCGCCCGCTCCGCCTCGCCCGAGGCCAGTACCTGGCAGCGGGCGTGAAAGCGGCAGCCGGACGGCACCCGGGACGGGTCCGGCGGCTCACCCGTGAGCACCACCGGATCGCCGGGCGCCTCCGGCAGCACCGACAGCAGCGCCTGGGTGTACGGATGGCGCGGAGCCGTCAGGATCTGTTCGACGGCACCCGTCTCCACGATGCGGCCCAGATACATCACCGCGACCCGGTCCGCGATGTTCCACGCCAGCCCGAGGTCGTGCGTCACGACGAGCGCGGAGAGCCCCAGCTCCTCGCGCAGCTTCAGCAGCAGCGCCAGGATCTCGCCGCGCACCGACGCGTCCAGCGAGGCGACCGGCTCGTCCGCCACGATCAGTTCCGGTTCCAGGACCAGCGCCCCCGCGATCACGACGCGCTGGCGCTGACCGCCCGACAGCTCGTGCGGGTAGCGCAGGAAGAACCGCTCCGGCGGACGCAGCCCGGCCCGGGACAGCGCGTCGTGCACCGCCTGCCGCTCGTCGCCGGTGTAGCCGTGGATGCGCAGCCCCTCGGCCACCGCGTCGTACACCGTGTGGCGCGGGTTCAGCGAGCCACTGGGGTCCTGGAGGACCAGCTGGGCGCGCTTGCGGTACGCCTTGAGCGCCCGGCTCCCGTAGTCCAGCGGCTTCCCGTCGAACGTGATCCGACCGGCCGTGGGCGGGACCAGGCCCAGCAGGGAGCGGGCCAGCGTCGTCTTGCCGCACCCCGACTCGCCCACCAGGGCGACGATCTCGCCGGGCCGGATGTCCAGGTCGACCCCGTCCACCGCACGCGCGGGCGCTGCGCCGTGCCGGCCGGGGAAGGTGATCCGGAGCCCCTGCGCGCTGAGCAGGTCCACGGGGGTCGTCGTCATGATGTGCTCCTTGCTTCCTCGGCGCCCGGCAGGACCGGCGTCGCCCCCTCCGGACCCACCAGCACGCACGCGGCCTGCCGTCCCGGGCCCGCGTCCCGCAGCTCCTGGTCCTGCGTGGCGCAGGAGTCCAGGGCCAGGGCGCAGCGCGGGTGGAAGGTGCAGCCGGCCGGCAGCGCCGACGGGTCGGGCGGGTCGCCGGGCAGGCCCTGCGGTGCGAACCGGGACGACAGGTCCCCGATGCGCGGGAAGGCGCCCGACAGGGCCCTGCTGTACGGGTGGTGCGCGCTCTCGTAGACCTCGGACGCCGGGCCCTCCTCGACGACCCGGCCCGCGTACATCACGGCGAGCCGGTCGCAGGTGTCGGACAGCACCGCGAGGTCGTGGCTGATCATGATCAGGCCGAGGTCCTGCTCGGAGACCAGCTCCTCGATCAGGCGCAGGATCTGGGCCTGGATCATCACGTCCAGGGCCGTCGTCGGCTCGTCCGCGATGATCAGGCCCGGGTCGCAGGCGAGCGCCATCGCGATCATCACGCGCTGCCGCTGCCCGCCGGACAGCTCGTGCGGATAGGCGTCCACCCGGGCGGCGGGCAGCCCCACCTGCTCCAGCAGCTCACCGGCGCGTTTGCGCGCGGCGGCCTGGGTGACCTTCTTGTGCAGCAGGATCGGCTCGGCGATCTGGTCCCCGATGCGGTGCACGGCGTTCAGCGAGTGCATCGCGCCCTGGAAGACGATGGACGCGCCCGCCCAGCGGACGGCCCGGACCTGGCCCCACTTCATCGCGAGGACGTCCTCGCCGTTCAGCAGGATCTCGCCGGTCACCTTCGTGCCCGCGGGCAGCAGCCGCAGCAGGGCCAGCGCGAGTGTGGACTTGCCGCAGCCGGACTCCCCGGCGATGCCCAGCTTGCGCCCGGCCTCCACCCGGAGGTTCACGCCGCGGACGGCCTGCGCCCCGCCGGCGTACGTCACCGTCAGGTCGCGTACCTCCAGAAGAGGCGTCTTGCAGATGCTCGTCGTGCTCAACGGGCCACCCCCAGCTTGGGATTGAGGACGGACTCGATCGCGCGGCCGCACAGCGTGAAGGCCAGGGCCACCAGGGCGATGGCGATGCCGGGCGGTGCCAGGTACCACCAGTCGCCGGCGCTCACCGCGCCCGCGGCCCGCGCGTCCTGGAGCATGCTGCCCCACGAGGTGATGGTCGGGTCGCCGAGGCCGAGGAAGGCGAGGGTGGCCTCGCTGAGGATCGCGCTGGAGATGGCCAGCGTGGTCTGGGCGAGCACCAGCGGCATCACGTTCGGCAGGACGTGCCGCAGCATGACGTGGCCGTGGCCGCCGCCCAGCGCGCGGGCGCGCTCGATGTACGGGCGGGACTCCACGGCGAGGGTCTGCGCGCGCACCAGGCGTGCGGTGGTCGGCCAGGTCGTGACGCCGATCGCGATGATGATGGTCCACAGGGAGCGGTCCATCACCGAGGCGAGGGCGACCGCGAGGACTAGCGTCGGCATCACCAGGAACCAGTCGGTCACCCGCATCAGCACGGTCGAGTACCAGCCGCGGAAGTGGCCCGCGACGATGCCCACGATCGTGCCGATGGCGACGCACAGGAACGCCGCGAGCAGCCCCACGGTCAGCGAGACGCGCGCGCCCCACACCAGGAGCGCGAGCACACTGCGCCCGAACTGGTCGGTGCCGAGCGGATACTCGCCGCTCGGCGATTCGAGCGCGCCGCCGGACGCCTCGGTGACGCTCTGCGAGTCGGCGCCGACCAGTTGGGGCGCGGCCAGAGCCACCAGGGCGATCAGGATCAGGGCGGCCAGGCCCCACATGCCGCCCTTGTGGCGGCGGTACTCCCGCCAGAAGCGGGCCGCGGACTGGCGCTTGCGCGCCCGGGCCAGGGCGCGGGCGCTCCGGACGGGCTCGGGCGGGGCCGACGCAGGGGTCGGCGTGGGCATGGAATCGGTCGTGGTCATCGGCCCACCCGGGGATCGAGCAGCGGATACAGCACATCGGCAAGGGTGTTCGCCAGGATCACCGCGGTGGCGAAGACGAAGAACAGGCCCTGGACGAGTGGCAGGTCGGGGGTGCTGAGGCCCTGGTAGAAGAGGGAGCCGAGGCCCGGCCAGGAGAACACGGTCTCCACCAGGATCTGCCCGGCGACCACATGCCCCAGGTTGACGAACATCAGCGTGAAGGTGGGCAGCATCGCGTTGGGCACGGCGTGCTTGCGGCGCACGGCGTCGTCCCGCAGCCCCTTGGCGCGGGCCGTCGTCAGGTAGTCGCTGCCCATCTCGTCCAGCAGCGAGGACCGCATCACCAGCAGCGTCTGGGCGTACCCGACCGCCACCAGTGTGATCACCGGCAGCACCATGTGATGCGCCACGTCGATGACGTAGTCAAAGCCGCTCGTGTCACCCGATGACATCCCGCCCGTCGGGAACATGCCCGGGATCGGGCCGACGCCCACCGAGAAGATGATGATCAGGAGCAGCCCGAGCCAGAACGACGGCACCGAGTACAGGGTGAGCGCGAGCGCGGTGTTGAAGCGGTCGCCTGCCGAGCCGTTGCGCCAGGCGGTGCGGGTGCCGAGCCAGAGGCCGATGAGGCTGTAGAGGACGTAGGCGGTGCCGGTGAGCAGCAGGGTCGCCGGCAGCTTCTCGACGATCTTGTCGATGACCGGCGCGTGGTAAGCGTACGAGTCACCGAAGTCGCCTGTGAGCGCGTCCCCGATGTAGCTGGTGAACTGCTGCCACATCGGCTGGTCGAGCCCGAACTGGTGGCGCATCGATTCCAGCTGCTCGGCCGAGACGCGCCGGCCGCCCGTCATCTGCTTGACCGGGTCGCTCGGAATGAGCCGGAAGAGGAAGAAGCTGGTGACCAGAACCGCGAACAGCGAGACGACGGCGCCCGCGATCTTGGCGGCCACATATTTCAGATAGGCCGTGGTGTTGCGCGCCCGTGGACCGGGTGCGGCCGAGGGGCCGGCCGGAGGGCCGTCCGTGGCCGCGTCCGCCTGTTGCACGAGCGCCGGAGTGCTGTCAGCTGTCATGGGGAACTCTCGTTACTCGTGTCGTTCCTGGAAAGAACCGGCCGGCGCGGGTCGGTACCGCACCCGCGCCGGCCGGTTCCTCGCATCCCGTTCGAGAACCTACTCGCGATCGTCCGCGGTGGTGCGGCGGCGCCGCGAGATCAGGAAGCCGCCACCTGCGAGGACCACGACGGCGACGACGATGCCGATGATCACACCGGTGGAGGAGCCGGAGCTGCTGCCCTCGGAGCCACCGTTGCCGCTCGCCGGCACGGCCGACCACCAGCTCCAGTAGCCGTCCTGGCCGTAGATGTTGCCGGCCGCCTCGGGCATGGTCGTGATCGACTTGATCTGGTCGGTGCGGTACGCCTCGACCGCGTTCGGGTACGCCATCACGTTCATGTACCCGGAGTCGTACAGCCACGACTGCATCTGCCCGACGATCTCGGCCCGCTTGGCGGGGTCGTACTCGGCGAGCTGCTTCTTGTACAGCTCGTCGTACGACTTGTCGCAGATGAAGTTGTCGGTGGCCGCGCTGGCCTTGGCCTTGGTGGGCAGGGCGGCGCAGGTGTGGATGCCGAGGACGAAGTCCGGGTCCGGGTTGACCGACCAGCCGTCGAAGGCGAGGTCGTACTCACCGGCGTACCAGGGCACGGAGACGTCGTCCAGGCAGTCGACCTTCAGGCCGATGCCGAGCTTGCCCCACCACTCCTTCAGGTACTTGCCGACCGCCTTGTCGTTCGGGTCGGTGGCGTGGCACAGGATGCGCAGGTCGAGCGGCTTGCCGTCCTTGCCCACGCGCTGGTCGCCCTTGAGCTTGTAGCCCGCCTCGTCCAGCAGCTTCGCCGCCTTGTCGGGGTCGTAGTTCATCGCCTGGTCGGCGGAGGGCTCCCAGGCGTACGCGGAGAAGCGCGGCGGAATGTAGCCCTTGCCCTCGACGGCGTGCCCCTGGAAGACCCTGTCAATGATCGTCTCGCGGTCGATCGACAGGAACAGCGCCTGGCGCACCTTCTGGTCCAGCAGCGCCTTGTTGCCGTTGCCGAACTTCTTGCCGTCCTTGGTCCGCGCCCCGGGGTTGGTGGCCAGCGCGTAGAAGCGGCGGCCGGGACCCTCGTTGACCTTGATGTTCTTGTCGCCCTTGAGCGAGTTCGCCTGAGCGGGCGTCAGCGCGGGCGAACCGGCGACGAAGGAGACCTCACCCTTGCGGAGAGCGGCGACGGCGGCGTCCTGGTCCTTGTACGTCTTGAAGACCAGCTCGTCGAACTTGGGCTTGCCGCGCCAGAAGTCCGGGTTGGCCTTGAGCTTCACGTACTGGTCGACCTTGTAGTCCGTCAGGATGAACGGGCCGTTGCCGACGACGGGGAACTTCGTGTCGTTGTTGAACTTCGAGAAGTCCCCGACCTTCTCCCACACGTGCTTCGGCACTATCGGCACGTCGAGCGCGGCCATGGTGGCCTGCGGCTCCTTGAGCTCGATGACCAGCTTGGTGGGGCTCGGGGCGGTGACCTTCTTGAAGTTGGTGACGAAGCTGCCGTTGGCCTGGGCCGCGGCCTCGTCGTCCATGATCTTGTTGAACGTCCAGGCGGCGTCCTCGGCGGTCGCCTGCTGCCCGTCGGACCACTTCGAATCGCTCCGAATGGTGTACGTCCACGTCAGCTTGTCGGCGGAGGGCTCCCACTTGGTCGCCAGGCCGGGGATGGCGTGGTTGTCCTTCGCGTCGTAGTTCGTCAGGAAGTCGTACATGAGCCGCGAGACGCTGGTGCTCAGCAGCTTCTGGGCGAGGAACGGGCTCAGGGAGTCGACGCTCTGCGCGACCGCGACAGTAAGCGTCTTGTTGCCGCTGTCGGCGGCCTGCGCCTGCTGGGGCGCGGCCCCGAGGGGCATGCCCGGCACGATGGACCCGGCTGCGAGAGCGAGGGCGGCGGCACCGGAGGCCAGGAGCACACGCAGGCGTGAGCGTGGCGGGGCGGAGGACGGTGGAACTCTTACGACCATGGTCTGGGACCTCGCGTCATGACTCGCACGGGAAAGGCGTGTTGAACTTCGGTTCGCCGGCTGGTGTTGCGAAGGTTTATCAGCGGTGGTCGAGCCGCGTCAACGGTCCCCGAAACGGCGTGTGGTCTGCGGATATGCCAAAAGGGTCCGCATCGCGGAGGCGATGCGGACCCTCATTGGTTCAGACCTCTGACGCCTTACTGCTGAGGCGCTGGCGGCGGCTGCTGCTGCCACCCGGCGGGCGGTACGGGGCCCTGCAGCTCGGGGTGGGCGGGCTGACCGGGCTGGTCACCCGGGGGCTGGGGCTGCTGGTACGGCTGCTGCGCCTGCGCCGGGGGCTGCTGCTGCCAGTCCTGCCCGGCACCGGGGCCCGGCTGCGGGGGATAGGGCTGCCGGCCGCCGTACGGCTGAGGCTGCTGCGGCTGCTGGTAGGGCTGACCGGGTTGCTGTGGTGCGTACGGCTGTCCGGGGTACTGGGGCTGGCCGGGGTACTGGGGCTGGCCGGGCTGCTGGGGTGCGTACGGCTGCTGGCCCGGGGCCTGCTGACCGGGGATCTGCCGGCCCGGCAGCGGGGGGGCGGACTGCGGCGGCGGACCGCTGCCGTCCGACGTCCACAGCCCCTGCTGCTGCTGGGCGCGCGCGAAGTCCTCGGCGACCAGGGCGGAGAGGTTGAAGTACGCCTCCCTGGTCTTCGGCCGCATCATGTCGAGGTCGACCTCCGCACCGGCCGACAGGTGCTCGTCGAACGGCACGACGACCACCCCGCGGCAGCGCGTCCGGAAGTGCTGGACGATGTCGTCCACCTTGATCATCTTGCCGGTCTCGCGGACGCCGGAGATCACCGTGAGGGACCGCTGGACCAGCTCCGCGTACCCGTGGGCCGACAGCCAGTCCAGCGTCGTGGACGCGCTGGAGGCGCCGTCGACCGAGGGCGTCGAGATGATGATCAGCTGATCGGCCAGGTCCAGCACGCCGCGCATCGCGCTGTACAGCAGGCCGGTGCCGGAGTCCGTGAGGATGATCGGGTACTGCTTGCCGAGCACATCGATCGCGCGCCGGTAGTCCTCGTCGTTGAAGGCCGTGGAGACCGCCGGGTCCACGTCGTTGGCGATGATCTCCAGACCGGAGGGCGCCTGCGAGGTGAACCGCCGGATGTCCATGTACGAGTTGAGGTGCGGGATCGCGTGCACCAGGTCGCGGATGGTCGCCCCGGTCTCGCGGCGCACCCGCCGGCCCAGCGTTCCGGCGTCCGGGTTGGCGTCGATGGCGAGGATCTTGTCCTGCCGCTCGCTGGCCAGGGTCGCCCCGAGCGCGGTGGTGGTCGTGGTCTTGCCGACGCCGCCCTTGAGGCTGATCACCGCGATCCGGTAGCAGGACAGCACCGGCGTACGGATCAGCTCCAGCTTGCGCTGCCTCTCCTGCTCCTCCTTCTTGCCGCCCAGCTTGAAGCGCGAGGCGCCCGAGGGGTTACGGCTGCTCCGGGTCTTCTGCTTCCCCCTGATGAGCCGGTCGGAGGTGAGCTCCACGGCCGCGGTGTAGCCCAGCGGGGCGCCGGGCGCGGAACGCGGGGCGGGGGTGGGCCAGGAGGTGCCGGCCCGGGGGTCGACGGGCTGCTGGGGCTGCTCGGGCTGCTGCTGGTGGGGCTGCGGCTGGGGCTGGGGCTGGACCTGGGCGGGGAGGTTCGGGGCGCCGGTGCCCTGGGCCGGGGTGCCGTTGGCCGGGGTGCCCTGCGCCGGGGGCTGGGTGCCCTGCGGGAAGCCGTAGCCGCCTTGGGGCTGGGTCTGCTGGGGCTGCTGCTGTGCGGACCAGGGGGCCTGCGGCTGCGGGGCCTGCGGGGCCTGGGGCGCGGCCTGCTGCGGGCGTTGCGCCGGGAGGCCGGCGGCCGGGAGGGGCTGCGGGGCCTGCGGCGCCTGCTGGGGGAAGCCGTAGCCGGACTGCGGGGTGGAGGGCTGAGGCTGGGCGGGCCCGGGCTGCGGGGCCTGCGGCTGCTGTGCCTGCGGCTGCGGGGCGGCCGGCTGGAAGGCGGGCGGCAGCGGCGGGAGTCCGTCCTGCGCAGGCGCGGCCGGCGCCCAAGGGGACGGTGAGGGGTCCTGCGGCGCGCTGTCCGCCGGTACGTCGCGGGGCGCCGCGTCCGGGGTGGCGTCGTTCACCGGAGCGCCGCCGTCCGGCTCGGGGGAGTCCGCTTCGGCGGAGGGCACGGGGGCCTCGGCGGGGGGCACGGCGTCGGACGGTTCCGCGTCGGACGCTTCCGCGTCGGACGCTTCCGCGACGGGCGGTTCCGCGATGGGCGACCTCGGGCTGTACGGCTCCGAGGACGAGTCGGCCGACGCGAGGTCGGCGCGGTCGCCCTGCTCGCTGTCCGTGGTCGCCGGCATGTCGCCGGTCCCGTCCGAGGGCTTCGGCGTCGCCGCCGCCTCCTCGGGCTCGAAGTCGAAGACCCTTCCCAGGACGTCGTCCCAGGACTCCTCCGGGTCCGCGCCGGGCGTACCCGCCTCCTCGTCGTCCGAAACGGCGCCGGCGGTCCTGGAGGCGTCGTCGGCGTCGGACGGCGCGGTGCCGTCCACCGCCTCGTCGTCCGTCTCCGCCTCGCGCGCCGCCCGCTCCCGAGCCGCCCGGTCCCGCTCCTCGATCTCCCGCTTCAGCGCGGAGGCCGAGAACCGCATCGTGGCGCCGCTGTCGAGGTCACCGGTGTCCGGGACGCCCGTGTCCACGGGCTCCGCCGGGGCGGGGGTCCAGCCGGGGTCGAAGCCGCGCCGCGCCGGGGGCGGGGGGAGGGGCACGGGGTCCCCGCTCGGCGGCGGGGGCGATGCCGGCGCCGCACCGGCGCCGGCCAGGGAGTCGCCCGGCGCGTTCTGCGTGTACCAGGCGGGCGGGGTGTAGTCGATGGTGAACTCACCCGTCGTCTCGGCGGGCTCCGCGTCGGACGACTCGTCGACGGGCTTGTCCCAGCCCCCGCGCATTTCGTCCCGATCGCCGTTCACTTTGCCTCCTGGTGTGGTCGAGCACCCTTGTGCCGTGGTGGGTGGGGGCGTTCCCGTAACGCGAACCGCCCGGCTCTCCCCCTGGGACGCACATGGCCTGCCCACAGGTTCTCCGCCGCGTCCGGACCCAGCCTAAACGCCATGGGCCCCGCCACGGCAGGCCGCACGGCGTCGCGAACGCTGTCCCCTACGTCACGTAGTGCACCCAAGTGGACCGAGTGCGACGGGAAGTGAAACCCAAAGCGGTCAAATGAGTACAACTGCCCCGTGATTTGCGTCCGTCGCGCCTCGGAGTGCGCCCTCGCGATCCCTGGGCGTACGCCCGTCAGTCCACCCGGCGCGCGGCGCCCAGCAGTCCCGTCTCCGCGTCGGTCGCCCGGGTCGTCACAAGGCGGCTCTCCCGCCGCGTGCACCAGAGGGTGGCCCCGTCCGCGAGGGCGGGCAGCGCGCGGACCGCGCCGCCCGGAAGTCGCAGGAGCCGCCCCGCCTCCTCGGCCTCGTCGGGTGACACCCGCTGCACGCCCACCAGCGACGCCTTCTCGACCGGGCCGGACGCGGCGGGGCCCAGATACGGCAGCACGGTCAGCACCGACTGCCAGGGCACGGACACGGCCCGCCCGGGCGGCGGGCGCATGCCGCAGTCCCGTACGACGACGACCGGCGAGGCCGCCGAGGGGACCAGTGGCGGGACCCGGCCGACCTCGTGCAGGGCGACGCGCCCGCTGCCACCGGCGGCCCGGGCCAGGCTCGCCCAGGCATGCGCCCGCCCCGTCTCCACCGCGATCCGCGCACCCGTCGCCGCTGCCCGCAGCGCGAGCACCTGCGCCGTCCACAACCCGCCGATGAGCGTGATCTCGTACGGAGAAGGGCGGTTGAGGCCGAGTACGGCGGGGAAGCCGTCCTCGTCCACACCGATCACCACGCCGTCGTCGCCCACCGGCACGTCCAGCGAGGCGAGTTGCTCCGGCCCGATGGTGTAGCGCCGTCGGCGCGGACCGACCGGCCCGAACCCCAGCCGTCCCCGCACCCGCCCGGGCGCCGCCATCAGCGGGCCCCGCCCAAGGGCAGGGTGGCGAGCACCCCGGGCAGCTGCTCGCGGTCCAGCCGCACGAGCGAGACCCGCACCCCGCGGGCGACCCGTTCCAGTTCGCGCCGCGCGGCCCGGAGTTCCTCATCGGTGCGCGCGCTGACCCGCAGGTGTCCCGCCGCGGCGACCTCCTGCCGGTCGCCCCGCGCCAGGGTCAGGCTGAACGTCGTGGCCAGCGCCGGGACCGAGGTGAGTAGCGCGACCAACCGGGGCATCGGCGCCTCGCCGGAGCGCGGCCACCTGCGCACCCAGTACACGGTGTGCCGGCGCCCGTCGCAGCTCCATGTCCGCGCGGTCTCCCGGGTGCGACGGGCCGTCCGCGCGGACCCGTCGGCACGGGGCGCGCCGGTCGCGTCCACGCAGGCCGCGGTGGTGAGCGCGGCCCCGAGCTCCTGCTCCGTCAGCACGGTCACGCCGAACCCCGCCCCGGTCAGCCGGCCGGACAGCTGGTCGGCCGCCCGCACCAGACACCGCTGCGCCCCGGTGAGGCCACCGCCGCGCATGCGTACGGCCTCCGGGCAGAGCTCCGGGTCGAGCGTCAGCGTGACCCAGGTCAGTCGCACGGCCGGTGACCCCGTACGAGCCTGGAGGGGCGCGTAGTTGAGCGTGGCGACCGCGTCCCCGTCGAGGTGCGGGGCCGGGGCGGGCCGGGTGTGCTGCACGATCCGCGCCGACTCCAGCCGGATGCCGTCGACGTCCATCACCTCCCGGACGAGCCCCGGCGACAGCGGCCGCACGGTCCGGTCCGCCCGTAGCACCGTGTCCTCCGCGTCCACCCGCACCACCGCCGTGAGGTGCGTACCGTCGATGGCCATGCCCACCGGTCGCCGGTCCCGGTGCGTGAACGAACAGGTGCGCAGGGCCGGTACGCACTCCGTCAGCGCGCCCACCGGGGACGCGCCGGCCGGCATGCGCGAAGCGGCCCTCCGGTTTCGCAGCCGGAACGCGACGACGGTGGCCAGCCAGGCCGGAAGCGAACGGCGGCGCCTGCGCACCACGGCGAGGGCCACGAGCAGCGCCGCCGCCATGCCCGCAGGCCCCAGGAGCGCGGGCCCGCCGACCTGCGCGCACAGCAGGACCGCCATCGCGACTTCGAACAGAACCAGCTGTTGCAATCGAAAAGTGCCGATCGGTCCGGACCGCCGGTTCAGTCGTGCCCCGCCCCTGTACGCCATCGCGCCCCGCCCCTGTCCGCGCCGTTCCGGCCCGTGCCGCACCCGTCCCCACCGAGCTCTGCGGCGGAAGCGCCCAGCGTACCGGCCCACGGTCAACACCCAGTTCCGGACGGCATAGTGGGCACCGGCAGCGGGAAGCCCCGCCGAAGCGCAGGCGGTGAGCGTCCCCAGGTGTGCGGTGCGGGCGGAGAGGGAAGGCGGGCCGGGGCATGGTGACCCGACGGGACGAGTTGAACGCGTACACATTTGCGAAGAGAAGGGCCCTCGCCGCCTTCCTCCAGCCCTTACCGGACGGCTCCGACGACGGCGCCCCGCGCCCTCTGCGCGCCGTCCTCCCCGGGGTGCTCACCGGCGCCCTGCTCCTCGCCGGGTTCGGCGCGTACGGCATGTTCCGTCCGGTCGCGCCCAAGGGCTGGGACCGCCCCGGCGCCAAGGTCGTCGTCGGCAGGACGTCGACCACCCGCTACGTGGTGCTCACCACCGGCCGCGGCGCCCATCGCCGTACCCGGCTGCACCCCGTCCTGAACCTCGCGTCCGCCCGGCTGCTGCTCGACCCCGGCGACTACGGCGTCGTCCAGGTCGCCGACGACGTCCTCGACGCGGGCAGCCCCCCGCGCGGACCGGTCATCGGCATCCCGTACGCCCCCGACCGGCTGCCCGGCGAGCGGGACGCGGGCACCGCCAAGCGATGGGCCGCGTGCGTACGGCCAGGAGGCGGAGGCGACGGGGTACGGAAGGCGGGCTTCGTCCTCGCCGCCCGCGACCACCGGCTGACGGAAGGCCCGAACCGGCTCACCGGCGGCCAGGTCCTCTACGTACAGGACCCGCACGGCACCCGGTACCTCGTGGACGCCCGGGGCACCAAATACCGCGTGGACGAGCGGCCCGGCGATCTCGGACACCTCACCGACGCCCTGGTCGGCCGCGCCCGTCCGCGACGCGTCACCGGCGACTGGCTCGCCACCCTGCACACCGGCAGCCCCGTCGCCTTCCCCGTCGTCCCGGGCGAGATCGGCGCCCCCGCCCACGTCGAGGGCCACCTGTCCGCCCGCGAGAACCGCGTCGGCGCGGTGCTGCGGACCCGGACCGGCGCGGGCACGGCGTACCACGTGGTGCTCGACGGCCGGGTCCGGCCGGTCTCCGAGTTCACCGCCTGGCTCATCGTCAACTCCCCGCAGACCGCCGCTCTCGACCAGGCCGGCACCGCCTACCCGGCCGGGCTCCAGGACTTCGTGCCCGACCTCGCGCCCTTCGCCGGCCAGGCCGCGCACTGGCCCGCCCGCAAGGCCGTCCGCGTCGACACCGCGCACCGGAGCACCGTCTGCTCCGTACTGCGCGCGACGGACGACAGAGGGCGCACCACCCTGAGCACCTGGGCCGGCACCACGTATCCCGCCGCCGTCGGCGCGGGCGGCACCAGCGCCTATGTCACCCCCGGCAGCGGGCTCCTCTACACCGAGGTCGGGGACCGGCGGACCAGGCCCGGCGGATCACTCTTCCTGGTGACGGACAGCGGATTGCGGTACGCGGTTCAGGGGAACGGCGACGGCGGTCCCGGGCACTCCGCGCTCCCTGCCGGCGGCACTCCGCACGGTCCGGAGCGGGCGGGCGAGGCACAGACCCGGCTCGGCTACGAGGACGTGGAGCCCGCCCTCGTACCGGCCGAATGGCCGGAGTTCCTTCCCCGCGGTCCACGGCTCGACACCACCGGCGCGCGCCGCCCGCAGGGTTCCTGACCTGGCGGCGATCCGGCCGGGAGGGGACGCCGGAGTGGCTAGCCTGAGCCGCCCGCACGGCCCAGAGAGAGGACCTCGTATGACCAGCCCCACAAGTGGATTCGCACTCGCCGACGATCCGGTCGTCCAGGCCAGGAACAAGATCGTCCACACCGCCGAGGCGGTGTCCCGGCAGGCCCGGGAGCTGGCCGACGTCCTCGCGACGGTGGGCGCCGGCTGGACCGGTGCCGGCGCCTCGGGGTTCACGTCCGCGCAGCTCGTGGTCAACGAGGACCATGACGAGATCCGGCGCCTCCTCGGCGTCCTGCTCAACGCCGTCGACGGCACCAGGAACCTCAGCAACGCCAACGACGAGGAGGTCCGCGCGGCCTTCAAGGCGGTACGGGAACCGGCCTCCACGGGCGGTACCTCCGCCCTGAACGGCGTCTGAACCGGACGCCGTTCCCCCGACACGACCAGAGGATTCCCGATGGGGTACGACCCGCACACCAAGGTCAGGTACGAGAGCGTCCAGGAGGTCGCCAACCGCATCCGCGCCGTCTCGCGGAACATCTGCCGGGACCTGGAGGAGATGGACGGCGCGCTCAAGGTCGTCACCGACACCTGGGACGGCCAGGCACACGCCGAGTACGTCGCCCTCCAGCGCAAGTACCGGAACAAGGCCGACCACATGAGGGCCCGCCTCGACGAGGTCGCGAGACTCATCGAGACCGGCAAGGACCACTACCGGGCGACGGACCTGCGATCCTCACGCCTGTTCACCGAGGCCTACTGACCGGGGCGAGGCGTACCGGCGCCGGACATACGAAAGGGGCACGTTCACCCGAACGTGCCCCGCGCCTGCCCCGCGACGACTACGGAAGGTCGAACTCGCCGTCGCGGGCGCCCAGGACGAACGCCTCCCACTCGGCCTCCGTGTACCTGAGCACCGTGTCCGGGTCCAGGGAGGACCGCATGGCCACCGCGCCACCGGGCAGGTGCGCGATCTCGACGCGCTCCTCCTCCTGCTCCGTGCCGGGAGCGCACAGCCACTTCACCCCCGAGATGTCGAGTGCGTACAGCTCGTCCTTCTCCGCCTGCGTGCCCATCGTGAGAGCTCCTTTCATACCTGGCTCTGCACGGCACCGTACAGGCAACACGGCGGGCGGGGAGCCGCTCCGCCAAACCCCTTGACCGCCCCCGCGCTCAGCCCCGTTCCGGCAGCCAGCCGGTCTGCACGAGGCTCTTCCCACCGCGCCGGGTCGCCATGCACGCACGCCCCGGCGGCATCGGGCGGGCACGCACCGAGCCGACCAGATCGCCTTCCGCCGGATCGCCCGACAGCACCACGCCCTGCGCGCCCAGCTCCTTGATCCGTTGCAGGAACGGCTCGTACATCGCACGCGAGGCCCCGGCGCAGTTGCGCGCGAGGACGAAGCGCACCCCCGTGTCCCGTGCGAACGGCAGACAGTCCGCGAGCGCGGCGAGCGGGCTGCCCGTACCCGTGGCGACGAGGTCGTAGTCGTCCACGACGACGAAGATCCGCGGACCCGTCCACCAACTGCGCTCCCGCAACTGCCGGGGCGTGACATCCGCCGGCGGCCGGCGCCGCGCGAACACCCCGGCCAGCGCCTCCATATGCGTCGTCAGCGAGTCCGGTGTCGGCGCGTACTCCAGCAGATGGCTCTCCGGCAGGGCGCCCAACAGCCCCCGCCGGTAGTCCCCGACGACGAGCTTCGCCTCGTCGGGGGAGTAGCGGCGGGCGATCTGCCGGGCGAGCAGCCGCAGCAGAGCGGTCTTCCCCGATTCGCTCTCCCCGAACACCAGAAGGAACGGATCGGCGTCGAAGTCCACGAAGACCGGACCGAGATCGGTCTCGGCGATGCCGATCGCGACACCCCGCTCCGGGAACTCGTCCCCCTTGGGCAGCCGCTCGGCAGGAAGCACGGCGGGCAGCAGCCGTACGGGTGGGGCCGGCGGACCCGCCCAGTCCGCCCGGACCCGCCCGGCCAGCGCCGCCGTACGCTCGGGGAGGCCGGCCGCGCTCTCCACCGGGCCGAGGCACGGTGCCGCGGCCAGGAAATGCAGCCCCTCCGCCACCTGGCCCCGGCCCGGCACACCGGCGGGCACCTGGGCGGCGACCCTCCGGTCGAACTCGGAGTCCGACACGTCACCGAGCCGCAGTTCGAGCCGCCCGGTCAGCTGGTCCTTCAGCGCCGCCCGCACCTCCAGATGACGGGCGGCGGTGAGCACCACGTGCACCCCGTGGCCGAGCCCCCGGGCCGCGATGTCGGCGATGACCGGCTCCAGCTCCTCGTACTCCGCACGGAAGCCGCCCCAGCCGTCCACGACGAGGAAGACATCGCCCCACGCCTCACCGGACAGACCGCCCCGGGCCCGCTCGCGCCGGTACGCGGCCATGGAACCGATGCCCCGCGCCCGGAACAGCTCCTCACGGGCCCGCAGCACCCCGGCCACCTCCGCGACCGTACGCCGCACCCGCTCGGGATCCAGCCGCGAGGCGACCGAGCCGACGTGCGGCAGGTCCGACAGCGACGCCAGCGCGCCACCGCCGAAGTCGAGCCCGTAGAACTGCACCTCGCCCGGTGTGTGGGTGAGCGCGAAGGACATCACCAGCGTGCGCAGCACCGTGGACTTGCCGGACTGCGGCCCACCGACCACCAGCATGTGGCCCGCCGCCCCGGAGAAGTCCTGGAACAGCACCTCCCGCCGCTGCTCGAACGGCTTGTCCACGAGCCCGAGCGGAACGACCAGCCCACCGCGAGGGCCGTCCCCCGCACCGGTGAATCCACGCTCCGGGTCCGTACCGAGGTCCGGCAGCAGCTCGTCCAGCCCGGGCGACCGGTCCAGCGGAGGCAGCCACACCTGGTGGGCGGGCACTCCCTGCCCCTCAAGCCGCCGCACCACCACATCGAGTACCGACTCCGCGACCGCGCCTTCCTCACCCACCTCCGCCACGGACCCGGGCACGGGAACAGGCGCGCGCACGGACACCGGCACCGGCAGCGCGCCGAACAGCGCAGCCGCGAGGGCGCCCGACTCCTCCCCCGCGGCCCGCCCGGTGCCACCCGGCCGGTACGGCCCCGAGACGTACGCCGCCTTGAAACGCGTCAGTTCCCGCGTGCCGGTCTTCAGAAACCCCGAACCGGGCACCGGCGGAAGGCCGTACGCGTCCGGCACACCCAGTGCGGCCCGCGACTCCTCCGCCGAGAACGTGCGCAGCCCGATCCGGTACGAGAGGTACGTCTCCAGGCCCCGCAGCCTGCCCTCCTCAAGACGCTGGGACGCCAGCAGCAGATGCACGCCCAGCGAACGGCCGATGCGGCCGACCCGGATGAACGTGTCGATGAAGTCGGGCCTGGCGGTGAGAAGTTCGGAGAACTCGTCGATCACCAGCACCAGCGTGGCCAGCGGTTCCAGCGCCGCGCCCGCCGCCCGCGCCCGCTCGTAATCGTGGACGCTCGCGAAGTTGCCCGCGGCCCGCAGCAGTTCCTGACGGCGCTGGAGCTCACCTCGCAGCGCGTCACCCATCCGGTCGACCAGCGCCAGGTCGTCGGCCAGGTTCGTGATGACGGCGGCCACGTGCGGCATCCCCGCCATCCCCGCGAACGTCGCCCCGCCCTTGAAGTCCGCGAGCACGAAGTTCAGCGTTTCGGAGGAATGGGTGACGGCAAGACCGAGGACCAGCGTCCGCAGCAGCTCGGACTTCCCGGAACCGGTCGCACCCACACACAGCCCGTGCGGCCCCATCCCGTCGAGCGCCGACTCCTTCAGGTCGAGCACCACCGGGAGACCGTCCTCACCCACTCCGATGGGCACCCGCAGCCGCTCCGCGGCCGGACGGGTCCGCCAGGTCCGTTCCACCTCCACCGCACCCGCGTCACCCAGGTCCAGCAGGTCCGTGAAGTCGAGCGCGGCCAGCAGCGGCTCCTCCCCGTCCCGCCCACCCGGCCGCAGCGGAGCGAGCCGCCGCGCCAGCGCCTCCGCCGCCGGCAGCGACAGCGCGTCCGGCACACCCGCCCCGCACTCCGCCTCCAGCGCACCCGGACGCACCCGTACGCACAGAGCCCCGTGCGGCCCCTCCGCGTCACCCGGGGCCACCTCGACCAGCGTCACCCCCTCCACGCCCGCCGACGCCCCCAGCACCGAACCCGGAGCCACCCCCGCCCCGTCCAGCACCACGACGACATGCGGCCGGTCCGGCAGCGGCGCCCCCTCCGGTACGAAGCGCCCCCGCCCCTCCAGCAACGCGCCGAGCAGTGGCTCCAGCCCAGCGACATCACGCGCGAACAGCCTCCTCGTACCGGCCCCGTCCACCTCACCGGGGACCTGGACATGCGGCAGCCACTTCACCCACTCCCAGCACACCCCCGCCTCCCGCGCGGCCACCACCGCCACCACCAGGTCCCGGGGCGAGTGCAGCGTCACCAACTGCGCCACCAACGCCCGCGCCACCGCCCTGACCGGCTCCGTCGCACCACTCAGCCGCACCCGGTACGCCGCCCGCAGCGGAACGCACAACGGCAGGCCGTCCAGCGAGCCGTGCACCGCCACGAACCGCCGCACCGCGTCCGCGCACACCGGATCCGGCTCACCCGGAGCGTGCTCCGGCACGGTCAACGGCGTCGCGAGCCGCTGCCTGCCGAGCCCGATCCGCACCACCCCGAAGTCCGGGTCGCCGGGCCGCCGCTCCCACACCCGGCTCCCGCCCGCGACCACCGACCACAGCTGACCGGGGGCGGGATGGGTGAACAGCAGACCGTCGCGCTGGGCCCGCGCCGTCCGCCGCACCGCACGGCGCGTCCGCGCCAGCCTGGCCAGATGGTCGCGCCGCACATCGGCCGCCCGCCCCTGCGTACCGCGCCGGTACCGCACCACCTGGGCCACCACCATCGCCAGCGTCGACACCAGCATCAGCACACCCATGACCCGCATGAACGGCGGCGCCTGCGGCGAGAAGAAGAACACCACCGACGACGCCATGCCCAGCACGGGAAGAAGCTGCATCAGCACCCCCTCGCGCTGCCCGCGCGGCCCCACCGGAGGAGGCTCCAACAACACCTCTTTCGTGGGAACTTCCGGCGGCAGCAGACGGGGCGGACGCTTCACGACGATCTGACTCACCGGTGCATCGATCCTTGGGTGCGGGCGGGTGTGGGACGGGGCGGAGAGGGGAACGGCGCTGCCGACGCGTGCGCACATCGGAGGGACACCCTCTGCCCGAGGCGCCCGCGATCCTACGCACTGTCAGCCTTCGCCCCGATCCGCCCGATAACGTGGCCCGCCCATCGTGCGGACACCGCCGACCAGCGACGAACAGGGGCCCCCGACACGTGAGTCCGACCGCAACGACCGGCTTCTGCCGCGTCACCGTCGTCACGCCCGACAGCCGCATCGACGTCGCCCTGCCCGAGGACATCGCCGTCGCCGACATCCGGCCCGAGATCCTGCGCCTCACCGGACCGGCCGCACCCGGCACCGCGCCCCCCGGCCACCACCTCGTACGGCTCGACGGAACGGTCCTGGACGGCGACCGCACCCTCGCCGCACAACGTGTCCTCGAAGGCGAGATCCTCACCCTGCGCCCCTTCTCCGTCTCGCTCCCCCCGCCCGTCTTCGACGACGTCGCCGACGCCATCGCCTCGGCCACCCGCCGCGACCGCCACCTGTGGAGCGACGACCTGCTGCGCGGCGCCGCCCCTGCCGCCGGCGCGTTGCTCCTCCTCCTGGCGGCCCTCGTCCTGTGGCGGGCCGACCCGGTCCGCCACGACCTGCACGGACCGCCCGGAGCCGTCGCGGGCGCCGCCGGACTCCTGTCGGCCACCGCCGCCGCCGTACGCGCCCGGGTCCACGCCGACCGCGTCACCGCCGCCGCGCTCGGCCTGGGCGCCCTGCCGCTCGTCCTCCTCGGCGGCTCCGGCCTCGTCCCCCCGGAGCCGGGCGGGGGAGCGGGCCGGCTTCAGCTCCTGCTCGGGTGCGCCGCTGTCCTCGCCGTCTCGGCGGCCCTCACCGCGCTCGCCCCGGGCGGCGACGCCCCCTTCGCGGGCGCCGCCCTCCTCGCCGGTGCCGGAGCGGTGGCCGCGTTCGCCGCGATCCTCACCGAGGCGTCCGCCACCGCGACCGCCGCCGTCTGCGTCCCCGCCGCCCTCGGCCTCATCGCGTTCCTGCCCGGCCTCTCCGCCCGTTTCGCCCGGCTTCCGACCGGGTACGCAGCGCCCCGGCCGGCCGGCCCCTTCAGTGACGACCACGACGAGCACGACGAGCACGAGGACGCGGACGCCGCCCCCGTCGACACCCGCCTCGTCGCGGAGCGGGCCAGGCGCGGCCACGAACTGCTCCTCGGCCTGGCCGGGGGCTGCGCGGGCCTGGCCGCCATCTCGGCCGCCGTCCTCGCCGCCTCGGGCAACACCTGGGCCAGGCTCCTCGCGCTCGCCGCCGGGCTCGCGCTGCTGCTCCGCGCCCGCCTCTTCCGCTACACCGCCCAGGTCGCCTGCCTGCTGGTCGCGGGCATCGGCGCACTCGCCGCCCCGGTCGCCGGCCTCGCCCTCGACGTCCAGAGAGACGACCCGGCCCTGTATCCCCGTACGGCCGGACTGTGCGCCGCGCTCGTCGCCGGCGCCCTGCTCCTCGCCGCCGCCGGGGCGACCGTCCCGCGCAAGGGCCTCTCCCCGTTCTGGGGCAGATTCCTGGACCTGGCCGAGAGCGCGCTCCTGCTCTCCCTCGTCCCGCTCTGCCTCGCGGTCCTGGACCTCTACGCGCGCGCGAGGGCGCTCACCGGCTGACGGCCGGCGGGGGCGGGTCCGGGCGGCTGGTAGTCTGGCTGTGGCCGTTTGTGTACGCGTTCCCGGTTAGCTCTGGGAGCTGCGCTCATCGGACCCTCGCTCCCGAGTCACCCAAGCTCCCCTGAGAACCAGACCAGGGGCACTCGTGGGCGCATCGAAGACCCAGAGGAGTACCGCGTGCCGCTCGACGCCGCTACGAAGAAGCAGATCATGACCGAGTTCGCGACGAAGGAGGGCGACACCGGTTCCCCCGAGGTCCAGGTCGCCATGCTCTCGCGCCGCATCTCGGACCTGACGGAGCACCTCAAGACGCACAAGCACGACCACCACTCCCGTCGTGGTCTGCTGATCCTGGTCGGCCAGCGTCGCCGCCTCCTGCAGTACCTGGCCAAGAAGGACATCCAGCGCTTCCGTGCGCTCGTCGACCGCCTCGGCATCCGCCGCGGTGCGGCCGGCGGCGCCAAGTAAGACCGCTGCGCAAGGGAGCGGTTCCCTCACTCAGGGAGCCGCTCCCTTTGCCGTACGTGCGGTACCGGGGGCAACCTCAGTAACCTGGACGTACAACAACAGACGAGGAGAGGCGCCGCGCAGCCGCCGCCGGTCCTCGGTAGTGGCCCCCGGGACAACGCCCGGGAGCTTCGATCGAAGACCGGCCCCGCACAGACGGCGCGCTTCTCCGCTCCGTCCGGCGCCACACGGGCGCCCGGACGAAAGACGACGAGTATGGAGAATTCACTAGTGGAGAACGAGACCCACTACGCCGAGGCCGTCATCGACAACGGCACCTTCGGCACCCGCACCATCCGCTTCGAGACGGGCCGCCTGGCCAAGCAGGCCGCCGGCTCCGCCGTCGCGTACCTGGACGACGACACCATGGTGCTGTCGGCCACCACCGCCTCCAAGCGGCCCAAGGACAACCTCGACTTCTTCCCCCTCACGGTGGACGTCGAGGAGCGGCAGTACGCCGCGGGCAAGATCCCCGGCTCGTTCTTCCGCCGCGAGGGCCGCCCCTCCGAGGACGCGATCCTCACCTGCCGCCTGATCGACCGCCCGCTGCGCCCGTCCTTCAAGAAGGGCCTGCGCAACGAGATCCAGATCGTCGAGACGATCATGGCGCTCAATCCCGACCACCTGTACGACGTGGTCGCGATCAACGCCGCGTCCGCCTCCACGATCCTGGCGGGCCTGCCCTTCTCCGGCCCGATCGGCGCCACCCGCGTCGCCCTGATCAAGGGCCAGTGGGTCGCCTTCCCGACGCACACCGAGCTTGAGGACGCCGTCTTCGACATGGTCGTCGCGGGCCGCGTCCTGGAGGACGGCGACGTCGCGATCATGATGGTCGAGGCCGAGGCCACCGAGAAGACCATCCAGCTCGTCAAGGACGGCGCCGAGGCCCCGACCGAAGAGGTCGTCGCCGCCGGTCTGGAAGCCGCCAAGCCCTTCATCAAGGCGCTCTGCAAGGCCCAGTCCGACCTCGCCGCCAAGGCCGCCAAGCCCACCGGCGAGTTCCCGGTCTTCCTCGACTACCAGGACGACGTCCTGGAGGCCCTCACCAAGGCCGTCAGCACCGAGCTCGCCAAGGCGCTCACCATCGCCGGCAAGCAGGAGCGCGAGTCGGAGCTCGACCGCATCAAGGAGATCGCGGCCGAGAAGCTCCTCCCCGAGTTCGAGGGCCGCGAGAAGGAGATCTCCGGCGCCTACCGCGCGCTGACCAAGAAGCTGGTCCGCGAGCGCGTCATCAAGGACAAGGTCCGCATCGACGGCCGCGGCGTCACGGACATCCGTACGCTCGCCGCCGAGGTCGAGGCCATCCCGCGCGTGCACGGCTCCGCCCTGTTCGAGCGTGGCGAGACCCAGATCCTGGGCGTCACCACCCTCAACATGCTCCGCATGGAGCAGCAGCTGGACACCCTCTCCCCGGTGACCCGCAAGCGCTACATGCACAACTACAACTTCCCGCCGTACTCCGTCGGCGAGACCGGCCGCGTGGGCTCGCCCAAGCGCCGCGAGATCGGCCACGGCGCGCTCGCCGAGCGCGCGATCGTGCCGGTCCTCCCGTCCCGCGAGGAGTTCCCCTACGCGATCCGCCAGGTCTCCGAGGCCCTGGGCTCCAACGGCTCGACGTCCATGGGTTCGGTCTGCGCCTCCACCATGTCCCTGCTGAACGCCGGTGTGCCCCTCAAGGCCGCCGTCGCCGGCATCGCCATGGGCCTGATCTCCCAGGAGATCGACGGCAAGACCCACTACGTCGCCCTCACCGACATCCTCGGTGCCGAGGACGCGTACGGCGACATGGACTTCAAGGTCGCCGGTACGAAGCAGTTCGTCACGGCGCTCCAGCTCGACACCAAGCTCGACGGCATCCCCGCCTCGGTCCTGGCCGCCGCGCTGAAGCAGGCCCGCGACGCCCGCCTCCACATCCTCGACGTGATGAACGAGGCCATCGACGTCCCGGACGAGATGTCCCCGAACGCCCCGCGGATCATCACCGTCAAGATCCCGGTGGACAAGATCGGTGAGGTCATCGGCCCCAAGGGCAAGATGATCAACCAGATCCAGGAGGACACCGGCGCCGACATCACGATCGAGGACGACGGCACCATCTACATCGGTGCTCAGCAGGGCTCGCAGGCCGAGGCCGCCCGCGCCACGATCAACGCGATCGCCAACCCGACCATGCCGGAGGTCGGCGAGCGCTACCTGGGTACGGTCGTCAAGACCACCACCTTCGGTGCGTTCGTCTCGCTCATGCCGGGCAAGGACGGCCTGCTGCACATCTCGCAGATCCGCAAGCTGGCCGGTGGCAAGCGCGTCGAGAACGTCGAGGACGTTCTCGGCGTCGGCGCCAAGGTCCAGGTCGAGATCGCCGAGATCGACTCCCGCGGCAAGCTCTCCCTCGTCCCCGTCATCGAGGGCGAAGAGGACGAGAAGAAGGACGACACCGACAAGTGACGTCCCGTAGTTCCGCGACGACGGCCCGCCCCTCCTCGGAGGGGCGGGCCGTCGCCCGTACCCAAACGCTTCTCAAGGGCAGCAACGGCATCGGCACGGTCCGCCGTACGGTCCTCCCCGGCGGCCTCCGCGTCGTCACCGAGACCCTGCCCTCCGTACGCTCCGCCACCTTCGGTATCTGGGCGAACGTCGGCTCACGCGACGAGACGCCCGCCCTGAACGGCGCGACGCACTACCTCGAACACCTCCTCTTCAAGGGCACCGCCAAGCGCAGCGCCCTCGACATCTCCTCCGCCATCGACGCGGTCGGCGGCGAGATGAACGCCTTCACGGCGAAGGAGTACACCTGCTACTACGCGCGGGTCCTCGACACGGACCTGCCGCTCGCCATCGACGTCGTCTGCGACATGCTGACCGGCTCGCTGATCGCCCCCGAGGACGTCGACGCCGAGCGCGGCGTCATCCTCGAAGAGATCGCGATGACGGAGGACGACCCGGGCGACTGCGTGCACGACCTGTTCGCGCACACCATGCTCGGCGACACCCCGCTCGGCCGCCCGGTCCTCGGCACCGTGGACACGATCAACGCCCTGAACCGCGGCCAGATCGCCCGCTTCTACAAGAAGCACTACGACCCGACACGCCTCGTCGTCGCCGCCGCGGGCAACATCGACCACGCCACCGTCGTGCGCCAGGTCCGCAAGGCGTTCGACAGGGCCGGCGCCCTCTCCCGTACGGACGCGGTCCCGACCGCGCCCCGCGAGGGCTCCCGCGCCCTGCGCACCGCCGGCCGGGTCGAGGTCCTGGGCCGCAAGACGGAGCAGGCCCACGTGGTCCTCGGCATGCCCGGCCTGGCCCGCACCGACGAACGGCGCTGGGCCCTGGGCGTCCTCAACACCGCCCTCGGCGGCGGCATGAGCTCCCGCCTCTTCCAGGAGGTACGGGAGAAGCGCGGCCTCGCCTACAGCGTGTACTCGTACACCTCCGGCTTCGCGGACTGCGGCCTGTTCGGCGTGTACGCGGGCTGCCGCCCGAGCCAGGTGCACGACGTCCTCAAGATCTGCCGCGACGAGCTCGACCGGGTCGCGTCGGACGGGCTGAGCGACGAGGAGATCAGCCGCGCCATCGGCCAGCTCTCCGGCTCCACCGTCCTCGGCCTGGAGGACACCGGCGCGCTGATGAACCGCATCGGCAAGAGCGAGCTGTGCTGGGGCGAGCAGATGTCGGTGGACGAGATGCTGGCCCGTATCAGTGAGGTGACACCGGACGACATCCGCTCCGTCGCGGGCGAGATCCTCGGACACCGTCCCTCGCTGTCCGTCATCGGACCGCTCAAGGACAAGCAGGCCGCCCGTCTCCACGAAGCGGTCTCCTGAAACTCCTAAGGAAGCAGAGCAATGAGCAAGCTGCGCGTGGCCGTCCTCGGCGCCAAGGGCCGTATCGGAGCCGAAGCGGTACGAGCCGTCGAGGCCGCCGAGGACCTGGAGCTGGTGGCCGCCCTCGGCCGGGGCGACAAGCTGGAGACCCTCGCCGAGACCGGCGCCCAGGTCGCCGTGGAGCTGACCACTCCCGCCTCGGTGATGGAGAACCTCCAGTACTGCGTCGGCCACGGCATCCACGCGGTGGTCGGCACCACCGGCTGGACCGACGAACGGCTCGCGCAGCTCGACGGCTGGCTCTCCGCCTCCCCGGAGACCGGTGTGCTCATCGCGCCGAACTTCTCCATCGGCGCGGTTCTCACCATGAAGTTCGCCCAGCAGGCGGCCCGCTACTTCGAGTCCGTCGAGGTCATCGAGCTCCACCACCCCAACAAGGCCGACGCCCCCTCGGGGACCGCCGCCCGCACCGCCCAGCTCATTGCCGCGGCCCGGCGCGACGCGGACTGCGCCCCGCAGCCGGACGCCACCAGCACCGCACTGGACGGGGCACGCGGCGCCGACGTCGACGGCATCCCGGTCCACTCGGTCCGCCTCCGCGGGCTCCTGGCCCATCAGGAGGTGCTGCTCGGCGGCGAGGGCGAGACCCTCACCATCCGGCACGACTCCCTGCACCACAGCAGCTTCATGCCCGGCATCCTGCTCGGCGCCCGCCGCGTGGTGACCACTCCCGGCCTCACGTTCGGCCTGGAACACTTCCTCGACCTGAACTGACTGGCCCCGCCATGCGCGCAAAGATCACTTACGTCGTCACCGCTGCCGTCCTGGTCTTCTACTTCGTCCTGGTCGGCAGCCGTGGCGTCCTGCTCATCAAGCACGGCACCCTCATCACGGTGACCTTCGGGATCGCCGTGCTGGTCCTGCCCGCGATCGGCGTGTGGTTCCTGTGGAAGAACACTCAGTTCGTCCGCAGGGCCAACGCCCTGGCCGCCGAGCTGGACGCGGAGGGCGGCCTCCCGGTCGACGAACTGCTGCGCACACCCAGCGGCCGCATCGACCGCGCCTCCGCCGACGCGGTGTTCGAACGCCGCCGGGAGGAGACGGAGGACACCCCGGACGACTGGCGCTGCTGGTTCCGCCTGGCAGTGGCCTACCAGGACGCCCGGGACACCCCCCGGGCCCGCAAGGCCATGCAACGAGCGATTGCGTTGCACCGCGACACCCGGCCGGACGAGCACCCCAGCCCGTCCGGCGTCTGAGGACAAAAAGAGAGCCGTCCGGCGATTGAGGACACCTCAGTCACCGGACGGCTCCCCGCCGCGAAACCACTACCGCGACCGGTATTCATCCCCCCACGCCTCGATCGTGTCGGCGGCACGATCAAACGCCTCCCCCCGCGCAAGAAAATCCGCGTTGGAGTCCGTGAGCAACGGCGGCACCGCGTCCCCGCCCTTACGGACGACGATCAGCGCCTGGCCCTGCACGGTACGTGGGAACCCGAGCCACTTCACCGGCTGCTGCACCGTCCGCACGGCAGCGGCCCGGCTCCACGGAACGGTCGTCGTACGGAAGAAGGCCACCCGGCGCACACCGTGCCGGCTCACCCACGCGCCGATGCGCAGCATCCGCAGCGCGCACAGGATGATCGCGAGCCCGAGCGCGAGACACGCCCCCGCACCGGGCAGCGCCCCGGCGAACGCGATGATCATCCCCGCGAACAGGATGAACGAGGCGAGCAGCAGCAGACCTGCCGCGGCGGCGACCCGCCAGGGACCGGGACGATAGGGCCGCCGCCAGCTGTCGTGGTCGTCGAACGGCAGCGCGACGTCCTCCGCGTTCGCGTCAAACGCGCGGTCGGCCGTCAGAAAGGGCAGGGGCACGACTGATCCTCACTCACAAGCACGCTCGATTGCTGTGCCCGGTGAGGCTACCGAGGAGATGCCCGGACCGACCACCCCAGGGGGTCCGTCCGGGTCAGCGCCCCTGCGCCGCTTCGGTCTGCTGCGTGTGCGCCGGCGCCTGCTCGGGGCCCAGAGCAGGCAGGCCGAGGAGCAGGGAGCCCGCGATGCCCCCGACGACGACGAGGCCTATCAGGGCACGTCCCGCCCGCTCGGAGACCGTGCTGCGGGGGCGGGGAGGCGGTGTGACGTTACTGCGGAACCGCTCGGACTCGGCTACGAACGAGAACGGGACGGATTCACGCCGGCGGAACATGGGGTGGCTCTCCTTGAAATCTTTCGGGTGGTGCTACCGAGTCAGACGCACGACTGCCCCATTCGGTGCCCCGAATCGCCCGGCGAAATCAGAAAAAACCGGAAAGACGTTCCCGCACAGCCGTGGGTGATCGGGTTGAGCCCGGCCCGTAGAGTGGACGCCGCCCGAGCGACGCCATTGGAAGGACCCTGCCGGTGACCGACGACACCCCCGAGCCCACGAAGGCCCATTTCCGGAGCGACGTCACTGTCGACCTGGTGAAATCCGCTGCCGGCGACGCCGACGTGCTGTTCGCCGCCCGCGTGTCCACGGCCGGTGAGCAGTCCCTGGAGGAACTCGCCAAGGACCCCGAGCGCTCGAAGGGCCTCATCAACTATCTGATGCGGGACCGGCACGGCAGCCCGTTCGAGCACAACTCGATGACCTTCTTCGTCAGCGCCCCGCTCTTCGTGTTCCGCGAGTTCATGCGGCACCGCGTCGGCTGGTCGTACAACGAGGAATCGGGCCGCTACAGGGAGTTGCAGCCCGTCTTCTACGTCCCCGACACGTCCCGCAAGCTCATCCAGCAGGGCCGCCCGGGCAAGTACGAGTTCGTGGAGGGCACGCCGGAGCAGCACGCGCTCACCACCCGCGCCATGGAGGACTCGTACCGGCAGGCGTACGAGGCGTACCAGGAGATGCTGGCGGCGGGCGTTGCCCGCGAGGTGGCCCGCGCGGTGCTTCCGGTCGGCCTGTTCTCCACGATGTACGCCACGTGCAACGCGCGCTCCCTGATGCACTTCCTCGGCCTGCGCACGCAGCACGAGATGGCGAAGGTGCCCTCGTTCCCGCAGCGGGAGATCGAGATGGTGGGCGAGCAGATGGAGGCCCACTGGGCCCGGCTGATGCCGCTCACCCATGCAGCCTTCAACAAAAATGGACGTGTCGCCCCATAGGGCGGTGTCCGTATTGCGGCGTTTCGAGAAGTTCATCTAGGCTGATCAAACGGACCCGGCACTGCTTGAACCCCCGAGCAGGCAGTGCCGGGCTCCTCTTGCTTGTCCCCCCGAGGGGGCACCGTGCGTCGAGCAGCGAGTAGCGTGTTACCCATGGCTCCGATCTCCACTCCGCAGACCCCCTTCGGGCGGGTCCTCACCGCTATGGTCACGCCGTTCACGGCGGACGGCGCTCTCGACATCGAGGGCGCGCAGCGGCTCGCCACCCACCTGGTGGACGCAGGCAACGACGGCCTGATCATCAACGGCACCACCGGCGAGTCCCCGACCACCAGCGACGCGGAGAAAGACCAGCTCGTCAGGGCCGTCCTGGAAGCGGTGGGGGACCGGGCGCACATCGTCGCCGGCATCGGCACCAACGACACCCGGCACAGCATCGAGCTCGCCCGCACCGCCGAGCGCAGCGGCGTTCACGGCCTTCTCGCCGTGACCCCGTACTACAACAAGCCGCCACAGGAGGGCCTGCTGCGGCACTTCACCGCCATCGCGGACGCCACCGGCCTGCCGGTGATGCTCTACGACATCCCGGGCCGCAGCGGTGTGCCGATCGACACGGAGACGCTCGTACGGCTCTCCGAGCACCCCCGGATCGTCGCCAACAAGGACGCCAAGGGCGACCTGGGGCGCGCGAGCTGGGCCATCGCCCGCTCGGGCCTCGCCTGGTACTCCGGCGACGACATGCTGAACCTTCCGCTGCTCTCCGTCGGCGCGGTCGGTGTGGTCTCCGTCGTCGGCCATGTCGTCACCCCGGACCTGCGGGCGCTCATCGAGGCCCACCTCGGCGGGGATGTGCAGAAGGCCACCGAGATCCACCAGAAGCTGCTGCCGGTCTTCACCGGCATGTTCCGCACCCAGGGCGTGATCACCACCAAGGCCGCGCTGACGCTGCAGGGCCTCCCGGCGGGCCCGCTCCGGCTGCCCCTGGTCGAGCTGACCGCGCAGGAGACGGCCCAGCTCAAGATCGATCTCGCCGCCGGCGGGGTAGAGCTCTGACAACGGACTTCACAACTGAATACGCGAAACACAGCTGAACACGCGGGGAATCCCGCACAGCACCACCAAGACAACAGCAAGTGCACGAATGACATGCGCGCCACGTGCCCAAGCGGTACGTGGCGCGCGTGGTAAGGAGAGTCTTTTGAGTCATCCGCATCCTGAACTCGGCACCCCGCCGAAGCTCGCGAAGGGCGCCCTGCGGGTCACCCCGCTCGGCGGCCTCGGCGAGATCGGCCGGAACATGACCGTCTTCGAGTACGGCGGCCGCCTGCTCATCGTCGACTGCGGTGTCCTCTTTCCCGAGGAGGAGCAGCCCGGCATCGACCTGATCCTGCCGGACTTCACGACCATCCGGGACCGCCTGGACGACGTCGAGGGCATCGTCCTCACGCACGGCCACGAAGACCACATCGGTGGCGTCCCGTATCTGCTTCGCCTGAAGCCGGACATCCCGCTCATCGGTTCCAAGCTGACCCTCGCTCTGATCGAGGCCAAGCTCCAGGAGCACCGCATCCGTCCGTACACCCTGGAGGTGGCGGAGGGGCAGCGCGAGCGCATCGGAGTCTTCGACTGCGAGTTCGTCGCGGTCAACCACTCCATCCCGGACGCCCTCGCGGTTGCCATCCGGACCCCCGCGGGCATGGCCGTCGCCACCGGTGACTTCAAGATGGACCAGCTCCCGCTGGACGGCCGCCTCACCGACCTGCATGCCTTCGCCCGGCTGAGCGAGGAGGGCATCGACCTCCTGCTCTCCGACTCCACGAACGCCGAGGTCCCGGGCTTCGTACCGCCCGAGCGGGACATCCAGAACGTCCTGCGCAACGTCTTCGCCAATGCGCAGAAGCGCATCATCGTGGCGAGCTTCGCCAGCCATGTGCACCGCATCCAGCAGATCCTGGACACGGCCCACGAGTACGGCCGCCGGGTCGCCTTCGTCGGACGCTCGATGGTCCGCAACATGGGCATCGCCCGTGACCTGGGCTATCTGAAGGTCCCCGCCGGGCTCGTCGTGGACGTCAAGACCCTGGACGACCTGCCGGACGACGAGGTCGTGCTCGTCTGCACCGGTTCACAGGGCGAGCCGATGGCGGCCCTCTCACGGATGGCCAACCGCGACCACCAGATCCGCATCGTCCAGGGCGACACGGTCATCCTGGCCTCTTCCCTGATCCCGGGGAACGAGAACGCGGTCTACCGCGTCATCAACGGCCTCTCTCGCTGGGGCGCCAACGTCGTCCACAAGGGCAACGCCAAGGTCCACGTCTCGGGCCACGCCTCGGCCGGCGAGCTGCTGTACTTCTACAACATCTGCCGCCCGAAGAACCTGATGCCCGTCCACGGCGAGTGGCGCCATCTGCGGGCCAACGCCGAGCTCGGCGCCCTGACCGGCGTGCCGAAGGACCACATCGTCATCGCCGAGGACGGCGTGGTCGTCGACCTGATCGACGGCAAGGCGAAGATCGTCGGCAAGGTCCAGGCCGGTTACGTGTACGTCGACGGTCTCTCCGTCGGCGATGTCACGGAGACCTCGCTCAAGGACCGCCGCATCCTCGGCGACGAGGGCATCATCTCGGTGTTCCTCGTGGTCGACAGCACCTCGGGCAAGATCGTCGGCGGCCCGCACATCCAGGCCCGCGGTTCCGGCATCGAGGACGCTGCGTTCACCGCGGTCGTTCCGAAGATCGAGGAGGCGCTCAACAAGTCCGCCCAGGACGGCGTGATGGAGCCGCACCAGCTCCAGCAGCTGATCCGCCGCACGGTGGGCAAGTGGGTCTCGGACACCTACCGCCGGCGCCCGATGATCCTCCCCGTCGTCGTCGAGGTCTGACCCTCCGACAGGCGCGAACTCCGGAGCGGGGCCCCCGATTTGCATCAGGGCGCCCCGCTCCAGTACGTTTACGTCTCCACCTCGCCGGGAAGCAGCGAGCGCACCTGTGCGCCCCGAAGCATCCAAGAGGGGGTGGGAATTCCGACTCAGAACTTCTGATAAAGTCGGAGCCGCCGGAAAGGGAAACGCGAAAGCGAAGAACTGGAAAGCGAAAATCGCTTGACCCGCTTCGACCGGGAATCGGACACGAAAGAGTCTGATAGAGT